>NZ_JBEXLS010000006.1:0-464608 GCF_040610055.1 Streptomyces sp. NPDC004539 | reverse complement strand
TAACCATGACGCGCGAAATTGCGCGCCAGGTTACGGCCCATGACCCCGAGGCCGGTCACGCCGATCGATGCGGAAGCGCTCATGTGCTGTACCTGCCCTATCGAATGCGACTCATCGCGGCACAGGCGTGCCGCCCGTGAGGTGCTCGTACGTCCGGTGAGCCCCCTCAGAAGCCTAAACAGCATCGATGATCGGATCTATGCCCCGCATCTCGATCAATTGGTCCGCTATCGCCTCCGCCAGGGCAGCGTCTGCTCCTGTTCGCCGGTCTCGTCGATGCGGTGGAGCGCCGCGTTGATGGCCTCGCCGATCTCCGCGAGCTGGGTGACCTGGTCCGGTGTGAGGGCGTCGAAGACCGCCTGGCGGACCGCCTCTACGTGGCCGGGGGCGACCTCCTCCAGGAGGCGCATACCTTCGGGGGTGAGGGCGGCGAGCTGGTTGCGGCGGTTGCTCGGGCAGTCGCGGCGGTCGACGTAACCGGCCTCCTGGAGGCGGGTGACGGCGTGGGTGAGGCGGCTGCGGGTGATCCTGAGGCGTTCGGCCAGCTCGGACATGGTGAGCTGGTGGTCGGGGGCCGAGGAGAGGAACGCCAGCAGGACGTAGTCCGCGTGGGCCATGCCCGCGTCGCGGCGCAGCTGGCGGTTGAGGTGGTCGGCGAGGTGGGTGGAGAACTCGACGTAGGCGAGCCACGCCCGTCGTTCCTCGGGGTCCAGCCAGCGGGGCGTCGCATCCATGGGCGTGATGGTAATCGGCCGCCTTCCCGTCACCTGCGACGACCGGTCCCGTTCACCCGAGGACGAGGGGCAGGCGGGTGGCCGTCTCTCCCAGTGCGGACCGTTCGGAGTGGGTGGGCGTACGCCGCCCGGTGCCGATCAGCAGCGTGTCCGTGTCGGAGAGGGACGCCGGGAACGGTGTTCCGGCGATCCGCTCCAGCATCTCCCGGGTCCGGGCGAGTCCTTCGGCGGGCGGCCCGTCGGCGCCGGGGAGGTGGGCGACGAGGTCGAGGTGGTGCAGGGTCCACTCCAGGACGTACGCGCCGAGGTAGTCGTGAGCGGTGAGGACCATGTCCTGGGTGGCGACCCGGAGTTCGGGCGGGGCCAGGGCGGCGGCGCGGCCGGCGGCCGAGCCGACGTCGTCCAGGTGGAACTTGAGCAGCGCCGGGTCCTCGTAGGCGGCGGCCAGCCGGACGGTCAGCGCGTCGAGCGGGTCGTCGCCGGTCGGCGGGGTGCCGCTGACGTGCCAGTAGGTGACCGCGTCCCGGGTCGGCTCGGTGTCGGCCGGTGTGGCGAGGGTGATCAGCACGTCCTGCGCGTCGATCACGAGGTGGCAGACCAGGTCGCGGACGAGCCATCCCGTGCACCCGGAGGGGCGTGCGAAGTCCTCGTCGGGGAGCCCTGCGACGGCCGTCCGCAGCGCCGCCCACGTGTGGGTGAAGAGGTCCATCCGGGCACGCTACTTCAGCGGCATGACCTTCCGGTACGCGACGACGGCGACGGCCGCGACCGCGACGTGCATCAGCAGCAGGGCCACGACGCCGGTCACCCCGCCGTCGCCGAACAGCAGGAAGTCGGGGACGAACGACACGACGACGAGCGTCGGGACGAGCTTGCGGACGAGCGCCTCGGGGTCGTTCGCCCGCGCCCGCACAGCGGCCCAGCCGAGCGCGCCGACGACGAGGCCGACGGTCGTCAGGAAGATGTACGAGGACGCCTTGAGGGGCTGGAAGTCGTCGGGGGCGCCGATGCCGTGGGCGGCGAGGGCGATGACCGCGTTAATGGCCGAGGCGGCGACGATCGCGCCGAGCACTCCCCCCGCGACGACGAGCGGGCCTCGGCGGACGGCGACGGCTTCGGTGGTGACGGACACGAGGGCTCCCGGGGACGACGATAGACGTTTGAACTCTCAAGCGAGAGCCAGTCTCCCGGTATTCGTTTGAAACTTCAACCCACTGTCGGTTCTCCGGCGCCGGGCGGCAGGTTGAGCGGGGTCACGACCTGGATCGCGGACGGCGGCACCGGCCCGTCGTCCGGCAGGGCGCCCTGGGCGCGCATGACGGCCTGGCAGGCGCGGCGCATGTCCTGGTGGAGGTCGTGGTGGAGGACGGCGGAGAGGCGACGGGCCCGCAGGAGGCGGGAGTTGTCGTGGTCCAGGTCGTGCGCGACGAACACCGCGCACCGCCTGCCGAGGGCGTCGAACGCGTCGAGGGTGGCGAGGTTGCCGCCGCCCATCGAGTAGACAGCGACGATGTCCTCGTCGCGGCGCAGCGCCTCCAGGACCAGGTCGCGCTGGGTGGCGTCGAGTCCGTCGCTGTCGGTGACCTCGACGAGGGCGCGGCGGGGTGCCGCGAGCCTCATCTCGCTGCGGAAGCCCATCTCGCGCTCCTCCTCGCCCCGGAAGGAGGCCCGGCTGATGGTCGTGAGGACGTTTCCGGGGCGGTCGCCGAGCCACTGCTGGAGGAGGTAGGCGGCCGTGGCTCCGGCGGCCCGGTTGTCGATGCCGACATAGGCGGCGCGGGCGCTGCCGGGCAGGTCGGTGACCAGGGTGACGACCGGAATCCCGGCCTCGGCGAGCCGTCCGACGGCAGCCACGACTTCGGGGGCGTCCGGGGCCTTGAGGATCACGCCCTGCGTGCCGCGTCGCGCGATCCGGTCGAGGGCGGCGGCGAGTTCGGCGGCCGTGCCGGTCTCGCGGAAGTGGAAACGGGAGCGGACGACCGCCGGGTACAGCGACGGCAGCTCCGCCTCCAGGGCCTCGCGGACGGCCGTCGAGAACCGTTCCGGGGCCTGCATGACGATGTCCAGCATGAACGTACGGCTGCCGATGCGGACCTGGTCGCGCTGGCGGTCCAGGTCCTCGATCGCCGCGTGCACCTCTCGGACGGTGCTCTCGCGGACGTTGCCCCGGCCGTTCAGGACGCGGTCGACCGTGGCGGTGCTCAGCCCGGCCTGGCGGGCGATCTCCCTGATGGGGTAGGGGTGGCGCATGAGGTGTCCCGGACGTCGATGATGGACTTTTGATTCATTGTCGGGCATTGCCTGATGGATTGACGCCCTCAAGACTGGCGGAAAGGCAAGCACGGCGAAAGGACCCTTATGTCCCCCCAGGCCACCTGGCTGACCGAGGCCGACTGCGACCTCGACGCGTTCCGCTCGCTCGTCGAGCGCGACACCGACACCGCCGCGTACCCCTCCGCCGCCGGTGTCGAGAGCAACGTCCTGCTGTACGACGCGGAGGGGCTGCGCGGGCTCACCGGGGCCGGACGGCGCGCGGTCCAGGGCGAGTTGGTGCGGGCGCTGCTGGACGGGCCCGGGATCGTCGTCCTGAAGGGCGCCTTTCCCGACCACGCGATCGTGGACCGGGCCTCCGACGCGTTCCGTGCGCTGATCGAGGAGGAGCGGGCGGGTGGGAGTGCGCGGGGTGATCACTTCGCGAAGCCCGGTGCGAACGACCGGGTGTGGAACGCGCTGGACAAGCTGGCGCTGCGGGAGCCGGAGGTGTTCGCCGACTACTACGCGAACGAGGTGCTGGCGTTGGTCGCCGGGGCCTGGCTCGGGCCGGGGTATCAGGTGACCTCGCAGGTCAATGTCGTCAATCCGGGTGGGGCGGCGCAGAGTGTGCACCGCGACTACCACCTCGGGTTCCTCGCGCAGGAGCGGGCGGCGGGGTATCCGGCTCATGTCCATCGGCTCTCGCCGGTGCTGACCCTCCAGGGGGCGGTGGCGCACTGCGACATGCCGGTGGAGTCCGGGCCGACGCTCTATCTCCCCCACTCGCAGAAGTTCGAGCCGGGGTATCTGGCCTGGCGGCTCCCGGAGTTCGTGGAGTACTTCGAGGCCCGGCACGTCCAGCTTCCGCTGGTCAAGGGGGACGCCGTCTTCTTCAACCCGGCGCTCTTCCACGCCGCCGGCCACAACCGGTCCGCGGACATCCGCCGGATGGCCAACCTCCTTCAGATCTCCTCGCCGTTCGGGCGGGCGATGGAGTCGGTGGACCGCGAGGCCATGGCGAACGCCCTCTTCCCCGTCCTGCTGCGCCGCCGTTCCGAGGGTGTCTCCGAGGACTGGCTGCGGCGGGTCGTCGCCGCGACCGCCGAGGGGTACCCCTTCCCGACCAACCTCGACCTCGACCCGCCGGTGGCGGGCCTGGCCCCGCCGTCCCAGGCGGACACGCTGTGGGAGGCGGTCGTGGAGGGGTGGCGGGGGGATCGGCTGCGGAAGGAGCTGCGGGCGGGGGCGGAGAGGCGGTTGAGCTGAGGGGTGGGGTGGGCGGGGCGGGGCGACCGGTCGCCGGGGTGGCGGTTCGGTGGGCTGGTGGTCGAGTGGCTGAGCCACTTGGCCAGTCGGCCACTCACCCACCCGTCCACTCCCCCGCCACCACCCTCCCCCGAGCCTCCCCGAACCCGATCCGCCCCCCGCCGACCCCCGGCGCGCTGGCCCGAATCACCACCTCGTCCCCGTCCTCCAGGAACGTCCGCACCTCCCCCGCGACAGTCACCGGCTCCGCCCCGCCCCACGTCAGCTCGATGAACGCCCCACGCTCCCCCTTCGACGGCCCGGAGACCGTGCCGGAGGCGAAGAGGTCGCCGGTGCGGGTGGGCGCCCCGTTCACGGTGAGGTGCGCCAGCATCTGCGCCGGAGACCAGTACATCGCGGAGTACGGCGGCCGGGAGACGACCTCCCCGTTCCACTCGATCTCCAGGCCGACATCGAGCCCCCAGGGCTCGTCCAGCGCGAGGTAGGGAAGGACGGCCGGCTCCTGGACCGGCGTGGGCACCTTCGCCCCGGTCAGCGCGAGCAGCGGCACGACCCACGCCGAGACCGTCGAGGCGAAGGACTTGCCGAGGTTGGGCCCGAGAGGGACGTACTCCCACGCCTGGATGTCACGCGCGGACCAGTCGTTGAAGAGGACCACGCCGAAGAGGTGGGACTCGGCGTCCGCGACGGGGATCGGCTCACCCATGGGATTGCCGGTGCCCACCACGAAACCCAGCTCCGCCTCGATGTCCAGCCGCACCGACGGCCCGAAGACGGGCGCCGGATCACCGGGCGCCTTGCGCTGCCCGTGGGGCCGTACGACGTCCGTCCCGGAGACGACGATCGAGGCGGAGCGGCCGTGGTAACCGACCGGCAGATGCTTCCAGTTGGGCAGGAGCGGCTCGGGGTTGTCGGGCCGGAAGAGCCGGCCGAGGTTGGCCGCGTGATGCTCGGAGGCGAAGAAGTCGACGTAGTCGGCGACCTCGAAGGGAAGGTGGAGAGTGACGTCCGCGAGGGGGTGGACGGCCTCGGGAGGGACGTCCCCGGCGAGCGCGTCGGTGAGCGCCGCGCGGACAGCCGCCCAGCGTTCGTGCCCCTGCGCCATGAACGGATTGAGCGAGGGCGCCGCGAAGACGTCGTCGCCGAGGAGCAGCGCGAGGTCGACGACGTGGTCGCCGTACCGGGTGGCGACGCGGGGCGCGGTGCCGGGGCGGGAGTAGACGCCGTAGGGCAGGTTGGCGGACCCGAAGAGGGAGTCGTCCGGTACGGAGAGCCGCATGACGGACCTTTCTGCCGGCGTCACGCGGACCGGCCCGCGTGATCACCGCACGCTAGGTCGCGCCCCGGGGGTCGTCAAGGCGGCCCCACGGAGACCAACACTGCTCACATGATCGATTTGCCGCTCATTTGAGCGCACTCCACGATGGAGGAGCACTGTTCCAGCATCCATGGAAACGGAAGGGGTGGTCCCATGCCCCAGCACATCCGCCTGTACTACCGGGACCCGATGAACGGCCGCGTCCCGTGCAACCTCAACTGGGCCGCCATCACGAGCAACTCCGTCGTCAACGTGACGGCCTGCGAGTACGTACCCGATCGCAGCGACCCGAACGGCGGCTTCGCCGGCTCCGACCGCAAGCGGTTCATCGGCTCGGCCGACGTGTGGGTCACCAACATCGCCCCGCACGGGTCCCCGTGGGACCCGAACCAGGGCGTCGGCTGGGTCGTCCACGTCGCCTGGGACGAGCCGATCTACATCTGCGTGGACATCACCGTCTACGACGAGGGCCCGGTCGAGATCCAGACCTAGGCCAGTTCGAACGACCGCTTCGCGAATCCCATCATGAAGCCGTCGACGGCGGTGCGGACGGCCCCCTGCGGGTCGTCCGCGCTGCCGAGCGTGACGAAGATCGGCAGGAAGTGGTCCGGGGTGGGGTGGGCGTACGGCATGCCGGGCGCGCGGGTGGCGTACGCGGCGAGTTCGTCGACGTCGCCCCGGTCGAGGGCCTCGGCGGCCCAGTGGTCGAAGTCGGCGGACCAGGCGGGGACGGTGCCCTCGATCATCTCGCGGGTGATGAACGGCAGGCCGTGCGTCATGAATCCCGAGCCGATGACGAGCGTGCCCTCCGCGCGCAGTCCGGCGAGCCGGCGGCCGATGTCCATCAGCTTCGCCGGGTCGTGGGTCGGCAGGGAGAGTTGCAGGACGGGGATGTCGGCGAGGGGGTACATCGCCATCAGCGGCACCCACGCGCCGTGGTCCAGGCCCCGCTTCGTGTGCTGGTGGAGCGGTTCGCCGTCGGGCATGGTCGCGGCGATCCGGTGGGCCAGCGCGGTCGCGTCCGGGGTGTCGTACCGCATCCGGTAGTAGCGGGGGTGGAAGCCGCCGAAGTCGTACACGAGCGGGGTGTGGGCGGCGGAGGCGGTGATCGCGAGGGGGGCGTTCTCCCAGTGCGCGGAGACGATCAGGATCGACTTGGGCTTCGGGAGGCGCTGCGCCCACGTGAACAGCTCCCTCAGCCAGGGGCCGTCGTCGAAGAGGGGCGGCGCGCCGTGGCTGAGGTAGAGCGCGGGCAGGGGGCCGTCGGCGGGGGTCCACTCACGCTGCGCACGGGCCCCGGCCAGCGCCTCGGGGAGGAAGGCGTCGTACGCACCGGCGGGTATGGCGGGGTTGAGGACGGAGGACATGAAGGGCCTTTCTAAGAGGAGAAGGAGAGGGAGGGCTTCGGGGTACGACGGCGGCGGCCTGACGACGCTTCAGGGCGCGATGGCCGACTCCCCGATCCCGGTCGCCCCCGCCATGCCCCCGGGCCGCACCGCCTCGTTCACCCGCCGCCCCGCCTCCCGCAGATTCCGCTGCTGAGCCTTCGTCAGCGGCCCGAACACCAGCCGCCGCACCTCCGCGACATGCCCCGGCGCGGTGGCGACGACCTTGTCCCAGCCACTGTCGGTGAGGACGGCGAGGGTGCAGCGCCCGTCGCCGGGGTCGGTCGTCCGCCGTACCCAGCCCTGTCGTTCGAGGCGTTTGACGGTGTGGGAGAGGCGGGAGAGGGAGCCGACGGCGAAGTCGGCGAGGACGCTCATGCGCAGGGTGCGGCCGGGGGACATCGACAGCCCGGCGAGGACCTGGTACTCGAAGTGGCTGATCCCGGCGTCGCGCTGCAACTGGGTGTCGAGGGCGCCCGGGAGCTGGGTCATCAGCCCGACCAGCGCCGTCCAGGTCTCCTGCTCCTCGGCGTCCAGCCAGGGCGTGTCGTCTGCGCTCATGACCCCAGCTTAACTTGAAGGGTCAAGTGACTTCACTTGACCCTTCACGTCACAGGACCCCACCCACCGGCAGCAGCGCCCGCACCCGCCACCCCGCCTCCCCCGGCCCCGCCGACAGCTCCCCGCCCAGCGCCCCGACCCGCTCCCGCAGCCCCACCAGCCCGAACCCCCCGCCCCGCGCCTCGTCCGGGAGCCGTACCCCGCCGCGCCCGTCGTCGGTGACGCTGACCTCCAGCGCCGCCCCCGCGAGCCGCAGCCCGACGACGACCTCCCCGGCGTCCCCCGCGTGCCGCCGCACGTTCGTCAGGGACTCCTGGACGACCCGGTAGGCGGCGGCCTGGATCTCGTGCGGCAGATCGTCGCGCACGGCGCCGTCCCGGCGCAGGACGACCCTCGGACCGGCGAACCCGGCGGTCAGCTCCCTGATCCCGGCGAGATCGCCGACCGGCCGGTGCGCGACGGGGTCGTTCTCGCGCAGGACGCCGACCGTGCGCCGCATCGACGCGAGCGCCTCGGTGGCGGCGTCCTGGATGCCGCCGAGGACGGGGTCGAGCCTCGTGCGGTCGCCGGCCGCCATCATGCGGGCCATCTGCGTCTGGACGAGGATGCCGGTCACGTGATGCGCCACGAAGTCGTGGAGGTCGGCCGCGATCGCCACGCGTTCCTCGCGGCGCGTCTCGGCGAGGGCGGCGGCCCGCCGGAAGTCCAGGAACCGCAGATACCCGGCGAACCCGGCGGTGAGGCCGGCCAGCAGCACGCCGGCCACCAGATACACCGGCCCCTCGTCCCCCGACCACGGCGTACGGAAGTACCGGGCGGGCGTCGCGAGCAGCGCCCCCGCGTCCAGCGCCGCGCAGAGCACGGCCCAGCGCGCCGGGGCGTGGCGTACCGCGAGGTACAGCAGGCACAGCAGCAGCGCGATCTCGCCGGGGCCGAAGGGGACGACCCGGTGCCGGAGCAGCGCTGTCGCCGTGTAGAGCAGGGACAGCAGCGCGGGGACGGCCGTACGCAGTTCGGTGGTGAGCCGGGGCGGGCGGGAGGCGGCGGGCCAGAGGGTGGCGGTGAGGCCGGTGGCCAGGACCAGGGCGGGCAGCGGGAGAGCGGCGCCGACCGCGCGGACGATCGCGAGGTCGAGGAAGGCCGCCGCGAGCAGGGCGCCGACCGCGAAGCCCCGGACGGTGGTTCTCATGGCGCTCACCGTAGCGGGGGTGAACTGGTACTTTCCGAGTCCGCGAACGCGTTGGGAGACCGTCTGTGCCGGACAGCAGGTTCGTCGGCGGCGCCGTCGCCGGAGCGGCCGTCGTCCTCGTCGTCGGGGTGTTCGGCTCGCGCGCCCTCTCGACCACCGAGTCGACCACGGGGCTGGACTCGTTCGACACGGTCATGGTCGACGGGCGCAAGGCCCTCGCGCCGAACATCGTCGCCGGTCGGACGCAGAGCCTGTACCACCCGCTGCCGTGGGTGGGCCTGCGGGTCCATGACGTGCGGTGCCCGGGGCCGCTCCTCGCGGTCGCCGGGACGCGGATGACGTGCACCGGGCGCCGGGGCGACGGGACGGTGGTCGACATCCCGGTCACCGTCGTCAACGCGACGGACTCCCACATCACCTGGAAGTTCCACCGTTGAGCGCCTCGGTCGCTCCCGACGACAAAGCGTGACGTCGCCCGTTAGTCTCCGAGTGGTCCGCCACCTGGACCGATAATCGAGTGGGACGCAGGCGCACAGCTCACCAGGAGGACTCGCCATGAGGATGCTGATCAACGTTCCGGAGACCGTGGTCACCGACGCGTTGCGGGGAATGGCCGCCGCCCATCCCGAGCTGGTCGTGGACGTGGAGAACCGGGTGATCGTGCGGCGGGACGCGCCGGTCGCCGGAAAGGTGGCGCTGGTGTCGGGCGGCGGCTCGGGGCACGAGCCGCTGCACGGCGGTTTCGTGGGGCCGGGGATGCTGTCGGCGGCGTGTCCGGGCGAGGTCTTCACGTCCCCGGTGCCGGATCAGATGGTGCGGGCGGCGGCGGCCGTGGACAGCGGGGCGGGGGTGCTGTTCATCGTGAAGAACTACACGGGGGACGTCCTCAACTTCGACATGGCGGCCGAACTCGCCGAGGACGAGGGCATCCAGGTCGCGAAGGTCCTCGTCAACGACGACGTGGCGGTCACCGACAGCCTCTACACGGCGGGCCGGCGCGGTACCGGCGCGACCCTGTTCGTGGAGAAGATCGCGGGCGCGGCGGCGGACGAGGGGCAGCCGCTGGAGCGCGTCGAGGCGATCGCCCGGCAGGTGAACGAGAACTCCCGCAGCTTCGGCGTCGCGCTGAGCGCCTGCACCACCCCCGCCAAGGGCTCCCCGACCTTCGACCTGCCGGCGGGCGAGCTGGAGCTCGGCATCGGCATCCACGGCGAACCGGGCCGCGAGCGGCGGGCGATGATGACGTCCGGGGAGATCGCCGACTTCGCGGTGAACGCGATCCTGGAGGACATGAACCCCCGCAACCCGGTCCTCGTCCTGGTCAACGGGATGGGGTCGACGCCGCTCCTGGAGCTGTACGGCTTCAACGCCGAGGTGCAGCGCGTCCTGGGGCAGCGCGGGGTCTCGGTCGCGCACACGCTGGTCGGCAACTACGTCACCTCGCTGGACATGGCGGGCGCGTCCGTCACGCTGTGCCAGATCGACGAGGAGCTGCTGCGGCTGTGGAAAGCGCCGGTCAGTACGGCCGGGCTGCGCTGGGGCATGTGAGGAGCCGTCATGCTGGACGCCGATTTCTTCCGTCGCTGGCTGACGACGGCCGCCGCCTCCGTCGACCGTGAGGCCGACCGGCTCACCGAGCTGGACTCGCCCATCGGGGACGCCGATCACGGCGCCAACCTGCGGCGCGGGTTCACGGCGGTGACGGCCGTCCTGGAGAAGGAGGAGCCCGCGACGCCGCGCGCCGTCCTCCAGCTCGCCGGGCGGCAGCTCATCTCGACCGTCGGCGGGGCGTCGGGGCCGCTGTACGGAACGCTGCTGCGCGGTACCGGCAAGGCGCTCGGGGACGCGCCCGAGGTGAGCGAGGCCGAGTTCGCGGCGGCGCTCAGGGCGGGTGTGCAGGCCGTGATGCAGCTCGGCGGGGCCGCGCCGGGCGACAAGACGATGATCGACGCGCTGCTGCCGGCCGTGGAGGCGCTGGACGCCGGGTTCGCGGCGGCGCGGGTCGCGGCCGAGCAGGGGGCGGAGGCGACCGTGCCGCTCCAGGCGCGCAAGGGGCGCGCGAGTTATCTCGGCGAGCGCAGTGTGGGGCATCAGGACCCGGGGGCGACCTCGGCGGCGCTGCTGATCGCGGCGCTCGAAGCGGCTCGGGGAGCCGACAGCCAAGGGGAGGACAGCAGTTCATGAGCGAGCGGAAACTCGTCGGGATCGTCCTGGTCTCGCACAGCGGTGCCGTCGCCGAGTCCGTCGCGGACCTGGCGCGCGGTCTGGTCGGTGACGGCACGGACGTGCCGGTGGCCGCCGCCGGGGGGACCGAGGACGGCGGGTTCGGGACCAGCGCCGGCCTGATCGCGCGGGCCGCCGCCGAGGTCGACCGGGGCGCGGGGGTCGCGGTCCTCGCCGATCTGGGGAGCGCCGTCCTGACCGTCAAGGCGCTGCTGGAGGACGACGAACTCCCGCACGACATCCGGCTGCTGGACGCGCCCTTCGTCGAGGGGGCGATCGCGGCGGCGGTGACGGCGGCGACCGGCGCGGATCTGACGGCCGTGGAGGCGGCGGCCGGGGAGGCGTACGCGTACCGCAAGGTGTAATTCGGTGGGCCGGCGGGGGTTGCGCGCACGATCATGGGTGGAACCCGCCGGCCCCCGAGAGAGAGTCCGCCATGCCTGTGCTCCCCGACCCGGACACGCTGCACCCGATGCCCGGCCAGCCGCGCGTCGTCCTGCTCAAACCGCTGGTGACGTCCCCGTTGATCGAGGTCGGGGAATTCTCGTACTACGACGACCCGGACGACGCGACGGCCTTCGAGACGCGGAACGTGCTGTACCACTACGGCCCGGAGCGCCTCGTCATCGGCCGGTTCTGCGCCTTCGCGACGGGCGTCCGCTTCATCATGAACGGCGCCAACCACCGCCAGGACGGCCCCTCCACGTTCCCGTTCCCGACGATGGGCGGCGCCTGGGCCGACCATTTCGACCTGCTGACCGGGCTGCCGAACCGGGGTGACACGGTCGTCGGCAACGACGTGTGGCTCGGGCACGGCGTGACCGTGATGCCCGGGGTGCGGATCGGGCACGGCGCGATCGTCGCGACCGGCTCCGTCGTCACCTCCGACGTCCCCGACTACGGCATCGTCGGCGGCAACCCGGCCCGCCTGATCCGTACCCGGTTCAGCGAGACAGACGTGGCCCGGCTGCTGGCGCTGGCCTGGTGGGACTGGCCGCTGGAGCACCTCACCGCGCACGTCCGGACGGTCATGTCGGGGAGTGTGGACGACCTGGAGGCGGCGGCGCCGTAATCCGGATGCGGGACGGCACACGACCGCACTAAGGTCGGTCCCATGTACGGCTTCCTTCAGCTCTACGGCTGACACGACCCCTCACAGCGCCCCGCGCGATGCCGCCGGGCCGCGCTCCGTCGTGTCCTCAGCAAGTCTCCGTAGACCTGAAACGAGTGTGATCGTCCATGTCCCGTCGCCGTGCCCATGTCGCGATGGTCGGCATCCCCGCCGTCAGTCACGTCCTGCCCAGCCTCGACGTGATCCGTGAGCTGGTCGCCCGCGGCCACCGCGTGACCTACGCGAACGACCCCGCCGTCGCCCACCTCGTCGAGCCGACCGGCGCCGAGCTGGTCCCGTACACCTCCGTCCTCCCGGTCGCCGACAACGACTGGCCCGAGGACACGGTCGGCGCGATGTCCGTGTTCCTGGACGACGCGATCCAGGCCCTCCCGCAACTGCGCGCCGCCTACGACGATGACCCGGCCGACCTCTACCTGTACGACATCGGCGCGTACGCGGCCCGCGCCCTCGCCGAGTCCCAGCACCGCCCCCTGATGCAGCTGTCCCCGACGTTCGTGGCCTGGGAGGGGTACGACACGGAGGTCGCCGCGCACATCTGGGAGCTGCCGGGAGCGGACGCGTACCGGGCGCGGTTCGACGCGTGGCTCAAGGAGTGCGGGGCGTCCACGCCCACCATGGAGGAGTTCGCGGGCCGTCCGGCGCACACGGTCGCGACGATCACGCGGGCGATGCAGCCGCAGGCGGACCGGGTCGACACGTCCACCGTCACGTTCGTGGGGCCCTGCTTCGACCCGGCCGAGGAGGAGTGGGCGCGTCCGGCGCACGCGGAGAACGTCCTCCTCGTCTCCCTCGGCTCGGCGTTCACCCGGCAGCCCGAGTTCTACCGGCAGTGCCTCGCGGCCTTCGGTGACCTGCCGGGCTGGCACGTCGTCCTCCAGATCGGGAAGTACACCGACCCGGCCGTCCTCGGGGAGATCCCGGCGAACGTCGAGGTCCACTCGTGGGTGGCGCAGCGCGCGATCCTGGAGCGGGCCGACGCGTTCGTCACCCACGCGGGCATGGGCGGCTGCGGCGAGTGCCTCCTCGCCGGGGTCCCGATGATCGCCGTGCCGCAGGGCGCCGAGCAGTTCATGAACGCGGACCGCCTGGTGGAGCTGGGGATCGCGCGCCGCCTCGACACGGCGGACGCGACGGCTCAGGCGCTTCGCGGCGCCCTGCTGGAGCTGACCGGCGACCCGGAGGTGGCCCGCAGGTCGGCGGAGCTGCGGGCGACGGCCCGCTCGGAGGGAGGAACGAGCCGCGCGGCCGATCTCGTGGAGGAGCTGCTCTAGTTCCGCACGAACAGCTTCGCCAGCCTCTCCCCCATCGCCACCGCCTCCTCCTCGTCCTCGATCGGCTTGACCCGTGAGTCCTTGAAGACGATGTAGGTGACGCCCGAGGCCACGCCCCCGCCGCGCGGGTCGGCCGGAATCCCGAGGGCCTTGGCGGTGGCGTAGGAGGCTTCGCCGATGATGTCGTCGGGTCCGGTGTCGCCGACCACGGCGTACTGGACCCGGCCCCGGTAGATCACGGCGGCGACGGACCCGGCGTGCACGCCGCTGTCCCGGTGGTTCCAGACGGCGCTCTTCATCGGGACGACGATGTAGGGCAGCGTCTCGGCGCTGAGCTGGCGTCCGTCGGACTGCTGGAAGGCGGTGGTCGGCGCGAACAGGGGGTCGGCGTCCCGGTTGCAGTGGCGGCCGGGGCGCCCGTCGCAGTCGATGTCCATGTCGGCCTTCCAGAAGACGGCGTCGCGGGTCCCGCAGACGGGGACGGTGCGCGGCGCCCCGTCGTCGAGGCGGTACCTGCCGCGTGAGACGGGGTCGCAGTCGCGCACCTTGGCCAGCAGGTCCGCCGCCTCGACGGGGCCGTCCGGGGTGGGGAGGCCGAACGCCTGGGGGACGGCGGGCGAGGTGGGGGCCAGCAGGGCGAGGCAGGCGGCGGCGAGTGTCAACGACTGGGGACGCACGTAGAGAAACCCTCTCCGCGGGGGGACTTTGACGGACACTCAGGTCAATCTGGTGCCGGTCCGTCCCTTCGGCCACCTCAAGGGGGCCGTACGGTGCACGCGGTCTGACGGTCCGACAGGGGGCGGGGGCCGGCGCCGTCCTCGGCACCGGCCTCCCGGCCGCCCACGCCGGCGCGGGATCAGCGACGACAGCGGTCCGCGCCACCGGCTCGAACTCACGGATTCCGATGGAGAGTTCGGCCGTCGAGGAACTCAGCATACGGAAGCCCTCCGGCGGTCCGGCGCGGGGTGGCGCGTTGGGCCGTACGAAGGAATCCGTCACCTGCCCGGCGGCTGCCGGGGTGCGGGCGGCGCCGGGGGCGTCTTGGCTTCGTCTGAGGCAGCACGGCCGTACCCGATCCCCGGCGGAGTAACCGCCGACCGTGCCGCCGGGAGGGCATCCGATGCGCACACTTCAGTTTCTCGTCGGCACCGGGGCGACCGCGGCGGCCGTCGCGCTGGCCGCGGGACCGGCGTTCGCCGCCGGGATCTCGGTGAGTACGACGGGGTCGACGGTCTCGGTGGTGACCAGCACCTGCACGACCCAGGTGAGCGGCAGCTACGGCACCGCCTCCCTGCTGACCAGCAGCCAGACGAGCTTCGGCCAGGGCCGCCAGGTGGCGCTGTCGGGGACGACGGTGAGCCAGTCGGCGGCGTGGACGAGCGTCAGCGTCGGCACCTACACGGTGATGGTCCGCTGCGCCGACGGCCGTAACGCCGGTTCCCAGACGATCATCGTGTCGGCCGCGTCGTCCCCCACCGCCTCGTCGACCACGGCCCCCACGCGAGGGGTCCTCGGCGGGCTCGGGGGCGGGATCGAGGACTACGGGACGGTGACCCTGGCGGCGGGCGGGGCGCTGACCGGGCTGGGGGTGCTGGCGGCGGGCTGGTTCCTGCGGCGGCGCAGGCGGCCGTACCGGCTCTGAGTCAGGGGTTTTCCTCGGCGGGGAGTTCGGCGAGGGCCTGGGTGAGCCAGCTCGTCCAGAACGTCTCCAGTTCGATTCCGGCGCGCAGGACCAGGTGTTGCAGCCTGGCCTGCGCGCTGTCGTCGTCCCCGGACGGGAAGTCGCGGGCCTCGATCTCCTCGTACTCGGCCAACTGGCGCCGGTGCAGGTCGAGATGGCGGGTGAGGTCGGCGGCGAGGCCGGCGGTGCCGACGACGGCGGCGGCGCGCAGGCGCAGGAGGGTGGCGTCGCGGTGGGGTTTGGGGTCCTGGGGTCCGGCGGTCCAGCGGGCGAGTTCGGCGCGGCCGTCGGGGAGGACCTCGTAGGACTTCTTCTGGCCGCGGGCGGGGGCTTCGGAGGGGAGGGTGCGGATGTGGCCCTCCGCCTCCAGTTTCCCCAGCTCGCGGTAGATCTGCTGGTGCGTGGCCGACCAGAAGTATCCGATCGACCGGTCGAACCGGCGGGTCAGCTCCAGCCCCGAGGACGGCTTTTCGAGCAGGGCGGTGAGGATCGCGTGCGGGAGTGACATGCGGTCATCCTAGGGAGGGGGTCACAGCGCCGCCGCGATCTCCGTGCCCTGTTTGATGGCCCGTTTCGCGTCCAGCTCGGCGGCGACGTCCGCGCCTCCGATCAGGTGCGGGGTGCGGCCCGCCGCCAGCAGCGCGTCGTACAGGTCGCGGCGGGGTTCCTGGCCGGTGCACAGGACGACGGTGTCGACCTCCAGGACGGTGCTGTGGCCGTCGACCGTGATGTGCAGGCCCGTGTCGTCGACGCGGTCGTAGGTGGCGCCGGGGGTCATGGTGACGCCTCGGTGCTTGAGTTCGGTGCGGTGAATCCAGCCGGTGGTCTTGCCGAGGCCGGCGCCGACCTTGGTGGTCTTGCGCTGGAGCAGGTGGACCGTGCGCGGCGGGGTGGGGCGGTGGGGGGCGGTGAGGCCGCCGGGGGTGGTGTGGCCGGGGTCGACGCCCCAGGCGCGGAAGTAGGCCGCCGGGTTCTCGTGGGCCTTGTCGCCGCTGTCGGTGAGGTGTTCGGCGACGTCGAAGCCGATGCCGCCGGCGCCGAGGATCGCGACCCGGTCGCCGACGGGGGCGTCGTCGCGCAGGACGTCGAGGTAGCCGAGGACGCTGGGGTGGTCGACGCCGTCGAGGTCGGGGACGCGGGGGACGACTCCGGTGGCGACCACGATCTCGTCGTAACCGGTCAAGTCGTCCGCCTCGATACGGGTGTTGAGCCGGAGGTCGACCTGATGCACCGTCAACTGGTGGCGGTAGTAGCGGATCGTCTCGTCGAACTCCTGCTTGCCGGGGACCTTGCGGGCGATGTTGAGCTGGCCGCCGATGTCGGTCGCGGCGTCGAACAAGGTGACGTGGTGGCCGCGTTGGGCTGCCGTGACCGCGCAGGCCAGTCCGGCGGGGCCCGCGCCGACGACCGCGACGCGTTTGCGCAGGCGGGTCAGGGACAGGGTCAGTTCGGTCTCGTGGCAGGCGCGGGGGTTGACCAGGCAGGAGGTGATCTTCCCGCTGAACGTGTGGTCCAGGCACGCCTGGTTGCAGCCGATGCAGGTGTTGATGGCCTCGGGGGTGCCGGCGGCGGCCTTGTTGACGAACTCGGGGTCGGCGAGCATCGGGCGGGCCATGGAGACCATGTCGGCGACGCCCTCGGCGAGCAACTCCTCGGCGAGTTCGGGGGTGTTGATGCGGTTGGTGGTGACGAGGGGCACCGTCACCTCGCCCATGAGCTTCTTCGTGACGAACGTGTACGCGCCGCGCGGCACCGACGTCGCGATGGTCGGGATGCGGGCCTCGTGCCAGCCGATGCCGGTGTTGATGAGGGTGGCGCCGGCCGCCTCGACGGCCTTGGCGAGGGTGACGACCTCGTCGAAGGTGGAGCCGCCGGGGACGAGGTCGAGCATGGAGAGCCGGTAGATCAGGATGAAGTCCTCGCCGACGGCCTCGCGGACGCGCCGGACGATCTCGACGGGGAACCGCATGCGGTTCTCGTAGGTGCCGCCCCACTCGTCGGTGCGGTGGTTGGTGGGGGCGGCCACGAACTCGTTGATCAGGTAGCCCTCGGAGCCCATGATCTCGACGCCGTCGTATCCGGCGGCGCGGGCGAGGCGGGCGGTGCGGACGTAGTCGTCGATGGTCCGCTCGACCTCGGCGGCGGTCAGTTCGCGGGGCGCGTGGGGGCTGATCGGGGCTTTCACCGCGCTGGGGGCGACGAGGTCGGCGTGGTAGGCATACCGGCCGAAGTGCAGGATCTGGAGGGCGATCCGGCCCCCTTCGGCGTGTACGGCGTCGGTGACCGCCCGGTGCCGGTCCGCCTCTTCGTCGGTGGTGAGCTTGGCGCCTCCCGGGTACGGGCGTCCCTCGTCGTTGGGGGCGATGCCGCCGGTGACGATGAGGCCCACTCCCCCGCGCGCCCGTTCCGCGTAGAAGGCGGCCATCCGCTCGAAGCCGCGCTCGGCCTCCTCCAGGCCGACGTGCATCGAGCCCATGAGGACGCGGTTGGGCAGCGTGGTGAAACCCAGGTCGAGCGGGCTCAGCAGATGCGGGTAGCGGCTCATGGCGCCCTCCTTCGGAGTGTGTGCCCTTCCGTTGTAGAGGGCCGGACGCCATTATGCAACTAGTTGCAAAACTCCGCGGGACTCAGCCTGGGGCTCAGCCCCGGGCCACCCGCCCGTGCCCCGCCCAGGTCCGGGACGCCGCCGCCGCGACCCGGCGGACGTCGGCCCCGAGCCGCACGGTGTCGATGTGTCCGCGCCGGCCGGCGACGGAGAGCGCGGCGACGAGGCGCCCGGCGCGGTCCAGGACCGGGGCGGCGACGCAGCTGAGGCCGGGGCGGCTCTCCTCGTCGTCGTAGGCGATGCCGTCGCACCGGACACGGTCGAGTTCGGCGCAGAGGTCGGCGGGGTCGGCGATCGTGCGCGTGGTGAAACGGTGCAGCGGGGCCGAGGTCGCCTGGGCGGCGGCCTCCGCGTCGTACGCGAGCATCACCTTGCCGACGGCCGTCGCGTGCGCGGGGAGCCGGCCGCCGACGCGGGAGGGGACGGGGGCGGGGCGGTGGCCGTAGAGCTTGGCGAGGTAGACGACGTCCGTGCCGTGCAGGACGGCGAGGTGGGAGGTGTGGCGGGTGAGTTCGTAGAGGTCCGTCAGGTGCGGGAGGAGGAGGTCGTGGACGTGTTCGTGGTCGGGGGCGTAGACCGAGCGGCCGAGCTGGTGCAGGCGCTCGCCGAGGCGGTAGTCGGTGCCGACGCGCTCCACCACGCCGTTGCGCTCCAGGGTGCCCAGCAGGCGGAACGCGGTGGACTTGCTGAGCTGCGCCCGGCGCGCGAGTTCGCTCACGCCGACGCCGCTGCTGCCCCGGTCGCCGAAGGCGGTGAGGAGGCTGATGGCCTTGTCGACGGCGGCCCGGTCGTCACGGACCTCGGGAGCGGTGGTCATGGCGTTTCACCCCGGCTTCGAGGGATGGCGTCAATTTCATTGCACCATTCGGAAAGCTTTACGTGACAAGCATGGGCAGGCGGCCTCCCGTCCGTCAACATTGACGACATGCACATTAAAAGTGACGCCCTGCATCACGAGAACGAGCTGGTCGCCCGGAATGTCCGCCGTTTCCGGCTGGAGCGGGCCATGTCGCTCGGGGAACTCGCCCGCCGCTCGGGGCTGTCGAAGCAGACGCTCTCCAAGATCGAGCAGGGTTCCGGCAATCCGACCGTCGAGACCCTCTCCCTGCTGGGCGCGGCGCTCGACGTCCCGGCCCGCAGACTCCTCACCGAGTGGGGCACCCCCGTCTACGTCCAGCGCCACGACGAGGGCGAGTGGGCGGCCTCCGGGAACTGGTCCGAGCGCCTCCTCGACGAGGTGTACGGCTCGGGGTACGTCCGCACCCTCGTCCTGCGCCTGGAGCGTGCGGCGGGCCAGCCCGAGCCCATCGCCCCGCACGCCCCGGGCACCCTGCACCACGTCTACGTCATCACCGGCAAGCTGCGCACCGGGCCGCTCACCGAGCCGGTCGACCTGGCCGCCGGGGACTTCGCGCGCTTCCCCGGCGACATCCCGCACCGGCACGTCTGCCTGACGGACCGGGTCGTCGCGCACATGGTGACGACGCTTCCTCAGGTACGGCAGATCAGCGCGACGGTCATCAAGGGCGGGCCGACGGTCGGCTGACGCCGTGCCGTCACCCCAGTCCCTGCAACCGCCAGATCTGGTTCCGCTTGTTCGGCAGCGCGCTCGCGGCGTCGCACGTCCACTGGTGGACCTTCGCGCCCGCCGCGGTGGACACGCCGCTCACGTCGACGCACTTCCCGCTGTGCACGGCGACCAGCTGGCGGTCCTTGGCGTTGCCGAGCGCGCTCACGGGGTTCAGGGTGAACATCTGGTTCGTGCCGCCGTTGCAGGCGTACTGCTGGACGGCCGCGCCGTCGGCGGTCGACGCGTTCGCGACGTCCAGGCACTTCCCGCTCAGCTCGTTGACGACGGTGTACGTGTTCGCGCGTCCGGTGACCGGCTTGAGGTCCAGCATCTGCTGGTAGCCGCCCTCGCAGGGGTACTGCTGGTACTGCGTGCCGTCGGCGGTGGAGAGGTTCGTGTCGTCGAGGCACTGTCCGCTGTGCTGGACGACGGCGGTGGTCGACACCGTCGCATTGGACGGCGGCAGCAGGGTCACGGTGTATCCGTCGGCCGCGTCGGTCCACGGCACGGTCACGGACGCCGTGTTGCCGCTGACGGTGAGCTGCTGGTCGGAGACGGTGACGGGACCGGTGACCGCGCCGCCCCCGTTGTTCGGGACGCGCTGGACGACCGCGCGCACGCGCCCGTTCTCGACGACGGACGTGGTGTCGAGGCGGCCGAGGCTCACGGTGACGTTCCCCGTGTTGCCGTTGCTGCCGAGCAGGATCTTCGCGTTGCGGGCGCCGTTGTCCTTGGTGGCGAGGGCGTCGGTGTTGGTGCCGGGCGTGACCTTGACGATGTTGCCGGTCTGTGAGCCGTAGTAGCGGTAGAGGAACCACTCCCCCAGCGGCAGGTACTGGCTCCCGGACTTCGTCAGCAGCCTGGCCGCGAAGTCGTGCAGGTTCGCGCCGCCCGCCCAGTTGGCGCGCAGCCCGTCCGCGCCGGCCCGCTCCAGACGGGAGATGTACCAGCCGCCGCGTCCGGGGGTCTGCTCGTTGCTGCCCGCGTACTCGTTGACCTGGAAGGGGCGGCTCGTCGTCAGCGCGCGGGCGTTGAGCTTGGCCCTGAGGGAGTCGCCGTCGGCGACGGGGTCGCCGGGAAGGTCGTGCCAGCTGTAGACGTCGGGCTGGACGTTGTTGGCCTTCACGTAGTCCAGGTACGTGTTCCACCAGGTGTTGCCGGAGGTCGGCCGGCCGCAGGTGCTCGCGCCGACGACGACGGCGCCGGGGATCGCCGTACGGATCTTCTGGTAGGCCCGTTTCCACATCTCCAGGTACTGGGGCTGGCCCGAGCCCCAGAAGAGATTGCAGTCGGGTTCGTTCCAGATGTCCCACTGCATGTCGGTGGCGCCGGCGGCCTTCACGTCGGCGAGGAGGCGGGTGTAGAAGGCGTCGAAGTCGGACCAGTCGCCGCCGTCGCCGGGGAATCTGGGGGTGGTGGTGCCGTCGGCGCCCCAGATGTCGTGCGGGAGGATGACGAAGGTGCCGCCGAGGGACTTGGTGCGGCGGTACTGGGCGAGGGTGGCGTTCCAGCGGCGGTCGTACTTGCCGGCCACCCAGCCGCCGGGGCTGTCGAGCTGGGCGCCGCCGGCCCGCTCGAACTTCCACTTGATGTCCTTGTAGAAGTGGTCCTGCGGGAGGGTGCCGTTCTCGGTCATGCCGTAGAGGGTTCCGGAGGCGTGGTAGGTGGGGGCACCGCCTGCGGTGGCGAAGTCGACGGTGACGGTGGTGTCGGCGGCCTGGGCGGGGGCGGTGGGGAGTGCGAGGGCGAGGAGGGCGGCTAGTGCGGTGGTGATGAGGGGGGTGCGGGGCACGTGCATGACGGGTCTCCTTCCATCGGATGTCATGGGCATGCCAGACAGGTACGCCGAGCGGCGTACCGGTCGGGCGGTGGGGCTGGGCTCAGGCGGGGCCCGTGCTCGCGCGGAGTGAGATCGGCGGGGTCAGGAAGTGGTGGCGCGGGGGCGCGTCCGCGTCGCCGAGGCGTTCGATGAGGAGGTCCACCGCCAGCCGGCCCATGTGCGCGGCCGGGACGTCGGCGGCGGTGAGCTGCGGGGTGACGGTCTCGGCCCAGCGGGCGGCGACGATGCCGGTGAGGGAGAAGTCGCGCGGGACGTGGCGTCCGGCGTGCGCGAGTCCTCGGTAGAGACCGCCGAGCGCGGCCTCGTTGAGGGTGACGAGAGCGGTGGTCGCGGGATCGTCGTACAGCATCCGCTCCACGCACGCCTCGCCGGAGGCCGCGTCGTCGCCGCAGCAGTACGAACGGACCGTCAGGCCCCGCTCGGCGGCGGCCTTCGTGAAGCCCTCCAGACCCCGGTGGGCGGACTCGTAGCCGGAGCGCAGGAGGTGTTCGGGGCGGTTGACGAAGGCGATCCGGCGGTGGCCGAGGTCGGCGAGGTGGTGGACGCAGGCCGCCGCCAGGGTCGTGTGGTCGAGGGCCACCCACCAGTCGCGCTCGGGGCGGGCGGTGCGGCCGATGGTGACGGCGGGGAAGCCCAGGTCGGCGAGGTGGTCGACGCGGTCGTCCGCCAGCTTGATCTCCATGAGGATCGCGCCGTCCACACGCCGCTCCCCCAGCAGACGTTGGAAGGAGCGGTCGCTGTCGACGCCTCCCGGGGAGAGGAGGACGTCGTGGTCGTGGGCCGCCGCCGCCTCGACGACACTGCCGATGAAGTCGAGCTGCATGCCGGTGTAGTGGTCGCCTGCGGGCGGGAAGGCGAGGCCGATGGTGTTGGTGCGGCCGTTGGCGAGGGCGCGGGCGCTGGCGTTGGGGCGGTAGCCGAGTTCGTCGATGACCCGCTGGATCTTGTGGCGGGTGTCCTCCGAGACCGGGCGCTTGCCGCTGAGGGCGTACGAGACGGTGCTCCGGGAGACACCGGCCCGCCGGGCGATCTCACCGATGTTCACGGGCACTCCTTGGATGTCGAACCGGTTCGCGTGAGGGAAGTTAGAAGCGCCGGGGACACCTGTCAATGCCTCGCGCAAGGACGCTCGAACCGGTTCGCCTCGGCTCGGCCGGTCCGGGCGGGGCGACGGGGCCGCGCGGGTGCCGTCAGCCGCCGGCCGTCACCGGCGCCTGCCACACCGCGACGATCGCGTCGACCAGCCCTTCGGCCGTGCCGTGCCAGCTCCGGCGGGCGGTCGGGGTGCCGTCGGCGAGGGCCCGTTCGCGTTCGGCGACCATCTGGGTGATGAGGTGCCGGGTCATGGCGGCGCGCTCCTCGTGCACCTCGATGGGGAGTTCGGGCAGACAGCGGAGCAGGCCGGCGTGGAGTTCCAGCGTCGACGGCGAGACGGCGCCGGACTCCTCGGTGACGATCTCGCGCAGCGCCGGGTCGGCCGTGATCTGGGCGAGGAACCGGCCGTACCAGCTCGGGGTGCCCAGCGACTCGATGTGGCGGACGACGGGGTGGACGGCACAGCCGACCCACTCCCGCAGGCCGGCGGGGTCGCCGAGGTCGTCCAGCATCGCGCGGCGGAACGCCTCGATCCCCTCGGCGTGCCGGCGGACGAGGGCGCGGACCAGGTCGATCTTCGTGCCGAAGTGGTAGCTCACCGCCGCGTTGTTGCCCTGCCTCGCCGCCACGGAGATCTGGCGGTTGGCCACCGCGTGGACGCCGTGCTCGGCGAACAGCCGCTCCGCCGCGTCCAGCAGCGCCTCGCGCGTCGCGGTGACCTGTTCGTCCCGCCTCGTCCTGCCGCCCATCACCACCGCCTCGTTCCGGGACATCACGTTCTTCCGCGACGGCCCGTCCCCCAGGCCGTACGGTCCCCGGCCTGGTGGGCGGGGCGGACGCGGCAAGCGTACGCAATGCGCGGGCCCGGTCCGGTCAGTGCGTGCGCTCGGTGACGGGACGGCGTCCGGGTGCGGTGGTCTCCGTGCCCCGCGGCTCCTTCCGGCGCCCGGCCGGTGCCGTGAGGACCACGAGGCAGCCGACGACCAGGGCGACGCCGGCCCAGCCCAGCGGGGGCAGCCGTTCGCCGACCACGGCGACCGCGAGCACGGCGGCGACGGCGGGTTCGAGGAGGGTCAGCGTCGTCGCGGTGCTCGCGGGTACGTGGGCGAGGCCCCAGCCGAAGAGGACGTAGCCGAGGAACATGGGGACGAGGGCCATGTACGTGCCGACGGCCGCGTTGGACCAGGAGTCGAGCAGGGGGGCACCGGTCGCCAGCAGGACCGGCACCAGCAGGAGGCCGCCGAGCCCGAAGACGGCGCCCATGGCGGCGGCGGAGCCGGTACCCCGGCTGATCAGGCGGTGTGCCGCCCAGGAGTACAGGGCGTAGGTCAGTCCGGCGAGGAGGCCGAGGGCGACGCCGAGGACGGTCGCGGTCGGGGAGGTGGCGTCGGTGACGGGGGTTGTGGCGGCGAGTGTGTGGGGGGAGGCGTGTACGGATGCGTGTACGGATGCGTGGGCGGATGTCTGGGCGGATGTCTGGGCCGCTTCCGCCGCGCACAGCAGGACCGTTCCCGTCAGGCCGAGGGCGGCGCCGGCCGTCCAGCGGCGGGTGAGGCGGCGGCCGTCCATGATCCGCTCGACGAGGGCCGAGGCGAGGGGGGCCGAGCCGATCGTCACGACGGTGCCGGTGGCGACGCCGGCCAGGTGCATGGAGCTGTAGAACGCGAGGGGGTAGACCGCGACCGAGAGGGCGCCGAGCAGGACGACACCGCGTCGCGCCCGCAGCGCCGGTGCCGCTCGGCGCAGGTGCGGGGCGGCGACGAGCGCTTGCAGCAGGCCGCCGAGTCCCATGGCCACGGCGCCGATCGCGAGGGGGCCGACGTCCGGGGCGAAGGTCGCGGCGGTGCCGGTGGTGCCCCAGAGGACTGCTGCGAGGAGGACGCAGAGGGTGCCGGGGCCTCTCACGGCGGGTGCCCGCACGGTCGCTCCGTTCAGGGCTGGTCCGTTCACGGCCGATCCGCTCGCAGTCGGTCCAGCAGGTCGGCGGCCATCGTGCGGGCGTGGTCGAGGCGGGTTCCGGCGCCTTCGAGTCCCGCGCGGGCCGTCGCGCCCTCCAGCAGGAACGCGAGGTGCTCCGCCGTCAGGCGTGCCCGCTCGGGGTCGTCCGGCAGCAGACCCTCCAGGTGTCCGGCGAGCAGTGACTCGACCTCCTCCTTGTGCCGGCGCACCACGTCCCGGCCCTCGTCGCCGGCCGGGAGTTCGGCGGCGGCGTTGAGGAGGCCGCAGCCCCGGAAGCCGTGCTCGTACGCCGAGTTCGCGTGATCGGCGTAGGCGTCGAAGACGGCCAGGACGCCTTCGCGCGCGTCCCGTGCCGTCGCGAGGCGGTGGCGGTACAGGGCGAGCCACTCCTCGTGGCGGGCGTCGAGGTATGCCCTGACCAGGTCCGACTTCGAGGAGAAGTTGTTGTAGAGGCTCATCTTCGCCACGCCCGCCTCGGCGGTGATCGCGTCGATGCCGGTCGCCGAGACGCCGTCCGCGTAGAAGCGGCGGGCGGCGGCTGCGAGCAGCCGTTCTCTCGCGGCGCCGCGCCGTTTGCGGGGTTCCGGCGAACCAGTCATCTCGTCCTCCACTAATTAGGTAGACCAGTCTACCTAATTAGTGAGTGGCCGCAGGACCATGAGCGAGTCCTCGGGGGTCGCCGCCATCGCGAAGGGGAACCGGTCGAGTTCGAGGCAGAGCGCCACGTCGTCCGGGTGGACTCCTTCGCGCACCCCTTCCCGCAGTTCGGTGGCCGCGCGTGACTCCGCCGCTCGACGGAGGTGGTCGGCTGCGTCGGTCACGCGGCCCGTGACTCTGCCCGCGATGTACTGCGCACACGCCAGGTCCTCGTCGGCCCGGCCGTCCTCTCCGGTGACCACGAACGTGACGCTCTCGCCGCCCCGCGCCCGCAGGACCCCTGCCGTCGCCTCGGCGACCACGAAGCTCGCGCACAGCACCAGCGAGGCGTCCTTGACCGCCAGGGCGCCGACCGTGCCGGCCGTGGTCTTCTGCACGACGGTCCGTCCCCCCAGATCGACGGACCTCAGCATCCCCGGCGAGTTGACGGCGTCGAACCCCGGCGCGGGCGGACCGTCCTTCAACGCCACCCACTCCGGGTGCCGCCCCTTCAGCTCCAGCGCCTCGTCCAGCGACCCCGCGAGAACGATCTTCTCCGCCCCCCGCGCGAAGGCCCAGGCGGCCACCGTGTACGCACGCATGACGTCGATGACGACCGCCACGGACGGGGTTTCGGTCAGCTCGGGTATACCGAGGAATCGCGTATCCATCCGCCCATGATCACGTACGCCGGACCCCGCCCTCCTGGCGGACGCCTACCGTGGCGACGGCAGTCGAGAAGAGCGCGAGGGGGCGGAATTGAGCGTCACAGGTGTGTGGATCGTCGGCGCCATGCCTGACCACGAGGTGAGGGATCTGCTGGACGGCGCGAATCAGGGTTCGTCGCCGACTCCGGAGCGGGTGTTCTGCGACGTGCCCGGGGAACTGGCCTGGTGGCGGAGCAAGGTTCGGGTGTCGCTGTTCAGCATGTCGACGAGCACGGCCGTCGACCGGAGCGCCGATGAGGACGCACACCGGTTGAGCACGTTCCTCGACCGTTGCCACGACGACTCCGACCACGCCGAGCAACTGCGCGACGCCGTCATCGACCGGCTCCCGTCCGAGGTCGGGGAGGGTCTGTTCGCGGCCACGGCGCGCAAGGCCGGCCCCTTCTCCGCCTTGGCGTACGCCCTGGGCCCCGACGCGGCGCTACGACTGCCGGGGTGGTTCGGGGAGTTCCTGCTCGACGCCGAGCAGGTCACGACGCGGACGAGCTTCTCGACGGCCCGCTGCGTGTTCTGCGCCATGCCGCTCGGACGCATCAGGGGGCGGCCGGACAGGTCCGCTGGTACTGACGTGGCCGATCGCACCGCAGGTCCGAAAGGCCGGGGCGGGGGGCGATCTACGGTGTCCTCAGGGCCGTGTGTTCGGCCTTCTCCAGCCAGTTCGTGTACCAGCGGGCGAAGGTGAGCGGTGTGCCGTGGGGGTCGAGGAGGGGGGTGAGGTCGGTGTCGTCCGCTCGAGGGTCGGACCAGACGGTGCCTCGGTGGGTGCCGGTGATGATCAGCCATTCGCGTTGGGCGCAGCCGAGGTGGGAGAGGACGACGGCGCCGGTGGTGCGGTCGGGGGCGAAGAGGAGGGCGGCCCAGCGTTCGTCCCAGGACTCCATGGCGTCGTCGAATGCGTCGGGGTCGTCGAAGTCCTCTTCTTCGGGGCATTGGGAGAGGACTTCGTCGAGGACGTGCGGGGCGGGGCCCTGGTCGGGGAACGGGTCGGCGAGTCTGGCGAGGTCGGTCATGTCCGCCCCGTCGCCCTCCCAGTGTCAGCGGCCCTCCGCGCGCCGGACCGGGAACAGGCCGTACGCGGGCCCGGCGCCGCCCGCGCCGACGTGGAGGAGGAAGTCGCGGTACTCCTCCGGGAACCGGGTGCCCGCCTGGGCTTCCAGTTCGGCGAGTTCGTCCGGGGTGAGGGGGTCCTCCAGGACCCACTTGTGTCCGTGCGCCCCGAACACCTCGCCGCCCGCGGGCCCCGCACCGGCCGCCGCGACCCGCTCGCGTATCCCCGCCCACCACTGATCAGTCATGCCCCGACCGTACGTGCCGCCACTGACATCGGGTCCGCCCCTATGCCGCGCCCCGCTGCCGCCGCTTCCGTCCGCCGCCCGTCCCGCCGAGGGAGAGCATGGACGACAGGGGCGCCCCGTTGTTCCAGGAGCCGAACAGGTCGCGGTTGAGGGCGACGATGTCGTGCTTGAGGGCGAGGTCCCGGGCATGGGCGCTGTACTCGCAGGTCGCGACGAACAGGGCGACGTCCGCGTGGTGTTCGGCGAAAGCCATGCCGACGAACTTCTGCATGTCCCCGCTGGGTACCTTGCGGTGGGCCGCGTAGTGCTTGACCTGGACGACGAGGCGCCGGCCGTCGGGGAGACGGGCGACGACGTCGGCGGCGAGATCACCGGCGCCGCCGACCACGCGGACGCCGGTGCAGCCGTCGCGCCGGCAGAGTTCGGCGACGTAGCGCTCGAAGTCCTGCCAGGTCATCGCGTCGACGGCGGCCATGGACCGCTCCAGGGCGATCCGCCGCTCCCGGCCCCGCCAGGCGAGGTCGCCCAGGCGTTCCCGCCGGTGCGCGCGCCACAGGTACCACCCGCCGGTGCCGGCCGCGGCGGTGCCGGCGAGCCCCAGGGACACCCACGGGAACTGCCACACGAGGAAGAGGCAGACGGCGAGCGCGCCGGCGGCGAGCCGTGTGTCCCTGCGCCGTGCCTTCTTCGAACGCCGTTTCGCCATCGTGCCCGCCCCGTTCGCGCTGGTCCACCCTGGTCCGCCCGTCAGTGTGGAAGTGCGGGGCGCCGGCGCCAAGAGCGTCTTCTCGGCCACGGCCACGCACGCGCCACCGGCGAGTCGGGACACGCCCAGCAGGGGGAGGTGTCACACATCGGCCCGCCGCCTGGTCTCTTCTGGTGCGGGCCGCGAACCGCGGCAACCTCTCCGAAAGGAATCCGTCATGAAGGTCGTAGTGATCGGTGGAACCGGGCTGATCGGCTCGAAGGTCGTCACTCTGCTGGGTGAGCACGGGCACGAGGCCGTCGCCGCCGCGCCGAGCACCGGTGTCGACACGCTCACCGGCGAGGGGCTCGCGGAGGTGCTGGAGGGCGCGCGGGTCGTGGTCGACGTGTCCAACTCGCCCTCGTTCGAGGACCGGGCGGTGCTGGAGTTCTTCCGTACCTCCACCGGCAACCTCCTCAAGGCGGAGGCGGAGGCCGGTGTCACCCACCATGTCGCGCTGTCGGTGGTCGGCACCGAGCGGCTCCAGGAGAGCGGCTACTTCCGGGCCAAGCAGGCGCAGGAGGAGCTGATCGCGGGGTCCGGGACGCCGTACTCGATCGTCCACGCCACGCAGTTCTTCGAGTTCGTGCCGGCGATCGCCGCCGAGGCGACCGACGGTGACACCGTCCGGCTGTCCCCGGCGAAGATCCAGCCGGTCGCCTCGGACGACGTCGCGGCGGCCGTCGCCCGCACGGCCGCCGGCGCGCCCCTGAACGGGCTCGTCGAGATCGCCGGGCCGGACGCGTACCCGCTGGACGAGCTGATCCGCGAGGCGCTCGCGGCGAGGAACGACCCCCGTACGGTCGTCACGGACCCGCACGCCCGGTACTTCGGCACGGAGTTGGGGGAGAACACGCTGCTGCCGGGGCCGGACGCGCTGGTCGGTGAGGTCGCGTTCGCCGATTGGGCCGCCTCGCGGAAGTGACGGGGTGAAAGCGACGAGCATCTGATCCCGGCCGCCCCATCGGTGGCGCGGGCGCGGGCCGGGTTCGGGCCGTCGCACTGACCCGGACCGGCCGTGCTCGCGGGGCGGGTGGGTACGCTCGGCTGAGGGACACGGAGGTGCTGGTGGGAGTACGGGACCGGATCGCGGCGGAACTCACGGCGACCGTGCACGGCGGGGATCTCAGGCTGGAGCGGTACGCGGGTCCCGCCGGTGATCCGGGGCTGTTCGGGATCGCTCCGGGGGACCCGGTGTGGCGGGTGCACGGGCATGCCACCGGGATGCTCACGGGCGGGTTCGCCGCGCTGATGCTCCAGTCACTGCATCCGCTGGCCATGGCGGGGGTCGACCAGCACTCCGACTTCCGCGCCGATCCGGTCGGCCGGCTCAACGGCATCGTACTGTTCGTCACCACGACCACGTTCGGCTCCTCGGCCGCCTCCCGCGAGGTCGTCGGCCTCGTCCGGCGCATCCACACGAAGGTGCGCGGCACCGCCCCCGACGGCCGGCCCTACCGCGCGGACGACCCCGGCCTGCTCACCTGGGTGCACACCGCCGAGGTGCGCTGCTTCCTCGCCGGGCATCAGACGTACGCGCCCCGGGCGCAGCGGCTGACGTCTGCGGAATGTGACGCCTACTACCGTCAAGTCGCTCCCGTGGCCGAGGCGTTGGGGGCGCGGGACGTTCCTCGTACGAGCCTGGAGGTGGCCGACTACCTGGACCGTCTCCGCCCCGAACTCCACGCCACCCGGGCCGCGTCGGACTCCGTCCTCTTCCTCCGGCGTTTCGGCCGCACCCGCCGGGAGCGGCTGGCCGTGCGCCGGCTCACCAACGCCTCCGTCGGGCTCCTCCCCGACTGGGCCCGTGCCGAACTCGCCATCCACCGGCCCGCGTTCGTCCGTACCGCCTGGGACCGCCCCTCGGCGACAGCCGTCGGCCGCGTGATCGAGTGGGGCCTCGGCCCGTCCCAGATCCAGGCGGCTGCGCGGGAACGGCTGGCGGGGCTCGGGGAATCGGCGGAGAGAACAGGACACCGGCGTTCTGCGGCTGCCGAGGACGAGCGGGCCTGAGCGCGTCCGCAGTGACGGCAGAGCCCTCGATTCGAGCCTCCTTTAATCGTCGGGCGGGACCTTGGACTCCACCCGATGTCCGATTCATGCTGGCGACAAGCCCGTCACACACGGGCAGTTCAGCAAAAACGGGAGGAAACCATGACGCGTACGTCTATCCGTGGCAAGGCCGCGGCACTGACGGCGGCGGGGCTGCTGGCGCTCGGCGCGGGCGTCCTGACGGCGTCGCCGGCGTCGGCTTCGGCGGACGACCTCGGCTGTCCGTCCGGCGCCGCCTGCATCTACGGCGGGCCCAACTTCAGTGGCGGCGTCACCAACCAGTACTGGTCCCGCGGAACCCACCGGCTCTACAACCAGCTCGGCGTCCACACCGTCTACAACAACCAGACGGACGGCTGGAAGTTCATCCTCTGCAAGAACTCCAACGGCACCGACTGCGACTGGACCTTCTACCAGGGCGCCGCGTGGGACGTCGACCTCACCCCGTACAACTCGGTGATCGTCACCCCGTAGTTCGCCCCACACCCCCGGGAGCCCCACCCTCCCGGGGGTCCCCCACGTCCAGGCCCGCGACGACGGCCCACCTCTCGTGATCCCTCCAGCCGCCGTTGACATACTGAAAGCTGGCCGAGTAGCCCTCCCGCCGGAAACCCAGCCGCTTGACGAGGTTCAGCGAAGAGACGTTGTCCGGTTGGATGTTCGCCTCCAGCCGGTGCAGTTCCAGCGCCCCGAAGGCATACCGGACGACGAGCCCCAGCCCCTCGGTCATGTAGCCCCGGCCGGTCGTGGAGGCGTAGGCGGTGTAGCCGAGGGTTCCGCTCTGGAGCGCGCCCCTGGTGATGTTGTTGATGTTGACGCCGCCGACGATCGCGCCGGTGTCACGCAGGCAGATCACGAAGCCCTCGTGGGTGGGCCGCTCGATGCGCTGAAGGTAGTGCTCGAACCCTTCCAGCGTGTACTCGCGGGCGCCCAGCCAGCGGCGCAGCATCTCGGCGCTCTCCTCGGCCAGCACCGCGATCTCGTCGAAGTCCTGGCGGCGGACGCGGCGGACGGCGGCCCTGGGGCCTTCCAGAAGGTAACTGGTGACTGCCATCCGGGAATCCTAGGCAGTCTGTTCGTTCCGGAGCCGCTTCGGGCAGTGGGTCACGAGTGTGAGCGTGCGGTCAGTGACGCCTGTTCCCTGAGGAAAGCGGCCAGTTCGTCCGGGGCGGAGTAGAACGGGGAGTGGTCGCAGGGGAGTTCGAGGTGGGTGCAGGCGTGGGTTGCGCAGGTGCGCTGGGATTCGGGGCGGACGGTGCGGTCCTGGGCGCAGATGAGGTAGGCGCTGGGGACGGAGAGCCAGGCGGGGTCGCGGAGGGGGGTGGTGGGGACGCGGCTGCGCATCGGGCGCCAGCGGGCCGCTGCCCGGTCCGCGTAGGGGGCGGGGGTGGTGGAGTAGAGGATGTCGCGGGCGGCCGGGAGCAGGGTCAGGGTTCCGTCGGGTGACTCCTTCACCACGTCGTGGAAGGCGGGGGCGTTCCAGTGGGGGGTGAGGGAGGCCGGGGATTCGTCGGGGAGGGGCATGCGGGCGGCGACGTAGACGAGGCGGTCGGCGGCGTGGCCGGCGGCGGAGACGGGGAGGCCGGCGTAGCTGTGGGCGACCAGGAGTACCGGACCCAGGAGCGCCGTTTCGCGGACGGCGGCGCGGACCGCCTCCGTGTCGTCCGCGTAGGAGGTCAGGGGGAGGTCGATCGCCCGGGTGCGCAGGGACGTCGTACGGAGGCGGTCGACGACCTCCTCCCAGCACCAGGCGCCGTGGTGGGCGCCGTGGACGAGGAGGACGGTGGGGGGCGGGGTCACCGGGGGGTCCAGGGGTCGGGGTCGACGGGGCGGTTGTTGAGGTCGACGGAGAGGAAGATGTCGTTGGCCACGGGGTGGCGCATCTCCTCGGCGAGCTGGCCGATCAGCCCGGCGGTGCGGGCCAGGAGGGCGAAGCCGCGCAGGAGGGGGATGGGCAGGTCGAGGTCGGCGAGGGCGGCTCCGCAGACTCCGGCGCCGTTCAACGGGAGGGTCTTGCCGAGGACTTGGGGGTGGGTGCGGCCGATCGCGGCGAAGAGGGAGAGGTGGGGGCCGAACTGCCCTTCCTCCTGCGCGATCCGCATGAGGCGGGGGGTACGGGGGTCGCCGTCCTTGTGGACGTGATGGCCGAGCCCGGGGACGAAACGCCCGGCCGCCCTCTGGGCCCGCACGGTCTCCAGGGCGAGCGCGTCCCACTCCGGCTCGCTCTCCGGGAGCGGGCCCTGGTGGCGTTCCAGGATCTCGTGGAGGAAGGTCCCGGTGTCCTCGGTGACGCCGAGGAAGCGTGAGCCGCCGCCCAGCAGCCCCGCCGCGAGGGCGCCTTGGATGGAGTCCGGGGCGGAGAGGTAGGTGAGGCGGGTGACGATCGCGGTCGGGGTGAAGCCGTGGTCGGCGAGGGCGGCGAGGACCGCCTCGAAGACCCGGACCTGCCCGGGGGTGGGGCGGCGCTGGGTGGCGAGACGGTAGGCGAGTTCCCCGAAGCCGACGGTGCCCATGATGTCCTCGGCGAGGTCGTCCCCGAGGAGGGTGATCGCGGTGCGGGAGGAGGCGCCGAGGGCGGTGGGGTAGGTGGGTTTCTCCTCAGTCACGGCCGTTCTCCCCCGTCGCCGCCAGCCACTTCCGCAGCTCCGGCCCGTGCTCGTCCAGCTCCGGCGGCGGCAGCTCGTAGCGGGCCGGTGTCGTGGAGAAGGTGATGGGGTGCCGTGCCATGGGGACGGCCCGCGCCCCCTCCCCCACCTCGACGACCGGATCGAGCCCGAACCGCTCGGCCATCGCGAACCCCCCGTCGATGGTGTTGATGGGCGCGGCCGGCACCCCGGCGGCGACGAGCGCCTCGAACCACTCGGTGGCGCCGCGCGTGGCGAGCCGCTCGACCAGCAGGGGGCGGAGTTCCTCGCGGCGGGCGGTGCGGTCCTTGTTGTGGGCGAAGCGGGGGTCGCCGGCGGTCTCCGGGATGCCGAGGACCTCGCACAGGCGCCGGAACTGGCCGTCGTTGGCGGCGGCGACGATGAGGTCGCGGTCGGCGGTGGGGAACGGCTCGTACGGGAAGACGCTGGGGTGCGCGTTGCCCATCCGGTAGGGCACGGTGCCGCCGGCGACGTACGCGGAGCTGTGGTTGACCAGGCCGGACAGGGCCGAGGAGAGGAGGTTGACCTCGACGTGCTGGCCGGCGCCGGTGGCGTCGCGGTGGCGCAGCGCGGCGAGGATGCCGATGGCCGCGTGGTTGCCGGCCATCACGTCGAAGACGGAGATCCCGGCGCGGAAGGGCTCGCCCTCGGGGTCGCCGGTGAGGCTCATGAGGCCGGAGATCGCCTGGACCATCAGGTCGTACCCGGGGACGTGGGAGCCCGCGCCGGGGCCGAAGCCGGTGATCGAGGCGTAGACGACGCCGGGGTTTGCGGCGCTGACGGCGTCGAAGTCGAGGCCGTACTTCGCGAGGGTGCCCGGCTTGAAGTTCTCGATCATGACGTCCGCCCGCCGGGCGAGTTCGCGGGCGGCCTCGGCGTCGTCGTCGGTGCGCAGGTCGAGGGCGAGGGAGCGCTTGCCCCGGTTGATGCCGAGGTAGTACGTGGACGTGCCGCCCCTGGTCGGCGGCATCCAGCTGCGGGTCTCGTCCCCGGCGGGCGCCTCGACCTTGACGACCTCGGCGCCGAGGTCGGCGAGCAGCATGGTCGCGTACGGGCCCGCCAGCACCCGGGAGAAGTCGGCGACCAGCAGCCCGGACAGCGGGCCGCCGCTCGGGCCCGACGGTGTGGACATCTCCATGGAACCATCCCTCCGACCGCACAGCGGACACTTGTCCGCTGACTTCGGATTGTGGCACGCCGGGCCCCTTCAGGGCGAGACCCTGCCGGGAGAGGAACCGGGGCGAGCACCCGCCGACAATCCCAGGCCGAGACCTGCCGACAACCCCGGGCCGTGCCCCGCCGGGAGCTTCAGGGCGAGACCCCGCCGGAGCCTCACCCCTGCACGCCCACCACCGCCCGAGGAACCCCCGACAGCCGGGCGAAGTCCGCGCTGATGTCCCCCGCAGTCTGGAGCAGCAGCGGCAGATGCCGTTCCCGCAGCTCCGCGAGGGACGTCTCCGCGGCGTGCGCGTTGACGTTGACCGCCGCGACCACCCGCCCCTCCCCGTCCCGCAGCGGCACCGCGACCGAGCGGATGCCCAGCGCGAGATCCTCGTCGGCCAGCGCCCACCCCTGCGCCCGCACCTCGCGCAGCACGGCGTCCCGCTCCTCGGCGGCGGGCCGCCACAGCGGGGTGAGCCCGGAGCGGGTGGGTTCCGCGAGGGCCCCCTCCAGCGCCGCCGGCGACAGCGCGGCCAGCAGCACCTTGCCCAGCGAGGTCTGGAGGGCCGGGAAGCGGGTGCCGATCTGCACGGAGAGCGTGACGATCTTCGGTACGGCGACCCGGGCGACGTACACGATGTCGCCGCCGTCGAGCTGGGCGATCGAGCAGGACTCGCGGGTGCGGTCCACCAGCCGTTCCATGTGCGGGCGGGCGACGTCCCAGAGGCCGAGGGAGCCGACGTACGCCATGCCGAGGTCGAGGACGCGGGGGGTGAGGGCGTAGCCCCGGTCGTCGGCGCGGACGTAGCCCAGTTCCTCCAGGGTGAGGAGGATGCGGCGCGCGGTCGGGCGGGCGAGGCCGGTCGCCGTCGCCACTTCGGACAGCGACATGACCGGCCGGAGCGGGGCGAAGGCGGTGATCACCTCCAGCCCGCGGGCCAGCGCTTCGATGAAATCAGGCCCGGTGCCCGTACGCGGCATCTGCTGCGCCTCTCCTCGACTGACGGGCGTCCAGATTACGCCGCCTGTCCGCACTCCGGTCCACCCTCCGCAGCGGGCGGTGCGGGTTGGGTAATCGACCCTTCCGGAGGGTTGACGGCCGGGGTCGTACGTATCAGGGTTACGAGAAGTGACCGTACAGCGGACATATGTCCGCGACCACTGGGACCTTCCGAAGGAGAGTCGACGATGACTCAGCCCTCCCCCGACGCCTCGGCCCTCCCGTCGCGCCTGCACCACAACGCCTACGTCACCCGCGACCAGGAGGCGACCCGCGCCTTCTACGAGGACGTCATCGGCCTGCCGCTGATCGCGACCTGGAAGGAGTCCGACGAGCTCTTCGGCGCGGTCCGCACCTACTGCCACACCTTCTACGGCCTCGGTGACGGCAGCGCGCTGGCGTTCTTCCAGTTCGCCGACCCCGAGGACCAGAAGCAGTTCGGTCCCGAGATGCCGCACTCGCCGTTCCAGCACATCGCCCTGAAGGTCACCGAGGAGGTGCAGGACGCGATCGCCGGCCGGCTGAAGGAGGCGGGCTGGCGCCCCGACGAGACGTACGTCCTGGAGCACGGCTACTGCCGCTCCCTGTACACCAGCGACCCCAACGGCCTCCTCCTGGAGTTCACCCTCGACGCGCCCGGCATCGAGGAGTCCGACGCGGAGCGCCGCCGCACCGCCCGCGCGGAGCTGGCGTCCTGGCTGAACGGGGAGCACACCAGCAACAACACGTACCGCTAGCCGCTCCCGCCCCACCGAGGACCGTCACGTCACCCGACCCCGCCCGGCCACCCCCCGGCGGGGTAGTCGACGTATCCGGCGGCCCCGCCCGTGTAGTACGTCGCGGGGTCGGCGGCGGTCAGCGGATGACCGAGGGCGAACCGGGTGACGAGGTCGGGGTTGGAGATGAAGGCGGTGCCGAAGGAGACGGCGTCGGCGGTCGCGGTGGTGACGGCGGTGTTCGCGGAGGCGAGGTCGAAGCCGTTGTTGACGATCAGGGGCCCCCGGAAGCGTTTGCGGTACCGCGCGAAGTCGTTCGCGTCCGGCGGGGTGAGGTCGCGTCCGCGCAGGTGGAGGTAGGTGACGGGGTGGTCGTCGAGGCGTTCCACGAGGGTGTCGAAGTCGGCGAGGGTGTCGTCGTCCGCGAGGAACCGCTCGCCCGAGCGCCAGTACGGGGAGAGGCGGACGCCCACGACACCGCCGTCCCGGAACCCCGCGCCCTCGGCGACCGCGTCGACGATGTCGAGGAGCAGCCGGTGCCGGTCGGTGCCGTACGTGTCGGTGCGGTGGTTGAGGAGGGGGTTGAGGAACTGCGGGATCAGGAACGAGCCGACGGCCTGGATCTCGACGCCGTCGAAGCCCGCGCGGCGGGCGTTCTCGGCGGCCCTCCGGTAGTCGGCGACGGTCGCCGCGATGTCGGCCGGGGTCATCGCGCGGGGTGTGACGGTCGGTTTGAAGCCGCCGGGGGTGAAGGACTGCTCGCGCGGGTCGATCGCGGAGGGTCCGGCGGGGGTACGGCCGCCGAGGTGGTCGGGGTGCGAGGCGGCGCCGGTGTGCCAGAGCTGGAGGACGATCCGTCCGCCGAGGGTGTGGACGACGTCGGTGACGCGCCGCCAGCCGGTGACCTGGTCCTCGGTGAAGATGCCGGGGACACCGGTGAAGCCGACGGCGTCCTCGCCGACCCACGTCCCCTCGGTGACGATCAGGCCGGCGCCGGCGCGCTGGGCGTAGTAGGCGGTGTGCAGTGCGGTCGGGACGAGTCCGCCGTCGGTCGCGCGGGCCCGGGTGACCGGGGCCATCACCACCCGGTTGGGCAGCCGGAGGTCTCCGAGGTCGAGGGGGCGCAGGATCGGCTGGTCGGGCATGGTCGGTGTCTCCTGGTCGTCGGGCGTGAGGCGGGGGCGTGAGGCAGCTCACGGCACGGCCGGGGGCCGGTCCGGTCACGTCGGCCCGGTCGCGTTCGTCAGGAAGGTGACGGAGTCCGGCAGGGAAAGGTGACCGATGGACGAGCAGGACCTGCTGGCGGAACGGTTCGAGAGCCACCGCCGCCCGCTGCGCGCGGTGGCGTACCGGATGCTCGGCTCGCTCGGCGAGGCGGAGGACGCCGTCCAGGAGACCTGGCTGCGGCTGCGCCGGACGGATGTCAGCGGCGTCGAGAATCTGGCGGCCTGGCTGCGTACGGTCGTCTCGCGGGTGTGCCTGGACATGCTGCGCGCGCGTACGGCGCGGCGCGAGGAGCCGGTGGGGCAGCGGGTTCCCGACCGGGCCGGGGGTGAGGCGGGCGGCCCCGAGGACGAGGCGCTGCTCGCCGAGTCGGTGGGCCGGGCGCTGCTCGTCGTCCTGGACACGCTGGCCCCCGCCGAACGGGTCGCCTTCGTCCTGCACGACGCCTTCGCCGTGCCGTTCGACGAGATCGCGCCCATCGTGGAGCGTTCGCCGGTCACCACGAAGAAGCTCGCGAGCCGTGCCCGCCACAAGGTCCGGGGCACTCCCGCGGTCCCGGCCGCCGACCTCGCCCGGCAGCGGCACGTGGTGAGCGCGTTCCTCGCCGCGTCGCGCGGGGGCGATCTGGAGGCGCTGCTCGCCGTGCTGGCCCCGGACGTCGTCCGGCGCGCCGACCGGGCGGCGCTGCCGCCGGGGGTGGCGACGACCGTATGGGGCGCGCGGACGGTGGCCCGGGAGATCACCGTCCTCGGTCGGCGGTCCCGGTTCGCGGAGGTGGCCCTGGTGGACGGGGCGGTGGGGCTGGTGGTGGCTCCGCGCGGTCGGCTGCGGCTCGCGCTGACGTTCCGGGTCGCGGGCGGGCGGGTCGAGGAGTACGAGGTGGTCGCGGACCCGGCGCGGCTGGGGGCGCTGCGCGTGGGGGTCCTGGACGGGTGATCCCCACGCGGGCCGATCGAGCCCATATGGACGACTGATGTAGTCTCATACATCTCAGTTCATGCTAGTGGAGTCGGGGGCAGACGCGTGAGGCCAGGACGATCCCGTACGGCGCGGTGGGCGGGTGGCGTGTGCGCGCTCCTGTCCGTCGCCCTCGCGAGCGGCTGCGGTACGGACCGCGCGGCGAACGGCGACGACGGTGGCGGTGGGGGCGGCGGGGGTGACAAGCCGCCGACCGCGCTGGTCACCGCGTTGCGCGAGGTGAGGGGCAGCGACCCGGCGCGCGCCTGGATCGAGTTCGGCGACGTGGCCGCCCTCCGCGGCGGCTCCCCCGCCGAGCGCAACCCCCTCCTCGGCTACGGCGAACCGAAGCTGGCCCCCGCCGCGACCCTCCTCCCCGACCTCACCGGCATCGACCCGTTCGCGGCCCGCACGGCCCTCTCCGTCGGCAAGCCGCCTGACGAGGTCGGCTTCCTGTACGGGTCCTTCGACCCGGCCGCGATCGGCGCGAAGCTCAAGAAGCTCGGGTACGCGGAACACCCCCTCGGCGGCGGCGAGTCGACGTGGACGGTCCGCGACGACCGCGCGATCGACCCGGCCGATCCGCTCGCCCAGATCGGCATCGTCACCTCGATGAACGTCGTACGCGTCTCACCTCGGCGGATCGTCTACGGGGGCGCCGGTGCGGACGTCGACCGGGCGCTCAAGGGCACCGGAGCGCTCGCCGACGACAAGGCGGTCGGCGCGGTCGCGGACTGCCTCGGTGAGGTGCGGGCGGCCTGGATCGGGCTCGACGAGAAGACCGCGCCCGAACCGATGGGCATCGGCGTGCGGCAGCCGGCGAAGGGCGCGGCCACGGAGGTCGTCTGCATGACGACCGCGAGCGGCGACGCGGCGGAGTCGATCGCCTCGGCGTGGCCGGGCCGGGTGAGGTCGACGACGTCCATGGTGTCGAACGAGCCGTGGTCGAAGCTGCTCTCGCATCCCGAGGCCGAGGTGATCGGCGGTTCCTCGCACGTCGTACGGCTCACCGCGCGGCCGACCGGTGCGGTGAACGTGCTGTTCGACGCCTGGCTGCATCTCGACCTGGGGCCGCTGCTGACCGGTGCGCGGCCCGCGCCCGAGATCTCGGCCAAGTAGACCGTCCCCCCTTCCCGAGAAAGAGAACGTCCGTTGCCGATCCGAATCAGGACCCTCACCACGGCCGCGATACTCGCCGTCGCCTCCCTGGCCACCGTCACCGCCTGCTCCTCCTCCGGCGGCTCCGACGCCTCCGGCGACAGCACGCCCACTCCGATGTCGGCCTCTTCTCCCGGCGGCGCCACCGGCACCGTCGGCCAGAACACCTCGGGTTCGAACGACGTGAAGGTCGACACCTGCTCGGTCGACGCCACGACGAGGATGCCCAGCGCCGCCCTCACCGTGACCAATCACGGGACGGACACCGCGACCTACCTCGTCCAGCTGGAGTTCGTCGACAGCGGCGGCACACGGCTCGCCGAGGGGCCCGCGATCGTGCACAGCCTCGGGGCGGGCCAGCAGGCGAAGGAGACCGCGGGCGGGACGGCGCAGGTCACGACGGACTTCACATGCAAACTCACCAAGGTGCAGCGCCTCGCCGGGATGTGATCGGACTAGTGTCGAAGGCATGACGTCATCTCTGACCGGTACCGCCTTCGACTCCCTCCTCCTCGACTCCGTGCCCGACCTGGAGACCCTGCGCCGCACCTACGAACTGCCCGGCGCGGGGGCCGTCCGCAAGCAGATGACCGAACTCACCGAGCAGACCAGGACGTTGATCGGGTGTGCGTCGCTCGTCCTGGTCGCCAGTGTGGACGGCGAGGGCAACTGCGACGTCTCTCCGCGCGGTGGGCCCGCCGGGTTCGTGGCGGTGCTGGACGAGCGGACGGTCGCGATACCGGACGCGACCGGGAACAAGCGGCTGGACACGCTCCAGAACGTGATCGCCACCGGGCGGGCGGGGCTGCTGTTCATCATTCCGGGGCGCACCACGACCCTCCGGGTGAACGGGCGGGCCTGCGTCTCCACCCGCCCGGAGCTGCTGTCCCAGCTCACGGCCGTGGGGAAGCCGCCGGCCAGCGCGCTGGTGGTGGGGATCGAGGAGGTCTACCCGCACTGCCCCAAGTCCCTGCTGCGCAGCTCGGCGTGGAAGCCGGAGGGCTGGCTCCCGGCCGACGCCCAGCCGACGTCGGCCGAGGTGACGCTCGCCCAGATGCGCATGCCGGAGCTGACGATCGCCGATATCGAGCGGGCGGAGGAGGAGTCGCTGAAGTACCGGTACGAGTGAGGCGCCGTCTCCGTGAGGCCGCCCCGCGCTGGAACCGCCGCCTCCGAAGGACCGCCCCACGCCCGAGCCGCCACCTCCGTGGGCCCGCTCCGCGCCCGAGCCGTCGTCCCCGAGGGGCCGCCCCACGCCCGGGCGGCCCCTCCGCCTTTCACGTCTCTCCCCTGACCCGGGCCAGCACCCCCCGGATCATCTCCGCGCTGATCATGAAGTGTTCGCGGGCGATCTCCTCCGCCCGTTCCGGTTCGCCCGCCGCGATGGCCTCGTAGAGGGCGGTGTGGCCCTCGCCGGCCCGGTGGAAGTGGCCGCGTTCGCCCTTGCCCCAGGGTTCGACGGGGAAGCCGAGGCTGATGCGGGTGAGGAGGTCGCGGCTGAGGCGGGTGATCTGGGGGTTGTGGGTGGCGTCGCAGACGGCGCGGTGGAAGGCGCTGTCGGCGGCCTGTTCCTCGCGGGGCGTGTCCGCGCAGAGGTGGGCGGAGAGGGCGTCCCGCATGGGTGCGAGGTCCTCGGGGCGCCGGCGCCGGGCGGCGGTCGCCGCGACCATGCCCTCCACGAGGCCGCGCAGGTCGAAGAGTTGCTCGAACTCCTCCCAGCGAGGCAGCAGCGTACGCCGCACCGCGTCCCCCGAGGACTCGCTCCAACTGTCGCGGACGAACGCCCCGCCGCCCCGGCCCCGGCGGACCTCGATGACCCCGAGGGCCGAGAGGCGTCCGACGGCCTCGCGCACGGTGGGCCGGCTGACGTGCAGCAGTCCGGTCAGCTCGCGTTCGGCGGGGAGCCGTTCGCCGGGCAGGAAGTCCCCGACCGCGATCGCGGTGAGGAGCCGGTCGGCGACCTCGTCGACCGCCGACGACACCCGTACCGGGCGCAGCGCGGAGGGCGGACCGGCGCCGAGGACGACACGGTCGATGAGGCGCGCGTACTCGTCGCCCGCCCCCAGTGGCTCAGGTGCGGATGTCAGGTGCCCTCCCGGAAATCGCCGTTTCGGTAAACGCGCGCGGGCCGTGTGAACCCGGCGTTACTTCTTTCCCTGCCCCGACTAAAAGGTCTTGTGGACTGACCTTTTCCCCGTTCACTATCCCATCCATCCGTCACAACCCAACTATTTTCAGACAGCGGCCGGAGTGATTCCGGCCGGTCTGGGAGGCTTCCCGTGGCGATCCCCGAACCGAACCACACCGGCACGGTCGACTTCAACGGCCACTCGACCTGGTACCGGATCACCGGCGAACCGGGCAGGACACCTCTCGTGGTCCTGCACGGCGGCCCCGGCGCCGGTCACGACTACACGCTCAGCATCGCGGGCATCGCCGCGCAGGGCCGCCCGGTGATCCACTACGACCAGCTCGGCACCGGGCGCTCCACCCATCTGCCCGCCGAGGGCGCCGGCTTCTGGACCGTCCAGCTCTTCCTCGACGAACTCGACACCCTCCTCGCGGAGTTGGGCATCGCCGACGGCTATCACGTCCTCGGCCAGTCCTGGGGCGGCATGCTGGCCGCCGAGCACGCGGTCCGCCGGCCTCCCGGGCTGCGCGGACTGGTCATCGCCAACTCCCCCGCGTCGATGCGGCTGTGGCTCGCGGCGGCGGCCGAACTGCGCGCGGGGCTGCCGGAGGAGGTCCAGCGGACCCTGCTCGCCCACGAGGCCGCCGGCACCACGGACCACCCCGACTACCGGGCGGCCGAACAGGTCTTCAACGAACGCCACGTCTGCCGGCTCGTCCCCAACCCGCCCGAGGTGCGGGCGACCTGGGACAACATCGCCGCCGATCCGACCGTGTACCACACGATGAACGGCCCGAACGAGTTCCACGTCGTCGGCACCCTCAAGGACTGGTCCGTCGTCGACCGGCTCCATCTGGTCGAGGCGCCGACGCTCCTGGTGTCGGGACGGTACGACGAGGCCACCCCCGAGACCGTCCGCCCCTTCGCCGATCACATCCCGGACGTGCGCTGGCACATGTTCGAGCGCTCCAGCCACATGCCGCACGTCGAGGAGGAGGAGCTGTACCTGCGGGTCGTCGGCGAGTTCCTCGACTCCGCCGACTGAACCGACACCGACCGACCAGCCCCGCCCCGGAAGGGTTCCCCCGTCATGCCCCGAAGCCCTCTGTCCCACCGCACCAAACGCGGCGCGCTCGCCGCCGGCACCGTCGCGCTCGCCCTCACCGCCGCCGCCTGTTCGTCCTCCTCCGACGACACGTCCTCCTCCGGAAGCCCGACCACCGCCGCCACCGGCTCCTCCGCCTTCCAGCCCCAGCACAAGGGCGGCACCCTGAAACTCGTCGCGCACGCGGCGGCGGGCAGCTTCGACCCGCAGATCAACTACACGCTCCAGTACTGGCAGTTGTACCAGTCGATGTACGACGGCCTGCTCGCCTTCAAGAAGGTGAACGGGCAGGAGTCGTTCACCGTCGTCCCGGACCTGGCGACCTCCCTCCCGAAGATCAGCAACGGCGGCAAGACCTACACCTTCACGCTCCGCAAGGGCGTCACCTTCTCCAATGGCAAGCCCCTCACCACCGACGACGTCGTGGCGTCGTTCGAGCGGATCTTCAAGGTCTCCAGCCCCACGGCGGGCACCTTCTACAACGGCATCGTCGGCGCCGACGCCTGTCTCAAGACCCCCGCCTCCTGCACCCTCCCGAAGGGTGTGACCGGTGACGCGGCGACCAACACGGTGACCATCAACCTCACCGCCCCGGACACGGAGTTCGCGTACAAGCTCGCCGTCCCGCACGCCAGCATCCTCCCCAAGGACTCCCCCGCGAAGGACGCCGGCACCACGCCCCTCCCCTCGACCGGCCCGTACATGGCGGCGTCGTACGACCCGAACCGGGCGCTGAAGCTGGTCCGCAACCCGCACTTCGCACAGTGGTCGCGCGAGGCGCAGCCCCAGGGCTATCCGGACGCGATCGACTACACCTTCGGGCAGACCGTCGAGTCGGAGGTCACCGCCGTCGAGAACGGCGAGGCGGACTGGATGTTCGACGCTCCGCCCGCCGACCGCCTCAACGAGATCGGCACGAAGTACGCCTCCCAGGCGCACGTGAACCCGCTGACCGCGTTCTGGTACGCGACGCTCAACGTGAACTCGGCGCCTTTCGACAACAAGTTGGCGCGTCAGGCCGTCAACTGGGCGGTGGACAGGTCGGCCGTGGTCCGGCTGTACGGCGGCACGAACCTCGCCTCCCCCGCGTGCACGATCCTCCCGCCGGGCTTCCCCGGGCACGCCGACAAGTGCGCCTACACGAAGGGGTCCACGCCTACCTGGACGGCCTCCGATCTCGCCAGGGCCAAGGAGCTGGTGAAGCAGTCGGGGACGGCCGGTCAGGAGGTCGGGATCGTCGTCCAGGACGACGACGTCAACAAATCGATCGGGCAGTACCTCCAGAGCCTGCTGACCCAGCTCGGTTACAAGGCGACGCTGAAGCCGCTGTCGGCGAACATCCAGTTCACCTACATCCAGAACACCAAGAACAAGGTGCAGTTGGCCCTGACGTCCTGGTACCAGGACTATCCGGCGGCCTCCGACTTCCTGAACGTGCTGCTGTCCTGCGCGAGTTTCCACCCGGGCAGCGACTCCAGCATCAACATCTCCGGGTACTGCGACAAGAGCGTCGACGCCAGGATGCAGGCGGCGGCGAAGACCGCGAACGCCGACGCGCAGTGGGCCGCGATCGACCAGCAGATCATGGGCGAGTCGCCGGTCGTCCCGCTGATCAACCCCAAGATGATCGACTTCACGTCGACGCGGGTGGGCAACTACCGCTTCAGCAAGCAGTTCTACATGCTGGTCGGGCAGCTGTGGGTCAAGTGACCGCCGCCACGGCCCCCCTCGGCGTCAGGCCCTCGCCGGGCCCCTGGCGGACCGCCGCAGGAGACCTCCGGCACAACAAGGCGGCGCTGGCCGCCGGCGCCGTCCTGCTCCTGGTCGTGCTGGCGAGCCTGTGCGCCCCGCTGTACGCGCACCACATCGCCCACACCGACCCCTTCCAGTCCCATGTCTCCGGGACGACGGTCGTCGACGGGAAGACCGTCCCGGTGCTCACCCCGAGCAGCACTGGCCTCGGTCTCGGTGTCACCCCGATCGGCCCGACCTGGGACCCCGGGCACTACTTCCTCGGCTCCGACAACCAGGGCCGGGACGTCATGGCGCGGCTGCTGTACGGCGGCCGGACGAGCCTGTTCATCGGGTTCACGGCGGCGGTGCTGACCTGCGTGCTCGGCACGGCAGTCGGGGTCGTCGCCGGGTACGCGGGCGGGGTCGTCGACGCGGTGATCTCCCGGGTGCTGGACGTCGTCTGGGCGTTCCCGGTGTACCTGCTGGCGATCTGCCTGTCGGTGGTCCTTCTCACGAACGGCCTCAGGCTGGGGCCGCTGACGGTCGATGCCGGGAGTCTGTGGCTGCCGGTGACGATCATCGCGGCGATCTATGTGCCGTACGTGGCACGGCCGTTGCGCGGTCAGGTGCTGGTGCTGCGGGACAAGGAGTACATCCAGGCGGCGATCGGCTCCGGTTCGCCGACCGTGCGCGTCCTGCGCCGGGAGGTGCTGCCGAACGTGGTGCCGACGGCGCTGGTGTTCGTGCCGCTGATGACCGCGCTGGCGATGCTGACGGAGTCGGCGCTGTCGTTCCTGTCGGTGGGTGTCCAGCCGCCGGAGGCGAGTTGGGGCACGATCATCCAGGACGGTCTGGGGCTGCTGTACACCCGGCCCGTGGTGACGATCGCGCCCGGTCTGCTGATCGCGCTCACCACGGCCGCGCTGAACGTCCTCGGCGACGGGGTGCGTGACGCCCTCGATCCGGGCGCCCGGCTGCGCGGAGGGGTGTGAACCGTGCTCCTCTTCGCTCTGCGCCGCTTCAGTTCGGCGCTGCTGGTGATGTTCGCGATCAGCGTGCTGGTGTTCCTGATCTTCTTCGCGACCCCGGGCGTCGACCCGGCGGCGAGGATCGCGGGACGCAACGCGGACCCGGCCACCCTCGCGCAGGTGCGGCACTCCTTCGGCCTGGACCGGCCGCTGCCCGTGCGCTACCTGCTGATGATGCGGCATCTCCTGGTCGACCGGGACCTGGAGTCGTTCGTCAACCGGGGCTCGAAGGTGATCCCGCAGATCGTGCAGGCCACCCCGGTGACCCTCTCCCTGGTCGTCGGCGCGGCCCTGATCTGGATGACGGCCGGCGTCCTGATGGGGACGGCGGCGGCGATGCTGCGCGGCAGGGCCGCCGACCCGCTGATCATGCTGGCCGGTGTCGTCGGGGTGTCCCTGCCGGCGTACTGGCTCGGCGAGGTCGTCAACCTCCTCACGCAGAAGCAGTTCCACGGCTCCCTCTTCTCGTGGGTGCCGCCGCCCGGGTACGTCGACCTGAGCCACGCGCCCGGCGAGTGGGCGCTGCATCTGCTGTTCCCGTGGCTGACGCTGGCCCTGCTGTACGCCGGGATCTACGCCCGGCTGCTGCGCGGCGAGGTCGTCTCCGCGCTCGGCGAGGACTACGTCCGCACTGCCCGCGCGAAGGGGCTGTCCGAGCGGCGCATCCTGCTGCGGCACGCGCTGCGCTGTTCTCTCATCCCGATCGTGTCGCTGTTCGGCCTGGACTTCGGGGCGCTCGTCGGCGGCGCCGCGCTGCTCACCGAGGTGGTGTTCGGCCTCCCGGGCATCGGCAAGCTCACCTACGACGCCCTCCAGAACCTCGACCTGCCGGTGATCATGGGGACGGTGCTGTACGCCGCGTTCTTCGTGGTCCTCGCCAACGCGCTGGTGGACATCCTGTACGCACGACTCGATCCGAGGGCCCGCCATGTCTGAACCCCTGCTGGACGTCCGCGACTTGAGGGTGCGGTTCCGCACCCGGCAGGGCACGGTGACCGCCGTCGACGGGCTCTCCTTCTCGGTCGCGCCCGGTGAAGTGCTGGGCGTGGTCGGCGAGTCGGGCTCGGGCAAGAGCGTGTCGATGCTCGCCGTGCTGCGGCTGCTGACCAGCCCGAACGTCACCGTGACGGGTGAGGTCCGCTTCCGGGGGCGGGACCTGCTGACGCTGACCGGCAAGGAGATGCGGGCGGTGCGCGGCCGGGAGATCGCCATGGTCTTCCAGGACCCGATGACCGCCCTCACCCCCGTGTACACGGTCGGCTGGCAGATCGCCGAGCAGATCCGGGCGCACGAGAAGGTGTCCCGCAAGGAGGCCGAGGCCCGCGCGGTACGGCTCCTCTCCGACGTCGGCATCCCCGGCGCGCCCTCCCGCGTGCACGCCTATCCGCACGAGTTCTCCGGCGGCATGCGCCAGCGCGTGGTCATCGCGATGGCCCTGTCCTGCTCCCCGGCGCTGCTGATCGCCGACGAGCCGACGACCGCGCTGGACGTGACGGTCCAGGCGCAGATCCTCGATCTGATGCGGGAGCTGAACACGCGCGGTTCGGCGATGGTCCTCATCACCCACGACATGGGCGTGGTCTCGCGGATCGCCGACCGGGTCCTCGTCATGTACGGCGGCCGGGCCGCCGAGGAGGGGCCCCGGCAGGCGGTGTTCCACGGACCGCGGCACCCCTACACGTGGGGGCTGCTGGACTCGGTGCCCCGGGTGACCGGCCCCCGGCTGCGCCGGCTCCCCACCATCGCGGGCATGCCGGTGACGCCCGGCGCCCTGCCGGAGGGCTGCGCGTTCGCGCCGCGCTGCCGGCTGCGTCACGACCGGTGCGAGGAGCGGCCCGCGCTCGCGCCGGGCGAGGACCTCACGCATCTGGACGCATGCTGGCTCCCGGCGCGGGACCGGGCGGGGCAGCGGGCGGCCGTACGACAGGACACGGAGGTGGCGTCATGACCGGGACGGTTCCCAGGGTTCCCGCAGTTCCCCCGGCTCCCACGGGTCCAGAGGCCCTCAAGGTTCCGGCGGCTCCCGCGGCTCCGGTCGGCGAAGTGCTGCTGCGTGCCACGGACGTCACCAAGCACTATCGGCTGCGGGGTGCGCGGCGGCCGTTGCGGGCCGTCGACGGGGTGTCCGTGGAGGTGCGGGCCGGGGAGACGCTCGGGGTCGTCGGGGAGTCGGGCTGCGGCAAGTCCACGCTCGGGCGGTGCCTGGTGCGGCTCACCGAACTCACCTCCGGGCGCGTCGAGTTCGACGGGCAGGACATCTCGACGCTGTCCACGCGGCGGCTGCGTCCGGTGCGGCCGGGCCTCCAGTTCGTCTTCCAGGACCCGCACGCCTCCCTCAACCCCCGCCGCCGTGCCGGGGACATCGTCGCGGAGCCGCTGCTCGTGCACCGGTACGGCGACTCGGGCACGGTCCGCCGTCGGGTCGCCGAGCTCTTCGACGTCGTAGGGCTCTCGGCGGCCCATCTCGACCGGTATCCGCATGAATTCTCCGGCGGGCAGCGGCAGCGGATCGGGATCGCGCGGGCGTTGGCGACGGACCCGAGGCTGATCGTCGCGGACGAGCCGGTGTCGGCGCTGGACGTGTCGATCCAGGCGCAGGTGCTGAACCTGTTCGCCGACCTCCAGGAGGAGTTCGCGCTCACCTACGTCTTCATCGCGCACGACCTCGGGGTGGTGCGGCACGTGTCGGACCGGATCGCCGTCATGTACCTCGGCGAGATCGTCGAACTCGCCGCCACGGACGACCTGTACGCGTCACCGGCGCACCCGTACACGCAGGCCCTGCTGTCGGCCGTACCGGACATCGACGACGGGACTCCCGGGGACGGCGGGCCGCCCAGGGAGCGGATCATGCTGACCGGGGAGGTGCCCAGCCCGGCGGAGAAGCCGACGGGCTGCCCGTTCCGTACGCGCTGCCCCCACGCGCGGGAGCTGTGCGCGGTGGAGCGTCCGAGGCTAGCCGCGGGCGGCGACGGGCGTCAGGTCGCCTGCCACTTCCCGCTGGCCGGCCGTTAGGCCGCGTCCGGCGTCGCGAGGGTGCGGTTGCGGCGGACGGAGGACCAGAAGGAGGCGGCGATCAGGACGACGCCGATGAGGCCGGTGATCACGTCGTTGATCTGGTACTGGATGGTGATCATGAGGATGACGGCGAGGGCGCCGATGGCGTAGTGGGCGCCGTGCTCCAGGTAGACGTAGTCGTCGAGGGTGCCCTGGCGGACCAGGTAGACCGTGAGCGAACGGACGTACATCGCGCCGATGCCGAGGCCCAGTGCCATCAGGACGATGTCGTTGGTGATGGCGAAGGCGCCGATGACGCCGTCGAAGGAGAAGGAGGCGTCGAGGACTTCGAGGTAGAGGAACAGGAAGAACGCGGCGCGGCCGGCGAGGGCGAGGGGGGAGCCGGCGGACGGCCGCTGCTCCTCCTCTTCCTCCTCCAGGCGGTTCTCGAAGAAGCCGGAGAGGCCGCCGACGACGAGGTAGGTGATGAGACCCGCGATGCCGGAGAGGAGGACGGTCTGTGTCTTGTCGGCGTGCGCGCCGCCGTGCTGGTGGGCGTGGGCGGCGAAGGTCACGGAGGTGATCAGCAGGACGCCGAGCGCGAGGCAGACGGAGAGCGCGTCGACCTTGCCGAGTTTGGCGAGGGGGCGTTCCAGCCAGCGGAGCCACTGGATGTCCCGCTCCTCGAAGACGAAGTCGAGGAAGATCATGAGCAGGAACATGCCGCCGAACGCGGCGATCGCCGGGTGGGCGTCGGTGACCAGCTGCTGGTAGCGGTCCTTGTCAGTCAGGGCGAGCTGGACCGCGTCGTACGGGTTGAGGCTCGCCGTGACGGCCACGATCACGACGGGGAAGGCGAGCCGCATCCCGAACACGGCGATCAGGATGCCGACCGTGAGGAAGATCTTCTGCCAGAAGGCGTTCATCTTCTTCAGGACACCGGCGTTGACGACCGCGTTGTCGAAGGACAGCGACACCTCCAGGACGGCCAGGATCGCGACGACCCCGAGCGCCGCCCAGCCGTCGTAGAACACGCCCGCGGCCAGGCCGAGCGCTGTGCAGGCGAACGCCCACCGGAAGGTCCTCAGCAGCACGGCCACCCACTCCTGTCGTCAACGCCTCGCACGTGTTCGGGCGTTGTCTATCACGATCAGTTGTCGTCAGGGCGTCGAGGACCGGCGTGCGGTCATTCCGTGACGGTGGGCGGCGCGGACAGCAGCGGGCGCAGCTCCAGCCACTCGTGGATGGGCCGCCCGCCCGCGCCGGGTTCCGCGGAGAGTTCCCCGGCCAGTTCGACGGCCCGTTCGTAGCTGTCGACGTCGATCACCATCCACCCGGCGATGAGGTCCTTCGTCTCGGCGAACGGCCCGTCGGTGACCGGCGGCCGGCCCTCGCCGTCGTACCGCACCCACGTCCCCTCCGGCGCGAGCGCCACCTCGCCGACGAACTCGCCGCTCCGCTCCAGCCCGGCCGCGAAGTCGCGCATGTACTGGATGTGCGCGGAGATCTCCTCGGGCGTCCAGCGGTCCATCGGTACGTCGTTGACCGCCGCCGGGGCGCCCCGGTAGTGCTTCAGCAGCAGGTACTTCGCCATGGCCGTTCTCCTCGGTGCGGGTGCGGCCCATTGTGGCCGCGCTCATCCCTGGGACGGAGCCGGACACGGGTTCTCGACATCGCGGTGCCGCGCCCTATCTGGTCCCCTCCGGCGGTTCCAGGTGGGTGGCCAGTACGGCGGCCTGGACTCGGCGCTGGACGCCGAGTTTGGCCAGGAGACGGGAGATGTGGTTCTTGACGGTCTTCTCGGAGAGGTACAGCTTCTTGCCGATCTCCCGGTTGGTCAGGCCCTCCCCGATGAGGGCGAGGATGTCGCGTTCGCGCGGGGACAGGCCCGCCAGCTCGTCGGGGACCGCCGGGGTGCCGGCCGGCTCGGCGCGCAGGGAACGCATCAGACGGGCCGTGGTCGCGGGGTCCAGCATCGACTGCCCGGAGGCGACCGTACGCACCGCCGAGACCAGGTCGGAGCCCTTGATCTGCTTGAGGACGTACCCGGACGCCCCCGCCATGATCGCGTCGAGGAGCGCGTCCTCGTCGTCGAACGACGTCAGCATCAGACAGGCCAGCTCCGGCATCCGGTCACGCAGCTCGCGGCAGACGGTGATCCCGTCCCCGTCGGGCAGGCGGACGTCCAGCACGGCCACGTCCGGGCGCAGCGCCGGGCCCCGCGCGAGCGCGTGCCCGACCGTCCCCGCGTCGCCGACGACCGCGATGTCGGGCTCCGTGTCGAGGAGGTCGGCCAGACCGCGCCGGACGACCTCGTGGTCGTCGAGCAGGAACACACGGATCGGGTCCTGCTCGCTGAAGGTGCGTGCCTGCGCCATGACGACCTCTCGCTGTGCGGACCTGCTGCCCACCACGATCATCACCGTTCGGCCCACCGCGCACCAGGGCCGACCGGCCCCATTCGGCGCCGCCCCGGCCGTCTCTCCGCCGGTCTCAGCCCGTCACCCCCGGGGTCCGCGACGGGCTCAGTTCGAACGCGTCCGTCAACCCGGCGTGCCGCAGGAGCCGTATGAGGCCGGTGCCGGGGGCGGCGAGGCGGAGTCTGCCGCGGCGGGCCAGGACCCGGTTGCGGGCCCGGCACAGCAGGCCGAGGCCGCAGCAGTCGACGAAGGTCACCGGCTCCAGGTCCAGCACCACGTCGGGGTGCGGGTCGGCGGTCAGCTCGTCCAGGGCGGGACCGAGGCCGACGACCGCCAGGAGGTCGAGTTCACCGCGGAGGGTCACGACGGTCGTACCGCCGCCGGTCCGTGTCGCGCGCAGCGCCGCGGACCCGAAGTGCTTGTCGTCCATGACCATCAGCCAACCCGGTCCGCCGCACCGCCCGGAAGGGCCGTTCGAACCACGCGGGCCCTGTTCGAAGGGACCGAACGGCCCACCCGCCGGGCCCGGTTCAGGCACCGTCGGCGGTGAGGCGGACACCCGTCACCAGGGCCGGCCGGATACGCACGGCGTGTTCCATGGTGCGGTCGACCCAGGGCCGCAACAGGGCGTCGTAGCGGGCGAGTTCGCGGGGGTCGGTGACGAGGTGGGCGTATCCGGTGACGACGACGCTCCAGCCGAGGTGGGTCCAGGGGTCGATGTCGTCGGCCTCGTAGGCGACGACGACCCCGGCGCCGTCGCCCCGGCCGGCGTGCAGGGTCAGGGCGGCCCGTTCATGGGTGCGGATGACGACGTCGCCGTCGACGAGGACGTGGTTGACGGGGCGGACGGTCGGCAGCGCCCGCCGGGTGAAGACGACCCGTCCGAGGGACACGCTCCCGAGCAGCCGGAGCGCCTCGGCGTGGGCGAGTTCGACGCTTCTGCGCGCGGGGGTGGGGGTGGTGTCGTCCGTCATGGCGAGTGTCCGTGGGTCGGTGGGGCCCGGGGCTGTGGGAGGAGCGGCACCACCGGGGGGTGGGTGCCGCTCCTGTCCGCCACTGTCCCCTCGGCGGAGTTCCCCGCGCTGGTGCCGTTGGTCCCCTTACCAGGGCCGGTCGGCCCTACAGGGATGCCGGATGCGGCTCCGGTCGCCCGTGCCGGGGCAGTTGGCCCGTTCTCGGTGCCCGGTCCGTACCCGGACCACTACTTTGTGCAGTGACCGGAGAGGCCGGGTCGTGGAGATGCCGAGGAGTGCGGGTGGGAAGTCCCGAGGAGGCCCGGGTAAGGCTGCCTCAGCTGCGGTTGGACGAGCTGCTGGACGAGTTGCAGGCGCGGCTCGACGCGGCGCGGGGGACCCGGGACCGGGTGCACAGCCTGCTGGAGGCGGTCCTGTCGGTCGGCCGCGAACTGGACCTGAGGCAGGCGCTGTACAGCATCGTGGAGGCGGCGGCGGTCCTGGTGGACGCCGAGTACGCGGCGCTGGGGGTGATCGGCCCGGACGGCAAGCGGCTCTCGGCCTTCCACACGATCGGGGTGGGCGAGGACCGGATCGCGAGGATCGGCCCCTATCCGGAGGGCCACGGCATCCTGGGCGAGCTGATCCGCCACCCTGAGCCGCTGCGGCTGGAGAAGCTCTCCGACCACGCGTCGTCGTACGGCTTCCCCGCGGACCATCCGCCGATGAACACGTTCCTCGGGGTCCCGATCCGGGTCCGCGACCAGGTGTTCGGCAACCTGTATCTCACCGAGAAGCGGGGCGGGGCCCAGTTCGACGAGGAGGACGTGTCGGTGACGTCGACCCTCGCGGTGGCGGCCGGGGTGGCGATCGACAACGCACGGCTGTACGCGGAGTCCCGGCTGCGTGAGCGCTGGCTCGGCGCGAACACGGAGATCACGCACCGGCTGATGTCGGGGGACGGACGGGCGGAGGTGCTGGGGCTGATCGCCGAGCGGGCCCGGGACATCACGGGCGCCGCGCTCGCCGTCGTCGCGATGCCGATGGAGGGCACCGACTCGTTCACGGTCGAACTGGCCCTGGGGCAGGAGGCGGACGCCCTGCGCGGGCTCGTCCTGCCGGCCGAAGGGGGGCTGATCGGTACGGCGTTCGGCCGGGGTGCCGCCGTCACGAGCGACGATCCGCTCTCGCTCGTCCCGTCGCTGGGCCCGTCCGTGGCGGTGCCGGTCGGTACCGGGGACGACGGGGTGCGCGGGGTGCTGCTGCTGGTGCGGGAGGCGGGCCGGGTGGCGTTCTCCGGCAAGGAGATCGAGCCGCTCCAGGTGTTCGCCGCGCAGGCGGCCATCGCGATGGAGCTGGCGGAGCGGCGGCGGGACGCCGAGGAGATCGCGCTGCTGAAGGACCGTGACCGGATCGCCCGGGATCTGCACGACCTGGCGATCCAGCGGCTGTTCGCGACCGGGATGACGCTTCAGAGCGCGGGCCGGTTCATCGAGCACTCGGAGGCGTCCGAGCGGGTGCTGCGCGCGGTGGACGACCTGGACGAGAGCATCAAGATCATCCGCTCGACCATCTTCGGGTTGCAGGCCCGTGGCGCCGGTCCGGGGAGCGGTCTGCGGGCCCGCGCGGTCCGGGTGGCGGGGGAGGCCGCCCCGGCGCTCGGGTTCGCGCCGAGTTTCCGGATGGAGGGGCTGATCGACACCGACGTGCCGAAGGAGGTCGCGGACCATGTCGTCGCGGTCCTCTCCGAAGCCCTCACGAACGTCGCCCGGCACGCCGGCGCCACCCGCGTGGACGTCGTCCTGACCGCCGACGCCCACGAGCTGACCCTCGCCGTCCACGACAACGGCACCGGCATCCCCGCCGACGGCCGCCGCAGCGGGCTGCGCAACATGGCGGAACGGGCCCGGGAGCTGGGCGGAGGGCTGGAGTGGGACTGCCCGGCGGAGGGGGGTACGAGGCTGGTGTGGCGGGTTCCGGTGCGGGTTCCCTAGCGGGCGGCGGCGTGGGGCCGGCTGCGCTCCGGCGTCACGAGGTGGGCCTCACGGGCCAAGGGTACGAACCTGGTCCCGCCCACCGATCTGTCCGGGACCAGGTACAGGTTCCGCTCGTCCGCCCCGCCGGCCGTTGTCGCGACGCGACATGCCGGCCGGCGGGGCGCTCAGCCGCGGGCCGTCGTCACGCCGGGTCGATCCGGGAGACGCGTCCGCCCAGGTCGAGGACGTACAGCTCGTGGTCGCCGCCCTGGACGAAGGAGACGACGTTGCCGCCGTTGACCCCGAGGTCGTCCACGCCGGTGACCCGGCCGTTGTTCATGGTCAGGGTGCGTACGGTGCCGTCGCAGAAGTCGCTGAAGACGTACCGGCCCTTCAGTGCGGGGATCGCGTCGCCCCGGTAGACGAATCCGCCGGTCACCGAGCAGCCGGCGCCGGTGCGGTCGTACTCGTGGACCGGCGGGACGTGGTTCGCGGGAGCCGTGCCGCCCCGGAAGGGGTGGTTGCCCTCCATCTGGTTCCAGCCGTAGTTCTCGCCGCCCTTGCTGCCGGCGGGCGCCCAGTCGATCTCCTCCCAGGCGTTCTGGCCGACGTCGCCGATGAGCAGGTCGCGGGTGCCGGCGTCGAAGGAGAACCGCCAGGGGTTGCGCAGCCCGTAGGCCCAGATCTCGCCCTTGGCGTTCGGGACGCCGACGAACGGGTTGTCGGCCGGGATCGCGTACGGGGTGGCGCCGCGCGGGTCGATGCGCAGGATCTTGCCGAGGAGCGTGTCGAGTTTCTGCCCGTTGCCCTGCGGGTCGCCGGCCGATCCGCCGTCGCCGAGCGCGATGTACAGGTAGCCGTCGGGCCCGACCTTGATGTCGCCGCCGTTGTGGTTCGAGAAGGGCTGGGTCTGGGTGAGGACGGTACGCCGGGTGGCGGTCTGGACGCGGCCGTCGCGTACGGCGTACTCGTCGATGGTGCTGGTGCCCTGACGGTTCGTGTACGACAGGTAGAGGTGTGCGAAGTCGCGGCCGAACGCGATGCCCAGCAGGCCGCGTTCGCCGTCGGTGGTGGTGTCGGCGGAGATGTCGAGGACTGGCGCGCCGAGCACGCCGCCCTCCAGGACCCTGACCCGCCCGGCGCGTTCGGCGATCCAGACCGTGTCGCCGGGGCCCGCGGTGCCCGCGATGGGGTTCTGGGCCGTGGCGACCGTGGTCAGCGTGACGTCCGCCGCCTGGGGCAGGGCGGCGAGTTCGTCGGCGGAGGCCGTGGTCAGGGCGAGGGAAGCGACGAGGCAGAGGGTGCCGATGATCGCCGAGCTTCTGGTGCGAACTTTCACCGTGATCCTCCTGGGGGGGGGCCGCGAGCGGGGGAGGTCACCGGGGTCGCACGGGTGCCGTCCATGCCGGAACGCGGCCTGGGGGTGGGGGGTTGGTGCGCTGGTTGGTCACGGGTGAGGCTACCGGGACAGGTGTGTCGCCCGAGACCGTCCCGTCGGCCATCTGACGCCGCTCCCCTTGGCCGAATCCCGGTCAGCGGAGCACGAACGTCGTCATGCTGAGGGCGGGCAGCGTCACCGTGAAGGAGCCGTTGGACACGCCGGCCGTGCCCTGCGAGACGACGTTGCGGGTCGCGTCCGTCACCCAGGACGACACACTGGACGGCGCGCTGTTCACCAGCGTGAACTGCTGGCTCACCCCCGCGGTCGCCTTGTTGACGGCGACGACGACCGTGGCGCCGCCGCCCCGGTACGCCGACACCCACACGTTCGCCGCCGGGTTCGCCGTCGCCTCGACGCGTACGTGTCCGGGCCTGACGAAACGCGCGAACTGCGCCATGGCCGCGCCGCGTTTGCTGACCTGCCCGTCCTCGCGCATCGGGCCGTAGCCGCGCCGGATGTACCACCAGATGTACGCCTGGAACTCGGCGTCGACCATGGCGTGGTGGATGTGCTCCCCCACGTCGAGGGCCTGGGGCCAGAGGTCCGCGGAGTCCGAGCTGTTCGGGTAGTAGACCTCCGTCATCCAGAGCTCCTTGCCCGCGCCCTTCTGTCTGAAGAGGGGGTAGGGGAAGTTCGCGAGGGACGTGCCGTAGAGGTGGGCGCCGATGACGTCCGTGTTCGCGAGCGCCGCCGGGTCGTTCAGGATGGGGTCGGACATGTTCTTCAGGTACTGGAAGGACTCGGGGGCGATGACCCGCGTGCTGATCGCGCCGGCGTTCTCGCGCAGGAAGCGGACCATCTCGGCGGGGGTCCACCAGGTCCAGTCGTGGGCGTAGTCGGGCTCGTTCTGCACGGAGATCGCGTACAGGTTCACGCCGTTGTCGCGCAGGTGGACGGTGAAGTCGTTCAGGTGCTGGGCGTACGCGCCGTACATGTCGTACCGCAGGCGTCGGGCGTCGGTCTGGGTGCCGCGGACGAAGGTCTCGGTCAGGGCGGCGGGCGGGTTCCAGGGGGAGGCGATGACGGAGACGCCGAGCTGGGCCGCGCGCTGGGCCGTCGCCAGGTCGCGGCTCCAGGCGGCGCGGTCCTCGGGGACGGGGATTCTCAGCAGGGAGAAGCCCAGGCGGCCGTCCCCGGTGCCGAACGCCGTCTCCCGCTGGGCGGCCGTGAGGTCGCCGATCCAGGCGGTGTGGGTCATGCCGCCGAAGCCGCGGACCGTCTGCCGGGTGACGGACGGGTTGATCGTCGCCGTGGCGGCCACCGCCGGGCTCGCGGTGGCGGCTAGGACGGGAAGCGCTCCCATCGCCGCCAGCACAGCCCTCCGGCCCAGCACTCCCCGCTCCCCGTTCACGGACTCGTCCACGTCTCCTCCTCGAAGCCTGGGAGCGCTCCCACCTTCGGAGAGAAGCGCGGCGTGCGGGCCGCGCAGGAGGGAGGAGCGCCTACCGAACTGTTCCGTATATTGAACGACGTCCAAGTGGCAGACCTTTCGCAAGGTAACGACGCCACCCACCCCGGTCAACCCCTCCGGATGTCAGCCCCCGGCCGACCCCAGCCGCTTTTCGAGGAGCGTGTACGACTTCGGCGTCCCGTCCGGCTGCGGCTTGCCCTCCTTCCGGCCGACGATCCGGTAGCCGGAGTCCTGGTAGTACGCGCTAAGGCGGATGTTGGTGGCGAGACAGTCCAGCCGGACGAGCGGGCGGCCCACCTCGGCCACACGCGACTCCGCGGCACGCAGCAACTGCCGCCCCGTCCCGGCGGGCGCGCTCGCGTGATCCACCATCAGCCGGTGCACGTACCCCGCCGTCGGCGCCTGCGGCCCCCACGCCTCCTCGTCCTCCCACCACAGCTCCCACGCCCCGACGGCCCGCCCGCCGGCCTCCGCGAGCCAGACCTCCCCGCTCTCCATGATCCGCCGGAAGTGGTCCTCCCCCAGCTCACCGGGGTTCCACTGCCCGGTGATGCCCCGGGCGAGCATCCAGCGGGCCGCGTCGTCACGCAGCCGTACGACCGCGCCGAGGTCGGCGTCCTGGGCGGGGCGAAAGCAGAGATCGTTCACGGCGTGATCCTCGCACGGGTGTCCGGCGAGCCTTCGGTGGAGGTGGTGCGGCGCCCGCCTCCGGTTTGCCGAACCCGCAAGAAAGTCGCCCGTGCCGCAGGCCGCGGCGCAGGATCGGGGCGTTGTCTGAAGTGTTCGGAGTGGGAGGGTGCGCCATGTGTCGGTCCATGCCGTCCGGGGAACCGCGTCATCGTTTCGTCGGCTCGAAGGCGGGGCGCCTGCATCTGGTCGAGCAGGGGAGCGGGCCGTTGGTCCTGCTGGTCCACGGGTTCCCGGAGTCCTGGTACTCGTGGCGTCATCAGCTCCCGGCGCTCGCGGCGGCCGGGTATCGAGCGGTCGCCGTGGACGTCCGGGGTTACGGGCGTTCCTCCCGGCCGGCCGCGCCGCACGAGTACCGGATGCGGGCCCTGGTCGAGGACAACGCCGGGCTGGTGCGCGCGCTCGGGGAGGAGACCGCGGTGGTCGTCGGGCATGACTGGGGTGCCAATATCGCGGCCGTCTCCGGTCTCCTGCACCCGGAGATCTTCCGCGCGGTGGGTCTGCTGAGCGTTCCGTACACCCCGCCGGGCGGTCCCCGTCCGAGTGACGTGTTCGCCGGGCTGGGGGGAGACGAGGAGTTCTACGTCTCCTACTTCCAGGAGCCCGGCCGCGCCGAGGCGGAGATCGAGCCCGACGTACGCGGCTGGCTCGCCGGCTTCTACGCGGCGCTGTCCGCCGGCACGATGCCCGCGCCGGGCGAGCCGGACCCGCACTTCGTCCGCCGTGGCGGCACCCTGCGTGAACGCTTCCCCGCGGACCGCCTCCCCTCCTGGCTCACCGAGGCCGAACTCGACGTCTACGCAGGGGAATTCGAACGTACCGGCCTCACCGGGGCACTCAACCGCTACCGGAACATGGACCGCGACTGGCAGGACCTCGCCGACCTCGACGGCCGGCCCCTCACCCAGCCGTCCCTGTTCGTCGGCGGCACCCTGGACGCCTCCACCACCTGGATGAAGGACGCGATCGACGCCTTCCCCACCACGCTCCCCGGCCTGCGCTCGTCCCGTCTCCTGGAGTGCGGCCACTGGCTCCAGCAGGAACGCCCCGACGAGACGAACCGGCTGCTGCTCGACTGGCTCGAAGCGGTGGCGCCGGCCTCGTAGCGCCGTCAGTGTTCGTGCGGCCCCGGGCGGTGGACGGGGCCGTGGGCGTCGGCGCAGTGGTCGGTGGGGACGGCGAGGTCCAGGAGGGCGGTGTCCTCCGGGTCCTCGCCGAGGTGGTCGACCTGGAGGGTCGTGTGGGTGATGCGGTGGTGGTCGCGCAGGAGGTGCTGGAGGTCGCGGCGGACGGCGTGGCAGTCGCCGGCGGGTTCGACGAGGACGTGCGCGGAGAGGGCGGGCTCGCCGGAGGTGATCGTCCAGAGGTGCAGGTCGTGGATCTCCACGACACCGGGCCGCGACGCCAGTTCGTCGCCGATCGTGTCCGGGTCGAGGCCGACCGGGGCCGCTTCCAGGAAGATCCGCCCGGAGTCGCGGACCAGTCCGTAGCCCGCCTTGAACATGAGGGCGACGACGACGAGGGTGGCGATCGCGTCGGCGCGGGCGAACCCCGTCAGGACGACGACGAGCGCGGCGATCGCCGTACCGATGAACGCGAACAGGTCGTTCAGGATGTGCTGGTAGGCGCCCTCGACGTTCAGGGAGCTGCGGTTGGCCCTGGAGATGCACCACGTGGCGGCGATGTTGACGGCGATCCCGGCGAGCGCGGTGACCAGCATCAGGCCGCCCTCGACCTCCGGCGGGTCGATGAGCCGGCGCACCGCCTCGTAGGCCAGCCAGGCGCCGAGCAGGAGCAGGGTCAGTCCGTTGGCCTGGGCGGAGAGGATCTCGGCGCGCTTGAGGCCGTAGGTGAAGCCGCCGCGCGCGGGGCGGGCCGACAGCCGCATCGCGACGAGCGCGAGGACGATCGAGACGGCGTCGGTGAGCATGTGCGCCGCGTCGGAGATCAAGGCCAGCGAACCGGCCAGGACGCCCACGACGACCTCGGCGGCCATGAACACCGTGATGAGGGTGAGGGCGATGGCCAGCCAGCGGCGGTCGGCGTCGGCCGTCACCCCGTGGGAGTGCCCGGCGTGGTCTCCCGTGTCGTGGTTGCTCATGGTGAACGCCTTCCCCCTCGCGCCGGTTTCCGAATCGCGGTGAACCCGGCGTCCGGGTGCGCCCGGCCTGCTCGGTACGCTTCGGGCGCACCCTGTCACCGGACACCGAAAGCCGCCGATGCGACCGCTCTCCGCCCCGCCGCGCCTCGCCTCCGCGGCGTCCGGTGCGCGGGCCGGGTTCCTGACGGTGCTGTGCGTGCTGCTGCCGCTCCTGTGCCACACGCTCGCCCAGGGGCATGCGCCCAGGTGGGTGGTCGTGGCGGCGCTGGCGGTCGTGGCGGTGCCGGGGGCGCTGTCGCTGACGCGCGAGCGGCTCACGGAGACGCAGCTGGTGGGGGTGCTCGCCGCCGCGCAGGTGGCGTACCACTCGGCGTACTCGCTGCCGGGGGTCTGCGCGTCCGTGTCCGCGCCGGGCGGCCCGGCGTCCCTGGTGGGGCACGACGCCGTCGTGGGTCCGCCGCACGGTGTGGCGCTCGCCGGTCAGCTGGTGACGCTGGTCCTGGCGGCCCGGCTGCTGGGCCTCACGGAGCGGCTCCTGTGGCGGTCCCGGCCGCTGCTGACGGTCGTACGGCGGCTGCTGCTGTTCGTGTGGCCGCTGCTCGGGCGGGTCCACGGGACGGGTCCCGAGGTGCGGGTCGTGGAGAGCGCGGTGCCGCTGCGGCCGGCGGTGCTGGACCGGCTGCGGGAGGGCAGGGCGCCGCCGCGCCGGGCGTACGGCCCATGTGTCCTTCTCCGGCCGACGCCGATGCCGTTCTCCTGACGGGCGGCGGGCCGGTTCCCTCCTGCCCGAGAGTCCCGTATCCGTGCCTGCCCTGCCCCGCGCCCTCGTCGTACCCGGCGCGCTCACCGTTCTCGCCCTGGCCGCGCCTGCCGCCTCGGCCCACACCGCGCTCGACACCTCCAGCCCCGCGAGCGGCGCGGTCCTCGCGGGCCTTCCGCCCCGCGTCACGCTGACCTTCACCGACCCGATGGACGACAGATACGCCAAGGTCGCCGTCACCGGCCCCGACGGCACGTCCGCCGCGCAGGGCGAGCCCCGGGTGACCGGCGCGAGCGTGACACTCGGCCTCGCCCCCGCCTCCCCGCCCGGCCGTTACACGGTCGGCTACCGGGTCGTCTCCGCCGACGGCCATCCGGTCACGGGGTCGTACGCGTTCACCCTCCGGCGGCAGGCAGCCGCCCCTGAGGTCACCGTCGCGCAGAGCCCGGCTCCCCTGCCCGACACCGCCTCCGGCCCCAGCCCCCTCGTCCTCACCGCCGCCGGCATCCTCGCCGCCGCCGGCCTCACCGCGTGCGCCGTCGCCGTACGACGCCACAAGGCGGCCGGCGATGCCTGACCTCCGGCGTACCGTCCTCCCCGCGGCCCTGGTCCTCGCTCTCCTGGTCGCCGTGGGGGCGAGTGCCTCCCCGGAGTCGGTCCCCGGCATCCCCTCCCCCGGCCCCCTCACCGCCTGGGGCCTCCCGGCGGCCAGGGTGCTGACCGACGCCGCCGCCGTCACCACCGTCGGCGCCCTCCTCCTCGTGGTCCTCCTCCCGGGCGACCGCACGCTCACCCAGGCCCGGACGCGCTACGTCACCTGGGCCGCAGTGTCGGCCGTGGCCTGGGCGCTTGCCTCGGCCGCCGCCCTCGTCCTGACCCTCTCCGACCTGTTCGCCCGGCCGGTGTCCGAGATCGCCTCGCCGTCGGTCGTCGCGGACTTCGTCACGACGGACCCCCAGGGCCGCGCGTACGGCCTGACGATCGCGGTGACCGCTCTGCTGGCGCCGCTCTGTGTGGGCCTGACGACGGCCCGCTGGGCGCGGATCGCCCTCCTGGTGGCGCTGACCGGGCTGATCCCGCCCGCGTTCACGGGGCACGCCGCCGGGTCCGGGAACCACGACACGGCGGTCTTCAGCCTGGCCCTGCATCTCGTGGGCGTGGCGGTGTGGGTGGGCGGTCTGCTGTTCCTGCTGGTCGCGACGGCCCGCCGGGAGGAGGGCGCGGCGGAGGCGGTACGACGGTTCAGCGGCGTCGCGGGCTGGGCGCTCCTGGTCGTCGGGGCGAGCGGTCTGGTGAGCGCGGTGGTCCGGCTGCCGTCCTGGGGCGACCTGCTGGGGAGCCGGTACGGTCTGATGGTCGTCGGGAAAGCGCTGGCGCTGGTCGCGCTGGCCGGGATCGGCCACTGGCACCGGCGCCGTCATCTGACGTCGTTCGTGCGGCTCGCGGTCGGTGAACTGCTCCTGATGGCGGCCACGTCGGGCCTGGCGGTCGCCCTCTCCCGCACTCCGGCGCCCGCCGGTGGTGGCGAAACCCTCACGCCCGCCGAGGAGTTGCTCGGTTTCCCCATGCCGCCCGCGCTGGGCGACTTCCCGTGGACGCCGCTGTTCACGCGCTGGCACTTCGATCCGCTGTTCGCGTTCGGCACGGCAGCGGCGGCGCTCGTCTACCTGGCGGGGGTACGGAAGTTGCGCCGCCGGGGCGACAAGTGGCCGGTGGGGCGCACGATTTCATGGCTGCTGGGCCTCGCGGTCACCGCGTTCGCGACGATGAGCGGTCTCGCCGTGTACGGCAAGGTGCTGTTCAGCGTGCACATGGGCCAGCACATGATCCTCGCGATGACCGTGCCGATCCTGCTGGTGCTGGGCGCCCCCGCGACGCTCGCCCTGCGCACTCTGCCCGCCGCGCCGAAGGGCGTCCTCCTGGCGGCGCTGCACAGCCGTTGGGTGCGGGTGGTGTCGCATCCGGTGGTGGCGAGCGTGCTGTTCGTCGGGAGCGCGTTCGTCGTCTACTACACGTCGCTGTTCGAGACGCTGATGGGCAGCCACCTCGGCCATCTCTTCATGCTGGCGCACTTCCTGGCCGTCGGCCTGCTGTTCTTCTGGGTCGTGATCGGCGTCGACCCGGGGCCGCGCCGGCCGCCGCATCTGGGGCGGCTGTTCGTGCTGATCCTGACCATGCCGTTCCACTCCTGGTTCAGCATCTCGCTGATGAGTTCCAGCGCCCTGATCGGGGAGGGCTGGTGGTCGCTGCTCGACCGGCCGTGGCTCGCCGACCCGCTGGCCGACCAGTACGACGCGGGGGCGATCGCCTGGGCGACCGGTGACATCCCCGTCCTGATCACGACCCTGATCCTCGCGGTCCAGTGGGTGCGCGCCGACCGGCGCGAGGCCCGCCGGGTGGACCGGCGGATCGACCGGGGCGACGCGGGTGACCCGCTCGCCGCCTACAACGCCTACCTCGCGAGCCTGCACGCCCGTGACCGCCGGACCCCTGAGGAGCCATGAAGAAGCAACTGATCGCGGTAGCCGTCCTGTTGGCCGGGTTCGCCGCCGCCCTGGGCGTGTATCTCCTGTTCGCGCCGGAGGACCGCGCCAACCGTGTCGAGGAGCGGCCGGCGGCGGACGCGCTGCCGGTCCGGGAGGACAGCCACCGGCTCACCCGGCCGGAGCGCAGCGAGCTGACGCTCGTGGAGTTCCTGGACTTCGAGTGCGAGGCGTGCGGGGCCTATCACCCGGTCGTGGAGCGGCTGCGCGCGGAGTACGGCGACCGGGTCACGTTCGTCGCCCGGTACTTCCCGATGCCGGGGCACCGCAACGGCGAGCCGGCGGCGCGGGCCGCCGAGGCCGCCGCCCGGCAGGGGAAGTTCGAGGAGATGTACGCCAAGCTCTTCGCCACGCAGGGCGAGTGGGGCGAGTCGCGGGACTGGAAGGAGGACGTGTTCCGGGGCTACGCGGCGCAACTGGGCCTGGACATGGCCCGGTTCGACGCGGATCTGGCCGATCCCGAGGTCGCCGGGAGGGTGCTGGCCGACCAGCGGGACGGGCTGGGACTGGGGGTGCGGGGGACTCCGACGTTCTTCGTGGACGGGGAGAGGATCGCGAATCCGGGGTCGTACGAGGAGTTCAGGGCGCTGCTGGAGGCGCGGCTGTCCGAGTGACGGGTATCGGCCACTGACAGGAACTTTATGTGCACACACCGTTAGGGTTTGCGTTCATGCGGGCCGCGTCAGTCAGTCGAGGCAGCCACTCCGCCCACCGGGCCGGAGTGGTGCTGGCACTCGCGCTGATCACGCTCGTCCACGTCTTCGGCTGTGCCCACGGGCCCACGGCGGCCGAGCCGTCGCGCGCGGACACCCTGGTCCTGATGTCGTCGGCCGCGTGCCACCCGCACGCGGCCGAACTCCCGCACCAGCACGGCACCGAGTCGCACTGCTCGGACTCCGACGACCCGCCCGTCCACCCGCCCCGCGACTACGACCCCACCGGCTCCCTGGGCCCCGGCACGGCGGCCGGCGCGGTCCCCGCCGCCGCCCCCGCCGCCGCGGCCTCGCTCCCCCACCTCGCGGGCGCCCCGCCCCCACCCCTCCCGCCCGGCAACGACCGGGCCCGTCTCGGCGTGTGGCGGACCTGATCGGACCGGTGTCCGATCGAACCCGTCTCTTCCCCCGACCCACGGCCGGCCGCCTGAGCGCACCGGCCGCAGGAGAAGCACGCCATGACACGCACCACCCCCCACTCCCCGGTGTCCCAGCTGCTGGCCGACGCCAAGCACCCCCTCCACACCCCCGCCGGACTCGTCGGCGACACCCCCGTCCTGTGGATCGGTGAGCCCTTCACCGGCGCCGGACGCGGCTTCTGGGCCAAGCTGGAGGGCCACAACCCGGGCGGCATCAAGGACCGCACCGCCCTGTACATGGTCCGCGCGGCCCGCGACCGCGGTGTGCTCGCGCCCGGCGCCCGGATCGTCGAGTCGACGTCGGGGACGCTCGGCCTCGGACTGGTCCTGGCCGGCGCGACCTACGGCCACCCCGTCACCGTCGTCACCGACCCCGGTATGGAACCCCTCATGACGGGTCTCCTCACGGCGTACGGCGCGCGCGTCGACCTCGTCACCACGCCGCATCCGGAGGGCGGCTGGCAGGAGGCGCGGCGCCGGCGCGTCGAGGAACTCCTCGCGGCCGAGCCCGGCGCCTGGTGCCCGGACCAGTACAACAACCCCGACAACGTGGCCGCGTACACGCCGCTCGCGCTCGAACTGGTCGCCCAGCTCGGCCGGATCGACACGCTGGTCGTCTCGGTCGGCACCGGCGGGCACTCCGCCGGGATCGCGGGCGTGCTGCGCGGCTACTTCCCCGGGCTGCGGGTCGTCGGCGTCGACACGACCGGCTCCACGATCTTCGGCCAGCCCGCCGGGACCCGGCTGATGCGCGGCCTGGGCTCCAGCATCTACCCCCGCAACGTGGCGTACGACCTGTTCGACGAGGTGCACTGGGTCGCCGCCCCCGAGTCGGTGTGGGCGGCCCGCCACCTCGCCCGCAGCCACTACGCGACCGGCGGCTGGAGCGTCGGCGCGGTCGCGCTGGCCGCCCGCTGGCTGGCCCGTACGCTGCCCGCCGAGGACCGGATCGTCGCCGTCTTCCCGGACGGCCCGCAGCGGTACGTCGGGACGGTGTTCGACGACGCCTTCTGCCGGCGGCACGAGCTGACCGGGCGTCCGCCCGCCGACGAGCCGGACGAGATCGCGGCGAGCCACGAGCGGACCGTCACCCGCTGGACGCGCTGCACGCACGTCGTCGACCCGCTCTCCGTGACCGGGGCCGTCCGATGAGGAACCTGTGGCGGCAGACCCGCTCCTTCCCGCCCGCCGCACGGCTGCTGATGGTCAACCAGTTCGCCATCAACCTCGCGTTCTTCATGCTCATGCCCTATCTGGCCGCGCATCTCTCGGACGGGCTCGGGCTCGCCGCGTGGGCGGTCGGGCTGGTCCTCGGGGTGCGGAACTTCTCGCAGCAGGGGATGTTCCTGATCGGCGGGACGATCGCCGACCGGTTCGGGTACAAGATCCCGATCATGGCCGGATGTCTGCTGCGGACGGTCGGTTTCGGGCTGCTCGGCTGGGTGGACAGCCTGCCCGCGCTGATCGCCGCCTCCGCCGCGACCGGGTTCGCGGGGGCGCTGTTCAACCCGGCGGTGCGCGCGTATCTCGCCGCGGAGTCCGGCGCGCGGCGGGTGGACGCGTTCGCGACGTTCAACGTCTACTACCAGGCGGGGATGCTGCTCGGCCCGCTCGTCGGACTCGCCCTGCTGGCGGCGGACTTCCGGCTGGTGTGCGCCCTCGCGGCGGCGATCTTCGCGGGGCTGACCCTGCTCCAGTGGCGGGCGCTGCCCGTACGGCGCAAGGGCGCGTCCGGTGAGCGGGAGAGCGTGCTCGCGCAGTGGCGGACTGTCGTCGCGAACCGGCCGTTCCTGCTGTTCTCGGCCGCGATGATCGGCTCGTACGTCCTGACGTTCCAGGTGTATCTGGCGCTGCCGCTGGCGGCGGAGGACGCGCTCGGGTCGCGGGGGACGGCGGTCACGAGCGGGCTGTTCGTGGTGTCGGCCGCCGTCGCCGTGGCGGGTCAGCTGCGGCTCACCGGCTGGGCGAAGGGGCGCTGGCGGGCGGACGAGGCGCTCGTGCGGGGGCTCGCGGCGATGGGGGTGGCGTTCCTGCCGCTGGCCCTCGCGCCGCGCGGGTCGTCGTACGCGGTGCTGGTCGGTCTGGTGCTGGCGGTGGTGCTGCTCGCGGTGGGGTCGGCGGTCGTCTATCCCTTCGAGATGGACACGGTCGTCGCGCTCTCCGGGGACCGGCTCGTCGCCACGCACTACGGGCTGTACAACACGGTCTCCGGGCTGGGCATCACCCTCGGGAACCTCGTCACCGGGGCGCTGTGGGACTTCGCGCGGCGGCACGACGCGCTGTGGCTGACGTGGGCGGCGCTCACGCTGACCGGTCTCGCGTGCGCGGCCTCGGTGGCGGCGCTGGCCCGGCGCGGACGTCTCGCGGCGCCCGTCCCGGCGTAGCCTCGTCCTCCGGTCGAGGTAAGGGGCGGTTCATGACGGCACACAAGTCCAGCCGGTACGGGTCCATTCGGGTGGAGACCCTCGACCGGGTGACGACCGTCGTCCTGAACCGCCCCGAGCGGCGCAACGCCGTGGACGGGCCTATGGCCGCCGAACTCGCGGACGCGTTCCGGGAGTTCGACGCGGACCCGGAGGCCGATGTCGCGGTGCTGTGCGGTGCCGGCGGGCATTTCTGCGCGGGCGCCGATCTGAAGGCCGTGGGGAGCGAACGGGGGAACACGGTCGCGGTGGAGGGCGACGGTCCGATGGGGCCGACCCGGATGCGGCTGTCCAAGCCGGTGATCGCGGCGGTAGAGGGGTACGCGGTCGCGGGCGGGCTGGAGCTGGCGCTGTGGTGCGCGCTGCGGGTGGCGGCCTCGGACGCGGTGTTCGGGGTGTTCTGCCGCCGGTGGGGGGTGCCGCTGATCGACGGCGGGACGGTACGGCTGCCCCGGCTGATCGGGGAGAGCCGGGCCATGGACATGATCCTGACGGGGCGTCCGGTCGACGCGCGGGAGGCGCTCGGGTTCGGGCTCGTGAACCGGGTCGTGGAGCCGGGGAGCGCGCGCGGCGAGGCGGAGGCGCTGGCGCGGCGGATCGCCGGGTTCCCGCAGACGTGTCTGCGGGGTGACCTGCGGTCCGTGCAGGAGCAGGGCGGGCTGGCGGAGGCGGCGGCGCTGCGGTTCGAGACGGAGGTGGGGCTGGAGTCGTTGCGGGCGGACGGGGTGGCGGGGGCGGGGCGGTTCTCGGCGGGGGAAGGGCGGCACGGGGCGTTCGGCTGAGCGGGTGCGGTCACTCGGCCCGGTAGAGCGCGGTGAGCAGTTCCACGACCTGCTGGGCGGCCGGGTGCGGGTCGTCGCGCCACCAGGCGAGGCGGACGACGACGGGTTCGGCGTCCAGGACCGGGAGGTAGGTGACGCCGGGTCTCGGGTACTGGTGGGCGGTGGACTCGGCGGTCACGCCGATGCGGCGGCCTCCGGCGATCGCGGTGAGCCAGTCGTCGACGTCGTACGTCTCCTCGAACGCGGGGCGGGCGCCGGGCGGCCACAGCTCCGGGGTCGTCGTACCGGTCCTGCGGTCGACGACGAGGGTGCGGCCGGTGAGGTCGGCCAGCCGGACGGCGTCGCGGCCGGCCAGCGGGTCGTCGGCCGCGACGGCGGCGAGCCGGCGTTCCAGGCCGACGATCGCCGAGTCGAAGCGCCGCTCGTCCGGCGGGCGGCGGACGACGGCCAGTTCGCAGGCGCCCTCCGCGAGGCCGCCGGTGCCGGTGTTGTGCCGGATCAGGTGGAGGTCGGTCGCGGGGTGGGCCTCGGCCCAGCGGCGCTGGAAGGCGAGGGTGTGCCGGCCGAGCGCCGACCAGGCGTACCCGATGCGCAGGCCGGCCCGCCCTGAGGCGGCCTCGTGGACCAGGTCGTCGACCTCGGCGAGGACCCGGCGGGCGTGGGCGACGACCCGGGTCCCGGCGGCCGTCGGCGTGACCTCACGGGACGTCCGCCGCAACAGCCGTACGCCCAGGGCCCGTTCGAGGGAGGCGAGGTTGCGGGAGACCGCCGCCTGGGAGACGCCGAGGGCGAGGGCGGCGTCCGTGAAGGTGCCCTCCTCGACGATGGCGACGAGGCAGCGCAGGTGTCGTAGCTCCACATCCATGCGTCCAGCTTCCATGCGTCCAGCGTATAGATCCCGCACCGGACGCATTTTGCGTATACGGGCGGACGGCGGACGATCGTGTCATGTCCGCCACCACAGAACGGGCCGCCGTGCCGCTCGCTCCCGCGCAGTCGCCCCGGGCGCGGCTCGCCGGGGTCGCCACCATGGTCGGCAGCGGTCTGTCCAACCAGACCGGTGCCGCGATCGGCTCCCTGGCGTTCCCCGTCATCGGCCCGGTCGGGGTCGTCGCGGTCCGCCAGTACGTCGCGGCGGCCGTCCTCTGCGCGGTCGCGCGGCCGGGGCTGCGCAGTCTCACCTGGTTCCAGTGGCGGCCGGTCCTCGCGCTGGCCGTGGTGTTCGGGACGATGAACCTCTCCCTGTACACCGCGATCGACCGCGTCGGCCTCGGTCTCGCGGTGACCCTGGAGTTCCTCGGCCCCCTCGCCATCGCCCTCGCGGGAGCGAGACGCCGCATCGACGCGGCCTGCGCGTTGTTCGCCGCCGCCGGAGCCGTCACCCTGATGCGGCCCCAGCCCTCCACGGACTACCTGGGCATCGGGCTCGGGCTGCTCGCGGCGTGCTGCTGGGCCTCGTACATCCTCCTCAACCGGACCGTGGGCCAGCGCGTCCCCGGCGCGCAGGGGGCCGCCGCCGCCTCGCTCGTCTCCGCCGTGATGTTCCTGCCGGTCGGGATCGCCGTCGCGCTGCGGCATCCGCCGACCGTCGCCGCGCTGGGGTGCGCCGTCGCGGCCGGGGTGCTGTCGTCGGCGGTGCCGTATCTCGCGGACCTGTTCACGCTGCGCCGGGTGCCCGCGCAGGCGTTCGGGCTGTTCATGAGCGTCAATCCGCTCCTCGCGGCCGTCGTGGGGTGGGTGGGGCTCGGGCAGCGGCTCGGCGGGGTGGAGTGGGCGGCCATCGGGGCGGTCGTGGCGGCGAACGCGGTGAGCATGCTGACGCGGTCCGAACGGGGCTGACGGCCCGGTCGTGTGCCGGTCTCCCCCTACGAAAGTCGGGGGCGGGCGTCGTCCTTCGTCGGAGGTGGGGCGGTGGGGGCCCGCCTAGGATGACGAGGGTGAGCGGGAGCGAGAGCCGCGGGTGGACCTTCTACGGGCGGATCGTCCTGGTCGTGCTGTGCACGGCGACGACGCCGATCCGCGTCGACCCGCATCTCGTGGTCGCGGAGACCGTGGCGGGGGTGGTGTGCGGGGCGGTGCTGCTCGTGCCCCGCCTGCGGTGGCCGGTGGCACCGCTCGTCCTGACCGTGGCGACCGCGTGGTTCGGGTTTCCGCTGCTGCCCCTGCTCTCCATCGCGCTGTTCAGTGTGGCGGTGGATCTGCGCGCCTGGTGGGCGGTCGGGTATGCGGTGGCGGCGCTGGCCGGGAATCTGCTGAGCTACCGGGAGACCGCGCTGTGGTCGGCGACGGCCTACTCGGTGACCGTGCTCCAGCCGGGGCTGGCCATCGTCTGCGGGCTGTGGCTCGGCAACCGGCGGCGGCTGCTGGACGCCCTCACCTCGGACCTCAGGCATCTGCGCGTCGAGACGGAACTGCGGGAGGAGGCGGCACGGACGGCCGAGCGGTCCCGGATCGCCGCCGAGATGCACGACGTCCTCGCGCACCGCCTCAGCCTGATCGCCCTGCACACCGGGGTCCTCACCACCCGGGACGGCCTCCCCGAACCTGTCGTGGAGCGGCTCGCGCTGCTGCGGGCGACGTCCGTGGCGGCCCTCACCGACCTGCGCGAGGTGCTGGGCGCGCTGCGCGACACCGACTCCCCCGCCCTCCGTCCGGCCGTGCGGGAGGTGCGCGAACTCGTCGAGGAGGCGCGGCACGCGGGCCAGCGGGTCGTCCTCGTCATGGACGGCACACCCGAACTCGCGCCCACCACACACCGGCTCGCCGTCTACCGCCTCGTCCAGGAGGCCCTGACGAACGCCCGCAAGCACGCGGCCGGCGCACCGGTGACCGTACGCGTCTCCTACGACCCTCCGGAGACGTTCGTGGAGGTCACGAACCCGGCGGGGTCGGCGGGGCCGGACGCCGCGGGGTCCGGGTACGGGCTGATCGGGCTGCGGGAGCGGGTCGGCGCGCTCGGCGGGCGGTTCTCGGCGGGGCCGGCGGGCGGGGGCGCGTGGCGGCTGACGGGGCGGCTGCCGCATCCTGCGGAGGCGGAACGGCCGTGACGGCGGGCCGGGAGGGCGGGCTTGGCGGCACGCCGGGGAGTGGCCGTGGCGGGCACGCCGAGGGGTGGCCTCGTGGGAACGCCAGAGGCCGGTGTCGTGCTCAGCTCTGGCCGGTGAAGCGGGCCAGGTCGAAGCGGCGGGCGGCGAGGTCCTCGGGGCGGATCAGCCAGTAGAGGGTGCCCTCGTCGCCGCCCCAGGACATGCCGAGGTCGCTGTCGAACTGGGCGAGCGGGACCCAGCGTTCGGCCTCCTCGTCCGAGCCGCCGGAGATCTCGTGCTCGACCGGGCCCTGGAGGGGGATCGCGTGGCCGCCGATCTGGTGGCCCGCGCTGGTGCGCAGCCGGGAGAACGCCCGGACGAACGGGCGGAGTTCGGGCGGGGTCTCGCGGGGGTGGGGCCAGGGCCGGGTGTCGCCGAGGAGGGCGCGCCGGGACTGGGGCAGCAGCAGGTCGGGGGCGCTCTCCTCGGTGCCGGCGGTGAGGTCGACGCGCGGGTAGGGGGTGAGGGGCGCGGGGGTGTCCGCCGCAGCGGTGGGGGTGTCCCGCGGGACGTACAGGACCTGGGCGCCGATCCAGGTCTCGGGGTCGTGGGCGGAGACGAAGACGTCGTCGCCGAGCCGGCCGTCCCAGAAGAAGAACAGCAGGGTGCCGTCCGGCGGGAACTCCTCGGAGAGGCTCTCGCGGGGCAGGGCGGCGCAGTCGACCGAGGCGACGAAGGACAGCGGGCCGTGTCCGGGCCACTCGGGCCAGGGGGTGGCGGCGGGGAGGTGCGGGGTGCCGCCCAGGACGGCCGCGACCGGTTCGCCGTCGGCCGCGTGACGCAGGCGGGCGCAGGGGCGCAGGAGTGCCGTCCAGGCGTCGGCCAGGGCGGGCGGGAGGTGTGCGGCGGCCGGCCGGGAGTGGTGCGCGTCGGTCATGGTCTTCCTCGGGTCGCCCGGAGGCGTTCGGCGGGGGCGGCCGGGGAACGGCCCTGGTCCCCGAGGGGGTTGAGCGTACCGGCACGTGCGGCGTCCGCGGTGCCGGGGGAGGCGGCACCGCGGACGCGCTGTGGGGGGGGTGTCGTGGTCAGCGCAGGCGGACGTCCACCCGGTACCGCCCCGACGCGAGCCGGTACGACGCCACTCCGTCCGCGTGTCCGAGGAACCGCACCCCGTCCGCCCGCGCGAGCGGTGTACGTCCCTCCCTAACCGAGTCCGCCGAGGCGGCCGGCAGGCTCAGGGTCGCCTCGGTGTTGGCCGGGACGAGAGCCTCGTACGTCAGGCTCCGGCCCGTGTCGGCCACGGTCCACTCGCTGCGGATCTCGCCGTACGGGCAGACGTGGGACGCGGCGACGTGCCCGATGCGGCCGGTCGGGTCGAGGTGGGGGCGCAGGACGAACCGTTTGAAGCCGGGGTGCTCGGGGTCGGGGGCGATGCCCGCCATGTAGGCGTACATCCACTCGACGATCGCGCCGTACGCGTAGTGGTTGAAGGAGTTCATGCTGACGGGCCCGAAACCGTCGTCCCGGGAGTAGGAGTTCCACCGCTCCCAGACGGTCGTCGCGCCGTTGCGGACCGAGTACAGCCACGACGGCATCGCGTCCTGGTGCAGGAGCCGGTACGCGAGGTCGGCGCGGCCCTCGTCGCTGAGGACGGGGGCGAGGACGTTGACGCCGAGGAAGCCGACGGAGAGCGTGTTCTCGGCGTACCGGACCCGGCTGCTGTCGGGGTGGGCTGCCTTGTACGCGGCGTCGTTGCCGATGTTGTCCGCCAGCAGGCCGACCAGTGCGCGGCGTTGGGCCTCGGTCTCGTAGAAGCCGAGTTTCAGGACCCACAGGAGCGCGGTCTGGGTGTTGTCCTCGGTCTTCTGGTTCGGGTCGGCGCCGGGCTCGATCGGGGACGCCGGGCCGAGGCTCGACCTGACGGTGACCGAACTCCCCTCCCCCGTCAGGTACTTGGCGATGAACGCCTGCCGGATGTGCCCGAACAGCTCCTCGTAGGCCCGCCCTTCGCCGGCGCGGCCGATCGCCGGTGCCATCCGGGCCATCAGGTGGGCGACGTACCCGTAGTAGACGTCGCTCGTGAGCTGGGCGCTGGTCTTCTGCGGGGCGAGCCAGTCTCCGGTGAGGGAGCCCTGTCCGGCGTAGGTGTCGCCCGTCTTCCCCCGTATCCAGTCCAGGTACCGGACCATCGCGGGCCAGTTGTCGCGGACGATCGTCGCGTCGCCGGTCATCTGCCAGACGGTCCAGGGCAGGACGACCCCGCAGTCGGCCCAACCGCTGCCGCCGCCGGGGAAGTTGTAGCGCCCGCCGGGGGCGACCCCGGTGAACTGGGCCCTGTCCTCGCCGTAGATGGTCTGGGAGTCGACGACGGTGTCCTGGAAGTGGGTGAGGAAGGCGCCCGCGTCGGTGCTGTAGAGGCCGGTGGCGGCGAAGATCTGGGTGTCGCCGGTCCAGCCGAGGCGTTCGTCGCGCTGGGGGCAGTCGGTGGGGACCCAGAGGTAGTTGCCGCGCTGCCCCCAACGGACGTTGCCGATCAGCTGGTTGACGTCGGGGTCGTCGGTGGTGAGGGTGCCGGTCTCGCGGATCGCGGAGGTGGCGACCTTGCCGGTGAGGGCGGTGATGGTGACGGTGTCGCTCGCGGTGACGGACACGTACCGGAAGCCGTAGAAGGTGAGGGTGTCCTGGCGGGTCTCGCCGGTGCGGTCGCCTTTCAGGATGTACGTGCTGGTGGCCTTGGCACTGCGGAGGTTGGCTCGGTAGACGGAGCCCTCGGGGCCGTCGGCGCCCGCGCTGTCGTCGTTGAGCATCTCGGCGAACCGCAGCTCGACCCGGGCGCCCGCCGGTCCGCGCAGGCTGTAGCGGGCGACGCCGACCATGTTCTGGCCGAGGTCGTAGACGGCGGTGTCGCCGGCGCCGATGGTGACGTGCGCGCGGGCCGCCTTCTCCGGGTCGGTGACGGTCCGGGCCCGGTCGACGACGATCCGGCCCCGCCCGTGGGGGCTGTCCTCCTGTCCGGTGACGCCGGTCGCGACGGTGACCGACTGCGGCCGGCGGTCCCAGCGGGGCATCAGGCGGGCGGAGTCGGCAGGGTAGGCGAGCAACTTGGCGCTCGCGTGGGGCACTTGGACGACGTCCCGCCAAGTGCCGGTGTCGTGACCGGACTCGGTCCAGCCCGGCAGTTCCCGACGGGCGTCGTAGGTCTCGCCGTCGTAGATGTCGTCGGCCCGCCAGGGGCCGGTGTCGGTGGCCTTCCAGGTGGTGTCGGGGGTGGTGACGAGGGAATGGGTGGTGCCGTCGGTGTAGCGGATGAGGAGTTTCGCCTTGAGGGCGAGGGGGTTGCCGTCGCCGCTGTAGTAGGTGCTGCCTTCCGAGATGCGGCCGTTGTACCAGCCGTTTCCGAGGACGGCGGCCAGGGTCAGCGTCGTTGCCCGGCCGACGAGTTCGGTGACGTCGTAGGTCAGGTAGGTGGAGCGGGCGTCGTAGTTCGTCCAGCCCGGTGGGAGGAGTTCGACGGTGGGGTTGCCGTCCTGGGGGACGGTGAGGCGGCGGCCGTTGACGTACGCGTCGTAGACGCCGAGGGCGGAGAGGTAGAGGCGGGCCTCGCGGACCCTGGTCCGCAAGGGGGTCTCGGTGCGCAGGAGAGGGGCGCCGGGGGTGTTCGGGGTCTTGTCCTTCATGCCGATCCACTGGGCGCCGTCCCAGCCGGTGACGCCGTCGGTGCTCAGCAGGCCGGTCTCGAAGAAGGCGACGGGGGCGGTGCCGATCGTGCGGCCGTGGGTGTCCCAGGCGGTGACGGTCCAGTGGTAGCGGGTCGAGGGGCGCAGGGCGGGGCCTGCGTAGCGGACGGCGACCGCGTCGGAGGACGGGACGCGTCCGCTGTCCCAGATGTCGGCGCGGGTGGCGGTGAGGCGGTCGGGGGAGGTGGCGACGAGGATCTGGTAGGCGCCCTGGGCGGTGCCTCGGGCGTCGGAGCGGGTGTGCCAGCCGAAGCGGGGGGCGGGGGTGTCGATGCCGAGAGGGTCGGTGCGGTGTTCGACGGTGAGGGCGGTCACCTCGCCGTCCCGGGAACGGGGGCGGGGTGCGGCCGAGGCCGGGGGCGGGGGGAGCGCGCCGGCGACGGCAGCTCCGGCGGTGGCGGCGAGGACGGTTCGGCGAGGGAGGCCGTGCGGGGTTCCTGGTTCATGGGTCACACCGGGGTCCTTTTCTGTGGGGGTGGGTCGGCGCCGGTTTCCTGGTGGGGCGGAGTGCGGCTTCCAAGAGGCGGCTGCCGAAGGGATCAGCGTGCGGCGCGGTAGTCGGCGTCCATCTCCTTGAGGAGCTGCGCCGGGGTGGACCGGTCGCTGAAGATCTCCTGGAGGCCGCTGAGCATGGTCTGCTGGACCTTCGCGTCGGGCCAGAGCTGGTCCATGAAGGGCACGGTGCGGCCCGTGGTGATGTAGGCGGCGAGGTCGGTGAGGGCGGGGTCCGTGCGGTGGCCCGTGCCGGGGAGGGTGGGGAGGCTTCCCTGTTTCGAGGCGAACAGGTTCATGCCCTCGGGGGACATGACGAAGTCGACGAACTTGAGGGCGAGCCGCTCGTTCTTCGCCTTGGCGTTCACGCCGTATCCGGCGCCCGCGGCGGCGGGGACGAGGGTCTGTGCGGGGGTGTCGGTGGCCGGCAGCGCCTTGAAGGTGAAGGTGCCTTCCGGGTTCTTGCCCTTGAGGAGGGCGATGACCCAGTTGCCCTGGACGAGGCCCAATGTCCTGCCGGTGGCGGCGAGTTGCTGGCTGGCCTCGTAGCTGGTGCCGAGGGGGTTCTTCTGGAAGCAGCCCTCCTTCTCCATCGCCAGGTACTTGTCGAGGGCGGTGGTCCACGGCGAGGCCGCGAAGGTGGCGTCACCGGCCCGCATCTTCCGGTCGAAGTCGCGGTCCGGCCCGTAGACGGTGGTGGCGACGAGGGCGTACAGGACGAGCTGGGTGACCCAGTTGTCCTGGATGCCGAGCGCGAACGCGGGGGTGCCCTTCTCCTTCGCCGCCCGGCAGAACGCGAGGAGTCCGCTCCAGGTGTCCGGCGGGGTCAGCCCGGCCTTGTCGAGTGCTTGTTGGTTGTAGATCGCGCCGATGCCGTTCTGGCCGAAGATCGCGGTGTACGTCTTCCCGTCGTCCTGGGCGACGGCCTTGATCGCGGCCGGGAGCTTCGCCGCCCAGGGCCGGTCGGAGAGGTCGCGGAGGTAGCCGGGGCGGGCGAGGACGTGGGTCGCGGCGGGGTTGCCGTCGCCGGGCCACACCGACATGACGTCGGGTGCGGTGCCCGAGGAGAGCTGGGTGCGGATCTGCTGCTGGTACTGGTCGGCGCCGCTGGTGGTGAGGCGGACGTCGACGCCGGGGTTGGCCGTCTCGAACGCCGCGACGACGGCCTCGACGGACCCCTGGTCGACGGAGGCGACCGTCAGGGTTCCAGAACTCCCTCCGGAACCCCCCGAGTTGGTGCCCCCGCTGCACGCGGCGAGCAGGGCGACGGCGGCCAGCGCGGCCACCGGGAGACGTGTCTTCATGGTGTGTTCCCCTCGGAGAGGTCTCATCCCCGCAGCCCTCCCGCGAAGCCGTTGATGATGCTGCGCTGGAGCGCGAAGTACACGGCGAGGACCGGCAGGACGCTGATGACCAGCGCGGCGAAGACGAGGTTCCAGTCGGTGACGTACTGGCCGACGAACCCGGCGATCGCGACCGACATGGTCTGCTGCCCGCTGCCGCTGAGGTACAGCAGGGGCGTGAAGAAGTCGTTCCACACCGCGACCGTGTTGAGCACGAGGGCCGTCACGGTCACGGGCTTGAGCATCGGCAGGACGACGTACCGGAACCCCTTGAGCGGTGTGCACCCGTCGAGCAGGGCGGCGTCCTCGAAGTCGCGGGGCAGGGCGCGCAGGAACCCGGTGTAGAGGAAGACGGTGAACGGCACCTGGAGTCCGGCGTAGTAGAGGACGAGCGCCCACGGGGTGCCGAGCAGTCCGAGGTCGCGCATCGTCTGGTAGAGCGGCAGCGCGCCGAGCTGGAAGGGCAGGACGAGGCCGAGGAGGACCACGAGGTACGTGCCCCGCGACCAGCGGGCCGTGACGCGGGCCAGCGGGTAGGCGGCGAGCGCGGAGACGGCGAGGACGACGGCGACGCTGCACGCGGTGACGAGCAGGCTGTTGGCCAGCGCCCCGCCGAGCGCGCCCTGTTCCCATGCCTGCCGGAAGTTGTCCAGCGTGGGCGAAGAGGTCGGGGTGAGCGGTGAGGAGGTGTCGGAGGCGGGTCTCAGCGCCAGGTTGACGAGGACGTACACGGGGAACGCGACGCACAGGGCGGCTGCCGTCATGGCGAGTTCGAGGGCGAGGGTGCGGGGGCGGTAGCGGCTCATGAGGCGGCCCTCTCGCCGCGGGCCAGCAGCGTGTACTGGCCGGTGGAGACGGTGGCGACGACGGCGGTGAGGACGACCGCGAGGGCGATGCCGTAGCCGAACTCGCCCAGGGTGAAGGCGTCTTTGTAGATCAGGGTGGAGATGGTGTCGGTGGCGTGTCCGGGGCCGCCGCCGGTCAGGGCGTAGACCTGGTCGAAGAGTTTGATGCCGCCGATGACCGAGAGCATCAGGTTGACGGTGAGCGCGGGGGCCAGCAGGGGACGGGTGACGGACCAGAACCGGCGCAGAGGTCCGGCGCCGTCGATGGAGGCGGCCTCGTGGATCTCCTGGGGCACGGACTGGAGTCCGGCCAGGAAGATGACCATCGAGTAGCCCGCGTACTGCCAGACGGTGACGCCGACGACGGACCACAGGGCGAGGTCGGGGTCGCCCAGCCAGTCCTGGGCGCGGGCGCCGAGGACGGTGTTGACGGCGCCGTCCGGGCCCAGCAGGTTGCGCCACAGGTAGGCGGTGACGATGGGGGTGATGACCGCCGGGGCGAACAGCAGCACCCTCAGGAGGTGGCGGGTCTTGATCGCGGAGTTCACGCCGAGGGCGAGCAGCAGGCCCAGGGCGTTCTGGACGACCGTGACGGCGGCGGCGATCAGGAGGGTGTGGCGGATCGCGGCGAGCGCGTCGGCGTCGTCGAGCATGTCGGTGAAGTTGCCGAGTCCGACGAAGGAGAAGTGCGGGTCGAGGCCGTCCCAGTCGGTGAAGGCGTAGTAGACGCCGCGGGCGCTCGGGACGAGGACGACGAAGGCGAAGAGCAGCAGCGCGGGGAGGGTGAACCACCAGGGCGGGGTGGTTCTTCGGCGGGTGGTCACAGCCGGCCTCTTCCTTGGAACGTTTCAAAGAGGGGTGCGGGTGGAGCGGTTCCGGAGTGGGTAACGTTTCCCAAAGGGTGTGGCCAGACCTTAAGGAGGGACCGGGGGGACGTCAAGAGATCGCGCAGTAGACTGCCGGGCAACGTTTCCCGTTCGATCGGAGGCCCTCGGGATGACGCCGCCCACGCAGCCCACGCCGCCACGCCGCGTCACCATCGTCGACGTCGCGCGGCACGCCCAGGTGTCGACGACCGCGGTGTCCAAGGTGCTGCGCAACGCCTACGGCGCGAGCCCCGAGATGCGGGCGAGGGTGCGGCGCGCGATCGAGGAGCTGGGGTACCGTCCGCTGGCCGCCGCGCGGGGGCTGCGGGGGCGGACGTACACGGTCGGGGTGATGCTGCCGGACATCCGCAACCCGTTCTTCCCCGAGATCCTCGACGGGATCACCGGGCGGCTCGCCGACACCGACTACCAGGTGTTCCTGGGCCCCGGCTGCAACGGCGAGAAGGAGGAGGCCCGGGTCACGGAGGCGATGATCGACCGGGGCATGGACGGCCTCGTCCTCGTCGCCCCGGTCTCCTCCCGCACCCGCCTCGAAGCGGTCGCGGCCACCGTCCCCACGGTCGTCGTCGGCCGGCACGGCCACTCCGCCGCGTACGACACGGTCGTGGACGACGACGTCGCCGGCGCCGCCCTCGTCGTCGGCCATCTCGTGGAGCTCGGGCACCGCCGGATCGCCCACATCGAGCACCGCGAGACCGATCCGACGCGGGCCGCGGAGATGCCCAACGCCCAGCGGGCGGACGGCTACCGGCGCGCGATGCGGGCGCACGGGCTGGTGGACGACGTCGTGTCGACGAGCTACACGCAGCGCGGCGGCTACGAGGGGGCGCGCGAGCTGCTGGCCCGCCCTCAGCGCCCCACCGCCGTGTTCGCCGGCGCGGACATCGTCGCGATGGGCGTCCTGGAGGCCCTCTCCGAGGCCGGCCTCACCACCCCCGGCGACCTCTCCCTCGCCGCCTACGACAACACCGCCCTCGCCGCCCTCGCCCCCGTCTCCCTCACCAGCGTCGACCAGGCCGGCCGACAGCTGGGCGACAACGCGGCCCGCCTCCTCCTCGACCGCATCGAGGACCGGGGAAAGCCGTCGGCCCAGGTGAAACTGTCACCGACCCTGGTGGTACGCCGCAGCACGGCGGCCCCGGGACAGCTCAGGCTTCAACGGAGGCCATGAACTCCAGCACACGGCGGTTGGTCTCCGTCGCGTGGTCGATCCGAACAGCGCGCAGAGCGGGGTGCGGATCGTGGACAGCTCGCCGTCGGTCAGCGGCAGCGGGGCCGGGCGGCGGACGCGGTAGGCGCGGACGGCCGTCCGGATCATGGCGCGCAGCTCGGTACCGTCATCGTGGTCCTAGTGCTTTCTGCCGAGGCCCGATGCGTCGTCGGACCGATCTCTCGGGGCGGGAAGATCCCTATCGTCGGTGGAATGAGCGATGCGGTGGAGGGCGCGGGCCGGGACCGTGCGCTGGGGGTTCTGCGGGCCTACGCGGACTGTGACGCGGAGGCGGTGGAGGGCGTGCTGGCGGGGCTGGACGAGGGGGGCCGGCTGGAGGTGTACGCCGTGCTGAGCGGGCTGCTGCACACCACGGCCGGCATCATGGAACTGACCGGCGCGCGGCACGACTCGGGGCGGATCGTGCGGTGTGCCGACGAGGTCGCCGCGGTCGCCCCGCCGCACTACGAGTTCGCGATCTCGGAGGCGACGCGGGCCTGGGCGCGGGGCGACCGGTCGGCGCTGCGGGCGGTGTCCGGGCGGGATCTGCCGGGCGCGGTCCATCTGACCGCCGTCTTCGTGACCGTGCTGGGGATCTCCCTGTGGGGGCGGAGCGGGTTCCTCGCCGTCCTGCGGACCTTCCACGACACCATCGACGCCCTCACCGACGACCGGCCCCCCGGTCCCTGACTCTCGCCGGCCCCGTCGTCGATGCCGAAAGCCTGCGGGGCCGGCGAGAACCCTGCTCCGCAGGTCACCCGGTGGCGGCGACCAGGGCCGTGAGGTCGTCCTCGTACGTCAGGTAGCGGCCCGTCAGCGCGTCGGCCTCGCCGCTCGCCAGGCGCAGCAGGTTGGCGAGAGCGGCGGGGAGGGTGGCGTAGCCGCCGGACCGGCGCTGGGCGGCGAGCCAGGAGTCGATCCGGCGCTGCCAGGGGTCCACCGCCTCGTGGGCCGGGGCGGCTCCGATGCCGAGGTCGAGGAGGCCGGGGTGGTAGCTGAAGGCGGCGATGTCGTGCGGGAGGAGTTCGATCGCCAGGTTCTCGGTGAGCTTGTTGATCGCCGCCTTGGAGACCGAGTAGGCGCTGACGTAGGGCCAGCGGGTGTGGCCGGCGTGGCTGGAGATCGTGATGACCCGGCCCCGGCCGCGCTCGATCATGCCGGGGAGCACCGCGCGGCAGGCGGCGAGGGTGCCGCCCAGGTTGACGTCCATCGCGCGCTGCCACTCCACCGGGTCGCTCTCCCAGGCGGGGCCCGCCGGCCCGGCGACACCGGCGTTGTTGATGAGCACGTCGATGCCGCCGAGGCGGTCGGTCGCGAGTTTGACGGCGGCGGCCAGTTCCGCGTCGTTGGTGACGTCCGCGACGGCCGTGACCACCTCGGGCCCGCCGTCCAGCCCTGCCGCCGCCGCTGCCTGCGACTCGGCGGTCCGCGTGGTCAGCACCAGCTCCGCGCCCGCCGCGTGCGCGGCCTCGGCGACGGCCCGGCCCAGTCCGCCGGCCGCGCCGGTGACGAGGACCCGCAGCCCGGACAGGTCCGTCGGACCCTGTGACATCACAACCTCCGGCATGATCAACCACCTTTCTGAGAAATCGACCCCATGGCGAGCGGCCCGGTTCAGCCGCCCGCCTCTGCCGACAGCTCCGCCCCCAGCTCCCGGTCCAGATGCTCCGCGAGCCCCCGCAGCGCCGCGTGGTCGAACACCAGCGTCGCGGGCAGCCGCAGCCCCGTGAGGGCGCTCAGCCGGTTGCGCAGCTCCACGGCCGTCAGGGAGTCGAGCCCGAACTCGTGCAGGTCCCGGTCCATCGACAGGGCCCGCGCGTCCTCGTGGCCGAGGAGTTCCGCCGCGATGGACCGCACCTCGGTGAGGAGGCGTTCGGCGCGCTCGGCCGGGGCGAGGGTGCGCAGGTCGACGGCCGGCGCGGTGACCGGTGCGGCCGGGACCAGGCCCCGCAGCAGCCCCGGTGCCCCTCGCAGCCGCAGCCGGCCAAGGTCGAAGGAGGCCAGGGTGAGGGCCGCCTCGTCCTGGCGGAGCGCCTCGTCGAAGAGGGCGAGGGCGAAGGGGGTCGGCAGGGGGAGCGTGCCGTCGGGGAAGTCGCGGTCGCGGACGGTCGCGGTCATCGCGGTGATCTCCTCCCAGAAGCTCCACGCCTGGGCCTGGACCGGCAGTCCCTCGGCCCTGCGGCGCTCGGCGAAGGCGTCCAGGAAGGCGTTGGCGGCGGCGTAGTTGCCCTGCCCGGGGCTGCCGAGGACACCGGCGACGGAGGAGAACAGGACGAACGCGGCGAGCGGGGTGTCCCGGGTCAGCTCGTGCAGGTTCAGCGCCCCGTCGACCTTGGGCCGCAGCACCTCCTCGACCTGGTCGGCGGTCATCCCGGTGACCACCCCGTCCGCGAGGACCCCGGCCGCGTGCACGACCCCGACCAGCGGGAACCGCTCCGGTACGAGGGACAGCGCGCCGGCGAGGGCCTCCCGGTCGGCGGCGTCGCACGCGGCGACCACCACCTCGGCGCCCAGCTCGCGCAGTTCCGCGACGAGCGCCTCCCCTCCCCCGCGCCGGCTGGTGAGCAGCAGGCTGCGCACCCCGTACTCGGTCACGAGGTGCCGGGCGAGGAGCGACCCGAGCGTGCCGGTGCCGCCGGTCACCAGGACCGTGCCCCCGCCGAGGTCGGGCCGCGCGCCGCGCGCCGGCGCCACGCGCGCCAGCTCCGGTTCCTGGAGCCGTCCCCCGGTGATCCGGACGTGCGGCCGGGCCGCCGCCACCGCGTCCGGGACCCGGTCCGCCGAACGCGGATCGGCGTCCGTCTCCACCACCAGGAACCGCCCGGGATGCTCGGCCTGCGCGGAGCGCACGAGTCCGCGCGCGGCGGCGTGCGCGAGGTCGCCGGCGTGGGTGAGGACGACGAGCGGGCCCTCCTCCCCCGCCAGCCACTGCTGGAGCCGCGCCAGTGTGTCGAGGGTCGCCTTGCGGACGTCGCCCGGCGGCGGCGTGTACACCTCGGCGTCCGGCGCCCCCGCACCCGCTGTCCCCGCACCCGTACCCGTCCCGGCCACCTCCGTCCATCGCGTCCGGTACACCGAGTCCGTCGGCACCGCCCCCGTCAGCTCCCGCAGCGCCACGCTCCGCAGCCCGAGCGTCCCCCGGAACATCGGTGCCCCGTCGAGGCTCGACACCTCCACCAGGACCTCCTGCCCGTCGGGCACGAGGCGGACGTACGCGTCGGTGTCCTGCCGGTCCCCCGCCCACACGTCGCGCCAGACGAACGGCAGGCGGACCTCGCCCCCAGAGACGTCGGAGGCGGCGGGGGCCGTGAGGGCGAGGGCGTGCAGGGCCGTGTCGCCGAGCACGGGGTGCAGTCCGGTGCCGTCGAACCCGCCGGGCGCCTCCTCGGGCAGCCGGAGTTCGGCGAAGAGTTCCTCGCCGTGCCGCCACAGGGCCCGGACGCCCTGGAAGGCGGGCCCGTACTCGTAGCCGCGGGCGGCGAGCGAGGCGTAGTCGACGTCGAGCCGCTCGGCGCCGGCCGGCGGCAGGACCGGTTCGAACCCGGCCGGGGCCGCCCCGTGGACGGAGCCGTGGGCGTTGCGCTGCCAGCGGCTGCCGGGCCGGTCGGTCCTGCTGAACACCTCGACCGTGCCCTGTGCCGGGTCCAGCACGACCTGGAGTTCGGCCGTGCCCTGCCGGGACAGCACCAGGGGCGCCTGGATGACGAGTTCGCCGACGCTCCCCCGCGCGGCCCGCAGCGCGAGGTCCAGCAGGGCGGTGCCCGGCAGCAGGCAGGTGCCGTTCACGGCGTGGTCCGCGAGCCAGGGCTGGTCGACGGGTGAGATCCGGCTCGTCGCGACGAGTTCCCCGCTGCGCGCGGACTCCACCAGCGACCCGAGCAGCGGGTGTCCGCCGGCCGTCCGGGGTGCGGCGGCGGTGGTGAGCCAGTAGCGGCGGCGCCGGAACGGGGTGGTGGGCAGCGGCACGGGCCGGCCGGCGGCGGGGGTGAGGCGGACGCCGTCCACGCCCCGGACGTACAACTGCGCGGCCGAGGCGAGGAAGCGGTCCGGGCCGCCGTCGTCGCGGCGGAGGGTGCCGGTGACGACGGCGGTGGTGCCGGTGTCGTCCAGGGTCTCCTCGATCGCGGGGGCGAGGACCGGGTGGCCGCCGGACTCGACGAAGACCCGGAACCCGAGCTCGGTGAGGTGTTCGACGGCCGGCCGGAAGCGGACGGGTTCGCGGAGGTTGCGGTACCAGTACTCGGCGGTGAGGGCGGAGGCGTCGGCCCACTCCAGGTCGACGGTGGAGTACATCGGCACGGCCGGCTCGGCCGTGCGCACCTCGCCCAGCCGGGCGAGGAACTCCTCGCGCAGGGGTTCCACGCGGGGCGAGTGGGAGGCGTAGCCGATGCGGACACGGCGGGCGTGGACGCCGTCGAGGGCGCACTCCGCGAGGAGGCCCTTGAGGGCGAGGTCGTCCCCGGCGACCGACGTCGAGTTCGGGCCGTTGAGCCCGGCCACCCACAGCCGGTCCGGCCACCTCTCGACGAGCCAGTCGACCTGCTCGCGGGGTGCCGACACGGCCACCATGCCGGTGCCGCCGCCGAGTCCGGCGGTGACCTGTCCGCGTACGGCGACGATCCGCGCGGCCTCCTCCAGCGGCAGCGCGCCGGCGACGTGTGCGGCGGCGATCTCGCCGACGGAGTGGCCGAGCACGGCGTCCGGTTCGACGCCGTGGGCGCGCCACAGGGCGGCGAGGGAGACGGTCACGGCGAACAGGGCGGGCTGGACGACGTCCACGCGTTCCAGCCGGGCGGGGTCGGCGAGGACCTCGGTGAGCGACCAGTCGACGTGCGGGGCGAGGGCGCGTTCGCAGGCGAGGAGGGACTCGGCGAACACGGACTCGCCCAGGAGTCCGTCGGCCATGCCGACCCACTGGGTGCCGTGTCCGGGGAACACGAAGACGGTCTTGCCGTCGACGTCGGCGGTGCCGGTGACGACGTTCGGGGCGGGTTTCCCGTCGGCCACGGCCCGTACGCCGGCCAGGAGTGCGTCGTGGCCGGTGCCGATGACGACGGCTCGGTGGGGGAAGCGGGCGCGGGTGGTGGCGAGGGAGTGGGCGAGGGCGGAAGGGGTGGTGGCCGTGGTGGCGGGGAGGAGGCGGGCGGCCCAGTCGCGGAGGCGTTCGGGGGACTTGGCGGACAGGGGCAGGGCAACGGCCTCCGGTTCGGGGGCGACCGGCGGCGCGGGTTCGCCCGGCGGCTCCTCCAGGATGAGGTGGGCGTTGGTGCCGCTGATCCCGAACGAGGAGACGGCGGCCCGCGCCGGGCGCCCCCGCTCCGGCCACGGCATGCTCTCGGTCAGCAGCCGGACGTCCCCCGCCGCCCAGTCGACGTGCGAGGTCGGCGCGTCCACGTGCAGGGTCCTCGGCAGGGTGCGGTGACGCATCGCCTGGACGACCTTGATGACCCCGCCGACCCCGGCGGCGGCCTGCGTGTGCCCGATGTTCGACTTCAGCGACCCGAGCCAGAGCGGTACGTCGCGCCCCTGCCCGTACGTCGCGAGGAGCGCCCCCGCCTCGATCGGGTCCCCGAGCCGGGTCCCGGTGCCGTGCGCCTCGACGGCGTCCACGTCGCCCGGCCGGAGCCCGGCGTCCTGGAGGGCGAGGCGGATCACCTCGCGCTGGGCGGTGCCGCTCGGCGCGGTGATGCCGTTGGAGGCGCCGTCCTGGTTGACGGCCGACCCGCGGATCACCGCGAGCACCGGGTGCCCGGCGCGGCGCGCGCGGGAGAGCCGTTCGACGACGACGAGTCCGGCGCCCTCGGCCCAGCCGGTGCCGTCGGCGGCCTCGGCGAACGGCTTGCACCGCCCGTCCTCGGCGAGCGCGCCCTGTTTGCTGAACTCCAGGAAGCCCTGCGGGCTGCCCATGACGGCGACCCCGCCGGCCAGGGCGAGTTCGCACTCCCCGCGCCGGACGGCCTGGGCGGCGAGGTGGAGGGCGACGAGGGAGGAGGAGCAGGCGGTGTCGAGGGTGAGGGCGGGTCCGCGCAGGCCCAGCGTGTAGGCGATGCGGCCGGAGGCGACGCCGCCCTGGACGCCGGTGGCGAGGTAGCCCTCCAGTTCGCGGGGGACCCGGTCGAGGTCGCCGATGTAGTCGTGGAGCATGAGCCCGGCGTAGACGCCGACGCGTTCGCCCCGCAGGGAGGCGGGGTCGACGCCCGCGCGTTCCAGGGCCTCCCAGGCGAGTTCGAGGAGCAGCCGGTGCTGGGGGTCGGTGGCGAGGGCCTCGCGGGGCGAGATCCCGAAGAACTCGGCGTCGAAGTCGCCCGCGTCGTGCAGGAATCCGCCGCGCCGGGTGGTGGAGCCTGCATGGAGCCGCTCCAGGTCCCAGCCGCGGTCCTCGGGGAAGCCGGAGGTGGCGTCGGTCTCCTCGGCGACGAGCCGCCACAGCTCGTCGGGGGTCGTGACACCGCCGGGGTATCGGCAGGCGAGCCCGACGAGGACGACGGGGTCGTCGTCGGCGGCCGTGGTGACGGCGGGGGCCGACTCCTCGGCGCCGCCCGTGAGTTCTGTGTGCACGTGGCGGGCGACGGCGCGGGCGGTGGGGTGGTCGAAGACGAGGGTGGTGGGCAGGCGCAGGCCGGTGGCGGCGGCGACGCGGTCCCGGAGGCGGACGGCGTCGGCGGAGGTGAGGCCGTGCTCGCGCAGTGCCTGGTCGGGGTCGACGGCGGTGGACTCGCCGAGGACGACGGCGACTTCGCGGGTGACGACGTCGAGGAGGGTGCGGTGGAGGTCGCCGCCGGTGAGGTCGGCCCGCTCGGGGAGCTGCTGCGGTTCCACCGGACTCAGGGCGGTGACGAGGGTGGCGCCGGGCCTGCTCAGGGCGACGTCGAACGCGTCGCGGACCCGCCGGTCGGTGAGCCCCTCGGCGAGCACCAGCGTCGTCCCGGCGACGGTGACGGTGGTACCGGTGACGGTGACGGGGATGCCGTCCTCGACGAGCTGTGCGCCGTGTCCGTCGGTCAGATGTCCGGCGAGGAGGTCGACCAGGCGGGCGTCGTCGCCCGTCACGGCGACCTCGCGGCCGGCCCAGGACCGCAGCGGCTCGGCGCCGGGCACGGGGACCGGCTCGCCGTCGGCCCGGACGAGTCGCAGCCCCTCGTGGGCGCCGGAGACGCCGAGGAGCCGGCCGGGGAGGTCGGCCAGCAGACGGCGCAGCACCTTGCCGGTGGCCGTCCTCGGCAGCGCGGCGACGGCCCTGATCTCCACCGGCACCTTGAAGTAGGCGAGTTCGCGCCGGCAGCGGGCGAACAGGTCGGCGCAGTCCACGCCGTCCGGTCCGGGTACCACGAGCGCGGCCGGGAGCTGCCCGAACTCCTCGTCGTCCAGGGCGGTCACGGCGGCGTCGCGGACGCCGGGCGCCTTGAGGAGGACGGCCTCGATCTCGGTGGGGTGGACGTTCTCGCCGCCCCGGATGATGACGTGGTTGCGGCGGCCGGTGATCCACAGGTAGCCGTCCGCGTCGCGGCGGGCGAGGTCGCCGGTGTGGTACCAGCCGCCCTTCAGCGCCTCGGCGGTGGCCTCGGGCCGGTTGTGGTAGCCGAGCATCAGGTTCGGGCCCTTGACCAGGATCTCGCCCTCGGCGCCGGTGGGGACGTCCGCGCCGGTGTCGGGGTCGACGACGCGCAGGCCGAGGCCGGGCAGCGGCAGTCCGCAGGAGCCGGGGCGGGGGTCGCCGCCGGGCCGCATGGTGGCCATGGGGCCGTTGGTCTCGGTGCAGCCGTAGTGGTCGGTGAGCGGGACGCCGAACGCGGTCCGGAACGACTCGGCGAGCGCGGGGGTGGTGACCGCGCCGGCGACGAGGCAGACCCGCAGCGCGGGCAGGGTGAGCCCTTCGGTGGCGGCGGCGTGGACCAGGTTGTGGTACATCGTGGGCACACCGGCGAGGAAGCTGTAGGGGCGGGCGCGCAGTTCGGCGAGGACCTCGGCGGGGGCGAACCCTGGGACGAGGTGCGCGGAGGCCCCGACGGCGGTGACGGCCACGACGCACAGGCTGTGGCCGAAGGAGTGGGACAGCGGCAGCGGCCACAGCAGCGTGTCGTCCGGGGACAGTTCGATGATCGGCGCGTAGCAGGTGGTGGCGTTCCACAGGACGGCGCGCAGGGTCGACAGGACGCCCTTGGGGAGGCCGGTGGTGCCGGAGGTGTAGAGCAGGAACGCGGGTTCGTCGAGGCCGAGGTCGTCGCGGGGCGGGGTGTGCGGGTCGCGGGTGACGATGTCCTCGTAGCCGTCGTCGACGACGATCACGTGCCGGTCCCCGGGCGGCAGGGCGGTGCGGACCTGGCCGGCGTGGGCGGTGTCGGTGATGACGGCGAGGGCGTCGCTGTCGGTGAGGACGTGGGCCAGTTCGGCGTCGGAGGAGTGCGGGTTGACGGGGACGGCGACGCAGCCCGCCCGGTTGACGCCGAGGTAGCTCTCCACGATCTCGACGCGGTTGCCGAGGAGGATCGCCACCCGGGAGCCCTTCGGCAGTCCGAGGCCCGCGAGGTGGCCGCCGAGGCGGGCCGTGCGGCGTTCCAGGCCGGCGTGGGTCACGGTGCGCCGGGGGTCGGAGAACGCGATCTTCGTCCCGCGTGACTCCGCGTGCCCGCGCAGCAGTTCGGGCAGCGGTCGGACCAGGTCGCTGGGGGTCGCGCGCATCTGTGTCTCTTCTCGCGGTGCGGTCATGGATGGACTTGCGTCAATGATCCGGCACTGCCGGGCGGAACGTGCGGGGTGCCCCGGGGCTGCGTGCCCCCGCCGCCGCGGGCCCCGGGGTGCGGTCGGTGCCGCGGTCAGTGCCTCGGCGTCAGGTGGAAGATGCAGCTGTAGGGGAGGTCGAGTTCGGTGCGGTCGGCGAGCCGCCACGGGGAGCGGGCGATGGCGGCCTCCCAGTCGCCCGGGGAGGGGATGTACTGGTCCATGAGGGCGTGGGTGTACTCGAAGCCGAGGGAGAAGACGGGGGCGGCGGCGTCGCTGCTGAGGTCGGAGCGGTAGGTGTCGCCGAGGAGGAGACGGCGGGCGTCGGGGAACGCCCGGCGGACCTGTCCGAGGGAGGTCACGCACTCCTCCAGCGGCCACAGGTCGTGGCCGGGGAAGAAGGAGAACACGAGGTCGACTCCGGGGTGGCGGCCTCTCGCCGGGCGGGAGACGTCCGCGTGGACGATCTCGACGCGGTCGCGGAGTCCGGCGTCGGCGACGGCCTTGGTGGCGGTCTCGACGGCGCCCTCGTCGGGGTCGAGGCCGACGAACCGCTTGCCGGGGTAGCGGTGGGCGAGCCGGATGACACGGTGTCCGCTGCCGCAGCCGAGGTCGGCGGCGCACTCGAACGCGAGGCCCGCGGTGACCCGGTCGAAGACGGGGTCGACGTGGAAGCGGCCGTAGTCGTGGCAGGCGCGGGCGATGGCGCGGCCGTCCCGCAGCCGCGCGGCGTCCTGGCCGCGGCCGGCGCGGGCGAAGGTGTCGGCCTGGGCGAGGATCGGCGCGTGGCCCTTGACGAGCCACACGAGGTAGCCCTTGTTCTCCCGGAGTTCGGTGAAGCGCGGGCCGGGGACGAGGGTGACGCCGTCGTGGACGGTGGCGACGGCGTCGGCGCCCTCCAGGACGTCCGCGATGAGGCGCAGGGCGCGGAAGCTGAGGCCGTGGTCGCGGGCGAACGTGTCGAGGGCGCAGGCGCGGTGCTCGTCGAGCTGGTCGACGAGGCCGAGTTCGGCGGCGGCGGTGACGGCGGAGGCGAGGACGGTGCCGTTGAACGCCTGGCGCATGGAGAGGGGGGCGACGGTGTCGGTGGTCATCGGGGGTCTCCTGGGGGCGGGTGGGGGGTGCGGGCGGCTCCGGCGCGGCGCACGAAGGCGAGGACCTCGCAGGGGGTGGCGGTGCCGGCGGGGGCGACGCGGGGGCGGAGGATCATGCGAGCGCTCCCACTGCGTTCGCGACGAGGAGCGGCGGCGCGGCTCGCGGGCGGCCGTCGCGGCGGCCGGGGCGGAGCCGGCGGGCGCGGGCACCGGGGCGTGGCGTCGGGGTGCGGGTTCCGGGGCGGGGCCGGGGTGGGGGCGCCGGGCGGGGAGCCGGGGGGCGGACACCCGGCCGGTGCCGAGGAGCGACTCGACGCGGCCGGCGGCGGTGTCCGGCGCCGTGCGCGGCCGGCGCGCCTCGACGCGGGCGGGCCCGGCGGGGGCGCGTCCCCTGCGGGCCGGGGTCCCGGACGCGTCACGGGCCCGCCCCTCGTCCGTCGAGGCCGGCGCACGTCAGCCGAGCGGGGCAAGGTCGCCGGGGCAGCCGTGCTCGCGGGTCACGGGGGTGACGCCCGTGCGGCCGGCCGGGGCCCGGACCCTCGGTCTCCCTCCGAGGGCGGCGGCGGTCCTCATCGGCCGCGTTCCGGTCTCGGCGGGCGCCATTCGAGGTGTCTGCGCACGGCGTGCCTTCCTGTCGAGCCGGTCATGCGGGGGAACCCCGGCGGGTCGGGACACGGAACGCTCGTGTGTCGGAGAGCTCGCTACCGGGCTGCCACCAGAAAAGACCTAGCGCATTCAGGGGTCACGCCGTCGTGCCACGGGGTGGCACGACGATGGTTGGAGATGGGCGAGTGCAGGTGACACTGCGCCGGGAAGTCCCTCGTGGTCACTTCCCCGCGAGGTCCAGGGCGATGTCGACGATCATGTCCTCCTGGCCGCCCACCAGTCCCCGTCGGCCGACCTCCATGAGCAGCGTCCGCGCGTCCACCCCGTAGCGTCCGGCGGCGGTCTCGGCGTGCCGCAGGAAGCTGGAGTAGGCGCCCGCGTACCCGAGGGTGAGGGTCTCGCGGTCGACCTGGACCGGGCGGTCGCGCAGGGGCCGTACCAGGTCGTCGGCGGCGTCCTGGAGGGCGAACAGGTCGCAGCCGTGTCTCCAGCCGAGGAGGTTCGCGACGGCGGTGAACGCCTCGATGGGGCAGTTCCCGGCGCCGGCGCCCTGTCCGGCGAGGGAGGCGTCGACGCGCGTCACGCCTTCCTCGACGGCGGCGACGCTGTTGGCGACGGAGAGGGAGAGGTTCTCGTGGGCGTGGATGCCGATCTGGGTCCCGGGGTCGAGGACGTCCCGGTAGGCGCGGACGCGGTCGCGGACGCCGTCCATGGTGAGCCGGCCGCCGGAGTCGGTGACGTACACGCAGTGCGCGCCGTAGGACTCCATCAGCTTGGCCTGGTCCGCGAGTTCCCGGGCGGGGGCCATGTGGCTCATCATCAGGAACCCGGAGACGTCCATGCCGAGTTCGCGGGCGGTGGCGATGTGCTGGGCGGCGATGTCGGCCTCGGTGCAGTGGGTGGCGACACGGACCGAGCGGACGCCGAGGGCGTGGGCGTGCCGGAGTTCGGCGATGGTGCCGATGCCGGGGAGGAGGAGGGTGGTGAGGACGGCGTTCTCGACGGCGTCGGCCGCCGCCTCGATCCACTCCCAGTCGGTGTGGCTGCCGGGCCCGTAGTTGAGGGAGCCGCCCGCGAGCCCGTCGCCGTGGGCGACCTCGATCGCGTCGACCCCGGCGGCGTCGAGGGCGCCCGCGATCCGGGCGACGTCGGCGGGGTCGACGCGGTGGCGGACGGCGTGCATGCCGTCCCGGAGGGTGACGTCCTGCATGTACAGCTCGGTGCTCATCGTCCGGCCTTCGCGATCGTCTCGGCGACGCGCACGGCGGCCGAGGTCATGATGTCCAGATTCCCGGCGTACGCGGGCAGGTAGTGGGCGGCGCCCTCGACTTCGAGGAACACCGAGACGCGGGTGGTGACCGGCCCGGCGTCCTCGGGCAGCAGGGTGTGCACGGGTTCGTCGTCCGTGACCGGCGTGAACTGGACCTCCTGCTTCAGCCGGTACCCGGGGACGTACTGGGCGACCCGCTCGGCCATCTCCTTCACGGACGCCCGGATCGCGTCGTGGTCCGCGTCCCCGATCAGGCAGAACACCGTGTCCCGCATGATCATCGGCGGTTCGGCGGGGTTCAGGACGATGACCGCCTTGCCGCGCGCGGCCCCGGCGACCGTCTCGATGGCGTGCGCGGTCGTCTCGGTGAACTCGTCGATGTTGGCGCGGGTGCCGGGCCCGGCGGACTTGGAGGCGATGGAGGCGACGATCTCGCCGTAGTGGACCGGGGTGACGGCGGCGACGGCCGCGATCATCGGGATGGTGGCCTGGCCGCCGCAGGTGACCATGTTGAGGTTCGGCGCGTCGAGGTGCTCGTCGAGGTTGACGGGCGGCACGACGAACGGGCCGAGGGCGGCGGGGGTCAGGTCGAGGAGCTTCTTGCCGTAGGGCGCGAGCTTCGCGGCGTTGGCGATGTGCGCCTTCGCGGAGGTCGCGTCGAAGACGATCGCGATCTCGTCGAACCCGGGCATCGCGATCAGCCCGTCCACGCCCTCGTGGGTCGTCGGCACCTTGAGCCGGGCGGCGCGCGCGAGGCCGTCCGACTCGGGGTCGATGCCGACCAGCGCGGCCATCTCCAGCGTCTCCGACAGCCGGAGGATCTTGATCATCAGGTCGGTGCCGATGTTGCCGGACCCGATGACGGCGACCTTGGTCCGTCCGGTACTCATGCGTCCCTCTTCTCCGAGAACACGGCCGTGACCTCGCCGAGCGCCCCCACCTCGGCCCGTATCCGGGTCCCCGGCGGTGCCGGGACCATGGGTCCGAGCGCCCCGGACAGGACGACCTGCCCGGCGCGCAGCGGCTCCCCGAAGGCGAGCGCCGTCCGTGCCAGCCACTCCAGCGCGTTCAGCGGATCGCCGAGGCAGGCGGCCCCCGACCCCTCGGAGACGAGGACGTCACCGGCGTACAGCCGCATGTCCGCCTCCCGGGGCTCGAACTCGTCGAGGGTGAGCCGGCGTCCGCCCAGGACGTACAGTCCGCTGGACGCGTTGTCGGCGACCGTGTCCGTGAGGGAGATGTCCCAGTCGGCGATCCGGCTGTCGACGATCTCCAGCGCGGCGACCGCGTACGCGACGGCGTCCCGGGCTCGCGCCGGGTCGGTCACGTCCGCCCTGAGGACGAACGCGATCTCCGCCTCGGCCTTGGGCTGGAGGAGTCTCTCCGAGGGCACCTCCGCGAGCGCGGAGACGTCCATGTCCGCGAAGAGGACACCGAAGTCGGGCTGGTCCACGCCCAGTTGGGCCTGGACGGCGGGTGAGGTCAGGCCGATCTTCCGGCCGGTGACGACCGCGCCCCCGGCGAGGCGGCGCCGGGTCAGCTCCTGCTGGACGGCGTAGGCGGCGTCGAGGTCCGTCGTGCCGAGGAGGTCACGGACGGGGGCGACGGGGCTTCCCGAGGCGCTCGCCCCGGCCAGTCGCTCGGCGGCTTCCTGCACGGTCATCCGGGTCACCTTCCCTGTGCCGTCGCGACGGCGAACCCGGCGATCCACGCGGGTATCGGCTCGTAGAAACGGGATGTCATGTCGTAGGCGCCGGTCGCGGCCAGTGAGGCGAACGCGGCGATCCAGGAGCGGACCTCGTGTGCGGAGCCGCCGCCCTCGACGGCCATCCCGGCGACGGTCCAGCTGTCGAACTCGGCCAGCTCGCCCTTCTCCAGGTGGTCGAGGAGCCGGTTGTCCCAGGTGGGGTTGATGGGGATCATCGCCGAGGAGCCGGCCACGTAGTCGCGGCCCGCCTGGACGACCCGCTGCTCGCCGCGCGCGCGTTGTTCCGGGGTCGGGGGGCGGCCCTCGATGAGGGCGTCGGCGACGCGGGGCGGGGCACCGTCGAGGACGGGGACGGGCGGGTCGTGGGAGAGGCCGCCGGAGGCGAGGAACAGGACCCGCCGGTCGAGTTCGGCGGCGGCCTCGCCCAGGGCGGTGCCCAGGGCGCGGACCCGGCTGACCGGGCCGAGCGGGGTGGCGACACCGTTGACGAAGACGGGGACGACGGGGACGCGGTCGATGCCGCCGAAGAGGACTTCGAGGGGCTGCGCGAATCCGTGGTCGACGGTCATGCGGGCGGAGACGGTGAGGTCGACGCCCCGGTCCAGGACGCCCTGGGCGAGGGCTCTGGCGGCGGCCGTGTCGACGGACAGGGGGCCCGCCTGGGTGTCGAAGTCGCCGACCGCGTGTGCTTCGGTGGCGAGACAGAAGGGGGGCATCTCCTTGTAGAAGAAGCCGTTGTAGTGGTCGGGGGCGTAGAGCACGACGAGTTCGGGGTCGAAGTCCCGGATGAAGGAGCGTGCCGCGTCGACGGCGTTCTCGACCCTCAGGAGGACGTCGGGTTCGGGGTCGTTCTTCCCGATGAGCGGCGAGTGGGACAACCCCACGGCGGCTGCGGTCATGGCGAAGGTTCCTTAGGGGTGGATGACGAGCTTGCCGGTGAGTCCGCCGTCGATCATGAGCTGGAATCCCTTGTGGATGTCCGTCAGCGGCAGCGTCCGGTCGATCACGGGACGGGTGCCGGTCGCCTCCATCATCCGCAGCATCGCGACGAGTTCGGCGCGGGTGGCGCCGGTGGAGCCGAGGACGCGCTGCTGGAGGTAGAAGATCCGGCCGAGGTCGGCCGGCGGGTTCGTGCCGCTGGTCGCGCCGGCGATGACGACCGCGCCGCCGGGGCGCAGGGACTTCAGGGAGTGCGACCAGGTCGCCTCGCCGACGGTCTCGATGACGACGTCGACGCGTTCCGGGACCCGTTCCCCGGTGGCGAGCGCGGCGCGGGCGCCCCAGGCGAGCGCCTCGGCGCGTTTGGTCTCGCTGCGGCTGGTGGCGTAGACGACGGCCCCGGCGGCGACGGCCAGCCGGATCGCCGCGGAGGCGACGCCGCCGCCCGCGCCCTGGACGAGGACCCGGTCCCCGGCGGTGATCCGGGCCTGCGTGAACAGCATGCGGTAGGCGGTCGTCCAGGCGACGGGCAGGCAGGCGGCCTCGTCGAAGGAGAGCCAGGCCGGTTTCGGCACGAGGTTGCGGGTCGGGACGGTCAGGTACTCGGCGAAGGCCCCGTCGTGCCGCTCGGACAGCAGCGCCCGGTCGGGGTCGAGGGTCTCGTCGCCGCGCCCGGCGTCCGGGTCGCCGAGGACGGGGTGGACGATGACCTCGTTGCCGTCGTCGTCGTAGCCGGCGGCGTCGCAGCCGAGGACGATCGGGAGCCGCTCCGGCGGGTGGCCGACGCCCCTCAGGGTCCACAGGTCGTGCATGTTGAGGGAGGAGGCCACGACGCGGACCCGGGACCAGCCGGGCTTCGGCGCGGGCTCGGGGACGTCGCGCAGCACCAGGCCCGACAGCGGGTCGGCGGCGCTCTGGGAGATGGCGGTTGCAGCTAGCACCCGGTCACGTTCGCCCGGACCGGGCGGGGTTCCCCAGCTCGTGTTCCGCTGTGCAGCACACAAGGCGGGTCCGGAGCTGCCGGGCGGCGCGGCGTGCTTAGAGTGGTCGTGTGTCCTCGGAAAACGCGCTGGTGGCGCACAACGTCCGGTTACTCAGGGAGCGGCGCGGGCTGTCCCAGACCGAGCTGGCGCGGCGGGCGGGGCTCGCGAAGCAGACGCTGTCGCGGCTGGAGCAGGGGACGGGCAATCCGACGGTGGACACGCTGTTCGCGATCGCTGCGGCGCTGCGGGTGCCGGTCGCCCGGCTGGTCGCGGACCGGGGCCGGACCGTCGCCGTGCACCGGGGCGAGGAGGTCGGGTGGGAGCGCGCCGCCGGTTACGAGTGGCGGGCGCTCGGGCAGGTGTACGGCTCGGGTGTCGTCGAGAACTTCCTCGTGCGGGTCCCGGCCCGCGAGGGCGGGGCGGCCGAGGCGCATCCGGCGGGCACGCTGGAGCAGGTGTACGTGGTGAGCGGGCGGGTGCGGGTGGGGCCCGCCGACAGCCCGGTCGAACTGTCGGCGGGCGATTCGGTGCGTTATCCGGGCGACCGGCCGCACGTGTACGAGTCGCTGCACGGGGTGAGCGTCGTGCACGTCATGGTGAGTGTGCCGTACGGCGGAGTGCGGCTCTGAGGCGGTGTCACGGCGGCTCGTTCTTCCGGACCGGCCCGGTGTGCCGTCAGGCCGTGGGGCGGACGGTGAGGGTGCGGGCCGCGGCGTAGGCCACGCGGCGCAGGGCGGGGGCGTAGCGGACGGGGTCGAAGCGGTGGTCGGCGCCGGCGACGGACAGGCCGGCGACCGGGCGGCCGGCGGGGCCCATGATGGGGACGGCGACGCAGGTCAGGCCGAGGGCGACCTCCTGGCGGTCGTAGGCGATGCCCTCGCGGCGGATACGGCCGAGGTCGGAGCGGAGCCGGTCGGGGTCGGTGAGGGTGTACTCGGTGCGCGCGGGCAGTCCCGCGGCGACGGCGGCCTCGGCGGCGTCGTGGTCGAAGGCGAGGAGGGCCTTGCCGACGCCTGTGCAGTAGGCGGGCAGCCGGGCGCCGATCCGGGAGGGGGAGCGGGTCGTGCGGTGGCCGTGGATCTTGTTGACGTAGACGATCTCCGTGCCCCGCAGCACCGCCAGGTGAATCGTTTCGTGAGTGAGTTCGTACAGATCGGCGAGGTACGGCAGGAGCCGTTCCTGGAGGAGCTGCGGGGTGGGGCCGTAGACGCGGTTGCCCATGTCGTAGAGCTGGGTGCTCAGCCGGTAGTTGCTGCCCACCCGCTCGACGAGTTCGTTGCGCTGGAGGATGCCCAGCAGGCGGAAGGCGGTGGACTTGGTGAGGCGGGCCCGGCGGGCCAGTTCGCTGACGCCGATGTCCTCGTCCTCCTCCGCGAGGGACTTGAGGAGGCCGAGCGCCTTGTCGACCGCGGTCTGCTGGTCGGTCGCGGCATCGGGGTGAACGGACATGGGGGGAGGAGCAGGCATGGGGGACTCCTGAGGAAGAAGCACCGGCTGACCATTGAAGTGGACGCCTGTCCAATCTATGAGACCCACGCGGCGCTTGTAAACGTCTTGTGCGCAGGCCCGCAACAGAGGTCCCGCCGTACGCGTCTGCGCAGGCGGGACCCCTTTTCACTGGGTGAAAACCCGGTCGCGGGTCTCGGGCAGGGCGAGCGCGCAGCCGAGGCTCACCAGGCACAGGGAGCCGGCGTAGGCGCCGAGCACGAGGGGGGACTCCCAGTGGGCGGTGAGCCAGGTCGCGACGAGGGGGGCGAAGCCGCCGCCGAGGGTGTTGGCGAGGATGAAGGCGGCGGAGGCGCCGGTGTAGCGCAGGCGGGCCGGGAAGAGTTCGGGGAGGAACGCGGCGATCGGCGCGAACATGAACGTGAAGAGGGTGAGGCCGACCGTGAACGCGCCGGTGATCAGCCAGCCGTTCCCCGTCTCCAGCGAGCCGAACATGGGCAGCGCCCACAGCACGCTGCCGGCCGCGCCCGCGATGATCACGGGCCGCCGGCCCACCTTGTCGGCGACGCGGGCCGTCGGCACGGTCACCAGCGCGGCGACGCCGGCGGCGACGCTGGCGGCGGTGAGCATCGTGGACTGGGGGATGTCGAGCGCCTTGGGGCCGTACGACAGGCTGTAGACGACGGTCAGGTAGTAGACGGCGGAGCCGCCGACCGTCACACCGAGGCCGAGGAGGATCTTGCCGGGGTGTTCCCGCAGCAGGGTGCCGAGGGGGAAGCGCGGGGCGGGTTCGGCGGAGCGCTGCTGCTGGAAGACGGGCGATTCGGTGACCCGGCTGCGCACCCACAGGCCGATGACGACGAGGAGGGCGCTGAGCAGGAACGGGATGCGCCAGGCGCCGTCCTCGAAGCCGTCCTTGCCCGCGATCGCGAGCGTCGGCAGGATCACCGCGCTGGACAGCAGGAAGCCGAGCGGCGGCCCCGCCTGCGGGATCGACGCGTACAGGGCGCGCCGCCCCGGGGGCGCGTGCTCGGCGGCGAGCAGCACCGCCCCGCCCCATTCGCCGCCCATGCTGACGCCCTGCACGAGCCGCAGGGTGACCAGCAGGACCGGGGCGAGGACGCCGGCGGTCTCGTAGGTGGGCAGCAGGCCGACGCCGACGGTCGCGACGCCCATCATGACCAGCGACAGGACCAGGGCGCGTTTACGGCCGAGGCGGTCGCCGATGGTGCCGAACAGGACGACGCCGACGGGGCGGGCGAGGAACGCGGCGGCGAAGGTGAGGAACGCGGCGAGGGTGGAGACGGTGGAGTTCCCGGAGGGGAAGAAGGCGGGGCCGAGGACGAGGGCGGCTGCGGTGCCGTACACGGCGAAGTCGTAGTACTCGACGACGGTGCCGACGAGACTGGCGACGGCGACGCGGGACACGTCGGTCTTCGGTGCCGGGGGTGCCTCGACGGCACGGGTGGTTTCGGACATGGAGCGGCTCTCCGAACGTTCGCGGACATGACGGACGCGAGGTGCACGAAGGTCATGAACGACGTGAAGGGGACTGGAGACGGGACTGTAGAGAGGGGGTGATTCCGTGGCGGCGCCCGTGTGCCGCTGTACGGAACGGGCGTGGTGAACGCCCTGGAAAGCGGTGTGCCGCACCACGGAACGGGCACTGGGCCGCCGCTTCCCGGGTGACGTCTGCTGGGGTCATGCAGCAGCCTCCCCGTGTATCCGGACCACCGGTCGACGTCAGCGCGTACGTCGACCTCGACGACGGCCTCGTCGACCGCACGATCTTCGCCGACGCCCAGGTGTACCGGCAGGAGCTGCGCCGCGTCTTCGCGCCGAGCTGGCTGTTCCTCGCGCACGAGAGCCAGTTCACGAAACCCGGCGACTTCTTCACGACGTACATGGGCGAGGACCCGGTGATCGTGGCGCTGGGCCGGGACCGGCGGCTGCGGGCGTTCCTCAACGCGTGCCGGCACCGCGGGATGCGGGTGTGCCGGGCCGACCAGGGTGCCGCGAAGGCGTTCACGTGCAGCTACCACGGCTGGTCGTACGACATGTCGGGGAAGCTGGTCAACGTCCCCAACGAGGACGACTATCCCGCCCAGTTCGACCGGGCGGGGTGGGGGCTCGTCGAGGTCGCGCAGGTCGAGACGTACAAGGGCCTGGTGTTCGGGACGTGGAACCCCGAGGCGCCGCCGCTGGCCGAGGCGCTGGGCGGGATGACCTGGTACCTGGACGCGATGCTGGACCGCGATCCGGAGGGCACCGAGGTGGTCGGCGGGGTCCACAAGTGGGTCCTGGAGGGCAACTGGAAGCTCGCCGCCGAGCAGTTCGCCTCCGACTGGTACCACGTCAACATCTCGCACGCCTCCGCGCTGATGGTCATGTCCCCCACCGGCAAGGGCCCGAAGACGGAGATCGTCCAGACCCCGGGCCGCCAGTACACCGACCCGCTCGGGCACGGCGCCGGCTTCCCCACGCACCCCAAGAGCCGCTTCGACGACCGGGTCGTGCACGACTGGTACGACTACGACGCGCTGCGCGAACGCCTCGGCGACGCCCGCGTCGAGGGCCCGATGACGACCGGCCACGCGACGGTCTTCCCGAACTTCTCCTACCTCCCCGTCAACGGCTCGATCCGCGTCTGGCACCCCAAGGGGCCGGACAAAATGGAGGTCTGGGCCTGGACGATCGTCGACCGGTCGATGCCGGACGAGGTGAAGAACGCCCAGCGCCTGTACAACCTGCGGACGTTCGGGCCCACCGGGATCTTCGAGCAGGACGACGGCGAGAACTGGAGCGAGGTCCAGGCCACCGCGCACGGCTTCGTCTCCGGCTCCATGACCCTCAACTACCAGATGGGCCTGGGACTCGAGGAGAAGGACGGCGTCCACCCCGGCATGACGGGACGCCTCTACAGCGACGGCGCCGCCCGCGGCTTCTACGCCCGCTGGCGCGACCTGATGAACACGCCCGCCTGGCACGAGAAGGAAACATCATGAGCACGACGAGCACCGGAATCCGGGTCGCCGAGGTGGGCGGCATCGAGGAGGGCGAGGCGCTGCGGGTCCCCGCCGAGGAGACCGGCCACGGCGACGCCATCGCCGTCTTCCACGACGACGGCACCTACTACGCCCTCGACGACACCTGTACGCACGGCCAGGCGTCGCTGGCCGAGGGCTGGATCGAGAACGGTGAGGTGGAGTGTCCCCTGCACAGCGCCCGTTTCTGTCTGAAGTCCGGTGAACCGCAGTGCATGCCGGCCACCCTCGCCCAGCGCACGCACCGCGTCGAGGTCCGTGACGGCGGCGTCTGGCTGCACCCCGGGACCGACGCGTGAAGCACATCGCCGTGGTGGGCGCGGGCCTGGCCGCCGTCTCCACCTGCGCGGCCCTGCGCGCCCAGGGGTACGACGGCGGACTCACCCTGTACTCCGCCGAACCGGGTCTGCCCTACGACCGTCCCCCGCTCAGCAAGGACGTCCTGCTCGGCAAGGCGCAGCGCGCGGACGTCCTGCTGCGTCCGGCCGACTGGTACGACGCCCACCGCGTCGTCCTGCGCCCGGGCATCCCGGTCCGGGCCGTCCGCCCCGGTGAGGGCGGGCTCGAACTCGACGACGGGACACGGGAGAAGGCGGACCGCGTCGTCCTCGCGACCGGCGGCACCCCGCGCACCCTGCCCTTCCCGGGCACGCACACCCTGCGCACCTGGGAGGAGGCCGAACGCCTGCGGGAGCGGCTGCTGCCGGGGGCCAGGGTCGTCGTGGTCGGCGCGGGCCTGATCGGCGCCGAGACGGCGGCGGCGGCCCGGGTACTGGGCTGCGAGGTCACCCTGGTCGACCCGGTCCCGGTGCCGCTGGCGGCCGTCGTCGGCGACGCCGTCGCGGGCGCCCTGCACCGCAGGCACACCATCGAGGGCGTGCGGGTGATCACGGCCGGCGTGGACCGCGTCGAGGGCTCCGTCGTCCACCTCACGGGGGACGCGGGACAGGTCGTCGCCGACACGGTCGTGGCCGGCATCGGCATCCGCCCGGCCACCGAACTCGCCCTGACGGCCGGGCTGTCGGTGGACAACGGCATCGTCGTCGACACCGGCCGGCGCACCTCCCACCCGCACGTGTACGCCGTCGGCGACGTCGCCCGGCACGACGGCAGTCCGGTGCGGCACGAGCACTGGGAGGCCGCCCAGCGGGACGGCGAGGCCGCCGCGCACGGCCTCCTGGGGCGGCCGGTGCCCGAGGAGGGCGCTTCGTGGTTCTGGTCCGACCGGCACGGGTCGCGGCTGGAGGCCGTCGGCACGATGGCGGACGCCGAGCGGGTCGTGCTGCGCGGCTCCCCCGAGGTCAGCGGCTCCCCCGACGACAGCGGCTCGCCCGACGGCAGCGGCTCCCCCGGCGCCGGTTTCGTCGCGTTCGGGCTGCGCGGCGGGCGGCTGGTCGCGGCGGCGGCGATCGACCGGGTCCGCGAGATCAAGGCGGCCCGCCGCCTGATCGACCGGGGTGTGCCCGTCGAGGCCGCCCAACTCGCCGACGAGACAGCCGACTTGCGGACCCTGCTGAAACGCTGACACCACCCGCCCGACCCGTGCCACCCCGTGGCACACGCGCTCCCCGAACCACCCCCGCCGCGCTGGAATGACCCCCAGCGCGGCCCGCAGGAGGACCCCCTCATGAGCATTCACCCCCCGGAGACGGTGTCCGACACCGACATGCGGCTCCACTTCGAGGTGCAGCGCCTGTACGCCGTCGAGGCGCGCCTGCTCGACCAGCACCGGTACGCCGACTGGCTGGAGCTGTTCACCGAGGACCTGCACTACTGGGCGCCGGTGCGGACGAACCGGCTGCGCCGGCAGCAGGCCATGGCGGACGGGGCGCCGGGCGAGGTCGCCATCTTCGACGAGACGAAGGCCAGCCTGATCTGGCGCATCCGCCGCTTCGACTCCGGGATGGCGTGGGCGGAGGACCCGCCGTCACGGACCCGGCACCTGATCACCAACGTCCTGGTCGAGCCCGGCGAGGAGCCGGACACCTGGACGGCGACCTCGGACTTCCTCTGCTACCGCAACCGGCTGGAGCGCGAGGTCGACCTGTACGCGGGCGGCCGTACGGATGTCCTGCGCCGGGCCGGCGACGGCTCGCTGCTCATCGCGCGCCGCACGATCCTCCTCGACCAGAACGTCCTGCTCGCCAAGAACATCAGCACCTTCCTGTGAAGCACCCTTTCTGTGACGTACCGGAGAACCACGTGAGCACAGCACAGACCGAAGAGCCGAAACTCGTCGAGCACACCGCGGCGACCACACTCGGGACCGTGGCGGTGAGCGAGGCCGGGGCGGGTCCGGCGCTGGTGATGCTGCACGGCGGCGGCCCCGGCGCGAGCGCGGTCGCCAACTACCGGCAGAACCTGCCCGCGCTGGCCGGGCGGTTCCGGGTGATCCTGCCCGACCAGCCCGGTTTCGGCGGGAGCTACCGGCCCACCGAGGCCGACCTCGACGCCCGCTCCATCACCGAGATCACGGTCGACGCCCTCCTCCAGACCCTGGACGCGCTCGGCGTCGACCGCTTCCACCTCCTCGGCAACAGCCTCGGCGGCGCGGCGGCCATCGCGACCGCCCTCGAAGTCCCGGACCGGGTCGAGAAGCTGGTCCTCATGGCACCCGGCGGCGGCTGGCTGCCGTTCGGCCCGACGCCGACCGAGGGCCAGAAGGCGATGTTCCGCTACTACAACGGCGAGGGCCCGACGCTGAAGAAGATGCGGGACTTCATCGGGGTGATGACGGCCGAGCCGAAGCGCTGGGCGGACACCGCGCAGGCCCGCTACGAGGCGTCCCTCGACGAGTCCCACATCGCCTTCTACCACCGCTACAACGCGTCCTTCGCGAAGCGGCACGGCATGGACCCGCTGTGGCAGCGGGTGCACAGGATCAAGGCGCCGACGCTGCTGCTGTGGGGGCGCGACGACCGCACGATCACCCTGGACGGCGCGCAGCTCATGCTGAAGCAGATCCGGGACGTCCAGCTGCACGTGTTCGGGGGCTGCGGCCACTGGGTGCAGCTGGAGCGGCAGGCCGAGTTCGAGCGGCTGGTCACCGACTTCCTCGCGGAGGGCTGAGCCATGGGCTGGCTGGACAGTGACGTCGCGCTGATCACCGGCGGCGGTTCGGGCATCGGGCGGGCGGTCGCCTTACGGTTCCTCGACGAGGGCGCGCGGGTCGCCGTGTTCGGGCGCGGCGCCGAGCAGTTGAAGGAGGTCGTGGAGGAGGCGGGCGACCTCGGTGAGCGGCTGCTGACCATCACCGGGGACGTGCGGGAGCCGGACGATCTGCACCGCGCGGTGCGGGCGACGGTCGAGCGGTTCGGACGCCTGGACGTGCTGGTGCCGAACGCCGGGATCTGGGACTACCACCGCAGTCTGACCCGGCTCGACGGCAAGCAGCTCGCGGAGGCGTTCGACGAGCTGTTCGCCGTGAACGTGAAGGGGTACGCGCTCGCCGTCGAGGCGGCCTGGCGGGAGCTCGTCGCGAGCGGCGGCAACATCGTCATGACGCTGTCCAACGCGTCCTTCCACACCGACGGCGGCGGCGCCCTCTACACCGCCAGCAAGCACGCCTGCCTGGGCCTGCTGCGCCAGTTCGCCTACGAGCTGGCCCCCCGGGTCCGGGTCAACGGCGTCGCCGTCGGCGGGATGCGCACCAAGCTGCGCGGCCCCGAGAGCCTCGGCCTCCAGGGCCGTACGCTGGCCGACTCGTTCGCCCGCAACGAGGCGTCCGGGATCGAGCAGCAGCCGCTGATCCCGCTGTACGACTCCAGCGTCGAGCCGGAGGACTTCACCGGCCCGTACGTCCTGCTGGCGTCCCGCGTCAACAGCTCCACCGTCACCGGTGCCGTGATCCCCGCCGACGGCGGCATAGCCGTGCGGGGTTTCCGCAGCGCGGCCGGCGGCGCCGGACTCTGAACCACCCCCTGTCTCGCCTGTTTCGCCTGTTTCCCGTTCCTCCCGTACGACCGCCATCGAAGGAGCCGACGCCATGGCCGCCGTCGACATCAGCCCCGCCACGGCGCTCTGTCGCAGAGCCCAGTCACCGACCCCCGCCGCCCTCGTCTACGAGGGCCGGGAGATCTCCGCCGCCGAACTCGCCGCCCGGTCGGCCGAGTTCGCGACCGGCCTGGCCCGGCACGGGCTGCGCCGGGGCGACCGGATCGCCTACCTGGGCTTCAACAGCGTCACCTTCTTCGAGACGTTCCTCGCCGCGGCCCACCTCGGGGCGGTGTTCGTGCCGGTGAACTTCCGGCTCGCGGCGGACGAGGTGCAGCACATCCTGGTGGACAGCGGCGCCCACACGCTGGTGGTCGAGGAGGGGCACCGGGAACTCGTCGAGTCGGTGCTCGCGGAGGTGCCGGCCCGCCGTCATCTCCTCGTCGACACCGACCCCGCGTGCCCGGCGGCCTCGGAACCGGCCGCCGTGTGGACGCCGCTGTCGGCGCTGCTCGGCGACGGGTCGCGGGAGCGGAGCGTGCTGCACGACGGCGACCTGGCGATCCTGATGTACACGTCCGGGACGACGGGCCGCCCGAAGGGGGTGATGCTGACGCACGGCAACGTGTGGTGGAACGCCGTGAACGTGGACAGTGTCGTGGACACCCGCGCCGACGACGTGAACCTCGCGGTCGCCCCGCTGTTCCACATCGGCGGCCTCAACGCGCTGACGCTGCGCACCCTGCTGCGGGGCGGCACGGTCGTCGTCCGGCGTGCCTTCGACCCCGAGCGGTGCGTCGCGGACCTGGCCGAGTACCGGGTGACGAGCTTCTTCGGGGTGCCCGCGATGTTCGCGGCGCTGACCCGGGTGCCCGGATTCGAGCTGGCGGACCTGGGCGCGCTGCGGGCGGCGATCGTGGCGGGCGCGCCGGTGGCACCGCAGCTGATCAGGGAGTACGGCGAGCGGGGCGTCCTGCTCCAGCAGGCGTGGGGGCTGACCGAGACGGCGCCCTTCGCGACGTACCTCCCGGCGGGCCTGACGCTGGAGAAGACGGGGTCGGCGGGGACGCCGATGCCGTACACGGAGGTCTGTCTCACCGAGCCCGGTACGGGGGCCCGTATCCATGAGGCCGACGCGCGGGGCGAGATCTGTGTGCGGGGGCCGAACGTGACGTCGGGGTACTGGAACAACCCGGAGGCGACGCGGGCCGCGTTCGACGACGCGGGCTGGTTCCACACCGGGGACATCGCGCACCGGGACGGGGACGGGCACTACTTCATCGTCGACCGCCTCAAGGACATGATCATCTCGGGTGGGGAGAACGTGTACCCGGCGGAGGTGGAGCGCGTCCTGCACTCCTGTCCCGGGGTCCTGGAGGCGGCCGTCGTCGGTGTGCCCGACCCGAAGTGGGGCGAGACCGTCCTCGCCGTCCTGGCCTGCGCGCCGGGGACCGCGCCGACGGTGGAGGAGGTACGGGAGTTCGCGGGCCTGCATCTGGCCCGCTACAAGCTGCCGACCCGGGTCCTGATCGCCGGTGAGCTGCCGCGCAACGGGAGCGGGAAGCTCGACAAGGCGGAGCTGCGCCGCTGGGTCGAGCGGCAGACCGCGCCGGCACTCTGAGCCGGGTCCGGGCGTGCCTGATCCACGCCCGGGCCCACTTCACCACCTGGGAAATCCTCCATGATCCATCGCGTCGCCCAGCACCCCGTGCGTGCCTGCTACCCGTACGGCGGTCACGACCTGCTCGTCGAACTCCCCCTCCCGGAGGGGGAGTTCCTCCCCGCCCTGTTCGCCGCCCACCCCCGCTGCCGCCGGATCGTCGCCGCGCCCGCCGAGGACGACGCCCCTGGCCGGCTCGCCCTGGAGGAGGCGGGGTTCCGCCCGGTCGCCGAGGCGGACCTGCCCACCGGGACGGTCGTGCTGTACACGGCCGAGCCCGCCAAGATCATGGGGGTTTCGACGGCCCTGGACGACATGCCGCATTGAGCGGAGTCCGCGGGGGTTCTGCGGATTCGGGGTCCCGGGGACGGGGGATGCCATAGAGTGCGGCCACTGTTCTCGGGGATGGGGGAACCCCAGTGCTGTTGTCTCGTCGGCGCGTTGTGATGCTGGGCCTGCTGGTCGTCGCGGGCAGCCCATGGGTACAGAAGCCGCTCCTGGAGCACTACTACGAGCACTACTACGACGACGGCTCCACGCAGTGGCTCATCCAGGCGGCGTTCGCCCCGGCGTGGCAGTACGACCCCGCGAAGACGGACGGCGGCGAGTATCTGCTCTCGAACGGGCTGCTCACCGCGCTGATGTTCGCGGGCGTCCTGCTGCTCCCCGCGCGGATGCCGACGCGGCTGCCGGAATGGCTGCGCTGCGTCCTCGGGGCCGTCCTGGCGGCAGAGGCGGCGTACCTGGTCCAGTGGGCCGTACCGGAACTGTTCTACGCGCACGCCTCGGCCATCGAGTTCGGCGGGGAGACGCTGAGGAACTTCCTGCGCTCGGGCCTCGTCTTCGGGCTCGCCGCCGGGCTGCTGTTCGCACTGCTGAGCAAGGGGTCGCCCGGGACGCGCGTGTCCGCCAGGACGGTGCGGGCGTTCTCAGGCCGGAGGAGTAGAGGGACGAGAGAGGGGCTGGGTGTGAAGACGGTACCGATGAGCATGCCGCTCGGGCGTACACCGGGGGACGTCACCAGGTATCTGTGCGCGGCTGCCTACACGGACGAGATCTTCGCCCGCCGGGTGGTGGACGAGGTGCTGGCGGACGAGGCGAGCGCGGTCGCGCCGTCGCCGGACGTCGATCTGGTCGCGGTGACGCTGCACTGCCTCAAGGCCGAGAAGCTGCGTTACGGGCGTGACCTGCGGCTCTCGGCCGCCTTCGCGGTCGTGGCGGTCGTCGCGCCGCTGTGGCTGATCCCGGCGGGGATGCTCCTCGGGGTCGTGCAGCGTCCCGTGCAGCCCAGCCTGTCGACACGTGGCCGCCACCATCCCGACGGCAAGGTGCTGGTGAGCGCGGGGATCTCGGCCGGTGTCGTCGGGCTGCTCGCGATCTACTTCGCCGTGCTGCTGTCCTCGCTGCCGCTGCCGGGGTTCATCGCGTGGCTGCTCGGCGCCTACGCGGGCGGTGTCCCGGCGGTGCTGGCGTCGCTGGGCGCGGTGGCGTTCGCGTACACCATGGTCGTCCGGCACGAGACGCAGATCGACCAGTTGCTGCGGTCGACGATGACGCGCGGGACGTTCGGGTCCGCGCCGCCGCCGGCGCCGCCCCACAAGGACTGGATCACGAAGCGGCTCGGGGCGATCGGCGAGGCGCAGAACGGGAACGTGACGATCTACAGCGGCTACGCCCCGTGGATGGGGTACGGCGCCACTCAGTCCAAGTACCCGCTGACGGTGCCGCTGCTGCCGGCCGACGACCCGACCGGCGCGGGCCGGCCCGCCGAGCCCCGGCCGTTCACGGTGACCGAGCTGATCGACCACGTCCGCACCCGGTTGCGGTCGACCGCCGGTGAGGAGGCGCTCGGTTCGCTGGCGATCGAGGACCGGGTCTTCGTGAACGGGACGACGCTGGCGGACGACGCGCGGTTCATGCGGGCGGAGACGCTGGTGCCGGTGACGCGGCTGGCCGACGAGACGGTCCGGGAGATCATGCTCCGGCCGACCGGGCACGTCCGGCACTATCTGGCGGTCCATGTGCCGCTGTGGGGCGGGGACGTCGTACCGAGTGTGCTGCTGCACTTCTCGACGGCGAGCCAGACGCTTCAGCTGCACATCGACAACCATGTGATGAGCCCGGTGTTCGCGGCGTACCACGCGGTGGACCGGCTGCGCGGTCCCGGGCTCGGGGCGGACGCGCGGCGCGGGGTGCTGGTGAGCGCGATCGGGCGGACGGGCGGGGCGCTGCTGGCGGCGCCGATGCGGGCCCGGCACCACGCCCGGTTCGAGACACGCCACTCGCGGCGGATGGACGACGAGTTCAAGGCGATGGAGCAAGACCCGGGGTACGACTACGGGGCGCGGGTCAGTGTGCGGGAGCTGGCGCTCGGGCCGGAGTACCAGAACTATTTCCAGGTGCTGGACGCCGAGCGGGTCACGGCGCTGATCCAGCGTCACACGTTCGCGGCGATCCGGGAGTTCCTGGACGAGCGGGGGTACGACACGACGGACTTCCGGGCCCAGCAGCAGACGATCCTGAACCAGGGGGTCATCCAGCAGGGCGGGACGAGCTTCGTCGGCAACCAGGCGATCGGGCCCGGCGCGAGTGCCGTCCAGGGTGTCCCGAAGCAGCAGGGCGGGCCGGCCGCCGCACCGAGCGCGGCCGGGGGCGCCGCCAAGTGACCTTGATCCAGGGGGGTTTCAGCCATGAGTGACGAGGGGCGTCAGGGCCCGTTCATCAACCAGGGCGTCGTCCAGTACGGCGGTACGAGCAATGTCGGCAACCAGGCGGTCGGGCCGGGGGCGACGGCGCATTCGGGCGAGGTCTCCTTCCAGACCTTCGACGCCGGGCGGACCGCCGAACTCCTCGCCCACGTCGAGGCGTTGCTCGCGGCGCACCGGGCGCAGCTCTCCGACCCCGAGGCGACCGGCCGGGAACTGCGGCGGCTGCGGGACGAGTTGGAGGAGCCGCAGCCGGAGGCGGGGGTGGTGCGCCGGGCCCTGACCCGCCTGAACGACTTCGTCCAGCCGGTGACCCCGCTGGTGGTCGCGGTCGGTCAACTGGCGCAGTCGATGCAGGGGTTGCCCGGCTTCTGACCGGACCGTCCCGAGGGCCGCCCCGCACGGGGCGGCCCTTTTCGGGATTCTCCGGACCTCCGCTCCCCCGGCGGTCTACGGTACGAGCACGAGGCGTTGCCCACCGTGACCGTCCGAGGAGGCTCCCGTGCCTGCGCCCTGTGATCCCGCGTACGCCCCGATCGGTGACGTGAGCACCGCGCTCCTGATGATCGACTCCCGGCTCAAGACCCTCTACTCGGGGCGCACCACGACCGACCCCGAGCAGCAGGAGCTGATCGACCAGTACACCGACTCGATGACTCCGCAGGGCGCGCGCGACGTCCTGGACGGCGCCTGCACCCTCATCTACATGTACATGAAGTGGCTGCGGCTCGCCCACGCGGAACACGACCGGGACGTCGTCGAGTACGTCGTCCCCAGCCTCGTCGCCACTCTCCGCCAGATGCCCCGCAGCGTCGGCCCCGAAGCCATCCCCACCATGGTCGGTCTGGTCGTCGCCTCCGCGATGGAACTCAGCCCCAGCCTGTGGCGCCAGCAGTACGGAACCTGGACCAAGGTCGAGATGACGGCCCTGGAGGCGACAGCGACCCTCCTCGCCGAGCACATCAACCGCATCACCGACGACCAGGACTTCGCCACCCGCATCATCACGGACGCGTTGACCCGGGCGGAGGAGGACGCGGAGGGGGAGGACGACGAGGAGGGGGAGGAGGACGACTAACAGGCTTCGGTGAGGCCGTGGCGCAGGCGAAGGAGTCCTCGGCGGATGTGGCTCTTGACGGTGCCGAGGGGCCAGCCGGTGTGTTCGGCGATCTGGGTCTGGGTGAGGTCCTCGTAGAAGGCGAGGCCGAGGGCGCGGCGTTGGGCCGGGGGGAGTTTGGCGAGTTCGGTGCGGACGAGGAGCCGGTCGAGGAGGGCCTCGGGGTCCGGGGGTGCGGTGGGTGCGGGGCGGAGTTCGGCGCGGCGGGTGCGGGCGGTGAGGGCGTCGGCGATGCGGTGGCGGGTGATGCCCATGATCCAGCCGGGGAAGGTGCCGAGGTGAGGGCGGTAGCCCTGGCGGCCCCGCCAGACGCCGAGGAAGACCAGCTGCGTGACGTCCTCGGCCTCCTTCGCGTCCCCGAGGGAACGCCGGGCTGCACTGTGCACCAGCGCCGACCACCGGTCGTAGGCCGCGGCGAGACACGCCTCGTCACCCGCGACGACCCCCTGGGCGAGTTCGTCGTCCGCCAGCGCGGTGGGGTTCATGGCGGGGGGCTCCTCAGGTCGGGGGCCCCATCGTGCGAGTGTGCGTGGCGGGCCTCAACCTGCGTCGGTTGTGCGTCGTGTTGCGGGAGGGTGGGCGGATGAACAGCTTGCGGCAGGGTGCGGTCAGGGGCGCGGCGGACTCCCGGAACGAGGGTGCGGACGGCGTCCCCGGCGCGCCCCGCTCCGGGTCCCTCCGCCCCGGCCCCTCCCCCGGCCTCACCACCGGCGCCCTGGCGCAGCGTCTCGGGATCGCCCCCACCACCCTGCGCACCTGGGACCGCCGTTACGGCATCGGCCCCGCCGCGCGGACGGACGGGCGGCACCGGCGGTGGGGTGCGGAGGACGTGGCGGTGGTGGAGCGGATGTGCCGGCTGACGTCGGCCGGGGTGGCTCCGGCGGAGGCGGCGCGGGTGGCGGCGGGCGGCGGGGACGCGGAGGCGGTCGCCGACGAGGCGGAGCAGGTGCTGCCGCTCGGGGACGTGCGGCGGGAGTGCCGGGGGCTCGCCCGGGCCGCCGTCCGGCTCGACGCGCCCGCCGTGGAACGGCAGTTGAGCGCGGCGGTGGAGACGTACGGGGTGACGGTCGCCTGGGAGGAGGTGATGGCGCCGGTGCTGCACGCGGTGGGCCGCAAGTGGGCCTCCTCCGGGGACCGGTACGTCGAGGTGGAGCACCTCCTGTCCTGGCACGTCTCCACCGCCCTGCGCCGCCGCGCCGCCCCCGCCCCGGGCCCCGACCCCGTCGTGCTGGCCTGCGTCCCCGACGAACAGCACACCCTCGCCCTGGAGGCCCTGCACGCCGGCCTCGCCGAACGGGGCCTGCCCACGAGGATGTTCGGGGCGGCCGTCCCGGTGCCCGCGCTGACCGCGGCCGTGGACCGGCTCGGCCCCGCCGCGGTCGTGCTGTGGGCGCAGACCCGGTCCACGGCGAGCCTCGCGCTGGCCCGGCGGATCGCGGGTGCGCGGTGGGGCGTGAAGGGGGCCCGCCGGGGGCCGCTGGTGGTGCTGGGCGGGCCCGGCTGGCTGGGGCGGGTGGGCGAGGGCATGGTGTGGCCCGGCGGTCTGCGGGACGCGCTGGACACGCTCAGTCGAGGCCGCGGGCCCGCTTGAAACGGGCGAGTCCGTCGGAGAGGTCGACGATCGGGTCGGGGTAGTCGCCGGCCGCGAGCCGGTCGAGGCCGCGCAGCTTCCACGGTTCGTGGACCGACGGCGCCTCCAGCGCGGCGAGTTCGGGGACCCAGCGGCGTACGTACGCGCCGTCGGGGTCGTAACGCTTCGCCTGCGTCACGGGGTTGAGGACGCGGTTGGGGCGGGAGTCGGTACCGGTGCCCGCCATCCACTGCCAGTTGAGCTGGTTGTTCGCGACGTCGCCGTCGACGAGCAGCTCCAGGAAGTGCGCGGCGCCCACCCGCCAGTCGACGTACAGGGTCTTCGTGAGGAAACTCGCGGTCAGCAGGCGGCCCCGGTTGTGCATCCAGCCCTCGTGCAGGAGCTGGCGCATCGCCGCGTCGACGATCGGGTAGCCGGTGCGGCCCGCCTTCCACGCCTCGACGTCCTCCCGCGCGTCGTCCTCGGTGCGCCAGCGGTCGTGCTTGGCGCGGTAGTCGGTGTGCGCGGCGTGCGGGCGGGCGGCGAGGACCTGCCGGTGGAAGTCGCGCCAGGCGAGCTGCCGGACGAACGCCTCCGGCCCCGGGCCGTCCACCGTGCGCGCCCGGTGGACCAGCTCCACCGGGGAGAGCGTGCCGAAGTGCAGGTGCGGGGAGAGCTTGGAGGTGGCGTCCCCGGCGAGGTCGTCGTGCCGGTCCTCGTACGCCGCGATCCCGCCGCGCAGCCAGGCCGCGAACCGTGCCCGCCCGGCCGTCTCGCCGCCCCACTTCCCGGTGTGCGCGGGCAGCGGCTCGGACTCGACGCCGTCGGGGACGCGTACGGTGCGCGGGGCGGCGAGGGGGTTGCGCAGGGGGGTGCGCGACCAGTGCCGGTGGTACGGCGTGAACACCGCGAAGTGGTCCGAGCCGGCCGGGAGCACGGCGCCGGGGGCGATCGCCGTGCTGACCGTGTCGTGCACGTGCAGCCGGACGCCCTCCGCCTCCAGCGCCTTGCGCAGCCGCTCCTCCCTGCGCTGCGCGTACGCGCTGACGTCCGCCGCCAGGTGGACCTCGTCGGCGCCGGTCCGGGCGGCGGTCCGGCACACCTCCTCGACGGGTTCCCCGGTGCGCAGGACGAGCCGGCCGCCGCGTTCGCGCAGGCCGGTGTCGAGGTCGTGGAGGCAGTCCGCGAGGAACGCGAGGCGGTGGGGGGCGGCGAAGCCGGCGGCGTCCACGGCCGGGTCGCGGACGAACAGGGGGACGATCTGCCGGGCGCCGTCCAGGGCCGCCCTCAGCGGGGGGTGGTCGTGGAGGCGGAGGTCTGAGGTGAACAGGACGATCGAGGTGTGCATGACGCTGGCTCCCGGGGCGGTCGGTTCTCCGAGAAGCGTTTCCCTCCGGGGGGCGGGATCGGATGCACGGTCACCGGAACGCCGTACCGGGTCCGCCGTCAGTCGCCGATCCTGACGTCGACGGCCCTCATGTCCAGCCCCGGTTCCCGTTCGGCGGCCTCCCACACCCGGTCTCTGACGCGGGCGGCGAGCCGAGGGAGTACGGCGCCGGCGGGGGCCCGGACATCCACGCGGACCTCGACGCCGCCGCCGTCGGCCCGGAGAATCCGGCAGCAGTCCGCGCGGACTCCGGGCACCGTCTCCGCCGCCGCCCTCAGGGCACGCGCCACGTCGGTGGGGTCGGTCATCGCCGGGCCTCCCGTACTGGTGTCGGACGGCACGGTGCCGTCCCGTACGGATCACTTCCGCCGTGGGGCGCCGTCCGGATGCACCTCGATGCCCTCGATGTCGAAGCGGCCGTCCGCCGTGAGCGGGTCGGGGGTGCCGGCCGGGTCCAGGAGGTGCGCCACGAGCGCGGCCGTCGTCCGGTGCCAGGTGCGGTAGCGGCGCAGCATGGCGTGATCGCCCCCGGCGACCACCCCCCACTCGACGCGCGCGGCGATCCCCTCGGCCCGCCGCATCACCTCGGCGGTCTCCTCGGCGGAGGTGACGCGGTCCCGGTCGCCGTGCAGCGCGACCACGTACCGGCCGGCCACCTGCTCCACCGGCTCCCCCGCCGGCCACCACGGCGCCAGCCCCACGACGCCCCGCACCAGCTCGTGCCCGGCGGCCCGCAACGCCGCCCGCCCGCCCATGGAGTGCCCGACCAGCACAACAGGCACGTCCCCCATCCGCTCCCCCACCTCGTCGAGCGCCCTCAGGGTGTCCCGCACCGGGTCGGCCCGCTCCCCGTTCCACCCCCGCACCCGGTACCGCACCCGCGTGACCAGCACATCCTCCTCGACCACGTCCACCACGGCCCGCCGCACCGGCTCCATCCGCAACGCCGCCAACTGCCGGCGCCGCGCCGGCCGCACATCCCTCTCCGCCCCACCGTGCAACACCATCACCACCGCCCGAGCCGCCCCGTCCACCAGCACCCCTCTCGCTCCGTCCCCCACCGATCTTCCCCCACCCCGCCCCGCACGTCACTCCCCTCACCAACTCCCGTACGCCTCTCCGGTCCCCGGGTCGCCGTCATGCGGACGTCCGGTTCCGGCCGGCGCGGGCCGGGGCGTTCACTCCAGCGGCTCGTACGCGAACCAGTCGAAGTGGACGGTGCCTTCGGCGGCGTACATGCCGAGTACGCGGCCGGTGAAGCCGCCGGCGACCTCGGTGGAGAGGTAGCGGCCGTCCAGGGAGGCGAGTTCGGTGAAGGTGCCGTCGGGTTCCTCGACGCCGAGGGTGAGGGTGTCGGGGCCGGTGCGGGAGTCGAGGGGTTTCGTGGGGGTGATGTCGACGCGGAGAACGAGGGGGCCGGGCGGGACGGGGTGGGTCGCGACGACGGGGTCCAGGGAGCCGACGCGGGCCCGGACGCGGACCTCGCCGGGGCCGGCCTCGACGGCGTAGTGGTGCTGTTCGTCGAGGCGTACGGCCAGGCCGCCGCGCCCCTGGGCGGGGTCGATCAGGGTGCGGGCGCGGCAGGTGAGGTGCTGCTGGCGGCGGCCGGTGAAGACGGCGTCGGGTGCGTCGAGGGAGGTGCCCCGGGCGTGGAGGGTGAGCCAGCCGGGGCGTTCCCCGGTCGTGCAGTGGGCGGCGGGCCGCTCGCGCGGGGAGATCCACTGCGGGGCGAGGGCGGCGTCGTCGAAGTCGTCCCGCTGTCCGTCCGTCGGGTGGGGGCCGGAGACGGGTTCGCCGACGACCGGCCAGCCGTCGGCCCAGGTGACGGGGGCGAGGAACGTCTCGCGGCCGAGGACGTGCCAGCCGGGGGTGCCGCCGCCGGGGCGGACGCCGAGGAAGACCATCCACCAGGTGCCGTCGGGGGCCTGGACGAGGTCCGCGTGGCCGGTGTTCTGGATCGGGTGGTGGGTGCCCCGGTGGGTGAGGACCGGGTTGTCGGGGCAGGGCTCGAACGGGCCGTCGGGGGCGGGGCCGCGGGCGATGGCGACGGAGTGGCCGCGTTCGGTGCCGCCCTCGGCGATGAGGAGGTACCAGTGGTCGCCGACGCGGTGGAGGTGCGGGGCCTCCGGGGCCTGCGCGCCGGGGCTGCCGGACCAGACGGCGCGGGCGGGGCCGAGGGTCTCGCCGGTGGTGGGGTCGATGCGGTACTGGCGGACGCCGGCGACCGTGCACCAGCAGGTGCCGTCGTCGTCCCAGGCGAGGTCGGGGTCGATGCCGTGGACGTCGGGCAGCAGGACCGGGTCGGACCAGGGGCCCGCCGGGTCGGTGGCGGTGACGATCAGGTTGCCGTCGGTGCTGACGTTCGTGACGATCAGCCAGAAGCGGCCGTCGTGGTGGCGGAGGGTGGGGGCGTACAGGCCCCCGGAGGAGAGGGTGTCGGGCGGGAGGCGCAACTGGCCCGGCCGGTCGAGGGCGTTGCCGATCTGCGTCCAGTGCAGGAGGTCGCGGCTGTGGAAGAGGGGGATGCCGGGGAAGTACTCGAAGCTGGAGCAGGCGAGGTAGTAGTCGTCGCCGACCCGGCAGACGCTGGGATCGGGGTGGAAACCGGGGATCACGGGCTGGTTGCCGACCATGGGGTTCACGATCCCCGGGACCGCCGGGGCTTGGCAAGTGTCGTGCCGTGGATCAGAAAGTTTCGTCCGGTGGCGGCGCCGTGCTCTCCCTGACCGTCAGCCGCGTCGCGATCTCCAGGCCGGTCTGCGGCGCCCGCTCGCCCCGCCCGAGGAGCAGGGCCAGCTCGGTCGCGGCCACGGCCATCTCGGTGAGCGGCTGGTGCACGGTGGTGAGCGGCGGATCGACCCAGCCGACGACCGGCAGATCGTCGAACCCGACGACGCTGAGGTCCCCGGGAATCCGCAGCCCCGCCTCCCGGGCCGCCTGGTAGACCCCCAGCGCCTGGAGGTCGTTGGCGGTGAAGACCGCCGTGGGCCGGGCGGGCAGCGCCAGCAGGGCCCGCGCCGCCTCGTGCCCGTCCTCCCGGGTGAGCGGCGCGTGGACGACGAGGTCCGGGTCCTCGGGCAGTCCGGCCGACCGCAGGGCCGAGCGGTACCCGTCGAGCCGTGCGGCGCAGCAGAGCTGGTCGCGGGGGCCGCCGATCATGGCGATCCGGCGGTGCCCGAGCCCGGTGAGGTGGCGGGTCGCCGCGCGGCCCCCGGACCAGTTGGTGGCGCCGACGAACGGGACGTCGTCCGGGAGTTCGACGATCGGGTCGAACACGACGAACGGGATGCCCTTCGCGGTGAGCTGGGCGCGTTCGGCCTCGGTGAGCTGGGCGACGGACAGGACGCAGCGGGGCCGCCGTGAGACGGTGTCGTCCCAGCCGGGGACCGCGTCGTGCAGCCCGAAGCGCGACACCATCAGCCCGACGCCGTGCCGTCGCGCGACCTCCTCCACGCCCCGGATGATCTCCACGGCCCACATGTCCCGCAGCTCCCGGAACACCAGCTCCACGACGTTGCTGCGGCTCGCCCCGGCGGGCTTGCGGTACCGGTACTTGTCGACGAGCGCCTCGACGCGCGCCCGGGTGTCCGCGGAGACCCCCGACTTGCCGTTGATCACCTTCGACACGGTCGGCACGGAGACCCCCGCCGACTCGGCGATGTACGCGATGGTCACCGGGCGGGGCGTCCCGGCTCCGTCGGCTGCGTGCTCCCCCAAGGTGGCCTTCCTCGTCGGTCGTGCCGCCATTCTCGCACCGGCCTCTGGCCGACCCAAGATCCCGGTGTTAGCTTCTCCGCCGCACGGCACGAAAGTTTCCATCGCATCCAGCTTCCTGAGCGGGGGCCGCACGGCCCCCGCGCCCCCACCGAACGGAAGGTGCTCGTGATGAACTCCCCCGGCAGACATGCCCTTTCGCGGCTCCCCGCGCTCCTCGTGGCCCTCCTCCTCGCCCTCCTCCTGTCCCCCGTGACCCCCGCGCACGCCGCCGACCCTCCCCCGCCGAGCTCCCCCGCCGCCCGCAGCGCGGTCGCGGCGATGCAGCCGGGGTGGAACCTCGGCAACACGTACGACGCGATCCCCGACGAGACGTCCTGGGGCAACCCGCCGGTGACGAAGGCGCTGCTCCAGCAGGTCAAGTCGCAGGGTTTCCGCAGCATCAGACTCCCCGTCACCTGGGGCGGACACCAGGGCGGGGCGCCCGGCTACACCATCGACGCGGCGTGGATGGCGAAGGTCGCGCAGGTCGTCGACTGGGCGCTGGAGGAGAATCTCTACGTCATGCTGAACCTGCACCACGACTCGTGGTCGTGGCTCAACACCCTCCCGTCGAACCATGACGCGGTGCTCGCCCGCTACACCGCGACCTGGACGCAGATCGCGGCGCGGCTGCGGGACCGCTCCGACCGGCTGGTGTTCGAGAGCGTCAACGAGCCGACGTTCACCGGGACTTCGGGGGACGACGAGAACTACCGGCTGCTGGCCGAGCTGAACCGGGTGTTCCAGTCGACCGTACGGGCGTCCGGCGGCGGCAACGCGAACCGGCTGCTCGTGCTGCCCACGCTGTACACGAACTCGGACCAGGGCAGGCTGGACGCGCTGGCGGCCGAACTGACCGCGCTGCGCGACCCGATGATCGCGACGACGATCCACTTCTACGGCTGGTGGCCGTTCAGCGTGAACATCGCCGGGTACACCCGGTTCGACGCGGCGTCCGAGCAGGATCTGACCGGGCAGTTCGACCGCGCGTACAACACGTTCGTCGCGCACGGCGTGCCGGTGATCATCGGCGAGTACGCGCTCCTCGCCTACGACCACACCCGTCCCGGCATCATCGAACGCGGCGAGGTCCGCAAGTACTTCGAGATGCTGGGCAACTACGCGCGGGACCGGCAGCTCACGACGATGCTGTGGGACGCGGGCCAGTTCCTGAACCGGGGCACCCTCCAGTGGCGGGACCCGGAGCTGTTCGCGCAGATCAAATCGAGCTGGACGACACGTTCGGGCACGGCTTCCACGGACCAGGTGTTCCTGTCCAGGTCGACGCCGATCACGGCCCGTACGCTCACGCTCGACGCGAACACCACGAACTTCCAGGGCCTGCGCCAGGGGACCCGCAACCTCCTCCAGGGCCGTGACTACACCCTGAGCGGTGATCAGCTCACGCTCACCGCGACCGCCCTCACCGAACTCGCGGGCAATCGGGCGTACGGGGTGAACGCGACGCTCCAGGCGCGGTTCTCACGCGGGGTGCCCTGGCGGATCGACGTCGTCTCGTACGACACCCCGGTCCTGTCGAACGCGTCGGGGAACGCGAGCGGGCTGAGCGTCCCCACGCAGTTCCGGGGCGATCAGCTCGCGACGATGGAGGCCAGGTACGACGACGGGAGCAACGCGGGTCCGGCGAACTGGACGTCGTACCAGCAGTGGGACAGCGCGTTCTCCGCGTACACGAGTGACGCGATCAAGCTGACCCCGGACTTCGTCACGTCGCTCAGGGAGGGTGCCCGGGTGACGCTGACGTTCCATTTCTGGAGCGGGGCGACGGTGACGTATCACGTCGTCAAGTCGGGCGGGACGGTGACCGGGACGGTCTAGAACGCCATGCGGACGGTTTTCCGCAGGGTGAGGAACTCCTTGTCGAACTCGGTGTCCGTGCGCTCCGCGTAGCGGTTGACGGAGATGTCCCGGCTGCGGAGGCGGCCGGTGACGCGGAGCGCGCGTTCCGGGTCGCGGGTGAAGAGCGTCGTCGTGCGGGCGGTGCCGGCGTGGACGGCTTCGTCCTCGTGGGCGAACGGGGCGACGGTGACGACGGGGCCGGGCAACTCGTCGATGTCCGCGGGGAGTTCGGTGAGCACGGTCGGGCGGACGAACCAGTCGTCGCCGGTGAGGCCGCCGGTGACGATCCGTCCGCCGCCCATGAGGAGGCCGGCGACCTTGTGGTACTGGGCGGGGCCGGCGAGCGGTCCGACGACGGTCAGCGGGTCCGCGGGGTCGCCGACCTGGAGTGTGCGGGCGGTTTCGGCGAGCCGGTCGAGGAACGCGCAGTACACCCGTTCCTGCACGAGGAAGCGTGAGCCGTCGAAGGCCGCGCCGGTGACGGCGGCGTCCAGGTCGGCGTCGTCGCACACGATCACGCTCGGGCGTTCCACGAGGTCGAGGGCGACCGGCGTGAGGTTGACGGCCGCGCCCATCGCGACGACCCGGCCGGTGACCCGGGAGCCGGTGAAGGCGATCCGGTCGACGGCGGGGTTGCGGGTGAGGGCGGCGCCGACGTCCCCGAAGCCGAGGACGACGTTGAGGACACCGTCCGGGATTCCCGCCCGGAGGGCGAGGCGGCCCAGCAGGGCGGCGGAGGCGGGGCTGTCCCCGGAGGGCTTGAGGACGACGGTGTTCCCCCGGGCCAGCGCCGGGGCGACGATCCGTACGGCGTTCAGGAGAGGGGTGTGCCAGGACACGATCCCGGCGACGACCCCCGCGGGCGTCCGGGCGTCGTCCTCGACACAGTCGACGGCGAACCGCACGCACTCCGCGGCCCGCGGAACGTCGCACCCCGCCCGCGCCCGCCCCACGTCCCGTCCGTCCGCACGGGCGAACTCCCCGGCGGACTCCTCCACGAGCCCCGCCAGCCGATACAGCAACCGCCTGCGCTCCGGCAGCCCCGTCCGCGCCCACGGCCCCCCGTCGAACGCCCGCCGCGCCGCGGCGACAGCAAGCTCCGCGTCCAGCGCGGCCCCCCGCGCCACAGCGGCGTACGGCGCACGCGTGACGGGGTCGACATCGTCGTACAGAGCTCCGTCGACAGAACCTGTCTCGGCCCCGTCGATGACGTGCAGGATCTTCACGGCGCGCATTCCTCGAACGACGATGACGGCTCGTCAGTCTTCAACGATTTCGCGATACATGTCAAGGAATTGCCGGATGAGACCGTTTCTGAGACCGATAGCACCGCCTGTCCGGGCCCCACCCGCAAATCATCCACACACGGCCCCGGCACATTCAGCCATTTCGGTGAGCGTCTGCTTGTCACGCCCTCACCCCCTCCCCGGTCATAGGGGTATGACGGCATCGTGTCGTCCGCGCGGAGGAGGGGATTCGTGGAGGAGCAGGCGGTGTACGTGCTCGATCCGACGGGTGCGGGGCGGGAGGTGGAGCACCGGGTGCTGCGGGAGCGGGGGCCGGTGACGCGGGTGGAGGTGCTCGGGGTCGAGGTGTGGGCGGTCACGGAGCCGGAGGTGATCAAGGGACTGCTGACCGATCCGAGGGTGTCGAAGGACGCACGGGCGCACTGGCCTCGGTTCGCGGAGGTGGTGCCTCGGTGGCCGCTGGCCTTGTGGGTGGCGGTGGAGAACATGTTCACGGCGTACGGGGAGGACCATCGGAGGCTGCGGCGGATGGTGGCGCCGTCGTTCACGGCGCACCGGATGAGGGCGCTGGCGCCGACGGTGGCGGGGATGGTCCGGGAGCTGGTCGGCGGACTGCCGGCCGGGGAGGAGGCCGTGGATCTGCGGGCGCGGCTCGCGTACCCGTTGCCGATCGCCGTGATCAGCCATCTGCTGGGCGTGCCGAAGGAGCGGGCGGACGACTTCCGCGAGGTGGTCGACGGGGTCTTCGACACGACCCTCACCCCGGAGCAGGCGCAGGCGAACACCGCGCTGCTGTACGAGAAGCTGGCCGGCCTGGTCCGTACGAAACGGGAGTCGCCCGGCTCCGACCTGACCTCGCAGTTCATCGCGGCCCGCGACGAGGAGGGCACCGGCTTCTCCGAGGAGGAGCTGCTCGGGACGCTGGTGCTGATGCTGAGCGCCGGCTACGAGACGACGGTGAACGTCATCGACCAGGCGATCACCCTCCTCCTGACGCACCCCGGCCAGCTGGAGCTGGTCCGCTCGGGCGAGCGCGGCTGGCCGGACGTCGTGGAGGAGACCCTCCGCCTCGAACCCGCCGTCACCCACCTCCCGCTGCGCTACGCCCTCACCGACATCCCCCTCCCCGGCGGCGTCACCGTCGCTCAGGGCGACCCGATCCTCATGTCGTACGGCGCCGCGAACCGCCACCCGAATCCGCGCGGCGCCGACGCGGACGTCTTCGACCTCACCCGCGCCGACAAGGAGCACCTCGCCTTCGGCCACGGCGTCCACTTCTGCCTGGGCGCCCCCCTGGCCCGCCTGGAGGTCACCGAGGCCCTCGCCCAGCTCTTCGCCCGCTTCCCGGACATCCGCCTGGCCGTCCCTGCGTCCGCCCTCCGCCCCCTGCCCTCCCTGATCAGCAACGGCCACCAGGAACTCCCGGTCGTCCTCGGCCCCTGAACCGCGTCCTCAGCCGTCCACGAGGTCCAGCGCCCCGAAAGTGTGCCGCTGCCACAGGCGGCGGGACGTCTCCTGCGGGTAGGGAGTGACCGTCGGGGCGGTGGACAGGGTGAGGGTGAGGCGGCGGTCGGGGGTGTACGGGGGCCAGCCGGGGGTGCCGGTCGCCGCGAAGGTGGTCCAGGCGTGGCGGAGGTGGGTGGAGAGGGCCTCGGCCTCGGGGGTGGGGGCGGGGCCGATGAGGAGGTGGGCGAGGGGGCCGTCGTAGACGCCGAAGGTGAGGGGGACGTCGAGGGCGTGGCAGGCGCCGGTCGACCAGGTGAGGTCGTAGAGGTGGGCCCGGCCGCCGCCCGCCGTGTGCGCCTCGGCGAGGTGGAGGGAGGGCATGCGGAAGAAGCGGTCGGACTGGACGAGTTCGTAGAGGCGCTCCGGCGACGCGTCGGGGTGGGCCAGGTGGTAGTCGGGGCCGGGGCCGAAGTACGCCAGCGCCTCCTCCGCCATCGCCTCGTCGACCCTGCCGAGCAGCCCGCCGGTCAGCAGGAACAGCCGGAACTCGTCCCGGTTGTGCCCGACGACCAGCTCCACGTCCGACGCGACCCCGGCGGCGAGCCCCTCCCAGGGCGCGCACGGCAGGACGTCCCCGTCGACGACGGGCGCGTACGGCGTCGTCGTGAGCGCGGTCGGTCCCCAGCGCGCCAGGTGGTCCCGCATCCGCAGCCGGGTCCCCGCCTCGGGCAGCCGGCGCGGGTCGACGCGCGCCAGGTCGGCCACCGTCGGCCGCAGCCCCAGCGTCGCGGCGAGCGCGTGGGCGATGTCCCGGGCCAGCGGGACGGCGAAGAAGCCGCCGGGCACGCTCTGCGCGACGGCCCGCCGGAACAGCCCCCGGGCGCGCGGCATGGTCATGAGCGCGGCGATGGAGCCCGCGCCCGCGGACTGGCCGAAGAGGGTGACGCGCCCGGGGTCCCCGCCGAACGCGCCGATGTTGTCGCGCACCCACTCCAGCGCGGCGACCTGGTCGAGGAGCCCCCGGTTGGCGGGAGCGCCCTCGATCAGCGCGAACCCCTCGACGCCGACCCGGTAGTTGAGGGTCACGACCACGACCCCGCCCTCCCGGGCGAGGCGTCCGGCGTCGTAGCCGGGGTCGGAGGTGTCGCCGAACTTGTAGGCGCCGCCGTACAGCCAGACCATGACGGGCAGCCGGCCCGCGGGCTCAGGCGTCCAGACGTTGACGGTCAGCCAGTCGTCCCCGCCGTCCCCGGGACCCTCCTGCGGGACGGGCGGCCCGAACGCGAGGGCGTCCCGGACGCCGTCCCAGGGCCGGGGCGGCTGCGGCGCGGCGAACCTCAGCTCCCCCACGGGCGGCCGGGCGTACGGGACGCCCCGGAACACGGCGAGCCCGTTCTCCCGGTGGCCCCGGACGGTACCGGCGGTGGTGCGGACCTTCGTCATCGGCGTCTCCTCACCTTCGTATGATCACCCTGCGACGTACTGGTGACATTTCCTTCTTCGGAAGGTCTGTCGGACGTCACCCGGAACCAGCACAATCGGGCCATGACGATCACCGCGGCCAAGGCGCCGCCCCAGCACGACACGCTTGTCGACCTGGTCCGGGGGGTGCTGACGGGCGCCGTGGTCGGCGGATCGCTGTCGGCCTTTGTCGTCGGGATCGTCATCGAGAAGGTGCCGCTGATCGTCGCGTCGCTGGCCGTGCCCGCGGTGTACGGGCTGCTGCTGTTCCTCGTCGGCGGGCCGCGCCGCGCCCGGGAGGCGGCCGTCGTGCCGCGCACGGCGCTGGCGATGATCGAGAGCGTGGAGGCGATCGGCAGCGAACACAGCGACGTGCCGGTGAAGTTCGAGGTCAGCGTCGTCCCCGAGGACGGTCCCGGGTACCGGGTCCGGTTCCGGCAGGACATCAACCTCGCGGAGCTGCCGGCCTACCGGCCGCGCGGGGTGGTCGTCGTCGAGTACCCGCCGGACACGCTGTGGAAGATGCGGATCGTCAAGCGGCCGACGCCGGAGTGGGAGGAGCGGGCGGCGGCGGCCCGGCTGGACTCGGTGCCGGGTCCGGTCGTGGAGGCCAACGCGGCGGAGGGGTGCGCGCTCGGCTGTCTCACGGTGCTGGCGCTGCTGCTCGCGGCGGCGGGCGTCGTCTTCGCCTTCCGGGGCGACCTGTTCGACTCCGGCCCGGCGTCGCCGTCGTCCTCGTCGTCGTCCTCCTCTTCCTCCTCCGACTCGCGGTCGCAGACGGACACGACGGTCGTGACGTCGTCGACCGGGACGCTCTCGCTCGGGCCCGGCCAGTCGATGCTGGACGCCGGTGAGCTGCGGCGGTCCGTCGAATCGTTGACGCAGGGAGGAACCAAGGGGGAGGCGCTCAGCGTCGTCGTGCAGGAACGGCTGCTGACGGTCGTCTTCTCCCCCAGTGGCGCGAAGGGCACCGGGTTCGATCCCCGGTCGCTGCCCTTCGACCGTGTCCCCGCGCTGGTCGAGCAGGCCGGGAGCGGTCTCGGTACCCGGCAGAGCTGGCAGCTCACCGCCGCCGGTACGGACGGGAACGTCACGCTCAGGGTCTCGGTGACCGGGAGCGGGGGTGCGGGCTCGCTGGAGGCGGACGGGCAGGGGAACGTCGTCCGGCACAGCGGGAGTTGAGGGAGAGCGCATGGGTCTGTACCTGGCGGTGTGGTGTGCGGTGCTGGGCGTGCTGGCGTTGGCCGGGTACGGGAGGTCGCTGTCGGGGATGAGCCGCGCGCAGCGCACGGTACGGGCGCCGGCCCGGATCGAGCAGGTACGGGAGCCGCTGCACGGGGGGTCGAAGCGGGACGGGGTGTCCGTGGTCGTCTCCTACGTCGAACCGGAGACCGGGGAGCGGGCCGTCGTCACGAACGAGGGCGAGCGCGGGGAGATGATCACCGCGGCCTGGGTGGGGCGGGAGATCGAGGTGAGCCATCTGCGGGGCAGACCGCACGCCTACGAGTTCTCCAGCGCCCCCGTGGAGCCGGGGCGCGGGCTCGGCTGGCCGAACTTCGCGGTGTTCCTGATCTACGCCGGGGTGGTGGTGTATCTCGCGGTGGAGCGGGCGTGGCCGTGGGCGCTGGTCGGGTTCTGCGGGCCGTGGGCCGTCATGGGCATGCTCTATCTGCCGGGGAACGCGCGCGAGAGCCGGCGCCGCAGGGACCGGCTGGCGACGATGGACGCCGTCCCGGGGACGGTGATCGCGGTCCTGAAGGACGTCAGTTCCGACTCCGAGGGCGGCACGGTCACCACGATCACGCCGGTCGTCCGGTTCACGACGGCCGAGGGCGTGACCGTGACGGCGCACTGCACGTCCGGCATCCCGAAGCCCGAGACGTCGTACGGCCGTGACGTCCTGGTCCACCATCTCCCCGGCAACCCGGCCGACTTCACGCTGGACGTCGCGGCCGAGCGCCGCTCCGAGAGCTGGGAGACGCCGTTCGTGCTCGCCCTGGTGACCGTCCTGGTGGGGGCGACCGTCGCGGGAGCGGTGCTGCTGGCCTGAGTTATGTTCTCCCCCATGGAACCGCTGACGTTCGATTACGAGAACCTGCATCTGCGTGTGGACCGGGGGGTGTTCGAGCAGTTCGACCTGGACAGCTCGGCGAGTTCGTTCCGCACTCCGCTGGCCTGGCTGGGCGCGACGGTGCACTTCAAGAAGCCGGACCGGCCGGGGACGCTGTACGTCGGTGTGGTCCGCGATCCGCGGGCCGCGCTGTACGGCACCGACCGGCTCGGGTTCCGGTACGCGACGTCCCCGTCCTTCCAGGTGCCGCCCGGCGACGAGGCGTTGTTCCGGGCGTACTTCACTCAGGTCGCGCTGCTGGCCGACCGGGCGGTCGTCACGGCGTGAGTCGTCACGGTGTGAGGGGCAGCGCCTCGAAGCGGTGGTCCTGCCAGAGGCGGCGGGAGGTCTCCAGCGGGTAGGGCTCGACGGAGGGCTCCGTGTCGAAGATCCGGGTGAGGCGCCGTTCGGGGTCGTAGGGGTGCCAGCCGGGGTCGCCGGTCGTCGCGAAGGACGTCCAGGCGGTGCGGATCTGGTCGGTGAGGAGGCGGGCCTCGGCGGTGTCGCCGGGGCCGATCGCGGCGGGGCCGAGGTGGGCGTCGTAGGTGCCGAAGAGCAGGGGGCCGTCGAGGCCGTGGCAGGCGCGCAGGAGGCCGTTCGTGCCGGGGGACTGCCAGGCCAGGTCGTACAGGTAGGCCGTACCGCCGCCCTTCGTCTGGGCCTCGGCGAGGTGCAGGACCGGCATGCGGAACAGCCAGTCGGACTGGACGCGTTCGAAGAGGTCCTCGGCGCCGAGGCCGGGGAACGCCGCGCGGAAGTCGGTGCCGGGGCCGAAGTGCTTCACGGCGTGGGCGGCCTGTTCGTCGGTGACCTTGCCGAGGAGGCCGCCGAGGAGGAGGAAGGTGCGCCACTCGTCGCGGTTGTGGCCGATGATCAGGTCGACGTCGCGTCCGGCGCCGTCCGCGAGGCCCTGCCAGGGGGTGACGGGGAGGATCTCGCCGTCGACGACGGGCGAGTAGAGGCTCAGGGTGTGGGCGAAGGCTCCCCACCGGTCCTCGCGGAGCCGCATCTTGTCCTGGACGGCCCGTCCGATCGCGGGCAGGTCCAGCGGGCCGATCCCGGCCAGGGCGGCGGCGGTCGGCCGCAGTCCCGCCTCGGCGGCGACGGCGGCGCCGATGTCACGGGCTAGGGCGTCGGAGAGGTACGTCCCCGGCAGGCTCTGTCCGACGGCCCGCCGGAAGAGCCCGGCCGCGCTCGGCATCACCATCAGCGCGGCGACGGACCCGGCACCGGCCGAGTCTCCGAGGACGGTCACCCGGTCGGGGTCGCCGCCGAACGCGCCGATGTTGTCGCGCACCCACTCCAGCGCGGCGACCTGGTCGAGGAGCCCCCGGTTGGCGGGAGCGCCCTCGACGGACAGGAACCCCTCCGCGCCGAGGCGGTAGTTGAGGGACACGAAGACGACGTCGCCGTCGCGGGCGATGTCCTGGGCGTCGTAGCCGGGGCTGCCGGAGAAGCCGTGCTGGTAGGCGCCGCCGTGTATCCACACCATGACCGGGCGGTGGGCCGCCGGGTCCGGGGCGGGGGTCCACACGTTCAGGGTCAGCCAGTCGTCGCCGGTCGTCCTGAAGAGTCCGCTGTCGTCGGTGCGTCCGGCCATGCCCGCCTCCTGCGGGGAGGGCGGGCCGAAGGCGAGGGCCTCACGGACGCCGTCCCAGGGGAGCGGGGGGCGGGGGGCCTGGAAGCGGTCCTCGCCGATCGGGGGGCGGGCGTAGGGGATGCCCCGGAAGACGGCGAGGCCGGCTTCGGCGCGGCCTCGGACGGTTCCTGAGGTGGTGCGGATCTGGGGGTGGTCTGACATGTCGGCCTCTCTGGATCTCTCACTGACAGCTTTGTAAAGCACTCCATTTAACAGTTGCCCATTTTTTGACAGCTGTCTAGTCTCGGAGTCATGCCCGTCAGCCAAGACCGCCGCGTCCTGCGCAACCGCGCCGCCCTCATGGCAGCCGCCGTACGCCTGGTCTCCGAGCGCGGTACGACCGCGCTGCCCGTCGCCGAGCTCTCGGAGGCCGCCGACGTCAGCCGCCAGCTCGTCTACCTCCAGTTCGGCGACCGGGACGCGCTGCTGGTCGCGGCGGCGGCCGACCTCGTGGAGCGCGAGCTGCTGCCCGAGGTGCGGGACGCCGCCGTCCCGCACGAGACGCGGATGCTGGCCATGGCCCGGCACTTCGCCCGGCACCGCCCCTTCTACCGGGCGCTCCTCACCGGCTCCTGCGCCTTCCCCATGACCCGCGCGATGAACAGGCTGTTCGGCACGCTCATCACGACGGAGTCGCTGCGGGAGGCGTTCGAGGCGTTCGACGAAGCGGCGGCGGCCGACATGAAGGCGTTCATCACGGGCGGCACGGGCGCGCTCGTCAACGACTGGATCGTCGACGCCGACGACCCCCTCGACCCCGAGGAGCTGGCGGCCCGTCTGCTGCGCCTCACCACCATGCTCTCCCCCAGCCGGAGGTCCCCCCGATGAACATCGGCAGCCACCTCGTCCAGCGCGCCCTGCGCCTGCCCCCGCCCCGCACCCGCGACCTGACGGTCACCCGCGATCTGCGCGTCCCGATGCGCGACGGCGCGGTCCTGCTCGCCGACCACTGGCGCCCGGCGGACACCCCCGGCCTGCCGACCGTCCTCGTCCGCGTCCCCTACGGCCGCGCCGGACTCCTCGGCAACTCGATGGCCCGCCCGCTCGCGGAACGCGGCTTCCAGGTGCTGATCCAGAGCACGCGCGGCACCTTCGGCTCCGACGGCCCCTTCGACCCGCTGCGCCGCGAACGCGAGGACGGCCTCGACACCCTCGACTGGGTGATCGCACAGCCCTGGTTCGGGGAGTCGATGATCCTGTTCGGCCCGAGCTATCTCGGCTTCGTCCAGTGGGCGGTCGCCGACTCCCTGCCGCCGCAGGTCAAGGCGATGATCCCGGTCGTCACGGAGTCCGCGCTGACCCTGGAGTTCCTGCGCCCGGACGGCTTCTCCCTGGAGACCCCGTTCGGCTGGGGCGTCCAGGTCGCCGGGCAGGAGCGCCCGTTCGCGATGCCGCGCCAGCTGCTCGGCGCGAAGCGGGTCCAACGGGCGCTGCACACACTGCCGTTGAACAAGGCCGACCACGCGGCCGTCGGCCGCCGGTACGACTACCTCCAGGACATCCTGGTCCACGACGCCGGCTCGCCGTTCTGGCAGGCCCTCGACCACCGCGACCGGGTGGCGGACACGCGGGTCCCGGTGAGCAGCGTCGGCGGCTGGTACGACATCTTCCTGCCCGGCCAGCTGCGTGACTTCCGGGTCCTCCAGGACGCCGGCCGTCCGGCCCGCCTCACCGTCGGCCCCTGGACCCACACCTCTCCTGGCTCCGGCGCCCTCGCCGTGACGGAGGCCCTCGGCTTCGGCCTCGACCTCGCGGAGGGCCGCGAACCGGCCGGGCGGGCGCCGGTCCGGCTGTACGTGATGGGCGCGGACACCTGGCGCGACTTCCCGTCCTGGCCGCCCCCGGACCACACACCCCGCCGCCTCCACCTCCAGCCGCACGCCGCCCTCGACTGGCGGCCCCCGGCCGACTCGGAGCCCGACGGCTACCGGTACGACCCCGGCGACCCGACCCCCGCTGTCGGCGGGGTCCGGCTGGCGCTCGGCGTCAAGGGCGGAGCCGTCGACCAGGCTCCCCTGGAGTCGCGGGCGGACGTCCTGACGTACACGACCGCCGTCCTGGACGAGGACGTCGAGATCGTCGGCGAGGTCAGCGCGGAGGTGTGGTTCCGCTCCAGCCTGCCGTACGCCGACGTCTTCGTGCGGCTGTGCGACGTGGACGGCAAGGGGCGCTCGGTCAACGTCTGCGACGGGCTGACGGGGCTGACCGGGGCCGATGAAGTGACCTGCGCGCAGGTGAAGTTGTGGCCGACGGCGTACCGGTTCAGGCGGGGGCACCGGATTCGGGTGCAGGTGTCCAGCGGGGCGTTCCCCCGGTACAACCGGAATCCGGGGACGGGCGAGCCCCGGGCCACGGCGACCGCCCTGCGCGCCGCCGACCAGCTCGTCTTCCACGATCCCGGGCGCCCGTCGGCGGTCGTCCTGCCGGTCCGCGCCCTTTCGCCCGGGTCCGCCCCCGGCTAGCGTTCACCGAGTGGATCAACAGCACGCGTCCGTACGGCGTTTCGACCACTGTCCCTGGCTGTTCGCGGCGGAGGCCGACGAGAGCGAGCGGGCCGCCCAGCGGGAGCGGCAGCGCGGGCTCGGCGGGGACAGTGCCGTCGGGGAGCGGTGCTACGTCGCCGAGTCGGCGGCCGTCTTCCCGGACCGGCTGCGGCTCGGGGACGACTCGTACATCGCCGCGCACGCCTACGTCACCGGCGAGCTGACGACCGGCACGGACTGCACCGTCAATCCGTTCACGACCGTGCGGGGGCGGGTCGTCCTCGGGGACGGGGTGCGGATCGGGGCGCACACGTCGCTGCTGGGGTTCAACCACGCCATGGCGCCCGACCGGCCGGTGTTCCGGCAGCCGTTGACGAGCCGGGGGATCACGGTCGGGGACGACGTGTGGATCGGGTCGCACGTCGTCGTGGTGGACGGGGTGCGGATCGGGGACCACTGCGTGGTGGGGGCCGGGGCGGTGGTGACGAAGGATCTGCCCGCGTGGTCGGTGGCGGCGGGGAATCCGGCGCGGGTGCTGCGGGACCGGCGGGGTGGAGGGGAGGCGGGGTCGCTTCCAGTGGAGGAGCGGGAGGTCGAGCGGCGTGCGCGGGAGGCGGCGGACGCCGGGCCGGATGTGCCGGGCGCGGGGCCGGAGGCGGGGCTGGACACGCCGGACGCGGAGGCGGACACGCCGTACGCCAGGCCGAATGCGGCAGGCGCGGGGCCGGGTACGCCGCACGCCGGGCCCGATACGACGGACGCGGAGGCGGACACGCCGCACGCCGGGGCGAGGTCACCCGCCCCGGGCCGCACCGTATCGCTCCCGCAGGATCGGCGGGACGCGCAGGATGCCGTGCGGCTCCGCCAAGGCGGCCCAGGCCCCGGAGGGGCACATGTCGATCCCCTCACCCGCTTCGCCGACACCGCCCGCGCCCAGGCCGCCGCTCTCCTCGCCCGGTCCTGGGACGGTGAGCGGTACGTGGACCGGCCCGGGGCGGCGCCGACCGTGCGGGCGCACTGCGACGCCGTGGAGATCGCGGACCTGCTGCTCGGCGAGGCGCCGGGGCAGATGACCGCCGGGGAGCACGTGGAGCGGTTGTCGGTGCTCCAGGACCCGGCGACGGGGTGGGTGCCCGAGGTCGGGGAGGCGGTGCCGGTGCCGGAGGGGGACGGGCTGCTCGGGGACGGGGCAGCGCTCTACCACGTCCTGTCCGTGGGGTACGCACTCGATCTGCTGGGCTCCTCGTTCCCCCGCCCGGTGCGGGGCGTCCAGGAGACGACGGCCGAGCAGCTCGTGGCGCGGCTGGAGGGGCTGCCGTGGCGGGACGGCGCGTGGGGAGCCGGTGCCTGGATCGACGCGTGGGCGACGGCGGCCCACTGGAACCTGCGGCAGGACGCGCTGCGCCCCGGCACCCTGGAGGCCCTCTTCGGCTGGCTCCTGACCCGGGCCGACCCGTGGACCGGCCTGTGGGGCACCCCCTCCCCCACCGAGGGCCGCCTCCAGGTCGTCAACGGCTACTACCGGCTGACCCGAGGCTCCTTCGCCCAGTTCGGTCTGCCGGTCCCGCATCCGCAGCGGGTCATCGACGCGGTCCTCGACCACGCCGGGGACCCCCGCCACTTCGGCCCCGCCCGGGACAACGCCTGCAACGTCCTGGACGTGGCCCACCCCCTGTGGCTGTGCGGCCGTCAGCTCCCCGGCCATCGCGCCTCGGACATCCACGCCTGGGCGGACCGCCAGCTCACGGCGGTCCTCCCCCGCTGGCGTCCCGGCGAGGGCTTCGCCTTCGGCCCCGGCCACGCCCCCGGCCTCCAGGGCACGGAGATGTGGCTCGCCATCGTCTGGTACCTCGCCGACCTCACGGGCCGCGCGGACGCCCTCGGCTACCGCCCTCGCGGCGTCCACCGCCCGGAAGCGGCCCGCCAGTTGTAGCGGCTCACCGGCACTCCCTGCCGTGCACCTCCACATCGCCCACCGGAACCGCGCAGCACAACAGCGCCTCGCCGGGACCGAGTTGAACGGCCGGTTCGCCGAGGTGGGCGACCGTCCCGGTGACACGGTGCCGACAGGTGCCGCAGGCACCGGCACGACAGGCGGAAGCAGGCCGCAGCCCGACCGCCTCGGCGGCGTCGAGAAGGGTGCCGCTGTCGGGGGTCCAGGTGATGCGCGTGCCGGTCTCCGTGTAGTGGACGGCGAAGGGGCCCGGGGACGGCGGGAGTTGTTCCGTCTCGGTGAGGGGCACCTCGCGCGGGGTGTAGAACCGTTCGTCGGTGATCGCGGAAGGAGGAACTCCGGCCGCCAGCAGTGTCGTGCGGACGAGATCGACGAACCCCTCGGGGCCGCAGAGATACGCCTCCCCCGTCGCCTGCGGGATCAGCGCGGTGAGCTGTTCAGGGTCGGGGCGTCCGACGATCAAGTGCGCCTCGGCGTGCGGGAGTTTGCCGACGAGGGTGATGACCTCGTCCCACAGGGGTGTCTCCGTCTCGTCGCGTACGACGTTCAGGACGGTGACCGGCCGTTCCGGCGGCAGGGCGCGCAGGAGGGAGAGGACCGGGGTGATACCGATTCCGGCAACAGCCAGCAGAAGAGGGCGTGTTGAGCCGAGGCGGGTCGGCTCCTCGCCGTAGGGGCCGGAGAGCAGGACGCGGGAGCCGGTCGGGAGGGTGTGCAGGGTGGCGGACATCCGGCCGCCCGGTGTCCGCTTGACGCTGACGGAGAGTTCGCCGCTGTCGGCGCCGGTGAGGGTGTAGCAGCGCCACAACGGGCCTTTCTCGTCGGTGAGATGGAGGCGGAGGTGCTGTCCGGGGCGGGTGGCGGCCGGGTCGCGGAAGGTGAAGGTGGTGACCGTGGGGCTCTCGTCGGTGCGCCGGATCAGTTCCGCGTACCGGGGGCGGCCGGGCGCGGCGAGGCGGGCGTCCGGGGTTCCGTCGCCGGGGCCCAGGTCGTGGAGGGCGTCGCCGCTCGCGATCCGTCCGCCGCGCACGACCTTCGCGTACACCCCGCAGTACAGGTGCCCGAAGCGGGTCGCGAGGAGTGCGGGGACGTTGAGGTCGCGCACCCCGGAGCCGGGGCGGACGGAGGTGGCCCGGCAGCGTTCCGTGGGGAAGGTGACCTCCAGTTCCGCCCCGCCGATCCGCAACCGGTGCCCGGGGAGGGCGAGTTCGCGCCAGGCGCCGAGTCCGGAGACGTACAGGTTGGCCCGGAAGCGGGCGGGGTCGAGGGGGACCCCGGCCGCTTCCGACAGTGCCCGGACCGTGTCGAGGTTGACGATCGACAGGGCGGCGTCGGGCCAGTCCCACAGGGCGGCGCCGGGCCGCACCAGCCGCGCGGAACCGAACGGCTCGCCCGGCCGGACGTGCAGTTCCCGCCCGCCGGGCGCGGTCAGCCGCACCCCGTCACCCTCCGACACGCCCCGGTAGAGGGAGAGTTCGGCGCTCTGCCGCAGCCGCATCAGCTCCTCGCTGGAGATCCACCCGGAGGTGACCGGCGCCGCGCCGAGGTGCAGCGCGAACGCCCGGTCCAGCGGCAGCCCCGCCCCCGGCGCGAGGACCGCCTCCGGCAGCTCCTCCCCCGTCATCCCCTTCACGGGATACCGGTGGAGCGACCTCAGAACCGCTCCCACGCCCCGGCCTCCCCCGCCGTGCACGGCCCGCCGTCGTGGCAGCGCAACTCCCCCCGGTCCAGGTCGAGTCCGACGGTCAGCAGGGTCCGCCACTGCTGGTGGAACGGCAGCCCCGGCAGCGGATGGCAGCAGACGGCCGCCCCCTCTCGGTCTCGTGGACGTCGAGCAGCGCGGTCCACCGCGCGGGGTCGGGAGAGGTGAGCAACTCCCGGTGCGCGACGAGGTGTGCGTACCGGACGTGCGTGCTTCCCGCTTCGGCGGCCGACTCCCCTTCGGCGAGGCGGGGATCGAGGAAGTGGTTGGTGTGCAGGAGGTAGCCGTCGGCGTCGGGCGGCAGGACGGCGGTCCCGGCGGGGCTCAGCTCGACGCAGGCGCCGTCGTTGTCGCGGCTCACGACGGTCAGGACCGTGGACGCCGAGACGCGGGCGGAGCGGGCGAGGTCGACGGCTTCGGCGAGCGTGGCGGCCTCGTCGAGAATCCTGCGGGCCACGACGTGCACGGGGACGCCGATGCCGTCGCCGTCCTCGGCGTGGCTGAGGATGTTGAAGTGCAGCCCGAGCCCTGCCGAGTTGACGCCGATCTTGCCGAGGATGCCGGCCTCGGTGAAGATCCGGGCCGTGGGGTGGCTCACGAGGGTCTTGCCGTCGGTGAACTCCTCGTGCCAGTCCCAGGTCTGGAGGGTGCGCGGGGTGTCGGCGCCCAGGTAGACGGCGGTCGAGCACTCCCCTTCGGCGGTCGCGCCGACGGTGGCGAGGATCTCGGTGCGCGCGTTGAGCATCCCGAGCTGCCACGGTTCGGCCCCGGCGGCGCGGGCTGTGGCGGCCAGCTCCGTGTACAGGTCGGGCGCCCAGCCGCGTATCGCCTCGACGGCCTGTTCGCCGTAGGGGCGCAGCAGTCCCGGCGGGACCGCGACGGCCTCGAACAGCCGCCGGTAGCCGGTGATGCCGGCGTGGATGCGGTCCCGGTCGGCGGTGCCGAGGGCGTGGCCGCGTGCCGTGGGGTCGGCGGTGTCGAGGTGGTGGCGGGCGATCACCGGACGCTGCTCAGGATCGCGTCCCACATGACCTCGCCGGCGACGGAGCCGAGGCCGACGACGTTCGCGGCGGGGTCGCTGGGCAGGTCGACCTCGTCGGTGGTGAGGGTGAAGAGGGTGTCGCCGTCGAGGCTGGTGTGGAAGGGCTGGATGCCCCGGTGCATCGAGCCGTGCACCTGTCTCCCGAACTGCTCCAGCTCCCGGTCCCCGAGCCGTGCGTTGGTGACGAGCACGGAGATCGTCGTGTTCCCGGCCCGCGTCCGCGGCCCCTTCCCGGCGAGCGCGGCCTCGTAGTCGTGGTGCGGCAGCCTGCGGGTGCCGGTGGCGGGGTCGTGGTTGCCGCGTACGACGGTGCCGTCCCGGTCGACGATGACGCCGACGGCGTTGACGACGGTCGCGGCGAGGATCTTGACGTCGCCGACCTGCCGGAACGCGGCGCCCTGGCCGGCGAATTCGCAGCGCTCCCAGTCGACCTTGCCGACGGAGGCGCTGATCCCGGCGCCCGCGCGGCCGACGGGGAAGCTGCCGTGCCCGGCGCCGCGCAGGGCGGCCCGGCCGAGGGCGGCGTCGGGGACGACGGCGCTGTCGCGGGCGGCGAAGTCGTAGATGATCGCGCCGGACACGCACTTGAGGTCGTTCCAGCCGACCCGGTTGTCCACGCGGGCGCGGAGTTCGTCGGCGACCCCGGCGCAGGCACCGAGCCCGTACAGGGAGCCGCCGGCGAGGCAGACGGCGTGCGCGTACTGCTTGTCGCCGTAGAACAGGCCGATGGCGCCGCCGCGTTCGTCGATGTGCATCCGGGCGCCGGCCGGGACGTGGACGACGGTCACGCCGGTGGGGCCTTCGGCGTACTCGGCGGTGCCGACCTCGACGCCGGGGAAGTCGAAGGCGACGCTCTCGCGGCCGGGGCTGGGCCGGGGGACGAGGTCGTGGTCGTCGTTGCTGAGGGCGGGGCCGAAGGAGGGGGTGGGGACGGTGTGGTTCACAGGGCCTCCAGGAGCTGTCGGGAGTAGGGGTGCTGCGGGGTGGTGTAGAAGCGGTGGGCGTCGGCGAGTTCGACGATCCGTCCGGCGCGCATGACGGCGACGCGGTGGGCGAGGTAGCGGACGGCGGCGAGGTCGTGGGAGATGAACAGGGCGCCGAAGCGGTGTTCCGTCTGGAGGTCGTGGATCAGGTTGAGGATCTGGGCCTGGACGGAGACGTCGAGGGCGCTGACCGCCTCGTCGAGGACGACGAACTTCGGGCGGGTGATCAACGCGCGGGCGATGGCGACGCGTTGGCGCTGGCCGCCGGAGAGTTCGTGGGGCAGGCGGCCGGCGTAGTCGGCGGGGAGGCCGACCTGGTCGAGGACGGCGAGGGCGGCGGGGCGGTGGGTGCGCAGGCGTCCGCCTCGGACGGCGCTGAGGGGTTCGGCGACCGAGTCGGCCACGGTGAGGCGGGGGTCGAGGGACCAGTGGGGGTTCTGGAGGACGGCCTGGATCTCTCCGACGCCGGTGGGCCTGTGCACGGTGCCGGAGGTCGGCTTGCGCAGGCCGAGGGCGACCGCTCCGGTGGTCGTCTTGCCGGAGCCGGACTCGCCGACGAGGCCGAGGGTCTCTCCGGGGTCGATGTGGAGGCTGACGCCGTCCATCGCGGTGACGGACCTGAACGCGACGCTGACGTCGGTGAGTCGCAGGACGGGTTCGGTCATCGGGCCGTCTCCTCGGGGTGGGCGGTGACCGGGTGGTGGCACAGCAGGGTGCGCCCGCCGGCCGTGCGGGTCTGCGGGCGGACGGCCTCGCAGTCGTCCTCCCGTGCCCCGCAGCGCGCGGCGAACACGCAGCCGGGCGGCTCCCCGGCGAGGACGGGTGGCGTCCCGGCGATGGTGTGCAGTCGTGTGCCGTCCTTCACGCGCGCCGGGTCGGCGGCCAGCAGGGCTTCGGTGTACGGGTGGCGGGGTGCGGCGAGGACGTCGGCGGTGGGCCCCTCCTCGACGATCCGTCCGCCGTACATGACCGCGACGCGCTCGCAGCGGCGGCCCACTCCGCCGAGGTCGTGGCTGAGCCAGAGCACGGTGGTGCCGTGCTCGGCGGCGAGGGTGAACAGCAGGGTGAGGATCTCCTCCCGGACCTGGCTGTCGAGGGCGGCGGTCGGCTCGTCGGCGACGAGCAGGGCGGGCTTGCGGGCCATGGCCATGGCGACGGCGACCCGCTGGGCCATGCCGCCGGAGATCTGATGGGGGTACAGGCGCAGGACGTGGGGGCCGAGGCGGACCTGGTCGAGGAGGGCGGCCGGGTCGGCGCCGGTGCCCCGCAGGGCGAGCCGGAGCTGGCGGCCGATCCTGAGGGTCGGGTTCAGGGCGCCGATCGGGTCCTGGGGGACGAACGCGAGGCGTTCGCGGCGCAGGGCGGCGATCTTGTCGTCGGCGAGTTCGAGGACCGGCTGTCCGTCGACGAGGACCCGGCCGCGCGGGCAGGTCGCCGTGCGGGGCAGGAGCCGTCCGGCGAGCAGGCCCAGGGTGGACTTGCCGGAGCCGGACTCCCCGACGATCCCGACGGTCTCCCCGGCGCCCACGGCGAGGCTCGCCCCGTCGAGGGCGCGGACGGTACGGCCGCCGGTGCGGTACTCGGTGACGACGTCCTCGATCAGCAGCAGACCGGTCATACCAGCGACCTCGTCTCTCGGGGTTCGAAGCGGTCGCGCAGGCTGTCCCCGACGAGGTTGATCGCCATGACGGCGGCGACGAGCACGACCCCGGGGGCGACGATCAGCCAGGGCGCGCCGACCATGTACAGCCCGCCCTCCTGGATGAGCAGCCCGAGCGAGGCGTCGGGGAGCTGGACGCCGTAGCCGAGGAAGCTGAGGCCGCCCTCGACGAGGATGCCGACGGACAGGGCGTAGGTGCCCTGGACGGCGATGGTGCCGGCGACGTTGGGCAGGATGTGCCGGACCATGATCGTCCGGGCGGGTACGCCGCTGATCCTGGCGGCGGTGACGAACTCGCGGCGGGCGACGGCGCGGGCGGCGACGCCGACCATGCGGGTCATGAGGGGGACGGTGACGAGGACGATCGCGGCGAGGGCGGTGCCCCGGCCGGGTCCGAGGACGGCGGCGACGAGGACGGCCAGCACGATCGCGGGGAACGCGTAGAGGACGTCCCCGATCCGCAGGATCAGCTCGGCGGTGCGCCCGCCCCGGTAGCCGGCGACGATCCCCAGCGTCGTACTGATGACGGCGGTGCCCGCGACGGCCAGGGAGGACAGCAGGAGGGTGGTGCCGATGCCCTCCAGGAGGCGGGGCAGGAGGGAGCGGCCGAGGTTGTCGGTGCCGAGGAGCCAGCCGGAGCCGGGCGGGGAGAGGCGGGGTCCGGCGATGGTGTCGGGGCGTCCGCCGATGCCCGTCGCCTGGCCCAGCAGGGAGGCGAGTACGAGTGCCACGAGCACCCCTACCGCGCCGCGCATCAGGCGGTCGTACGACTTCCACGTTTTCATGCCGCCCCCTTCGCGGCCGTGGCGAGGCGGGGGTCGAGCAGGCCGCTGAGGAGGTCCACGAGGAGGTTCGCGGTGATGAAGACGGTCGCGGCGAGGAGGACCCCGGCCTGGACGACGGCGTAGTCGCGGCGGTCGAGGCCGTCGACGAGGTAGGAGCCGAGGCCGGGGACGTCGAAGAGGCGCTCGACGATGACGGCGCCGCCGAGGAGGTAGGCGCTGAGGGTGGCGACGAGGGTGAGGACGGGCACCGACGCGTTGCGCAGGACGTGGTGGCGGACGATGAAGCCCTTCGGTTCGCCCCGGGCGACGGCGGCGGCGATGTGGGGTTCGACGAGGACGCCCAGGACGGCGTCGCGGGTGGTGCGGGCGGTCGCGGCCGTGCAGAACACGGCGAGGACGCAGGCGGGCAGGAAGAGGGAGCCGGCCGAGGCGAGGGGGCCTTCGGACCAGGGGGTGTAGGTGCCGACGCTCAGGCCGAGGCGGTAGCGGGTGAAGAGGAACACGACGAGGCTGCCGAGGACGAACTCGGGCAGGCTCATCCCGAAGGCGCTGAGGAGGCGGCCCGCCGCTCCCCCGCGTCCGCCGCCCGCCCGGGTCGCGGTGTACACGCCGAGCGGGACGCCGATCAGGAGGGTGAGGGCGAGGGCGAGGACGGTCAGGGTGACGGTGACCGGGAGGCGGTCGGCGAATTCGGAGGCGACCGGGGACCTGGTGACGAGGGAGGTGCCGAAGTCGCCGGTGACGGTGTTGCGCAGCCAGTGCCCGTACTGCTCGGCGACGGGCCGGTCGAGGCCGAAGCTCGCGGCGGCGGACGCCTTCTGTTCGGGGGTGGCGAGGGGGCCGAGGACGAGTTCGGTGTAGCTGCCGGGCATGGCGCGCAGGGCGGCGAAGATCAGCACCGAGACGCCGAGGAGGGTGAGCGCGGCGGCGGTGACCCGGCCGAGGAGCCGGCGGATGTGGTCCATGGCGGGCTACTTCGCGTCCGGGAGGGTGTAGCGGACGATGTCGCGCAGGACGTTGCCGTAGCCCTCGGCGGCGCGCAGGGTCGGGCTGACCTTGTCGGTGCGGTAGCCGATGACGGTGGGGCGGCTGACGAGGGGCAGCATCTGGGCGCCGGTGTCGACGCGGGCGCACAGCTCGGCGAGGGTCTTGGTGCGGGCGGTGCCTGCGGGTTCGGTGCCGGCCCGGTCGATGAGGGCGTCGAGGGTCTTGTCGTCGGTGAGGAAGGTGCTGGAGAAGCCCGCGAGGACGGGGTTCCACCAGCGGGAGACCATCGAGGCGTCGACGTATCCGGCGTACCAGCCGAGGGCGAGGTCGAAGTCGGGTTTCGCGCCGAACACCTTGCTGGTGTAGGTCGTGTCGTCGTACTTCTGGATCTTGACGGTGACGCCGGCCCTGCCGAGCTGCTGCTGGATCACCTGGGCGATCTGGCCGACGGCGGGCTCGGAGGTGTAGACGGCGAGCCGGAGCGTGCCCGCCTTCTTGAGCGCGGCGGTGTCGGGGGCCTTGGCGCTCGCTGCGGGCAGTGTCTTCGGGTCGCAGGCGCCGGGCAGCACGCTCGGTGTGACGCCGGTCGGTTCGGCCTGTCCGCCGAGCGCGACCGAGGCGATCTCCTCGCGGTCCAGGGCGCTGTTGAGGGCGAACCTGACCTTCTCGTCGGCGAGCGGCGACGCCGCGTTCTTGGAGTTCTGGATCAGGTAGTAGAAGTCGCTGTTGGTCTGCCCGACGACCTCGGCCTTCCCTGTGCCCTTCAACTGGCCGACGGAGTCGACGTTGTTGAAGTTCACCAGCCCCGCGCTCCCGCTGCGCAGCGCCGCGAGCCGCGCGGTCTCCTGGGGCACGATCTCGATCTTCAGCTCACTGACGTGGACGTTCCCGGCGTCGCGGTATCCGGTGTTGCGGGCGAAGTTCCAGTACTGGTCCTGCTTGTGGTCCTTGACGACGAACGGGCCGGTGCCGAGCATCTCCTTCGCCGGGTCGAGGGCGCCGCTGTCGATCTCCTTCATCGGCAGGACCGCCGCCGGGGTGTTGGCGAGCGCCGCGAGGAACGGCGTGTAGGGCTTGGCGAGTCGAACGGTCACCTCGGCGGGTCCGGACGCGGTCACGGACGTCACCGGGCCGAGCTGGGCGGCGTAGGCGGCCTTGGACTTCAGGAGGCGCTGGAGGCTGCCGACGACGTCGGCCGGGGTGACGGCGCGGCCGTTGGAGAACTTCACGCCCGGGCGGAGGGTGAAGACGTAGGTGGTGGCGCTGGGCTGCTTCCAGGAGCTGGCCAGCAGGGGCTGGACGTCGAACTTCGGACCGATGGTGACGAGCGGTTCGTAGACGAGGGACTCGATGGACCAGGAGCGGGCGGTGGCGGCGGTCTGCGGGTCGAGGCCGCCGGCCTCGACGGTGTCGTAGTCGAGCTGGACGGTGAGCGGGCCGCTGCCGGTGAGGGAGGTGTCGGACTCGGTGAGGTAGCCGGTCTTCGAGGCTCTGGCGGCGGTGCCCGGGTCGGTGGTGGCGGGGGCGGAACAGGATGTGAGGGCGGCCGAGAGGGCCGCGCAGCATCCGACGGCGATCGCTGATCTTCGCATGATCGTCTCCTCCTTTTGCCGGATCGTTCCGGCAACAGTGGTGAAACGGCCCGGACACCTTGGCGGTGTCCGGGAGCTCCGGGGGTCAGCCTCGGGTCGAGGCGCGGACGTTGAGTTCGATGGGGAGGGCGCGGACCGTGCCCTTCGGGGTGTCGCCGGCCAGGATCTCGCAGAGCAGGCGCCCGCATTCGGCGCCCATGGCCCGCGGCCGGAGGTCGACCGCGGTGATCGGGGGTTCCGCCGTGCGCATGGCGGAGCTGTCGACGCAGGAGGCGAGCAGCAGGTCGTGGCCCACGCGCCGCCCGGCCGCCCGGAGTTCGGGCAGGACGGCCGCCGCGGCTCCGTCGGCCGCGCACACGATGGCGTCGATGCCGGGCGTGTCGGCGAGCATCTCGCGTACGACGGCCTGGAGGACGTCGGGCGGTGAGCCGAAGGGGGCCTTGCGGACGAGGTGCGGCAGGCCGTGTTCCTCGGACCACCGGGCGTGGGTCGTCTGGAGGGTGGTGGACCAGTCGGAGGTGGTGTCGGAGGCGATGAACGCGGGGCGGCGGGCGCCGCTCGCGTGGAGGTGGTCGAGGAGTTCGGTCATCGACGTCTCGTGGTCGGACCAGATGACGCCGGTGGGCTGCCGGTCGCCGACGTAGCGTTCGGCGGTGACGACGGGCAGGCCGCTGTTCATGAGCTGGTCGACGACCGGGTCCTCGGCGACGGGGTCGCACAGGACGAGCCCGTCGACCTGCGGGACCGCGCCGCGTTGCGGGAGGTGGCCGGAGGACAGCAGGGTGACGTTCAGCCCGGCGCGGGCCGCCTGCTCCGCGACGCCGAACACGAACGACATGTAGTACTCGGCGCTGGTCAGGAACTCGGGGATGTGCAGGGCGATCGTCTCGGTGACCGAGGTGCGCAGGCTGCGCGCGCTGCGGTTCGGCGCGTACCCGAGGCGTTCGGCGGCGGCCAGCACCGCCCTGCGGGTGGGCTCGGAGACCCGGCCGTGTCCGCGCAGGGCGTCCGAGGCGGTCGTCTTGGAGACGCGCGCCTCGCGGGCGACGTCGGCGATGGTGGCGGCGGGCATCCTCGTCACCATCCGTGTGTGAGGGCGTCGTCGAGCGCCGCGACGAACACGTCCGCGTCGTCCCGGGTCAGACAGAGCGGCGGCTTGATCTTCAGCACGCACTGGCGGTCCGACGTCGGCTGCATGATCACCCCGAGCTCCCGCAGCCGCTCGCAGATCGCGGCGGTCTCCTCCGTGGCCGGCTCCAGCGTCGTACGGTCGCGCACGAACTCCACGCCCAGGTACAGCCCGGAGCCGTGGACGGCGCCGATCAGCTCGTGCCGGTCGGCGAGTCGCACGAGCCGCTCCTTCAAGTACCCGCCCACCTCAAGGGCGTTGGCCTGGAGCCCCTCGTCCCGCAGCGCGTCCAGGACGGCCAGCCCGACCACCGAGCTGACGGGGCTCCCGCCCGCCGAGGAGAAGAAGTACCCCTGCGTGCGGTAGGCGTCCGCGATCTCCCGGCGGGTGATCACCGCGCCCAGCGGATGCCCGTTCCCCATCGCCTTGGCGACGGTGACGATGTCCGGTACGACGCCCTGCTGCTCGAAGCCCCAGAAGTGGGTGCCGAGCCTGCCGTAGCCGACCTGGACCTCGTCGGCGATGCACAGGCCGCCGTGCTCGCGGACCGCCGCGTAGACCTGCTTCAAGTAGCCGTCGGGCAGGGGCATTCCGCCCGCGTTGCCGTAGAAGGGTTCGCAGATGAACGCGCCGGGGCGCAGGGCGGCGATGCGGGCGGCGGCCTCGGGCGCGTACCGGTGCGCCTCCGTCCCTCGGTGGCGGCCCCGGTAGGAGTTGGGGGCGGCGACCGTGTGCACCCAGCTCGGGCGTGAGGTGAGGGCGTTCGGGTTGTCGGCGACGGAGGTGGAGACGGCGTCACTGGCGAACGTCCAGCCGTGGTACGCCTCCTCGACGGCGACGGTGTCCTGTCTGCCGGTTGCCGCCCAGGCGAGCCTGAGGGCGAGGTCGACCGCTTCGGAGCCGCTGTTGACGAGGAACACGGTGTCGAGTTCCCCGGGGAGCAACTCCGTGACGCGTTCCGAGAGTTCGACGACGGAGGCGTAGTGGAAGCGGGAGTTGGTGTTGAGCTTGCGCCACTGCCGGTGGACCGCGTCGGCGAGGGCGGGGTGGCCGTGGCCCAGGATGGTGACGTTGTTGAGCATGTCGAGGTAGGGGCGGGCCTCGGTGTCGAAGAGGTGGTGGCGCCAGCCGCGTTCGATACGGGGCGGGTCGGCGTAGTAGTGCTCCTGGACGGCGGCGAAGGCGTCGCCGCGACGGGCGAGCAGCGTCGTGTCCGGCGCCTCGGTGTCGGGGGTGCCCAGGAGCGGGGTCGGGTCCGGGCACAACTCCAGCCAGCCGGGGGCGAGTTCGGCGGGGGCGAAGCGGGGCGGGCGGGTGCCGGGGAGGGTGCAGAGCTGGACGTGGAGGGTGCCGGAGGCGGTGCCGAGGGGCTGTCCGGCCTCGACGGGGCCGGGTTCGCCCCGGGCGCCGTCCAGGAAGAGGGCGGGGCCGTCGGCGGTGAGGGTGAGGCCGTCGGGTGTGACGGTGACGGTGCCGGCCCAGGGGGCGCGCAACTCCCGTTCGCTGTCGGTGTGGACCTCGACGCCGAGTGCGCAGGTGTCGCCGCCCGCGCGGGTCAGGCGGTGTTCGCCGTGCCGGGTGCGGGACGTGGGGTGCTCGGCCGCCAGTGCCTGTTCGATGCCGGGTTCGCTCCAGCGGCCGGAGTGGAGGACGTCGCTGTGCACCGACAGGTCGAGGACGTGCGGGTCGCCGGGGAGGAGGCGGTGCCCGGTCACGGCGGCCGGGGTCGCGGGACGGCCCAGCCGGGCCCGGAGCACCCCGGCCATCACCTCCGCCGGCACCGACACCGCCGCCTCGAACATCGCCCACTCCCGGTCGAGCGCGGCGGAGGCGTACGCGTTGTCCGGGTCCAGCGAGGCGTCGTACTGCCCGCTCACCACCAGCACGCCGGCCCGCAGCACGACCAGCGGCCACAGCACGGCCGACTCCGCGTCGGAGAGGGGCCGTACGGCGTGGAACGCCTCGACGGCGGGGAGCACCGACACCGGTCCGGCGCCGTGGTGGTGGAGCACGGACGTACAGGTCACAGCGAGTTCGGCCACCGCCCAGCCCGGGCCCAGGTCACCGAAGTCGATGACCCCGGACGCCATGGGACGGCCGTCCGCGCCCGGGTCGCAGACGACGTTGTTGTCCGTGAGGTCGCCGTGGATCAGCTGCACCGGCAGCCGGTCCGCATACGGTTCGACGAGCGCCCAGGCGGCCCGCGCGGCCCCCAACACCCTTGCGGCACGCGCCTGGTCGGCCATCTTCGGGGCCAGCGCCTCGATCACGGCGGGCGCGTACGACAGGTCCCACAGCCGCCCCGCCTCCGCCTCGACGGGCTCCGCGCCGACCAGCGCGGCGACGATCCGGCCGGCCAGCTCGCCCAGCCGGGCGACGACCGGCGGGGCGAGGTAGCGGCTGTCCATGATCGGCTCACCGGGGACGTACTCCAGGAGCCGGCAGGCGAGCCGGGTGTCCCCCGCGTCGAGCCACTGCACGACGTCCCCGTCGACGCCGGCGCGGGCCCGGGGCAGCCGCACATCGGGCAGCGCCCGCGCGAGCCGCTCGGTCACCGCGCACTGGGCGCGCAGCGCCCCGACCCCCGTCGCCGGGTTCGCGATCTTCAGGACGTGGTCACCGACCCGGACATTGCGGTCCTGCTGGCTCCCCAGGTCCCGGAGTTCACCGCGCACCCCGTACCGCTCGGCCAGCAGCGCCGTCACGGCGGACTCGTCGATCACCGGCATGGGCCGGACCAGCCAGTCCGCGTCGGGGAGGGCCATCGCGTGCTCCGATTCTGCGCCGAGGGTGTTGCCGGAACGTTCCGGCAACCGTAGGTCCGACGCCACCGGCCGTCAATATCCCCGGCCCCGGAAATCACCGGCTCTCACGCACGCACCACGCTATTCTTGCCCGGCAGTCCGCTCGGGCTGCCCGACCCGAGGCGGGCCGGCTCAACGTACTGTGGCGGCACGATGGGTGCGGTGTGAGCGAGCAGAACAGCGTCGAGGCGGAGCTGGCCGATCTCCGGGGCGTCGGCCCGGACGAGATCCTCACCCTGGACACCCCGGTCATGACGGCCTCGATGCGACGGCTGCTGCGCCGGATCGACGACCCCGCGAGCAGCATGGGCGGCTACAACCCGCAGCGCGCCGAGGACGGCTCGCCCTCCTGAACCGGCCCCCTCCTCAAGTGACGTACCTGGAACGGGAATCGCGCGTGGACACCCCACAGCACCGGCTGGACCGGACGGACCACCGCGCCCTGCTGCGCGGCGCGGGCGGCGCCGACTCGGTCGCCCCGCTCCTCGCGGGTGAGCGCAGTTGGCGGCTCCTGCTGCTGCGGGCCCTCGCGGACGCCACCGCCCGGCTGCCGCGCGAGCCCTACCCGAACCTCGGCCACGGCTGGGAGCTGCTGTGGCGGGCCTGGCGGGCGGCGCCCGACGAGGTGGAGCCGCTGCTGCTGTACCCGGCGGTCGGGACGTGGGCGGCCCACGCGCTGCGCCGGGTGCGCGGGTCGGTCGCGAGCGAGGCACCGTTGTGGGCGGACACCGCCCATCTGCACGCGGTGGCCGCGTCGGCCGCCGTGCTCGCCGGGCTCGACTTCAGCTGCCGGATCACCGTGCTGGACGGGTGGGCGGTGCTGCCGGGGATCGGCGGGGCGCGGGTCGCGGACTCCGTCGTCCGCGTGGCCGGCGAGGGGGGCGTGGTGCACGTGGGGCCCGTCCGGGTGGGCGGGGAGGGCTGGCACGGGCTGCGGGAGCTGCGGGCGGACGGCTGCGCGGTCACGCTCGACGACCTCGACCCGTACCGGGGGCTGCGCGGCCGTGGTGTCCCCGAGCCCGTGGCGTCCGCCGACCGGTGGGCGGAGCTGTTCACCGAGGCGTGGCACATCCTGGCCGCCGACGACCCGGAGGCGGCGCGCGCGATGGCGGCCGGCCTGCGCACCGTCGTCCCCCGGCCCCGCTCCGAGCCCTACCGCCCGCACAGCGCCTCCTCCGGCGACGCCTTCGGCGCGGTCGTCGCCTCCGAGCCCGACGACCCCGAACAGCTCGCCTGCACCCTGGTCCACGAGTTCCAGCACCACAAACTCAGCGCGTTCATGCACCTGTTCACGCTGTACGACGACGGCGGCACCGAACGCTTCTACGCCCCCTGGCGCGACGACCCCCGCCCCCTCGGCGGCCTCCTCCAGGGCGTCTACGCCTTCACCGGCGTCACCGCGTTCTGGCGCCGTCGCCCCGGGCTCGTCGCGGGGTTCGAGTACGCGCTCTGGCGGGAGCAGACCCTCACCGCCCTGGACGGCGTACGCGGCGCCGGGCGGCTCACGCCCCTCGGCCGGGATCTGCTCGCCGCGCTGACTGACCGGCTGACCGCCTGGTGGGACGAGCCAGTCGAGCCGCGCGCCGCTGAGGCCGCCGCCCTGGCCGCCGCGGACCACCGCGCGACCTGGCGCGCCCACCACGTACGGCCCCCCGCCGACGCGGTGGCCGAAGCCGCCCGTGTCCTCGCCGCGTCCCCCGGTGCCCGTCCCGGTCTCCCTCCCGACGAGGGCACCGTCGTCGCGGCGCCCCTGCCACGCGGCCTGGACACCCGTGCCGTCCTGCTCCGCAGGCTCCTCGCCGACGACCTCCCGGAGTCCCTGGAATCGGTCGAGGGGGCCCGCCCGGAGGATCTCGCCCTCGTCACGGGCGACCACCGCACCGCCCGCGCCCTCTTCACGGAACGCGTCCTGCGCGGCCCCGACCCCGACGCCTGGTCCGGGCTAGGGCTGGCGCTGCGGGGGCAGGGGCATCCGGCCGCCGACGTCCTGCTGAGCCGGCCGGAGGTCGTGCTGGCCGTCCACGCGCTGCTCGGGGGCGACGCGGACCCGGTGCGGGTGGCGGCGGCGTTCGGGAGCTGACCGCTCTCCCGGGGGCCGCCCCCGTCACAGCGGCAGCGGGTCGATGAAGCAGTTGGCCCGTTCCCGCTCCCCCAGCGCGGTCGTCGCCGGATGGTCGGGGCCGAGGCGTCCGCGCATCTCCCCGAGGACCTGGTCGTGGAGCCGTTCGCCCTCCTCCTCGCGGCCGAGGGCGGCGAGGTCGAGGGCCTGGTTGGCGGCGAGGCTCAGCGTGGAGGGGTGGGCCTCGCCCAGGACCTCCGCCGAGAGGGCGAGGGTGCGGGTGCCCAGGGCGAGGGCGTCGGCGTGGCGGCCGAGGGCGGCGAGGTCGCTGGCCAGGTTCGTCGCGACGACCATCGTCAGCGGGTGGCGTTCGCCGAGGTTGTCGACGAGGGTGGCGTGGGCGGCGCGGTCGAGTGCGTGGGCGGTGTCGCACTGGTCGTCCATGCGGGAGGTGATCGCGAGGTTCGCCTGGGCGGAGACCGTGTGGGGGTGGTGGTCGCCGAAGATGCGGCGGTAGTGGTCGTAGGACGCCTCGGCGAGTTCGCGGGCGCGGTCGAGGCGGCCGGTGTAGCGCAGGTCGACGGAGAGGCCGAGGGTGGCGGCGATGGTGTCGGGGTGGGTCTGCCCGAAGCGTTCCTCCATGACGGCCAGGACCTGTTCGGAGAGTTCGAGGGCGGCCTCGTGGTCACCGGCCTTGCGGCGGGCGACGGCGAGGACCCGGCGGGCGTGCAGGACGGCCGCGTTGTCCTCCCGGAGGTGGCGCAGGTACTGGCTGACGACCTCTTCCTGCCGGTTGCGGGCGTGCTGGTAGAGGCCGAGTTCGCGTTCGTCGATGGTGAGGCCGACCCGGGTGAGGAGGGTCTGTTCGTGTTCGGCGCCCAGGAGGGTCTGCTTCAGTTCCCAGGTGGTGCGGTCGAGGTCGTACGCCTCCTGGAACCTGCCGACGAGCCTGAGGGCGACCCCGAGGTTGTGGGCGGCGTTGAGGGTGCAGGCGTCGTCCTCGCCGAACGCCTCGGTCGCCGTCTCGAAGACGCGCCGGCTCAGCTCCAGTGCCTGGGCGAACTCCCCTTTGACGCGCAGGTCGGCGGCGACGGCGCCGATCGCGTCGAGGTGGTTCTCGTCGGCACCGGCGGCCCTGGTCGGTCCGGGCCGCTCCGCGCGCTCGTGGCCGTCGAGGGTCTCCCGGTTGATCTCGGCGGCCTCCGCGTAGCGGCCCATGCTGAAGAGAATCCAGCCGAGCCAGAAGGCGAGCAGGAGGGTCTTCTCGTCCTCGGCGCCGAAGAGTTCGGTGGCGGCGGTGTGCGCTTCGCGGGTGAACTCCAGGGCGCTGTCGTGGTCCCCGAACCGCTGGAGGTACTTGGCCGTGTTGTGGACGAGGTCGCGCACCCAGGGGTCGGCGGAGTGGATCGCGTCGGAGGCGACGACGTGCGGGTACAGCTCGGAGTAGCGGTACCACTGGGCGTTGGACTCGGGGTCGCGGGGGTCGGCGGAGGCCAGCAGGGACTGGGCGCCGAGCCGCATCTGCTCCTGTTCGCGCGGGGTCATCCGCTGGAGCAGGACGAGCTGGACCAGGCGGTGCATGAGGAGCGAGTTGTTGCGGGGGTCGATGCGGGCCAGGGAGAACCGCTTGATCTCGCGGATGGCGCGGCCGAGCCGCATCGGGTCGGCGAGGGCGGCGTCCAGCTCCTGGGTGATCACGCCGCGGTGGGCGCCGGAGAACAGGGAGCGCGGGATGGGTTCGGGCGCGAGGTAGGCGCAGACCTGGAGGAGGTGCAGGGCCTCGGGGTTGGTCTGCTCGATCCGGTCGAGGGAGACGTTCCAGGCGGTGGCGACGGACTCCTGGTAGAGGTTCGGGGCGCCCTCGAAGAGGAGGTCGCTGCGCTTCTCGTCGAACAGCCGCAGGTACTCCTGCACGGTCATGCCGGTCTGTGCCCGCCAGGCCGCCGCCTGTTCGACGGCCAGCGGCAGGTCGCCGAGGGCCTCGGCGAGCAGGTCGGCGTCCTCGGGGGTCAGCGCGGGCCCGCGTTTGTTGAGCAGGGCGATGCTCTCGGACCGTTCGAAGACGTTCACCTCGATACAGCCGGCGATGTCCTCCCACTGCGGGTTGCGGGAGGTGATGAGGACGGCGCCGTGCCGGGCGTTGGGCAGGAACGGCGCGAGGCTCTGGGCGTTCTCCGCGTTGTCGAAGACCAGCAGCCACCGCGTGTACGGCACGCCGCGCCGCAGCGCGTCGAGGGCCTGGGCGACGGTTGAGGCGGCGTCGCCGCTCTCCCCGACCCCTAATCGTCCGGCCAGGTGGGAGAGGGTGTTGACGATGCCGGAGGTGCGTTCGCTGGAGATCCAGCACACGAGGTCGTAGTCGGCCTGGTGGTTGTACACGTACTCGATGGCGAGCTGGGACTTGCCGATGCCGCCGAGCCCGTACATCGCCTCGGGCAGGACGGCGGTGGGGCTGCGGCTGTCGGTGAGCCGGTGGGCGAGTTCGGCGAGGAGTTCCCTGCGGCCGATGAAGTTGGGGTTGCGCGGCGGGACGTTCTCCCAGACGGCCGGGGACGACTTCTGCGGGGTGTGCCTCGCCGGGTCACTGGCGGCCATGGGGTCCCCCTCCGTCGCGGCGGACTCGACGCGGTGTCATGACGCCTCGCCGTAGACGAGGCCGGGCAGGTTCTCCGGGGTGTCGAAGATGACGACGAACTGGCGGTTCCAGACGGACTCCGCGGCTGCCGGGCCGTCGGCGTCGTCCTGGTGGAAGTGGCGTACGTCGAGGCGCCCTTCGGCCATGATGCGCCGGGACAGGGCGGTGAAGTCGGGCTGCGCGCGGGGGTCGTGGCGCCACATGACGAGCGGTACGCCGTGCCGCAGGGCCATGCTGACCTCGTGGCGGCCGGTGTCGGAGCCGGGTTTCTGGGTCAGCAGGACCCCGGCGACGGGTTCGGCCGCGCCTCGGCCCTGCTGGTCCAGTGCGGTGATCTGGCACAGCAGGCGGCCCGAGCTGCGCCGGGTGCGCCGCCAGTGGTCCTGCCACACGGCCCGCCAGGTGCTGTTGTGGAGGCGGTCCAGGCTGTGCACGACGAGCGGGAACGAGGCCGCGGCCGGGGGCAGCGCGCCGTGGCCGATGAGTTTGTCGGGGTGGTCGATGAGGTCCAGCGGGAGGATGTACTCGACCTCGATCCGGTCGAGCGGGACGCCGTGGCCGTCGCGGAGCATCCGGCACGACATCTCGACCCGGTCGAACAACTGGCCCAGGGCGATGACCCGTTCGGCGAGCGGCATCGCCAGCCGCTGCCAGGCGCCGGGGTGCGGCCAGCACTGGAAGTAGAACGACACCGTCCAGCCGTCGGGGTCGCTGTTCGGGTCGGGGGTCAGCTCGACGAGGAGCCGGGCGGAGGTGGCGCGCTGCACGGGCGCGCTGATCAGCCGGGCGCGCAGCTCGTCCACCTGCCGGGCGTACCCGCTGTCGTCGTGCTCCGCCTCGGGGTCGTCCGGGGAGCGCCGGGCGATGTCCAGGCGCAGCGCCCAGTGCCGGTTGCAGGCGCGTACGGTGTCGGCGGTGGTGCCGCCGACGGCGCTGGCGAGGAGTTCCAGGAAGCGCAGGGCGGGCGGAAGTTCGGGGGTGTTCTCGCGGGTGCAGACGAGGTGGACGAACGCCTTCCAGGGGTCGTCGCAGTGGGCGGGCGGGGTGGGGGCCACGGTGTCGGTGCCGGTGACGGCGCGGGCGTAGAGGGCGGGGACGGGGACGCCGCCGAGGTCGGCGTGGACGAGTTTCTGGAGAGCCTCGCGCAGTCCGCACCAGGTGTGGACGCCGGTGAGGTCCAGGGCGTGCAGCTCCTCGGCGAGGTGGGTGAGTTCGGCGGCGGTGGACTCGTCGTGCGGGGCGCAGAGGCCGGTGTAGGCGGCGGCCAGGTCCGCACAGCCGTCGGGGCGGGTGGCGAGGTGGTCGACGAGGGCCGGGAGGAGGGCGGCGGTGTCGAGGTGGGCGGTCTCGGGGCCGTCCGGCAGCAGGCGGTCCAGGAGGGTGCGGCGGGCCGCCGGGGTCGCGAGGGGTTCGGCGTGTTCGAGGCGGGACAGGATCGCCGCGAGGACCTTGCGCCGGTTGTGGGGTGCGCCGTAGCGGTGGTCGCGGTGGCGGAGGCGGAACCCGGGGTGTTCGGTGAGGCGGGCGACGGGCAGGACGGTGAGGCGGCGGGCGTTGCCCTGGTCGGCGCCGACGACGACACCGACCAGCGCGCGTTGTCCCTCCACGAGGACGGCGGCGCCGGAGACGCCCTGCCAGCCGGCCGGGGACTCGGGGGCGTCCTCGGCGTCGACCTCGATCGTGCGCAGGTCCGAGCGGTTCAGGTTGGCCGGGCGCAGCCGTCCCCCGCACTGGTGGACGTCGTAGGCGGTGCGGTCGGTGTGGAAGAACGCGGGGAAGCCGAAGACCTCGAACTCGACGATGCGCGTGCCCTCTCCGCCGAGGCGGGGCCGGTGCCGGGGGTCGGGCGGCTGCCAGCCGGCGCCGGTGACGGCGAGGAGGGCGGCGTCCGGTCCCGAGTCGGGGTCGGCGGGTCCGGGCCGCCCGCTCCACACGAGGTCGCAGCGGTGCCAGCGCGCGTACGGGGGGACGTTTCCGCGGCGGACCTCCACGACGGCGTCGGGGGCGGTTTCGTCTTCGGCGGGCCACAGGACGTGTGCCGCGGTCAGGATCAGGTCGTCGTCGAGGAGCCAGCCGGAGCCGTGTCCGAGCTGCCGGCCGTACGGGTCGCGGACGCTGATCTCGACGAGCCGGTCCGGGGTGGTCGCGGAGCCGGCGGGATAGGGCTCGCCGTCCTCCGCCGACGCCGGGAAGACGCCGCTCACGCGTTCACCGTGCCGAGTCGCCGGGGCGCGGCGGCGGGGCGCTGCGCGGCAGGCCGGTGGGGTCCGTGACGTTGAGGGAGCCGCGGGGTTTCAGCGACACCACGAGGCGGGTCGCGGTGCGCCGCGTCCACGAGCGCCCAGCCTTGGCGGTGACGTACCAGGCCACCCCGCCCTCGGCGCTGTCGCTGCGTTCCGCCTCTACGTCGAGTTCCACGCTGATGTCCTGGACGCTGAACCCGAGTGTCCTGCCCACCCCTTGCCGCTGCGCCGCCTCCAGGTCCGTGCGCAGCGACTCGATGGCCTCGGTCAGCGTCAGCCGGTGTACGTCCCGCCCCATCCGGTCCCCCTCCGGTTCACCCGCGCGGTGTGTCCGGGACACAGAATCCCGTCCTTGGTCATACCCATGCGGCGGGCTCCTGACGCCCTGTCGGATCGGGCGAGGGGGGCGTCGGAACCGGGCCGTGCGGCTTCCGGCCCGGGGCCGTACCGGGTCCGCCGTCCGGTGTCTCACCCCGCCGCGGCCCCCGCCCGCACCTCCCGCACCACCTGCGACTCCGTGAACGCCCGGCTCACCCGCGCCAGCCAGGCCGCCTCGTCCTCGACGGTCTCCAGCGCGGCCGTCGGAGCCGGATAGCCGGGCACCCCCACCGGCGGCTGCCCGGTGCGCTTGGCCTCCAGGGCCGCCGCGAGGACCGCCGCCTCGAAGACCGCCTCCCGGTCGTCGAGGGACGACACCGCCTCGGCGGCCCGGACCAGCACCTCGGGCCGGTGGTACGGGCGCAGCGCGAGGCTGCCGTCGCGGATCTCGATGACCCGGCGGTAGAGGGCGAACTCGGCCTGCCGCAGGGGGGTGCGGTGGTGCGGGGCGAGGGCGATCTCGGGGAGTTCGGCGTAGAGCGCGGACCACAGCGGGTCGAGGGCGCGATGGGCCCGGCGGGCGCGCCACCAGCGGACCGGCGCCGACCACAGGGTGGCGGTGGCGCCCGCCGTGGCGAGGACGGCGGTGATCATGCCGAGGGTGGTGGAGACGAGGTCCTCGCCGGTCGCCTGGCTGCCCCGGACGAGGTTCGCGGCGACGTCGTCGAGGGTCCACAGCGCCCACAGCGCGGCGGTGGCCGTGGCGAGCGTCGCGAGGACGAAGCCGGTGCGCAGGGAGCCCGCGCGCATGCCGCGGGTGCGGCGCAGGAGGGCGCGGGCCATGACGTACAGGCACCAGCAGACGTATCCGGCGAAGAGCGTGTTGTAGGAGGCGAGGACCCAGCCCCGGCCGGGGGCGGCGGTGACCGCCGTGTCGGTGACGGTGACGCCGGCGCCGAGGAACAGGCTCACGGCGAGGAGCTGGAAGAGGAGGGCGGCGTGGACGCGGCGGCGGCGCAGGGCCGGCCGGGGGGCCGTCGGGCCGAGGCCGGGGGCGATGAGGGCGAGGAACGCGGCTGCGGCGGCGTTGAGCTGGTAGGGCAGGAGGATCTCGGCGGCCGGCCGGTCGAGCAGGGCGCTGACGGCGGGGGCGTTGAGGAGCATCGCCGTGCCCGCGCAGAGCGCGAAGCCGGCGGTGTCGCGCTGGGTGGGGTCGGTCCGGCCGCCGCGTGTGGTGAGGAGGCGGTGGGCGGCGAAGGTGAGGAAGAGGAGGGCCGCGAGCCAGGCGGTGAGGTCGCTCATCGGGCGGGGCCGAACAGGGAGCGCAGGCGGGTCTGTTCGGGGTCGGCGAGGGCGGCGCGGCTCAGGATGAGGGAGGCGACGAGTTCGGCCTCCTCCTCCTGCGGCTCGGTGTAGACGGTGCGGCCGAGGACGCGTCGGACGAGGGCGGGCGGGAGGTGCGGGAGGAGGACCGCGACGGCGGAGGTGGCCGCGCCGGACGTCTCGTGGTGGCCGCACAGGAGGTGGGCGACTTCGTGGAGCTGTATGTGCTGCTGGTGCAGGGGGGTGGTGTCGGCGGGGTAGAGGATGCGGTCGGCCCGGTCGGTGGTGACGAGGAGTCCGCAGGGCAGATGGGGGCGGGCGGAGACGGGGACGAGTTCGATGGGCCGGTCCCGGTCCTCGGCGAGCCGTGCGATGAACTCGGCGGTGTCGAAGGGTCTGGGCAGGTCGAGGCCGTCCACCAGCCGCCGACAGCGTTGCCACAGGCGCTTGTCGCTGCGCACGTCGTCCCCCGGTCAGTCGTCGCTGCGGCTCTCGCGGCGGGCTAGTACGTCGATCATGTCGCTGATCGTGTTCACGCCCTCCGGTGAGAGGTTCACCGCGCGCAGGGCGACGCTGCGTACCTTCGCGTCCCTGAGCGCGCCGAGCAGTTCGAGTTCCTTGGCGATGGCGGCGCCCTGGTCGTCGTCGAAGAAGTAGGCGACGGGGACGTCGAAGAACTGGGCGAGCGCTTCGAGGTGACGTTTCGTCGGGTTGTCGCGGCGGCCGGTCCGCAGCTGCCACAGGTAGGTGGCGGAGAAGGTCTCACCGGTGGCCTCGCGGCAGGCGCGGGCGACCTCCTCGTGGCTGAACTGCTCCCGGTTGGGGCGCCGGACGATGCGGAAGAGGGCCTCGATCTTCTCCGCGAGGGTCGTCGCGGTGTCGCTCACGTTCCGCCTCCTCAGCCTGCGTGGGTCCGCCGTGGACCGGCCTTCACGATAGCTGACGCCGCGACGCACACCGAGTTATTAGCAGACATGGATGGTTCATATCTTCCATGAGCTGATATGAATGACAGGCATCACCCGAAACCGAAGGGAGCCCCTCATGCCCAGGAGCCGTCTCATCCGGACCGCCGGTTCGGCCCTCGCCACGGCGGCGCTCGTGACCGGCGTGTCGGTGGCCGTCGCGGCGCCCGCCTCCGCCGAGAAGGCGGTCTGCATCTACTACAACCCGTACACCGGGGAGTACAGCAACGCGCCGTTCTCCGGAGTCGTCAACCAGACCTACTACGACCCCACCACCGGCACGTACAGCAACTCCTGCTGACCCCGGCACCCCGAAGGGGCGCCACCCTCACCGGGGTGGCGCCCCTTCGGCATTCACGGGTCACGAACCCTTTACGCCATTGTCATGCGCAGGTAATTTCAGTCGTTGCAACCGCTTGCAGGAACTTCCAGAAACCCCTTGCGGCCCGGTACCGGAGACGCTCATGAGACGCACACCCCCACGCTTTCTCGCGGTGTTCACAGCGGCGGCAGGACTGTTCGGCCTGCTCACCGCCACCCCCGCCCCCGCCCGGCCCCTCGCCGAGGCGGCCAATTCGGCGACCGTCTTCTACTACACGAAGACCAAGAACTGGCCCGCCACCTACCTGCACTACGCCCCCGACGGCGGTTCCTGGACAACCGTCCCGGGCCTGCGGATGACGGCCGCCTGCACGGACTGGGTGAAACTCACCGTCGACCTCGGCTCCGCCGCCGGCCTCCAGGCCACCTTCAACAACGGCAGCGGCACCTGGGACAACAACGGCGGCAGGAACTACGCCCTCGGCACCGGCACGATCACCGTCAAGGACGGCGTCGTCGCCCACAGCGACCCCTGTACGACGACCCCGCCGACGCCCGGCAACCAGGCCACCGTCTACTACTCGACCGCCTCCCTCGGCTGGACGACCGCCAACATCCACTACGCCCCGAACGGCGGCGCCTGGACGACGGTCCCCGGCATCGGCATGGACCCGGCCTGCACGGGCTGGTGGAAGAAGACCCTCGACCTCGGCACCGCCACCGGCATGCAGGTCACCTTCAACAACGGCAACGGCGTCTGGGACAACAACGACAGCCGCAACTACGCGCTGCCGACCGGCGTCTCGACGGTCAAGGACAAGACCGTCACGACGAACGCCACCGACCCCTGCGCGGCGCAGCCCCCGGACACGCAGGCCCCGAGCGTCCCCGCGAAGGTCACCGCGACCGCCACGAACACCTCGGTCGTCGTCTCCTGGGACCCCGCCACGGACGACCGGGGCGTCACCAAGTACCAGGTCACCCGCACGGGCGGCACGAAGAGCACGACGGTCACGGACGTGACGTCGACGGTCCTGTCCGACACGGGACTTGAGGAGCGCACGGCGTACACGTACACCGTGAAGGCGCTCGACGCGGCGGGCAACGCGTCGGCCGCCTCCGCCGCCGTGTCCGTGACCACCGGCGACAAGCCGCCCACCCCTCAGACGGGCCGCCCTCTCGGCACCGATCCGCGCGAGGACCCCATCTACTTCGTCCTCACCGCCCGGTTCTACGACGGCGACACCTCCAACGACCGGGGCGGCAGCCAGCACACGAAGTCCGGGAACGCGGCGAACGACGACCCCATGTTCCGGGGTGACTTCAAGGGGCTCGTCGAGAAACTCGACTACATCAAGGGCCTCGGCTTCTCCGCCGTGTGGATCACGCCCGTCGTCCTCAACCGCTCGGACTACGACTACCACGGCTACCACGGCTACGACTTCTACAAGGTGGACCCCCGTCTGGAGTCGGCGGGCGCCTCCTACCAGGACCTGATCAACGCCGCGCACGCCAAGGGCATGAAGATCTACCAGGACGTCGTCTACAACCACTCCTCCCGCTGGGGCGCCAAGGGCCTGTTCACGCCGAAGGTGTACGGGGTCCGGGACGCGCAGTGGAGCTGGTACCACGACGAGCCGAACTCGGCCTTCGAGTACGACGGGCTGACCGTCGAGACGAAGTCCGGGAAGTCGTACTACAACGGCGACCTGTGGTCGACGGCCGAGCCGACCGGCAACACCTGCGTCAACTGGGGGAAGCCGACCGGCGGGAAGAGCGCCGAGGGGTACACCCTCTACAACTGCCAGTGGCCGAACCCGACTTCGGGCATGTTCCCCAAGGCGTACTACCACAACTGCTGGATCGGGAACTGGGAGGGCGAGGACGCCCGTTCCTGCTGGCTGCACGAGGACCTGGCCGACTTCGACACCGAGTCGGCGCCCGTGCAGAACTACCTGATCGGCGCGTACGACAAGTACATCGACATGGGCGTCGACGGGTTCCGGGTCGACACGGCCGTCCACATCCCGCGCGTGACCTGGAACCGGCGGTTCCTTCCCGCGATCCAGGAGCGGGTGACGCAGCGGTTCGGGGCCGATGCCGCGCGGAACTTCTTCGTGTTCGGGGAGGTCGCCGCGTTCGTCAACGACAAGTGGAACCGTGGGTCGGTCAACCACTCCGCGCAGTTCTACACGTGGAAGGAGCGCAAGGAGTACAGCGCGGACGACGAGAAGGCGGCGATCGAGCAGTTCGACTACGAGAACGGGCAGGGCACCGGGAACCAGCCGACGTCCACGAACGCGTTCCTGAACGGGAACGCGTACCACGCGCCGGACCGGTCGCGGTTCTCCGGGATGAACATCATCGACATGCGGATGCACATGAACTTCGGTGACGCGTCCAACGCCTTCCACAACGGGAAGGACTCGGACGACAGCGTCAACGACGCGACGTACAACGTCGTCTATGTCGACAGCCACGACTACGGGCCGAACAAGTCGTCCGAGCGGTACACGGGCGGGACCGACGCGTGGGCCGAGAACATGGCGCTGATGTGGACGTTCCGCGGGATTCCGACGCTGTACTACGGGTCGGAGACCGAGTTCCAGAAGGGGAAGAAGATCGACTGCGGGCCGACGTGCCCGCTGGCGACGACCGGGCGCGCGTACTACGGCGACCGTCTCCAGGGGAGCGTCACCGCCTCCGGGTTCGGGACGGTGTCCAGCGCGTCCGGCGCCGTCGCGACGACGCTGGAGGCGCCGCTCGTCAAGCAGCTCCAGCGGCTCAACCAGATCCGGCGGGCGGTCCCGGCGCTCCAGAAGGGGCAGTACTCGACGGAGGGCGTCTCGGGGAACATGGCGTTCAAACGCCGGTACACCGAGGGCGGGGTGGACAGCTTCGCGCTGGTGACGGTGACCGACGGGGCGACGTTCTCGGGGGTGCCGAACGGGACGTACAAGGACGCGGTCACGGGTGACACGCGGGTCGTCGGGGACGGGAAGCTGAGCGTCGGGGCGCCCGGGAAGGGGAACGCGCGGGTGTACGTGCTCGACCTGGGCGGGGCCAACTCGGCGCCCGGGAAGGTGGGGACGGCGGGGCCGTACCTCAAGTAGCGCGCCGGTGCGGGCGGGCGGAGTGGGATTCACGCGGTTGTGCGATCATGCGCCGGTGAACACGGACAACGGCCCTTCCCAGGGCATTCCCCCCACTCCGTCCGCCCCGTCCGCTCCGTCCACCGCCGGGTCCTCGGGCTTCGCGGCGGAGTTCAAGGACGCCGTCACGCTGCGCGCGTTCGGTCTCGTCCTCGGCGGGCTGGTGGTCCAGCTCGCCTTCATCGTGTCGTACATCGGCGCGTTCCACTCCCCCACCCCCCACCGCATCCCCGTCGCGGTCGCCGCCCCCCAGCAGGTGTCCGCGAAGATCGTCGCCCAGCTCAACGCGCTGGACGGCGATCCCGTGAAGGCCGAGGCCGTGGCCGACGCCGACGCGGCCCGCGAGCGGGTCCTCAAGCGCGAGACGGACGCCGCGTTCCTGTTCGACGCGACCGGCACGAAGGACACACTGCTCGTCGCCTCCGCCGGCGGCCCGTCGGTGTCGCAGACGGCGACGCAGATCGCGCAGAAGATCGAGGCGGCGCAGAAGCGGCAGATCACCGTCACGGACATCCGGCCACCCAACTCCGGTGACGGGCGCGGCATGACGTCGTTCTATCTCGTCCTCGGCTGGGTCATCGGCGGCTATCTCACCGCGACCATCATGGGCATGGCCGCCGGTTCCCGGCCCGCGAACCGGCACCGGACGCTGATCCGCCTCGGTGTGCTGGTGCTGTACGCGCTGGTGTCGGGGCTCGCCGGGGCGGCGATCGTCGGTCCCGGGTTCGACGCGCTCGGCGGGCACTTCTGGGCGCTGACCGGGATCGGGACGCTGGTGGTGCTGGCCGCCGCGACGACCGCGCTCGGCCTCCAGACCCTGTTCGGGCTGATCGGCACCGGCGTGGTCATCCTGTTGTTCGTCGTGCTGGGCAACCCGAGTTCGGGCGGGGTGTACCCGGCGCCGCTCCTCCCCTCCTTCTGGAGCGCGATCGGGCAGGCGCTGCCGCCGGGCGCGGGGACGACCGTCGTGCGCAACACCGTGTACTTCGCGGGGCACGCGACCTCGGGGGCGGTGTGGGTGCTGAGCGCGTACGCGGTGGGCGGGGCCCTGCTCGCCGTCGGGGCGTCGTGGTGGCGGGAGGACAAGGCGGCGCGGGCGGTCTGAGGCCGGCCGTGCCGCCTGCGGCCCCGGTGGTCCTCGGTGGCCCCGGGGCCGCCGCGTGTCCTTCGCCGGGTGCCCGCTTGGCCGCGCCCCCATCGCGATATAGCGTTAGTCTTCCTGCCTCGCGACGCCGCGCGGGAGAACGGGGAGGGAAGCGATGCCGGAAGAGATCTCGGCCAGCGACAAGCTGCGGGCCTCGCACGCGGACCGGGACCGGGTGGTGGACGTCCTGCGCATCTCGGCCGGGGACGGCTGCCTGACCTCGGCCGAGCTGGACGACCGTATCGAACTGGCCCTCTCCGCGCGCACGGTCGGCGAACTGACCGTCCTGACCGCCGACCTGCCCCCGGTCTCCACCTCCTCGGGCACGACCGTCGCTGACGTCAAGGACGTCCTGCGCATCGAGCAGACGTTCAGCAAGGTCGAGCGGGTCGGCCGCTGGATCGTCCCCCGCCGCCTCGAACTCGTCACGCAGTGGTGCGACGTGACCCTCGACTTCACCCAGGCGGAGATCACCCAGCCGACCCTCCACATCGACATGACCATGTACGGCAAGACCCTCACCCTCATCACCCGCCCCGGCATCGTCGTCGACGCCGACGCCCTCCGCGTCCAGCACGCCAAGATCACCTACCCCCGCCACCCCACCCACCCCTCCCCCACCACCCTCCGCATCGAACTCACCGGCGACAAGGCGTTCGGCCGGGTACGGGTGCGGCCGGCACGGAGGTCGGTGGGGCAGTGGCTGCTGCGCAGGCCCGCCTGACGTCACGCGTCCAGTTCTTCGGACGGGAGGAGCACGAGAGCCTGCGCCACTCGTTCGGCCTGGGTGTCGCGGCCCTGCATGCGGTAGAGCGCGAGGGCTTGGCGCAGGGTGGCGCGGGCCTCGGAGGTTTCGCCGAGGGCGGTGTACGTGCCTCCTAGGTGTTCGAGCGCGGTGGCTTCGTCGTACCGGTTGCCATTGTCGCGGAACCTCGCGAGGGACTGTTCATATCGGTGCCGTGCGACACGGTGGTTGCCGGTGTGGTGCGCGATGTAGCCGAGGCTGTGCAGGGTGTCCGCTTCGACAGCCACATTCCGGTGGCGCCGTGCCAGAGCGAGCGCCCTGAGGCAGTACTTCTCGGCCGGTCCGTAGTGGCCCATCATGGCGTGCGCCTCCCCCACGTGACCGAGAGCGTGAGCCACCTTCCCCGGGTAGCCGAGTCGTTCGAAGAGGCCTAGAGCCCTCAGTGAGTGATCCAGGAAGCCCGGGAAGTCGTTGTGTTCCCCGCAGAGGCAACTCAAACTGATGTGTGTGAGCGCCAGGTTCAGCAGATCGCCGGAGCTCTCCGCGAGATCGAGGGCGCGCTGCGCCCAGACCATGCCCTCCGCATGATCATCCATGCGGGAGGCGGCGTTCGCGAGACGGCGGCACGCCTCGATCTCGTAGCCGGGCTCGCCGAGCCACCGAGCCGCGACCAGTCCCGACCGCCAGGTCGAGAGCAGGTCCCGTACGTGATGGCGGCGCTCCTGGAACGTGTCGAGCGACCAGGTCAGTCGGTACAGATAGAGGTGCCATTTCCTCCGGAGGGCGAAGCGGTGCGCGGCGAGCAGGCAGGGTTGCTCCGTGTCGAACCAGTGCAATGCCGCCGCGACGTTCTCCAGGGGCATGCGGTGCGTCCCCGGCGGAGAGGCGTCGAGCTCGATCTCCGGCAATTTGTGCGGATGAATGAGCAACGAACCCTCGTGAGCGGTACGGAGGTAGAAGTCGAACAGCCTCTCCCATGCCTCGTCCCGCATCTCATCCGTGAGTTTCTCCTCACCCCTCTCCGCACCGAACAACCGCACCAGATCATGCAGCCGATAGCGATCAGGCAGGTACTGCTGCACCAGATGCGCGTTCTCCAACACCCCTAGCAGTCGCCGGGCCCGGGCGGGTGGTGCCGCCAGGAGGGACGCCGCCGCGGGAAGCCCGATGTCCGGTCCGGGCGCGAGTGCGAGGAGGAGGAACGCCGTCTCGGCGTCCCGGTCGAGTGACCGGAGGGAACAGGACATGACGGCCCGCAGATCGGTGCTCAGGTCTCCTCCGCTGAGCGCGTCGAGCCGTGTCGCACTGTCGCGCAGTTCCTCTGCGAGCACGGCCAGCGGAAAGCCGGGCCGAAAGGCGACGTGCGCGGCGGCGATGCCGAGCGCGAGCGGCAGACCGGCTCAGTAGACCAGCAACTCGGCGACGGCGCGGGGCTCTTGGGTGAGCCTTGGTTCGCCGAGCCGACGGCTGAGCAGCAGCCGTGCCTCGTCCTCGGCCAGTGGGCGCAGCCCGATCAGACGGGCCCCGCGCGCGACCAGCCCGGCAAGGCGGTCGCGACTGGTGACCAGGACCGTGCAGGTGCCGGTACCGGGCAGCAGCGGCTCGACCTGGCGGCTGTCCCGCGCGTTGTCCAGCACGATCAGCATCCGCTTGCCGGCGATCAGTGTGCGGTACAGCGCGATCTGGGCCTCCAGGTCGAGGGGGATCGCGCCGGGGTCGATGCCGAGGGCGTCGAGGAAGACCCGGACGGCGACGCCCGGCGGCATCGGTTCGTCGACCGGGTCGAATCCGCGCAGGTCCACATGGAGTTGTCCGTCGGGGAACAGGTCGAGCCGCCGGTGTGCCCAGTGCAGCGTCAGTGCGGTCTTGCCCACTCCTCCGGCGCCGCCGATCGCGGAGACGACCACCGTGGCCCCGCTCTCCGGTGCCGCGCCGAGCCGGTCCAGTTCGCCGGTCCTGCCGACGAATCCCACCGGCGGAGCGGGCAGTTGGCGCGGGATCACTGTCGGCCGCCTGGAGCCGTGCAGATGGACCTCACCCGTCACGGAATGCGCCTGTATCACCCCGCCGGGGAAATTCCCGCCCTGAATTCTGTTGTCCGTGACCGCTTCTGTTTCCTTGCGCTTTTCTTCTGCCCGACGTTCTTCCACGCGCAGCCGCCCACCGTCGACGCGAGCCCGAGAATTCATCATTGCCGAGAGAAAGGGCAGCGCACAGTGTTTTCTCTCTTTTCCTTCCCGGGCCCGCGTTCCTGGGTCAGTGGTCCGTACGCCGTGCGTGCGCCTCCGCCAGCACCAGATAAGCCGAGGCCGTCCAGGTGTAGGCCCGGTCACGGAGTCCCGTTCCGGTCAATGCGTCGAAGTTCTCGGCGAAGCCGTGGGTTTCGCAGAGGGCTCGGAAGCGGGCGTTGACGTCGTCGGCGAGGCGGTGGTGGCCGGCGCGGCGGAGGCCGTCCTCGACGAGGACGGTGGCGGGGGCCCAGATGGGGCCGCGCCAGTAGCCGTCGGAGAGGTAGTGGGGGGAGTCGGTGAGTTCGGTGGCGAGGCCGTAGGGGGTGAGGTGGGATTTGAGGCGGTCGGCGAGGGTGCCGGCGATGTCCGGCGGGAGGTGTTCGCCCAGCACGATCGGCATGAGGTCGAGGAGGCTCGCGCTGGTCCAGCTCTCGCCGGTGGCGGCGGAGCGGGCGGTGAAGCGGTCGCCGGTCCACAGCTGGTCCAGGAGGGCCGCCTGCGTGTCGGCGGCCAGGGCGGTCCAGCGGGCCGCTTCGGCGGGCTTGGCCAACTCCTCGGCCAGCGAAGCCAGTTCGTGGAGTTGCAGGATCAGGAACGCGGCGAGGTCGGCGGTGACGACGACCCGCTCGGGGTCGAAGGTCGTCGCGTTGTCCCAGCCGCTGTCGTTGCCGTGCTGGTAGTGGGGCAGGTCGGCGCCGGGTGCCCGGCGTGCGGTGAGCCAGAACCCCGTCCAGCGCTCCAGCCGGCCGTACACCTCGGCGAGCGCGTCCCGCCCGGGCGGCTCCGGCAGCCGGCGGCGCAGCAGGCCGAACGCCCAGCCGTGGATGGGGGGTTTGACGAAGTTGCGCAGCACCTCGGAGTGCGTGACCGAGTCCGGCAGCGCACCGCTCGCGTCCTGGTGGTCGAAGGGCAGCGCGAACTGGTCCCACGCCAGCTCCGGGCGGCCGGGCGCCAGGGCGAGGGCGTTGAAGCAGTGGTCCCAGCTCCACACCTTGTCCATCCAGTGCTTGGACATCAGCACGCCGGGCCGCGTGACGAGCCCGGTGGGCGCGACGGTCGCCGACCACAGGACGTACGCGGCGAGTTCGGCGGCGGGTGTGTCGTCCGACCGCCAGGGCGCGACCGCGTCGGCGAACGCGGCGAACTCCCCCCGGGCCCGTGCCACGACCTCCTCGAAGGGGCCGGAGGACGCGTAGGGCGGGCGGGCGGTGTCGATCTCCTCGATCGCGATCTCCCAGTCCCCGGTGACGGCGACCCCCCGTTCCGCCGCCCCGAGCGCCTGCGCGCCGACGACCTCGGTGAGGGTGCCGGACAGGACGGTGACGCGGTAGCGGCGCCCGGTCTCGTAGGACGTGAAGACGTGCGCGCCGGCCGCCGGGTCGTGGAAGAAGTACGTGCCGCTGAACGGGGTGAGGGTCGGCGCGGCGGCGAACACCCCGGCGTCCAGGCCGTGTCCGCGCAGCCGCAGCGTGTCCGGCGTCTCGTAGGCGAGTTCGACGCGCCCGACCCCGCCGGTCCAGGTGAGGAGTCCGGGGACGGCCTCGACGCGGGTCTCGGCGCGGGCCCCGGTGACGGGGTCGAGGGGGACGAGGCGCAGGACGCCGTGCATGCCGTTCTGGTGCGAGACGAGATGGAGGTCGTCGGCGTACGTCTTCTCCGCGACGACGGGCGAGACGTCGAACCAGGAGCCGGAGTGGCTGAACGGGATGTCGTGGACGGAGAAGGCCGGACCGGAGGGGACAGCGGTCATGGGGGGAGACTCGTTTCTGGAACTGGGTTCGGGCATGGCGGTGTTCAGTCCTTGACCGCACCGGCGGTGACTCCGGCGGCGACGTAGCGCTGGGCGAGCACGAGGATCACCGCGGCGGGGAGCGAGGCGACGACGGCGGTGGCCATCACCGCGTTCCACTCCTGGTTGTTGTTGCCGATGTAGTGGTAGATGCCGAGGGTGATCGGCTCGTGGGCGCCGCCGTTCACGAGCGTGCTCGCGAAGACGAAGTCGGACCAGGACCACAGGAACGCGAACAGGGACACGGTGACGACGGCGTTGCGGCTCATCGGCAGGACGACCGACCAGAACGTGCGCAGGGTCCCGGCCCCGTCGGTCTTCGCGGCCTGGAGCAGCTCGCCGGGGATGCCGGACATGAACGCGGTGAAGATGAGCACCCCGAACGGCACGGCGAGCGTGGAGTCCGCGACGATCAGACCGGGCACCGACTGGAGGAGCCCGAGCTGGAGGTAGATCGCGTAGAACCCCATCGCCATGATGATCCCGGGGATCATCTGCGCGGCGAGCAGGACGAAGCTGAGCACTCCCCCGCCGCGCGGCCTCAGTTTGGCGAGCGCGTACCCGGCGGGCGCGGACAGCGCGACGGTGAGCAGGACCGTGCCGAGTCCGATCACGAGGCTCGTGCCGAGGTAGGGGAGCTGGTCGTCGAGGACGGTCCGGTACCCGGCGAGCGTGCCGTGCACGGGGAACAGGTCGGGCGGGCTCTTGCGCATGTCCTGGTCCCGGGTGAACGAGACGTTGACCATCCAGTAGACCGGGAAGAGCATCACCCCGGTCAGCAGCAGCCCGATCGCGGTCTTCCAGCGGCTTCTCATGCCATCGCCTGCTTCCGCTGCACTCTGAGGTAGACGAACCCGAAGACCAGCGCGGCGACGACGAGGAGGTTCCCGACGGCCGCGCCCGGCCCGAACGCGGGCAGCAGGTTGCCGAACCCGAGCTGGTAGGACCAGGTCGCGAACGTCGTCGACGAGTCCGCCGGTCCCCCCTTGGTCATGATCCAGATGATGTCGAACACCTTGAGGGTGTAGATCAGCCCGAGCAGCAGGGTGATCGCGGACACCGGCCGCAGCAGCGGGAAGGTGATCGACCAGAACCGCTGCCAGGAGTTCGCCCCGTCCAGCGACGCCGCCTCGTACAGGCTCCCCGGGATGGACTGGAGCCCGCTGTACAGCACGACGAGGTTGAAGGGGACGCCGATCCAGATGTTCGCGAGGATCACCGAGACCAGCGACCAGGACGGTGACGTCAGCCAGTTGACCGAGCCGAGCCCGACGGCCTTGAGCGCCGCGTTGACGATCCCGGAGTCGCTGTTGAGCATCCACGACCAGGTCGACGCGGACACGATCAGCGGCAGCAGCCACGGGACGAGGAACAGGGCGCGCAGGGTCGCGGAGAGCCGGAAGTGCTGGTGGAAGAAGACCGCGAGGGCGAGTCCGATGGCGTACTGGAAGGCCAGGGAGACGAAGGTGAAGACGGCGGTGTGGACGAGCGCGGGCAGGAAGGTCGGGTCGTCGAGGACGGTCCGGTAGTTGTCGAGCCCGGTGAAGGGGGCGTCGCCGTTCACGAAGGAGCGGACGGTGTAGTGCCTGAGGCTCAGGTCGAGGTTGCGGTAGAGGGGGTAGGCGTAGAAGAGGACGAGGTAGAGGGTGACCGGGGTGAGGAAGGCCCAGGCCGCCCACTGGCCGGAGGATGGCCGCCGCCGCTTCTCGACGGCCGCCTTCCCCGACACCCGGTCACGGGTCATCTGCATCGTCACTTGACCGCGCCCTGCGCCGAGGACAGCGCGTCCTTCGGCGACTTGGAGCCGCTCAGCGCGGACTGGACGGCCTTCCAGAGCTGCTCGGAGATCTTCGGGTACTTGGTGCCGAGGTCGTCACTGGTGCGGCCCTTGGCGGACTTGACGGCCTCAACCCACGGCTTGAGCGCGGGGTTCGCGGCGACCTGCTTGGTCTGGACGGCCGCGGTGGGGGCGACGTAGGAGAGCGCGGAGTCCGTGTCGTACAGGCCCTGTTCGCTGGTCAGGCAGGTCGCGAGCTTCTGGGAGGTGGCGTAGCGGCCGGTGTCGTCCTGGACGGGGAGGGTGACGAACTCGCCGCCGGTCGGGGCGGGCGCGGAGGCGCTGTTCGCGCCGGGGATCGGGAGCACGCCGTACTCGAAGCCGGCCTTCTCGGCGTTGGCGAGCTGCCAGGTGCCGTTCTCGGCGAAGGCGTAGTCGCCGGTGGCGAACTCCTGCCAGCTGGTGGTCTGGGTGTTGTTGAGGACGGAGTTGGGGGCGTAGCCGTTCTTCAGCCAGTCCTTCCAGAGGGTGAGCGCGGACTCGGCCTGCGCGGAGTCGAGTTGGGTGAGCTGGGCGCCCGATCCCCAGTACCAGGGCAGGAACTGGAAGCTGCCTTCCTCGGTGCCGATCGCGGAGAAGGTGATGCCCTTCTTGCCGGCCTTCTTGACCTTGTCGAGGGCGGCCGTGAGGGAGGCCCAGTCCTTGATGCCCGCGACGTCGACGCCGGCCGCCTTGAGGACGGTCTTGTTGTAGTAGAGGGCGAGGGTGTTGGCGCCGATGGGGGTGCCGTAGGTCTTGCCGCCGGACTGGCCGGCCGCGAGGAGGTTGGGGTCGACCTTCGAGGTGTCGAGCTTGTTCTCGGCGGTCGTGGTGAGGACGCCGGCCTCGGCGAGGGTGGAGACGACGGGGTTGTCGACGACGAGGAGGTCGGGGGAGTTGCCCTGCTGGGCGGCGAGGAGCGTCTTGTTGGCGAGGTCGCTCGTGTCGAAGCCGGTCCGCTTGACCTGCACCCCGGCCTCGCTGCCGCACCGGTCGAGGAGCTTCACCCACGCCGAGTCCTTCGCGAACTGCGGGTAGGGGTCCCAGACGGTGTACGTGCCGCCGTCGGAGCCCTTGCTTCCGGTGCTGTCCGATCCGGAGGAGCAGGCGGTGGCGGCGCCCGCCACGGCGAGGGCGGTCAGGGCGGCGGCGGTCAGACGGCGCTGTCTGGAGGAACTGTTCATCGCGGGGGTTCCTTCGGTGAAGTCGGTGGAGGTGCCTGGGTGTGTGTCTGCGAGGGCGGCTACGGCGTAGCCGGCCCGGTGCTGGCCCGCAGCGAGATCGGCGGCGTCAGGAGGTGGTGGCGGGGTGGCGCGTCCGGCTGGTCGAGCCGTTCCACCAGGAGGTCGACGGCGCGCCGGCCCATCTCCTCGGCGGGCACGTCGGCCGCCGTGAGCCGCGGGGTGACCGTCTCGGCCCAGCGGGCGGCGACGACCCCGGTGACGGAGAAGTCGCGCGGGACATGGCGTCCGGCGTGCGCGAGGCCCCGGTAGACGCCGCCCAGCGACGCCTCGTTCAGGGTGACGAGCGCGCTGGTGCCGGGGTCGTCGTGCAGCATCCGCTCCACGCACGCCTGCCCTGACGGCGCGTCGTCCCCGCAGGGGTACGCCCTGACGGTCAGCCCGCGTTCGGCGGCGGCCTTGGTGAAGCCGTCCAGGCCCCGGTGGGCCGACTCGTAGCCGGCGCGCAGGAGTTGTTCGGGGCGGTTGACGAGGGCGATCCGGCGGTGGCCGAGGTCCGCGAGGTGGTGGACGCAGGCGGCGGCGAGCGCGGTGTGGTCGAGGCCGACCCACCAGCTGGTCTCGGGGTGCGCGATCCGGCCGATGGTGACGGCGGGGAAACCGAGGTCGGCGAGGTGGTCGACCCGGTCGTCCGCCAGCTTGATCTCCATGAGGATCGCGCCGTCCACGCGCCGCTCGCCCAGCAGGCGCTGGAAGGAGCGGTCGCTGTCGACGCCGCTCGGGGAGAGGAGGACGTCGTAGTCGTAGGAGGCGCCCGCCTCGACGACGCTGCCGATGAAGTCGAGCTGCATGCCGGTGTAGTGGTCGCCGGCGGGCGGGAAGACCAGGCCGATGGTGCTGGTGCGGCCGTTGGCGAGGGCGCGGGCGGAGGCGTTCGGGCGGTAGCCCAGGTCGTCGATGACCCGTTGGATCTTGTGGCGGGTCTCGTCGGAGACGGGGCGTTTCCCGCTGAGGGCGTAGGAGACGGTGCTCCGGGAGACACCGGCCCGCCGAGCGATCTCACCGATGTTCACGGGGCTCCTTCGTCGAACCGGTTCGGCCACGTCCCGGCTTGTCGAACCGGTTCGCGTGAAGTGAAGGTAGGAACCCTCCGAGCCGCTGTCAACACCCCTGACACGACTTCCTCGATGCCGGAAACAACCCTTGTCGAGGGGATTGCCGGGCCCTCTCACCGGTGCTAGCTTCCCGAACCGGTTCGATGAACTGATCCTTCCGCCGTCCCGGGCCCTCCCGGCCCGCTCACCACCACCGCCCACCTCATCGAACCGGTTCGACGTATGACGACCCCCAGGATTGAGGACGCGATCCATGCCATCCCCTGAGAGATCCGCCCGGCGCCGCGCCCCGGCCGCCGGCCGCGCCCCCGCCTCCCGACGCGCCCCGGCCGCCGTGGCGCTGGCGCTCGGCGCCGGCCTGCTGGCCGTACCCGCCGTCCCCGCGCAGGCCGCGGACACCCCGGCACCCGTCGCCCACTACACGTTCGACCAGGACGACACCGCCTCCGGCCGGATCACCGACACCTCCGGCAACAACCTCACCGCGACCCTGGTCAACCCCGCCACCGCCGCCTCCGTCACGGGCGCCGACGGCGGCAAGGCCCTCGCCCTGCCCGGCGGCGCGTCCACCTCGAACGGCGCGTACGTCCGCCTGCCCCGCGAAGTCCTCGGCGACGCCAGTGACCTCACGGTCTCGGCCCGCGTGAAGTGGGGCGACGACGCGTCCGCCTGGCAGCGGATCTTCGACCTCGGCACCGACACCTCCAGGTACCTGTTCACGACCCCGTCGAACGGCGGCGTCCTGCGCACGGCCGTCACCACCGGCGGCGGAGGCGCGGAGGCCCAGGTCTCCGGGTACGCCCCGCTCCCCGCCGGCCAGTGGCGCACCGTCACCGTCACCCTGGACACCGCCGCCGGCCGGGTCACCACCTACCTCGACGGCGTCGCGGTCTCCTCGGCGGCGACGAGCGTCAAGGCGAAGGACCTGCTGGCAAGTTCGGCGACGACGGCCGGCTACATCGGCAAGTCCCTCTACCCGGACCCCCTCCTCAAGGGCTCCATCGACGACTTCGCCGTCTGGCACACCGCCCTCAGCCCCGCGCAGGTCGCGGGCCAGGCCGGCACGCTCCCCACGCTCACCGGGCTCTCGCAGACGGCCTTCACCGTCCGCACGACGACCGGCACGGCCCCGGCCCTGCCCGCCTCGGCCCGCGCCTCCTACTCCGACGATTACGACCGCGACGCCCCGATCACCTGGGACGCCGTCCCCGCCGACAAGTACGCGAAACCCGGCACGTTCACCGTCGCCGGAACCGCCGCCGGCCGCGCCGTCACCGCGACCGTCACCGTCGTCCGCGAAGGCCAGCTCACCGTCGACCTCACCTCGAACACCGGCGCGTTCCACGGCGGCGCCTCGGGGACGCTGTACGGCGTGTACGGACCGGACGTGCCCACGAACAACCTCATCGAGGGCATGGGTCTGCGGACGGTCTCGACCAAGGCGCAGGACGGGCCGCAGCATCCGGGCGCGGACGCGCTGGAGGTGGTGAAGCCCCTCGCCGACTCCACGGACGGCGACGTCTACATCTACATGACGGACATCCACCGGGGCTTCCCGTACCAGTGGCCGGGCAGCACTCCGGCGGAGAAGCTGAAGCTGTACGAGGAGAAGATCGCGGCCCAGGTCGACCAGGTCCTGCGGCTGCCGAAGCAGTACCAGGACAACATCGTCTTCGTGCCGTTCAACGAGCCCGAGGGCAACATGTTCGGGACCGGCGAGTGGAGTTACAACAAGGTCAGCTGGCTGACGAACCCGGCGGACTACTTCGCCGCGTGGGACTCCGCGTACAAGCTGATCAAGGGCAAGATGCCGAGCGCGCGGATCGCCGGGCCCAACACCAGTGTCCTCTACGACCAGGTGAAGGGCTTCCTCACGCACGCGAAAGCCGCGGGGACGCTGCCCGAGGTCGTCACCTGGCACGAGCTGAGCCATCCGGAGGCGGTGCGGCAGAGCGTCGCCAAGTACCGGGGCTGGGAGAAGGAGCTGGGGATCGGCCCGCTGCCGGTCAACATCAACGAGTACGCGTTCAACTACCACACCTCGGTGCCGGGCCAGATGATCCAGTGGGTCTCCGCGATCGAGGAGTCGAAGGTCGACGCGGACATCGCGTACTGGAACATCGACGGCAACCTCTCCGACTCGGCGGTGCAGTCGAACCGGGGCAACGGGCAGTGGTGGCTGCTGAACTCGTACGCCTCGATGAGCGGGCACACCGTCTCGGTGACCCCGCCGTTCCCGGGCCAGAACTACACGATGCAGGGCGTCGCCACGCTCGACGAGGGCAAGAAGCAGGCGCGGCTGCTCTTCGGCGGGTCGAACGGCAAGGGCCACATCACGTTCTCCGGTGTCCCCAAGAAGCTGTTCGGCTCCCAGGTGCACGCCTGGGTGCGGGAGATCGACTGGAGCGGGCAGGTCGGCGACAACTCCGGCCCGAAGCTCCTCACGGAGAAGAACCTGAAGGTCGAGGCGGACGGCACGGTCTCCGTCGACTTCGGTGACGGCACCCTGCCGGCGCTCAAGGAGTCCTCGGCGTACGAGATCGTCCTCACCCCGGCCGGGAAGGCGCTCGCCACCCAGTCGGCGCCGGTGCGCTGGCAGGGCTCGTACGAGGCGGAGGACGCGGCCCACACCGGGTCCGGGTACTCCAAGAACGGGCCCGAGGGGTCGACGTCCGACGTGTCGAAGTTCTACACCTCGGGCGGGTACGACGTCGGCGGGCTGCGCACCGGCTCGGACGTCACCCTCGGCTTCCCGGTCGACGTGCCCGAGGACGGCACCTACGACCTGAGCGTCTTCGCCAACTCCCTCAACACCTACGACAAGGTGCAGGAGCAGGGGCCCACGAACGTGTTCCTGCGCGTGGACGGCGCCGCCGAGCAGGAGATGTACCTGCCGCTCGGCTACAAGTGGGTCGTCTGGGACCACGCCGACACCAAGGTGAAGCTCACCAAGGGCCGGCACATCCTGACGCTCGCCGCGAAGAGCCTCGACGGCAAGCGGGCCACGAAGGGCGACGCGATCGTCGACCGCCTCACCCTGTCCCTCCCGTCGAAGTCCGCCGGCACCCAGGTGTACGAGGGTGAGCTGGCGTGGCTCGGCGGCGGGGCGCGTCCCGTGTACGGGCCCGCGCGCACGGGGTCCGGGGCGGCGCAGGTCGGCCGGGGCCAGACGGCGACGTTCTGGGTGTACTCCCCCGCCGACCGCGAGGCGACCCTCAAGGTCGACGCCCTCGGCGGCATCGGCGCCCGGCTGTCCGTCAACGGCAACGACGTCCTGCGCCTCACCCCCGGCAAGGACGAGGTCGCGGTCTCCCTCTCCGGCGGCGTCAACAAGGTGACGCTGACCGGGAGTTCGATCCCGGCGCTCGTCGACCGGATCACGGTCACGCCCACCGAGGGCAGGCTCCCGGTCCGGACGTACGAAGCGGGATCGGCCGTCCTCACCGGGACCGCCGCCCTCGCCTCCCTGCCCCTCGCGACCGACGGCACGGCGATCACCGGTGTCGGCGGGGACCCGGGGAACAACAACACGGCGACGTTCACCGTCACCGCGGACAAGCCGGGCCTGTACGCCCTGCGCATCCGCTACTCCAACCCCGAGCAGTCCCCCGCCACCCACTACAACCCCGACCCGCTCGCCCGCCACGCCGACCTCAGCGTCAACGGCGCCGCGGCACGCCGGGTGACCTTCCCGCACAGCTTCCACCAGGACAACTTCTGGGAGCTGACGGTCCCGGTCCAGCTCAGGAAGGGGACCAACACCCTGTCGTTCCGCTCGCAGGAGCTGCCGAACTTCGACGGCACGACGTACGCCTCGGACACCTTCCCCGGAGTCCTGCTGCGTTCCCGGTACGCCCCGCTGATCGACCGGATCGCGGTGGCACCCTACTCACGAGAGGTGCGCTGACCCTGTTCCCGGCCGGCCCAGGGCGACGGTGCACAGCCGCTTCGTCGCCCGGGTCAGCCCGACGTACAGATCCCGTTCCCCGCAGCTCCGCTCGGCCGTGATGCCGTCGGGGTCGACGACGAGAACGCCGTCGAACTCCAGGCCGCGCGCCTCGGAGGCGGGGACGATCTGGGCCCAGCGGCCCACCCCGGCGGCGTGCAGTGCGCCGACGCGGCTGTCGGCGCAGATGACGCCGAGGAGTTCGCCGGGGTGGGCCGCGTGCTGGGCGCGGAGTTCCGCCGTGAGGGCGGCGGGGAGGGCTGCCGGGGTGGTGACGAGGGTGCGGGGCTCGTCGCCGTGGCGGATGGCGCTGCTCAGCCGCTGGGCGGGGGCGATGCGGGTGAGGAGATCGCGGGTGGTGGCGAGGATCTCGACCGTGGTGCGGTAGCTGACCGTGAGGGTGTGCAGGTCGAAGCGGGGGCCGACGTGCGGTGTCAGCGCCTCGGCCCAGTCGCGTGCCCGCGTCGCCGGGCCCGCCTGGGCGAAGTCGCCGACGAGAGTCATCGAACGGGCGGGACAGCGCCGTACGACCATCCGCCACCGCATGTCGGTGAGTTCCTGCGCCTCGTCGACGACGACATGGCCGTAGGTCCGGGCGGGCGGGCCGTCGAGCAGGCTCGACGCCTCGTCCAGCAGGGGCACGTCCGCGTCGGTCCAGAGGTCGCCGGGGGCCCGGGCCAGCAACGCGCGTTCGTGGTCGGTGAGTTGGGGGAGGTAGGTGTCGAGGGCGGCGAACAGGGTGTGGAGGACGTCCTCGGGAGTGAGCGTCGGCCACAGGGCCTCGATCGCGCGGTCGACGGAGGGGTCGTCGAGGAGTCCCTCGCGTACGGCGTCGGCGTCGAACTCGTCGGCCGCGCTGCCGGCGGGTTCGTCGTCGTATCCGAGTCTGCGCAGGTCGGCGGCGGCGACCCGGTCGAGGTCGAGGCCGGTCGCCTCGGCGAACTCGGCGTCGAGGCGGTCGAGGGTCTCCAGGGCGTCGCGTTCGAGGGCGTCGGTGACGGCGTCCGCGAGGAGTTCCTTGAAGACCTGCCGGGCGCGGTTGTGACCGAGTCCGGTCGCGACGGCGGCGTCCCGGGCCCGCGCGACATCGCGCTCCGGGAGGCGGACCCCCCGCGCGGCGAAGCCCCCGCCGACGGCCTGCCGGCTCCGGACGACGGCGGCCAGCGCGTCCGCCGGCGCCGAACTCCCCTTGATCCGCGCCGACTCGGCCGGTTCCACCGCCCCCGGGACGACCCCGGCCAGCTCCTCGCAGGTCGCGAGGACGACATCGTTCTCCCCGAGCGAGGGCAGCACCTGCGACACGTAGTCGAGGAAGCGGGTGTTCGGTCCGAGGACCAGCACCCCGCGTTCGGCGGCGCGCGGGAACGCGTACAGCGCGTACGCCGCCCGGTGCAGCGCGACGACCGTCTTCCCGGTGCCGGGGCCGCCCTGGACGACGGTCACGCCCCGGTTGACCGAGCGGACGATGGCGTGCTGCTCGGCCTGGAGCGTGGCGACCGCCGTGCCCATCCGGCCCGTGCGGCGTGCCTGGAGGACCTCGGTCAGCGGGTTGTCGCCGACGACGTCGTCCGGTCCGGCCTCGGAGCCGTCGAGGAGTTCGTCGTTGACGGCGCTCACCGCGCGTCCGTCGAGCCGCAGATGGCGGCGGCGTCGCAGGCCCATGGGGCTGACGGCGGTCGCCTCGTAGAAGGGGCGGGCGGCCTCCGCGCGCCAGTCGACGAGGAGGGGCAGGTCGTGGTCGTCGGCGTGCAGGCCGAGGCGGCCGATGTGCAGGGCCGTGCCGTCGGCGCCGTCGATGCGGCCGAAGACCATGCCGGTCTCGGCGGCCTCCAGCCGGTGGATCTCCCCGCTGAGCCGGACGGCGGCGAGGTCCCGTTCGTACACCTCGCGTCCGCCGTCGGCCGGTGTGCCGAGGACGGCGGTCAGTTGGGCCCGGGAGGCGGCGACGCGCTCGTCGAGCAGTCCGTACATGGTGGAGACGTGAGCCTGCTGCGCCGTCACCTGACGCGTGGAACCGTCGCTGATCTGCGACAACGGTGGGCCTCCTCTGGGTGCGGCTCACCACTATGAGCGCGCTCGCCCGCAAAGGTAAGTCTTGACTTACCCCACCCGCCGCGCCTCCTCAGCCCTCGATCATGTCGGGCGCGCGCAGCAGGCGCAGGAACGCCTTCACGCCGGCGATGATCTCCTTGTTGTCGGTGAGGCGGTGGACCGTCGCCTCGAACTCGCGGCCGAGTGCGGTGATCCGGCGGTCGGTCTCCTCGGCGCGCTGGTGGGCGGCCATGGTCGAGGCGTCGAGGGTGTGGCGCAGTTCGGCGAGGGCCCGGTACTGTTCCTCGGCCTTCTCGGAGAGGACCTTGTGGGCGGCTTCCGTGCGGGCGAGACGGGTGCGCAGGTCGACGACGTCGTCGCGGGGGTGGGTGACTTCCCTGAGCAGGGTCCGCAGCCGGTTCCTGAGCTGGCCGAAGTAGGCGCCGGCGGGGCGGAAGAGGGTGCTCAGGAGGAAGAACGCGGCGAACCAGTAGCCGGTGAAGCCGCCGGTCGCCCAGGTGACCGCGAGGACGACCGCCGCCGTGAGGAGGTGACCGGCGACGGCCGTGCGGAGCATCATGCGGGCGATGCGGGCGGCCTCGGTGTCGCGCGCCGGGGAGACCTCGATGCCTTTCTCCCGGCTGACGGCGATCTCGGCGAGGACCGTGTGGGCGCGGAAGTACAGGTTCCAGGGCAGGGTCAGCAGGAGCGTCAGCCACAGCAGGCTCAGCACCCCCGCGCCGACGGTGAAGACGACCTCGCTCGACGCGCCCGCCACGTACGCGAACACCAGTGCCGCGACGGCCGCCGCGACCGCCGCGACCCCGCCCAGGAATCTGCCCATGTCCTCGGTCTCCCCCGCTCATGTCGTCCTGCGCCCATCGTCCTCGGCGCGGGGCGGGGCGGCATGAGTAGGCGTACTCACCTCACGACTCGTCGATCACCAGCCCCTTCGCCGCCCACCGCGCCTCAAGCCCGCACATCTCGACGACGCTCTTCCCCTCCCGGTACGCCGCGATGTACCCGGCCTCGTCGTCGATCCGCTCCTGCGAGGCGACCGCCACCGCCTCGGCGTCCTCGCGCCGGATCACGACGACCCCGTCCGCGTCGGCCCGGACGACGTCCCCCGGCCGCACCAACTGCCCCCCGACCGTGACCGGTTCGCACATCGGCCCGACGGTCTCCTTCACCGTCCCCTTGATGCAGACGCTGTAGGAGAAGACGGGGAACCCGAGCGCCCGCAGATCCTCGGTGTCCCGGACCCCCGTGTCGGTGACGAGCCCGCCGAGCCCCTTGGCCTGACAGGCGTTGGCCAGGACGTCCCCGAAGGACCCCGCCTCGCTGTACTCCCCGGCGGACACCACGATCACGTCCCCGGGCCGCGCGTACGCGATCGCCGTCTGGAGCATGAGGTTGTCGCGCGGCGCGCACTGGACCGTGAACGCCGGTCCGCACAGCGACATCCGGCGGTCGACGGGTTTGATCGACGAGTCCAGCGCGCCCAGCCTGCCCTGCGCTTCGTGGATCGTCGCCGAGGAGTAGCCGGCGAGGCGTTCCACGAGTCCGGCGTCGGGGCGCTCGAACTTCGTGCTGACGCGGATCATGAGGGCCTTTCGGACAGGGCCGCGCAGGCTTTCGCGATGCGCGCGCACGCTTCGGTGAGGGCTTCGGTGGAGGTGGCGAAGGAGATCCGGACATAGCCGGGGGCGCCGTAGGCGGAGCCGTGGATCACGGCGACCTGCTGGCTGTCCAGGAGGTGGCGGGTGAACTCCTCGTCGGTGTCGACGCGTTCACCGGAGGGCGTGTACCGGCCCAGGTACGCCCGGCAGTCGACGAGGAGGTAGAAGCCGCCGCTGGGCGGTGTGCAGGTCAGCTCCGTGGAGCGCGTGAGGAGTTCGACGGTCGTGTCGCGCCGGGCGCGGTACACCTCGACGGTCTCCCGGACGAATTCCTGGGGTCCCGTGAGCGCGGCAGCCGCTGCCGCCTGGCTGACCGAGGAGGGGCAGGAGGAGATCTGGGACTGGAGGGTGTTGATCGCGGCGACGAGGTCGGCGGGGCCGGCGCCGTAGCCGATGCGCCAGCCGGTCATGGCGTACGTCTTGGAGACGCCGTTGGTGAGGAACACCCGGTCGGCGAGGCGGGGTTCGGCCGCCGCGAGGGAGGGGTGCGCGCCGGCGTCGTACCAGATCTCGTCGTAGATCTCGTCGGTGAGGACGCCGACGTGCGGGTGGTCGAGCAGGACCGCCGCGAGGGCGCGGAGTTCGTCCGGGGTGTAGGCCGAACCGGTGGGGTTTCCGGGGGTGTTGAGGATGAGCCAGCGGGTGCGGGCGGTGAGGGCGGCGCGCAGGCGGGCGGGGGTGAGCTTGAAGGCGTCCCGCTCGGGGCAGTCGACGATGACGGGGGTGCCGTCGTTGGCGCGGACCATGTCGGGGTAGGAGACCCAGTAGGGGGCTGGGATCACGACCTCGTCGCCCTCGTCCAGCGTCGCGGTGAGGGCGAGGTAGATGACCTGCTTCGCGCCGCCGCCGACGGCGATCCGGTCGTCGGTGTACTCCAGGCCGTGGCGGCGCCGGAGCCGGTCGCGGATCGCGGCGCGCAGGGCCGCAGTGCCGTTGACGGGCGTGTACTTGGTGTCGCCGGCCTCGATGGCCCGGATCGCGGCGGCCTTGACGTGGGCGGGGGTGTCGAAGTCCGGTTCGCCGATGGTGAGGTCGTGGATCTCCAGGCCGCGGCCCTTGAGTTCCCTGACCCGCCCGGCCGCCGCCGTGCTCGGCGAGGGCTTGATCCGGCGGACGCGTGCCGCGGTGTCCATCAGCCCTCCCGGCGCTCGAAGTTGAGGCCGCCGGGGACCTGGAAGGTGGGCAGGATCTCGATGTGCCCGATGTTGACGTGCCGGGGCGAGTCGACGGCGAACTCGATGGCGTCCGCGATGTCCTCGGGCTTCAGCGACTCGTACCCGTCGTAGTACGTGCGCCGCGCCTCCTCCATGTCGCCGAGGAGCCGGCCGAAGATCTCCGTCTCGACGCGGCCGGGGCAGATCTCGGTGACGCGGACGCGCTTGCCGTAGCCGTCGACGCGCAGTTGCCGGGAGAGGGTGTGCACGGCCGCCTTGGTGGCGTGGTAGACCGTGTTGCCGCCGAAGTTGTAGACCCCGGCGATGGAGCTGATGTTGACGATGTGCCCGAGGTCGCGTTCGACCATGCCGGGCATGAGGAGCCGGACGAGGTGCAGCACGGCCCGGATGTTGACGTCGACCTGCTCGTCGACCGCGAAGTCGTCGGCGGTGAGGATGTTGCCGGTGCGCGAGACGCCGGCGTTGTTGACGAGGACGTCGATCTCCAGGCCGGCCAGGGTCTCGGTGAGCGCCTCGGTGTCGGTGACGTCGACGGCGTGCGGGGTGCAGCCGGTGGCCTCGGCGAGGGCGTCGAGGCGTTCGGCGTTGCGGGCGAGGGCGTGGACGTGGAGACCGCTCTTGGCGAGCCGCTCGACGACCACTGCTCCGATGCCGGTGGACGCCCCGGTGACGAGAGCGGTGCGGTAGTCGGAGATGGGCATGCGGGTGTACTCCTAGTTCAGAGTGGTGATCAGGCGTCGCGCAGCGGCAGGTGGGCCCGGTCCTCGACCCGGGACACGGCGATCAGCGTGCCGAGGGCGGTGAGGACGGCGTAGTAGGCGGGCATGTGGATGTCGCCGGTGGTGTCGATGAGGTAGGTCATGAGCAGGGGTGCCGTCCCGCCGAACAGCGCGGCGGAGACGTTGTAGCCGAGCCCGTAGGCGGAGTACCGCACCCGCGTCGGGAACAGTTCGACGAGGAGGATGTGGATGACCCCGGTGTGCCCGGCGAAGACGACCGCCATCAGACACGCGCCGACGACGGCGAGGGCCACGTTCCCGGTCCCGATCAGCAGGTAACAGGGAATCCCGACGACGGCCATGGCGATCGCCGCCCCCGCGATGACCTTCTTGCGCCCGACCCGGTCCGACAGCCGCCCCATGTACGGGATGGCCAGGCAGATCGCGACCAGGCTGGAGGCGGTGACCAGCAGTCCCTGGACCTTGCTGAAGTCCAGTTCGCTGCTCATGAACGTCGGCATGTAGCTGAACAGGACGTAGTACCCGGACCCGTTCATCAGCGGGATGAACAGGGCGAGGAGCATCGCGCGCCGGTGCTCGGCGGAGCTGAACGCCTCTTTGAGCGGGTTCTTCGACAGTCCGCCCGCCTCCCGCAGCCGCGTGAAGTTGGGGGTGTCGCTGATGCGCTTGCGGATGTAGATCCCGGTGATCCCGAGGGGCACGGCGAGCAGGAACGGAATCCGCCATCCCCAGGACTCCATGCGCTCGGAGCCGAGTCCGCTGGTCATCCCGGCGGCGATGAGCGTGCCGGTGAGCAGCGACAGGAACGAGGCGATCTGCGCGTAGCTCGTATAGAGGCCGCGTTTGCCCGCGGGGGCGTGTTCGGCGAGGAAGCTCATCGCGCCGGACGCCTCGCCGCCGACGGAGAAGCCCTGGGCGACGCGCAGCAGGATCAGCAGGACGGGCGCGGCGACGCCGATCGCGGCGTAGGTCGGCAGCAGTCCGATGGCGGCGGTGGCGACGCTGATCAGCAGGATGACGAAGACGAGCATCCGCTGGCGTCCGATGCGGTCGCCGAGGTGGCCGCAGATGATGCCGCCGAGCGGGCGGAAGAAGAAGGAGACGGCGTAGCCGAGGAAGACGAGCTGGACGGCGTTCTCGGAGCCGGGGAAGAAGACGACGGCGAGGGTGCCGGCCATGAAGCCGAAGATGCCGTTGTCGTAGAGCTCGGCGAAGATCCCGACGCAGCCGGCGAGGGTGATCTTCCGGGCGGTTCTCGGGTCGACGGTGCCTGGGACGGGTTGAGCGGCGACGGTGCTCATGGCGTCTCCTGGTGGAGGGGGAGGCTGAGGGCGTGGAAGGCGGTGCGGACGCGGGTTCTGAGGGCCTCGACGGCGGCACGCCGTGCGCGGTGTTCGACGACGGCCTCGGGGAGGGTGCGGTGGCGGAAGCGGACGCTCTGGCCGGGGCGGACCTGTCCGAGGACGTCGAGTCCGGTGGTGGTGGCGACGGCGAGGACGGGGTAGCCGGCGGTGACGCCGCGCCCTCGGTGCAGGACGAGGAGTTCGTCCCCGGCGGGCACCTCGACCGCGCCGACGGGCACTCCTCGTGAGAGGACCTCGCCGGTGGCGGTACGCCGGGGCAGCGGGCCGTCGGTGCGCAGGCGCAGCCCGATGTGGTTGCTCTGCGGGGTGACGGTGAAGCGGCGGCCGAACAGGCGGGCGTGGGTGTCGCCGAACTCGGCCCGGTCGGGGCCGTCGGTGACGTCCACGGTCCACTCCGCCGGGAAGCGTGCGGCGGGGGCGCTCAGCCGGAAGAAGGGGAGGTGGCCGAGGGGCGGGCAGGCGGTGCGGAGGGTGAGTACGTCCCCGGCGCGCAGGGTGCGGCCGAAGCCGAGGACGGTGTCGGGGGCGCAGCTCCCTTGCAGGTACTCGGCGTCGAAGGAGCCGAGGACGGCGAGGTAGGCCCGCAGGCCGACGTGGATTCCGGTGACGCGGAGGGTCTCTCCGGCGCGCACCGGGACCGGTTCCCACCGGGGGCGGGCGGTGCCGTCGACGGTCAGGTCGGCGGGGGCTCCGGTGACGGCTATGAGGATGTCGGCGGAGGGCGTGCAGGCGAGGTCGAGGGCGGTGATCTCCAGGAGGGGGGCGTGTTCGTCGTTGCCGCACAGGACGTTGGCGACGCGTGCGGAGTGCTGGTCGAGGGCGCCGCCCGGGGGGAGGCCGTGGCGGGAGCGGCCGAGGCGGCCGAGGTCCTGGACGGTGGTGAGGCCGGGGGTGGTGACGGTGAGGGTGTCAGCCATGGCAGTCCGCCAGGGTCCGGCCGGTGTGGTCGTCCCACTCGCCGGGCGCGATGGGCACGAACCGGAAGGTGTCGCCGGGCCGGTACGGCGTGAGCGGGTCGGCGTCCAGGTCGAGGACCCGGACGGGCGTCCGCCCCAGCAGGGGCCAGCCGCCGGGCGAGGGCATCGGGCAGATCACGGCCTGCCGTCCCGCGACGGCGACCGCGCCGGGTTCGACGCGGGTCCGGGGCGAGGCGAGCCTCGGCACCGGCCTCGGGAACGGCGGCCCGTCCATCATCGGCGCCCCGGCGGGCGCCCCGAGACACCGCACGGTGAGATCGGCCCCGGAGTGCAGCGCGACCACCTCGTCCTCGCCGATCCCCAACTGCCCGGCGACCACGCCGAGATCGGGCCCGAACTCGCCTCCGTAGACGACGGGGACGACGAACCGGCGCGGCTGCGGCGGCGGCTCGGCCCCGATCCGGTCGGCCTCGCGGCGCAGGACCCGGCGGACGGTGGCGTGGTCGGTGGCGGCGCAGTCGAACTCGACGAGGAGGGCGTCGTAGGCGGGCACCAGGCCGTGCACGCCGGGGAGTTCGACGGCGTCGAGGGCGTCGGCGAGGGCGTGGACGAGGTGCCAGGCGTCCTCGGGGGCGAGGCCGGCGGCCTTGGCGACGAGCGCGGAGTCGCCGCAGTCGGTGAGGGTGAGGGTGCCGGTCAACAGGGGGCCTCCTCGCCGCTCGTCACGACCTGGTCCTTGCCGTTCAGCACGTCGTCGAGGGAGGTGATCTCGACGCCCGCCGCGAGGAGCCGCTCGCGGATGCGGCGGGCCAGCGCGAGCGCGCCCGGGGTGTCGCCGTGCAGGAGGACGGTGTCGCAGGCGACCGGGATGTCCTTGCCGGAGGCGCTCACGATCACCCCTTCGGTGACCATCCGCAGGGTGCGCCGCGCGATCTCCTCCGGGTCGTGGACGACGGCCCCGGGTTCTGAGCGGGGGACGAGCGTCCCGTCGTCCCGGTAGGCCCGGTCGGCGATGCCGACGATGCCCACCCGCAGCCCGCGTTCCCGCGCGGCGTCGGCGAGTTCGCCGTCCTGGGCGAGGACGGTCATCGACGGGTCGAGGGCGGCGACGGCGTCCACGACGGCCCGCGCGTAGTCCGGGCGGACGGCGACGAGGTTGCCGAGGCGGCCGTGCGGGGCGACGTGCCGTACCCGGGTGCCGTGCGCGACGGCGAACGCCTGCAACGCGCCCACCTGGTAGAGGACGTCGGTGCGGACCTCGTCCGGCGTCAGGTCCATCGCCCGGCGCCCGAACCCGGCGAGGTCGGGGAAGCTGGGGTGGGCGCCGACCGCGACCCCCTCCTCGACGCAGGTCCGGACGGTGGCGTCCATGATGCGCGGGTCGCCGGCGTGGAACCCGCAGGCGACGTTCGCCGAGGTGAGCAGGGAGAGAAGGGCCGCGTCGTCCCCCATCGTGTACGCGCCGAATCCCTCGCCGAGATCGGCCACGAGATCGACCTTGAGCGTCATGGAGCCCTCCGAGGGAATGGGAGCAGCGGGGTGTAGGGAGGATTGTGGGGGCTGTGTTCGCCGGGCGACCAATACGCGTTCACTGTGGCGTTATCGCGTACCGCTATGACCCGGCTCACATGCGGCGATCCCTACGATGAGGCTTCGCACACCGGGAGGGCCCGCGCATGGACACCAGACGTCTCTACTCCTTCATCAAGATCGTCGATGCGGGGAGCATCACGCGCGCGGCCGACATCCTGCACATCGCGCAGCCCGCGCTGAGCCAGCAGCTCTCGGCGCTGGAGGCCCAGTTCGGGCAGCAGCTCCTGATCCGCAGCAAGCGCGGGGTCGCCCCGACCGAGGCGGGCCGCGCCCTGTACCGGCACGCGCAGCTGATCCTGCGCCAGGTCGATCTGGCGCACGCGGCCGTCGAGGTGGGCGGGCGGGCTCCGGCGGGCGGCGTGTCGGTGGGGCTCGCCCCCTACAGCATGGGCGCGGCCCTCGCGCTGCCTCTCCTGAAGAGCGTGCGGGAGCGGTACCCGGACATCCTGCTGCACATCAACGAGAACTTCGGCGGGGTGATCAGCGAGGCGATCATGACGGGCCGGATGGACATGGCGTTCATCTACGGCGCCGGTCCGCTGCGGGGTGTGCAGTTCGAGCCGGTGCGCTCGGAGGACCTGTATCTGATCGGGGCGCCGGGCGGGGAGGGTGAGGTGGCGCTGGAGGAGCTGGCGGAGGTGCCGTTGCTGCTGCCGAGCCGTATCCACACGATCCGGCAGGTCGTCGAGTCGGCGTTCCGGCAGGCGGCGCTGCGGCCCCGGGTGGTGGGTGAGGTGGAGTCGGCGCTGACGCTGGTGAACGCGGTGGACGCGGGGCTCGGGGCGACGGTCCTGCCGTGGTCGGCGGCGCGTGCGATCCTCGATCTGCGGTCGGTGGCGGTGCGCCGGATCGTGAGCCCGGTGATCGAGGTGCAGCTGTCGCTGGTGACGTCGGACGGCCAGCCCCTGTCCGAGCCGGCGCTCGCGGTGCACGACCTGTTCCTGGAGCTGGTCACCGCCTTCGATAAGGACCGGCAATAGCGTCAGACCGAACCGCTATTTGTCCCGCCGCCGCGCGCTCCCTACGGTCCCCCTATGAGAAAGCGCGTGCTGACGACCCGTCGAACCCTGCCCGGCAGCGCCCTGGACCGTCTCGCGGAGGCGGCGGACGTGGTGTCCTGGCCCGGCACGGACAAGCCGTCCCCCGCCGACCTGGCCGCCCTCGCCCCGGGCGTCACCGCGATCCTGGCCCTGGGCAACGACACCGTGGACGCCGCCCTCCTGGACGCCGCCGGTCCCTCCCTGCGCGTGGTGGCGCTGGCGAGCATGGGGTACGACAACGTCGACCGCGTCGCCGCAGCCGCGCGCGGCGTCACCGTCACGCACACCCCGGGCACCCTCGCGGAGACGACCGCCGACCTGGCCTTCGCCCTGATCCTCAGCGCCCGGCGCCGCCTGGGCGCCGCCAACGCGAGCCTCGTGTCGGGCGGTTGGGACACCTTCCGCATGCACGACTATCTCGGTCTGGACGTCCACGGTGCGACCCTCGGCCTGGTCGGGTACGGCCAGATCGCCCAGGCGGTCGCCCGCCGGGCCCGGGGTTTCGACATGCGGGTCCTGCACCACAGCCGCAGCTCCCCCGGCTCGGTGAGCCTGCGCACGCTCCTCGCCGAGTCCGACATCGTCTCCCTGCACGTCCCGTCGACCCCCGAGACCCGGCATCTCATCGGCGCCCCGGAGCTGGCCGCGATGAAGCCGACGGCCACCCTCGTCAACACCGCGCGCGGCGGCGTCGTCGACGAACAGGCCCTCCTGGACGCCGTCCGCGCGGGCCGTCTGCACTCCGCCGGGCTCGACGTCTTCGCCCGCGAGCCGATGGGCGCCGACCTGTCCCCGCTGGTGAAGGAGGAGCACATCGTGACGACCCCGCACATCGGCTCGGCCACCGAGGCGACCCGCGCGGCGATGGCCGACCTGGCGGCGGCGAACATCCTGGACGTCCTCGCGGGCCGGCCCGCGCGCACGCCGATCCCTGGTTAGTGGCAGCAGCCGTTCCCCTCACGTGTCCCCACGGGGCCCGCTCCGGGGCGGGTCCACTGCGGGACGGGGCGGCCCGTCGGGCCCCAGGTCGAGGCGCCGTCCGCGTCCGTGCTCCAGAACCAGCAGGCGTCGCGGCCCTCGGGCCAGCCTTCGGGGGTGTCCTCCCATGACTCGCCCCGGCCGTAGGGGGTGAGGTCGAGGAGGCCGAGGGCGGGGTTGACGCGTTCGTTGCCCCGGCCCGTCGTGGAGTACGTGAGGTACGTGCGGTCGCCGTCGCGCAGGAAGCAGGTGAGGCGTCCCATGTCGAAGAAGGGGTGCGCGTCGGTGCCGTGCACCGAGTACCAGGGTTCGGTGTAGCCCATGAACGCGACATAGGGGGCGACCTCCGCCCAGCGTCCCTCGGTCAGGACGGCGTAGGAGACGCCGCGCGCGTTGAGGTAGACGGCGTCCTTGAGGTGCCAGGCGGTGGTGGTGCAGCCCGGGCACTGGCCCTCGTGCGGGGCGCCGTCGTGCCACATGTGCTGGTAGACGACGAGTTCGTCCCGGCCCTGGAAGAGGTCGAGGAAGGGGACCGGCCCGGCGGCTCCGACGACCTCGGTCGTCCCGTCGAACTCGACCATCGGGAGCCGTCTGCGGGCCGCCGCGATCGCGTCGCCCTCGCGGGTGTGGGCCTTCTCGCGGACGAGCAGTGCGTCCCGGGCGGTCTGCCAGGTGGCGAGGTCGACGACGGGCGGGCGTCCGGTGGGCTGCGGCACGGTGTCCTCCATGAGGTGAGCGCGGTCGCCTGAAGAGACTCCCGCCCCGCCCGGAACTCATCGCTCCCGGGGCGGCGTACGGATGTGGGGCCCGTTCCCGGGGGCGAGTGGCGCTCAGGGGGAGGATTCTGGGATCAGGGATGTCTCAGGGTCTTCCCCGATCTTCCGGGGGACGGGCGTCCCTATGCTGAAGGGGAATCGCACGCGGCAGGGAGTATCCGGGTGATCGAGCAGTACGTCGCCGAGTTGGACAGGGCGTTGCGCGGCCCGCGGGCGGTCAAGGCGGACATGCTCGCGGAGGCGCGTGACGGCTTGACCGACGCGGCCGAGGCATACGAGGAGAGCGGTCTCGACCGTGCGAGCGCGGAGCGGTGCGCGGTGGCCGACTTCGGGGCGGTGGAGCGGATAGCGCCGGAGTTCCAGGCCGAGCTGGCGCTCGCGCAGGGGCGGCGTACGGCGCTGCTGATCTGCGGGGTGCTGCTGGCGCAGCCGGTGGTGTGGTGGCTGCTGAGTCTGGCGGGGCAGAACGCGAAGGGCGGCGCCGGCGGGGTCTACGGCACGGCGGACGCCGTCGTGGGGTGGGCCGGGGGCGGTGCGATCGTGCTGGCGCTGACGATCGTGGTGGCGACGGGCCTGCGGGGGCTGAGCGCGTACCGGCGGCTGGTGCGGGCGGCCGGCTTCTTCGCGTTCGCCGTCTGCGGGGTGTTCGCCGTGCTGGGCGGGCTGCTGACGGTGTACAATCCGGCGGCGCACTCGCTGCTGGGTCCGGCGGGGCTGCCGACGACGGCTCTGCTGCTCGGTGTGCCGCTGGCGGCCGTCGCCGTCGCGGGCCGCCGCTGCCTGACCGCCGCCTGAGCGGCCCTCGGGTATACGGCGCTCAGGCCGTCCCGGGCCGCAGGATGCCCTCGACCATGGTCGAGAAGTCCCGCCACTCCGTGCGCTCCTTGGCCAGCGCGCGACTGCCCGTGGCCGTGAGCTGGTAGGTGCGGCGGCGCCGGCCGCCGACGGTGCTCCACTCGCTCTCCACGAGCCCGGCGCGCTCCAGTCTGCGCAGGGCGGGATAGAGCGAGCCCGTCGGCAGGTCGAGGGCGCCTCCGCTGCTCACCTGGAGGGCCTCCATCACGGCGTATCCGTGCAGGGGCTCTTTTTCGAGGACCGCGAGGATCAGCGCGTCCAGATGACCCCGTAGCGCTTCTGACATCACGTAGACAATCTACATGACGTGTTAGCGTTGAGTGTCTACATGTAGGCGTTCTATCTATCGCGTTCGTTTTTCTTCAGGTGATCAGGGGAGGTCGGGCTGATGGCAGCGCCCGAGCAGAGTCGGACCGAGGCGTCGGAGCAGCGGAGTGTCTTCGAGCGTCTGGCGCAGGTGTCCTACCGCCGTCGGTGGTGGGCCCTGGTGGGGTGGGTCGTCGTCCTGGTGGCGGTGAGCCTGGGGTCGCAGGCGGTCGGCGACGCGTATCGCAACGACTTCAGCCTCCCGGGCACGGAGTCGCAGAAGGCGCTGGACCTCCTGGAGAAGCGGGCGCCGTCGCAGGCGGGCGCGTCGGTGACGATCGTGGTGGAGGCGAAGGACGGCCTGAGCGGGGCCCGGGCGCGCGTCGAGTCGATGCTCGCCGCCGTCGGCGAACAGCCGCATGTCGTCGGCGTCGTCGGCCCCTTCGACAACGCGGAGGCGGTGTCGAAGGACGGCACGATCGGGTACGCGACGGTCGCGCTGGACAAGCAGGCCGAGGAGATCCCGCCCGCCGACACCCGCAAAATCATCGACACCGCGCAGAAGGCGGACGGCGACGGCCTGAAGGTGGAGCTGGCGGGCGACGCCGTGCGGGACGCGCAGGGGGAGGACGGCGGGGCCGCCGAGGGCATCGGCATCATGGCCGCGCTGGTGATCCTGGTCCTGCTCTTCGGCTCGTTCCTCGCCGCCGTCCTGCCGGTCGCGATCGCCCTCTTCGCCGTGGGCACGACCCTCGGCCTGATCATCCTCGCCTCGCACGTCGCGACGATCGCCGACTTCACCGCGCCGCTGATGATGCTGGTCGGCCTCGGGGTCGGGATCGACTACGCGCTGCTGGTGTTCTCGCGCTTCCGGGGCGAGCTGTCCGCCGGGGCCGACCGGGAGTCCGCGGCGGTCAAGGCGATCGACACCGCCGGGCGTACGGTCTTCTTCGCCGGGTGCACGGTCATCGTGGCGCTCCTCGGGCTCGTCGTCCTCGGGCTCGGCTCGCTCCAGGGCGTGGCCGTGGCGGTCGCGCTGACCGTGCTGCTCACGATGGTCGCGTCGCTGACCCTGCTGCCGGCCCTCCTCGGGATGTTCGGCGCCCGCGTCGAGAAGCAGGTCCGCCGGCGTGCGGAGAAGAACGCGGCCAGGGCGTCCGTCGGCGGGGACCGCTGGAGCCGCTGGACCGGTGCCGTCCAGCGGCGTGCCTGGGCCGCCGCCCTCGTCCCGACCGCGCTCCTCGCGGCCCTCTCGCTGCCCGCGCTGGACATGCGCCTGGGCTTCGCCGACGCGGGCACGGACGGCGCGTCGACGACCAGCCGCCAGGCGTACGACCTGCTGGCGAAGGGTTTCGGCCCCGGGTTCAACGGGCCGCTGATCGTGGTCGCCGAGGGCGACGCGACGGCCGCCGGGCGGGCGCGGACGACGCTCGCGGAGACCGAGGGCGTGGCCGCCGCGCTGCCCCCGCAGTCCGCGGGCGACGGGCTCTCGACGATCATCGTCTTCCCCGACTCCGCGCCGCAGGCCGCCGCGACGAGCGACCTCGTGAACCGGCTGCGGGACGACGTCCTGCCGTCCGTCGCGCGGGACACCGACGCGACGTTCCTGGTGGGCGGCTCCACGGCCGCGACCGAGGACTTCTCCGCCGCCGTCGCCGACCGGCTGCCCGCGTTCGTCGCGCTGGTCGTGGGCCTGTCGATGCTCCTGCTGCTGCTCGTGTTCCGTTCGCTGCTCATCCCGCTGAAGGCCGCCGCTCTCAACCTGCTGAGCGTGGGGGTCGCCATGGGGGTGATGACGCTGGTCTTCCAGAACGGCGCGCTGGGCGTGGAGAAGGGCCCGATCGAGGCGTACGTCCCGGTCATGATCTTCGCGATCGTCTTCGGGCTGTCCATGGACTACGAGGTGTTCCTGCTGTCGCGGATGCACGAGGAGTGGGAGCGCGGGAAGGACGCCGCGCAGGCCGTCCGGCACGGTCTCGCGACGACCGGGCAGGTGGTCACCGCCGCCGCGGCCATCATGATCGTCGTGTTCGGGGCGTTCATGTTCAGCGGCAACCGCATGCTGACCCAGTTCGGGTTCGGGCTCGCGGTGGCGGTGTTCGTGGACGCGGTGATCATCCGCTGTCTGATCCTCCCGGCGGTCATGCAGTTGCTGGGGCGGCGGGCCTGGTGGCTTCCGGAGGGGCTGGCGAAGCGGATGCCCCGGGTGGCGATCGAGCACGACTGACGGGAGGGCGGTGCGTCCCGGCCCGCGCATCGCGTTACGGTCGGGACCACTGCCCCACCCTCAGGAGCCACCCCTTGCCTTCCCTCCCCGCCCTGGTCACCGGTATGGAACGCCATCAAGTCGCCCTCTACGTCGGGGCCCTGGCCGCCGGCGGCGTTCTCGGGCTGGCGGCTCCCGGCGCGGGGCCCGGTCTGGAGCACGCGATCAACCCCGTGCTGGCCGCCCTGCTGTACGTGACGTTCCTCCAGGTACCGGCCGCCGAACTGCTCCGCTCGCTGAGGGCGGGGCGTTTCCTGGGCGCGGCGCTCGTCGTGAACTTCGTCGTCGTGCCCCTCGTCGTCGCGGCGATGTTCGGCCTGCTGCCCGGCGACAGGGCCGTACGCCTCGGGGTGCTGCTGGTGCTGCTCGCGCCGTGCGTCGACTACGTCATCGTCTTCAGCGGTCTCGCGGGCGGCAGCGGTGAACGGCTCCTGGCGGCGACGCCGTTGCTGCTGCTCGCGCAGATGGCGCTGCTGCCGGGGTACCTGTACCTCTTCCTGGGGCCGGATCTCGCGAAGGTCGTCGACACCGGCCCCTTCGTGGAGGCGTTCCTCGTCCTGATCGTCGTCCCGCTGGCGCTCGCCTGGCTCACGCAGGCGTGGGCGGCCCGGCGCCCGGCGGGCGGGCGCGTCTCGGACGCCGCGGGGACGGCCATGGTCCCCCTCATGGTCGCCACCCTGCTGACGGTCGTCGCCTCCCAGGTCCCGAAGCTCGACGGCACGGGCCGACTGGACGACGTCGTCCGCGTCGTGCCGTTCTACGTGGCGTTCCTCGTCGTGATGCCGTTCGCCGGGCTGGCGGTCGCCCGGCTCTTCCGCCTCGGCACCCGTGACGGGCGCGCGATCGTCTTCACCGGCGCCACCCGCAACTCCCTGGTCGTCCTGCCCCTGGCCCTCTCCCTGCCCGGTACGTTCGCGGTCGCGGCCGTGGTCGTCGTGGCCCAGACGCTCGTCGAGGTCATCGGGATGGTGGTGTACGTCCGGGCCGTTCCCCGGCTCCTGCGCTGACGGACCGGACCGCCGGTTCGAGCAGCGACAGGCTCCGCTCCCCCGCGTCGAGCGCGGCCCGGACGCCGACCGGCATCGGCAGGTTCGCACCGGCGTGGCCGAACTCGACGTTGCCGAGGACGGGGATGTCCCGGTCGCCGAGGACGTCGAGGACGATCTCGGCGAGGGTGGGGGCGGTGCCGGACCCCGCGGCCGTCCCGAGCCCGTCGATCGCGTGCGGGACGCCGACGACCATGCCGGAGATCCGGTCGAGGACCCCCGCGTGCCGCAGCACCTGGAGATAGGTCCACACGTACGACGCCTGCCCGCCCGTCTCCTCCCAGAACAGCACGGCTCCGTCGAACCGTTCGAGCGGCAGCGCGTACGGGGTGGCCTGGACGAGCGCGACGCGGTTGATCACCCCGCCGATGAGCGGCCCCTCGGCGCGGCCGGCCCGCCAGCACTCCCACGACCGCGTGACCGGCAGCGCCCCGATCGCCCGGCCGCCGGTCAGCAGCGTCGCGTACAGCCCCTCCAGCAGCGCCCGGCGCTCCGTCGGAACCGTCTGCCACTGTCCGCCGAACCCGGGGGTGGCCAGGTCGGCGTGGAACCCGACCAGCCCGGTCCGCGCGTACAGCACCAGGTGCAGCAGCGAGATGTCGCTGTACCCGAGGATCGGCTTCGGGTCGGCGGCGACCGCGTCGAAATCGATCAGATCGAGGTATCCGAACACGTTCTGCCCGCCGTCGTGCGCGACGATCGCCCGCACCTCCGGATCACGCAGCAGCGCGTTGAACTCCGCGGCGATCTCCCCCGGAGCCGCCGCGCCCCACCACCTCTCCCGCCCCACCCGGAGCAACGGCGCCCGCCGCACCCGGAACCCCATCCCCTCCAGCACCCCGACCGCGCGCCCCAGATCCGCCTCGTACACGGCGTGCAGCGGCCCGGACAACGACGCGACGACGACAAGGTCCCCGGGCTTCAGGGCGCGGGGACGCAGCGGCAGAGATCCAGTCACCGCCGCAGTATCCCCACCCCTCTCACCGGCGCACCACGCAATTACCGCGCCCTCACACCACCGCGCCCAACGCCTCCAGCGCGTCCTCGCCCACCGGAATGAGGACGGCGCTGTCGACCCCGGCGTCGAACAACTCGCCCAGCGTGGCCCGCGCTTCCTCGGGCGTGCCGGTCACGGCGAGTCGGCGCACCCATTCGTCGGGGAGGGAGTCGGTGAACTCCTCGTCACTGGTGGCGCGTCGGCGCAGGGCGAGGAGGTCGTCGTAGAAGGGCAGCGGGGTGACGTGGGGGCGCCAGTCCGGCTCGCCGACGACCGCCAGGGCGGGGCGGACTGCTGCGAGGGCGGTGGCGGAATCGGGGTGCACGGACGCGAGGTTGTAGGCGACCAGGCGGTGCGGGCGGGTCGGTGAGACGTGCTTGAGCACCTCACGCGCGTACTCCGGCGACACCGGTTCCGCGAGGAGCGTGCCGTCGGCCACCTGGCCCGACAGTGCGAGGGACCTGGGTCCGCGGACCCCGGCGAGGAGGGCGGGCGGCACCTCGGGAACGGCGGTCTCGTGCAGCCCGACGCCGTCGAGGCGGACGTACTCGCCGTCGTGGTCGACGCTCTCCCCGCCCAGCAGCCGCTTGAGTACGGTGATGTACTCCCCCAGGAACGTCAGCGGGCTCCTGGGCCAGGCACCCGCGCTCCGCATCCAGCCGGGCATCCCGTGCCCGACGGACACGTCGACCCGGCCCGGATGCAGCTGCGCGAGACTGGCAATCTCCATCGCGGCGAACGCCACGTTCCGCGCGCCGGCGGGCAACAGGCCGATCCCCACCCGCAGTCGGCTCGTCACGGCGAGCGCGGTCGCCGCCTGCGCGACCCCGCCCCGGTACCCCAGATCCTCCACCACCCACAGCTCCCCGAACCCCAGCTCCTCGGCCCGCCGGGCGAACGCGACGACGTCCCCGGCCGCGAGGTCCCGGGGCATGACTACGCCGATCATGGTGTTCTCCTGTCACTGTCCGTCCCCGTCCCCGTTGCCGGTTCGGGGTCAGGCGAAGTACGCCTTCTCGTTCACATGGAACATGTAGTTGCGCCAGTTCGCCTTGATGTAGGTGTAACGGGCGGGGTCGTAGCTCCAGAGTCCGGCGAGGGCGTCGTCGACGAGGGGCTCGTTGGCGCGGACGAAGCGCAGGACGGCCTCGGAGACGGGGGCGTAGGACCAGTGCCAGCGTTCCTGGCTGATGGCCGGGGAGTTCTGGGCGGAGTCGGCCGTGTAGGTCTGGAGGAAGCCGTAGCGGGCGGCGTTGGCGCGCAGCCAGGCGTAGTGGTCGGTCTGGGGGCCGCCGTCGTTCCAGTCCTGGGGGGTGGTGTCGAAGAAGTCGGCGTCGGAGCCGAGGTGGTGGCGGGAGACGCCGGGGGCGGTGGAGGTGCGGAGTATCTCGGTCTGGCGTTCGTCGGAGGTGAGGGAGGACTCCCAGACCGTCCGGTGGGAGTCCTTGTCGGGGTCCCATTGCGGGTCCGTGCCCAGTTCTGCCGGGTACTTGGCGCGTATCTCGTCGGTGATGATCCCGAAGGTACCGGCGCCGCCCGAACCGGTGCGCAGGAAGTCGTACTTGCGGTCCCATATGGAGCGCTGCGTGGCGGCGGCGCGCACCCAGGAGACGACGACGTCGCCCCGTGCGGTCCCGGTGCCGCTCGCCGCCTCGTCGGCCAGGCCGTTGACCTGTGCCTCCATCTCCGCCTTGAGGTCGCCGGGCGCGGTGCCCGAGCCGGTTATCCAGGACGCGACGTCCGCCGGGGCGGCGGCGGCCAGGACGCGCCCGACCTGGAACCGGCGGCGGTCTATGGCCCACTGCGAGGTGAACTTCCGCGGCGGCGGGGCCGTGTCGGCGAACGCCTGCCGGCCGATCCCGGCCACGCCCGCGACGGCGCCCGTGGCGGCGAGCCCGAGGAATCCCCGGCGGCTGCGGGTCCTGCGGTGTCGTCCCGGGGCCGGCTCGCCGTGCGCGTCCTGCATGGAGTTTCCTCTCTGGGCGCCGCCGCGGAGGCGGCGGCGGTGGGGGGTGCGGCAGTTCGGAGCCCTCGAAGAGGGTCCGGACATCCGCCGCCCCCCGCCCAGCCTTCAAACTCCTTGAAACCTAACGCAGTTGCGCACACCCACACGCCAGAGCCGGTGAAAATCCGCTACAGATCAGGCAACGGACAGGTGAAGGTCCGCGGCCGGGACGCCTCCGCCTCTCAGAACAGGCCGTTGGCGTGCGGGAGTTCGGCCGGGATCGGGGCGATGACGTCCCAGTGCTCGACGATCTTCCCGCCGGAGACCCGGAACAGGTCCCAGTAGGCGACCGCGACCCCGAACTCGCCCTCCGACTGCACCAGCACGAAGTCGCCCTCGGCGACGACCCGGTGGACCGTCTTGTAGACCAGGTTCTTGCCCTGCTCGGCCCACTTCCCGGCGGCGGCGCCGAAGCCGTCGAGGCCGTCGGCGGCCTCCGGGTTGTGCTGGTGGTAGGTCTCCGTGGAGATGAAGTCCGTCAGCACGGAGTAGTCGGCGCCCTTCAGCACCTTCTCCGCGAACTCGGCGACCAGCGCGCGGTTCGCCTCGGTCCGGTCGAGGTCCGCGGGGGCGGCGGGGCCGTCGGTCTGGGTGCGTCCGGAGGCGGTGACCGCGACGACCGGCGTCAGCGCGTCCCAGTGCTCGGCGAGCCTGCCGTCCGCGTCGACGCGGAACAGGTCGAAGGCGACCAGCGGCGCAGGGCCGAAGCCGTGGTACGTGCCGTGCAGCGCGACCAGGTCGCCGTCCGCGATCACCCGGGCGCCCTCGTACCGGAAGTCCTCCCCCAGCCCTGCCACGAGTGCGCGCAGCGGCTCGGGGCCGTCCGCCGCGAGGCTGCTGTGCTGACGGTAGTCGGCGGCCACCCAGCGGTCCACCGCGCTCGGGTCCTTGTCCCCGAACAGCTCCCCCACCGCTTTCAGCACGATCTCCTTGTTGCCCATGGCACCTCTCCTGTCTGCGGACTCCGGCACTTGCTTGCGTTTCATCCTGTCCGGGGGCCGGGACGGGGGCACGGTGCAGTCGGGAACGATGACGGTAGAAAGGGGACAGGCGGCGTTCAGGGCGTGGGCAGCCAGGGCGCGAGCGCGGCGTCCACGACCTGCGTCACGGTGTCCTTGTCGAGGGTCTGGCCGAGCACGAACCGCTTGAAGAGGAGGGGGCCGAGGATCTGGGCGGCCAGGACTCCCGCGAGGTGGTCGTCGGCCTGCCCGAACATCTCCTCCCGCAGCCGCCGTACGCCCGGGTCGCGTTCCGAGCGGTCGATGACGGTGGCGATGACCGAGGCGGAGATCGGCTGGTTGAGCCACTCGGCCTGCTGGTCCAGGTGGACGAGGAGCTGTTCGCGGAGCGGGCCGCCCCGGAGGCCACGAGCCCAAACCGGGCTCCACTTGGAAGGTAATGGGCAACGCCCCTGAGGAGCACGACATGACCACGAACGAGAACGCCATCACCCTCCGGTTCACCGACCGGGCCGCCGCCTACCAGGCCCTCAGCGACCTCAAGCACCTTCCGCCGGCCGGCGCCGAGGTGCGCGGCGCCGTCCTCGTCGAGCGGCTGGCGGACGGCACGGTCCGCGTCCCCGAGGGGCTGGAGACCGACGCCGAGCAGGGCCTCGCCGTCGGCGGGGTGATCGGCTCCCTGGTCGGCATCCTCGGGGGCCCGCTCGGTGTCCTCATGGGCTGGGGCATCGGCGCGGTGATCGGCGGCGGTCACGGCTACCGGCGGGCCGAGGAGGCCACGGAGGCGGTCGGCGGGTTCACCCCGCACCTGCCGCCCGGCGGGACGGTCGTCCTGGCCGAGGTCGTCGAGCACGGCACCGAGGCGCTGGACGTCCTCGCGATGCGGCACGACGCGGTGCTGGAGCGGAGGCCGACGGACAGCGTCCGAGCCGAGCTGAAGGCGATGGAGGACGCCGCCGAGCGGATGCGGGGGGACGAGGTGAGGGCTCGGCGGGAGAGCAGGCGGGCCGGGGCGGAGCAGCGGATCAGGACCGGGGTGGCGCAGCTCAAGCGGAGGATCGCGTCGTAGCGGCTCCCCCAGGACGCGGGGCAACACCCCCCTGCCTCGCACGGCGAGGGGCGGGCCAAGCCGGGTCCGTCCCTCGCCACCCCCCCCTTCCTCCTCGACGCGCCTCTCAGGCGGCCGGTGCCGAGCCGGTCGACAGCAGGCCGTTCACCACGATCCGGGCGAGCGACTCGGCCGTGGCGGCGCGCTGCTCCGGAGAACCGGCGGCGGCGCGGCCCAGGCGGTGGGCCAGGGGGAGTTCCACCATGCCGGAGACGGGGGGTACGACGGCGTAGAAGAGCACGTCCATCGGGACGGGCGCCATCGCCCCGGAGGCCACGAGGCGGTCGATACTCGGCATCATGGTCCCGAGCATCGGGGCGAGGTAGTTCTCGTAGAGGTGGTCGAGGCGCTCGGTGTCGCGGGAGAACTCGTCCACGAAGACCCGCCCGATCAGCGGAGTCTGCGCTGCGGCCCGGTAGAAACCGGCGACGGTCCGGCGCAGGTTCTCGGCGTCGTCGGCGTCGGGGTCCGCCCGGGGCACGCTCTCCAGTTGCGCCCTCAGCGGGGCGTCGACGACGGCCCGCCAGAACGCGGCCTTGGAGCCGTACCGGTCGTTGATGAAGTTGTGGCTCACGCCGAGCCGACGGGCCAGCTCCCGCGCGGAGGCGCGTTCGTACCCCAGCTCCGCGAAGGCTTCGAGGCCGCGCAGCAGGATGTTCTCCTCGTCGGGCACCGCGGGCGTCTCGGTGCCGGGGCGGCCCGGCCGTCGGACGGTCTCGTCTGTCGTCTCCATCGTCGCGCCTCTCCTTCGGCCGTGCCGGGGCCTCTCACCATCCACCTTACTTGACACGTGTCAGATTGAAGGTGGGTCGAAGGCGGGCCTCGGTTCGGGCGTCGGGCCGGTGAGCCAGGCTCTGATGCGTGCGGACTGGGTGCGGATCTGGGGAAGGGCGTTCTGGGGGTCGTTGCCCACGCGCGCCTGGAGCGAGTCGCTCGCGTCGAGGGAGTTGAGCGCGTCCGTGTGACGGCCGAGAGTGCCGTACAGCACGGCGAGGTTGTTCAGGGCGACGGCGTGGTCCGTCGAGACGCGTCGTTCCAGTCCGCGGTGGATGGCCGTGGCCCTCAGGAGGGCGTCCAGGGCGTCCTCCCTTCGGCCGAGTTCGTTCCGCCGGCTGCCGAGGGTCGTCCACGCGCGGGCCAGCTCCTCGTCGGAGCCGAAGTCGACGGCTCGTTCGGCCGCCGCGAGGGCTTCCTCCCGGCGCCCGGCCGCCGCCAGCCGGTGGGAGAGGTTGTTGAGGATCATCGAGAGGCCGGGGGCGAAGTCGAGTCGGGTCGTCGCCTCGTACAGCCGCGCCGCCTCGGAGACGGCCGCGAGACTCTCCTCCGCGCGGCCCGACTCCCCGAGCCGCACGGACAGGTTGTTGAGGGCCGCGCCCAGACCGAGGGTGTGCTCCTGCGGAGCCCCCGCGGCCAACTCCCGGTAGACGCCGACGGCTTGCTCGGCGTGGGACAGGGACTCCTCCAGCCGCCCCAGGAAGGCGAGGTGGTTGGAGAACGTCATCAGACGGCCGGCGAGGGCCGGCCCGTGGCTGATCAGATCCGACCGGGCCAACGGCTCCAGCCGCTGGATGTCGTCGAAGAGGCGGTCGAGGAGGTCCTCGGCCGTGCGGGTGCTCGGCCGCTGCTCGAACGCGGCGGTGAACGCCCGCACCAGATCCCTGGCGGTCGGCCTGATGAGAGGCTCCGACGCCAGACAGTGCCGGAGGGTCACGAGGAGCGCGGAGTCGATCCGCAGGCTGCCGTCCGCGCCGGACCGGGGGTCCGTCCGCTCCCCGGCGAGCAGGCTCAGAAGCAGCGAGCCGGCGGCGTACATGTCGCTCTCGGGGGTGAGCGCGGGTCCGCTCGCCCCCGCCGCCAGGTAGGCGGCGTTGAGCGGCAGAAGGTCGCGGCGCGGGGTGCCGATCCCGTCCACGGTGGCGGTCATCCAGCCGATCAGCCGGACGCTGCCGTCCGTCACGAGCACGGTGCTCGGTGCGAGGGAGCCGTGGACGAGACCGAGTTCGTGGACGTGGGCGAGGGCCCAGGAGAGACTCAACCCGATCTGGAGGAAGACCTGTTCGGGAACGGCTCCCCAGTGACCGGCGAGGACGTCTCCCAGGTTGGGGGCGAGAGCGCCCCCGTCGTCGACCAGCTCCGCGGCGATCCACGGCGGTCCGCCGCCCTCGTCGGCCTGTACGTCGACCAGGGCGGGGGCGTAGCCGCCGTCCAGCCTGCGCAGGCACTCCGCTTCCGCGCGGACGAGTTCGAGCGCGGCCATCGGATCGTCGGTGTACAGGGCCACCGGGGTGCGGACCGTGACGAGCCGGCCGTCCTCGCCCTGCGCCAGGTACATCGTGACGAGCCGCCCGACCCGGTCCCTGCGCCACAACAGCCGGAACCGCCCGAGCCGTTGCGGATCGTCGGACGACAGGGCGCACCACCCGTCCGGAGCGGTGAGCGGCTCCTCGCCCCCCGTCGAGACCCCGAGCCGGTTCAGCAGCCGTTCCCGCAGCCAGCCGAAGGAGCGTCCCGTGTCGTCGACGACGGCCGTCCCGTCGGGATGGCCGACCCACGCGGGGAAGACCGGCGCGTGGCCGACGGCGTCCTCGATGTCCCGGGTGACGGCCTCGCTGGTGCGCAGCAGTTCCGCCGGGGACACCACGCCGAGGAGCACCCGCCGGGCCTCGCCCGTGAAGTCGAACCGCCGGTGGTGCGGGAGCAGTTCGGTGTCGTGCGGTTCGCGGACCTCGTGCATCAGGCCGCCGAGGAAGACCTCCATGAGGTGCCCGGAGTCCGTCGGTGCGCCGAGGGCGTGCTGCACGAGGCGCATCACGGGCGGCGTGACGGGGGCGACGGCCGCCACGTGGGCCGCGAGCCGGTACGCCTCGGTGGACGCGGCCTCGCGGAAGCGGAGCACCTCGTCGCCGTCCGGCGCTTCGACGGCCGTACGGGGGACGGGAGTTCGGCCGCCCTCCCACAGCGGGAGCGAGGCCGTGCCGCCCGGTGAGGCGAGGAGCCGCGCCCATTCGCCGACGGCTCGCGGGGTCGGGGTGAGGACGGGCACGGGGACGGAGTCGAAGGGGGCGAGCCCCGGCGGCAGGTCGGGGTCGGTGGCGTACCAGGCGCGGGTGGGGCCGCCCCGACGGTACGTGGTGACCTGGCCGTGGCGTACGTCGATCCCGGTACCGGCCCACAGCCGGCCCGGCAGCGCGTGGACGATCGCGACGGGACCGCAGCTCCCCCACCGGTCCGTGACGTCCCGCATCCCGCCGTCCCGCCACGCCGGGCCCACCCCGTCGCTGACGACGAGGACGAGCGTGTTCCCGCTCGGATCGCACAGCGTCCTCGGGGTGAGGGCGCGGCCACGCGGCCGAAAGGGCCTGGTGCGCAGCGCGGGGACGGCGCCCCGGGTGTCGAGGCCGTACACGCGCACGTCCCGAAAGGCCCCGGCGCGTTCCATGAGCCTGCGGACGTCGGCGGCGAGCCGCTGCCACAGGACCATGGAGACGCCGTCGTCGATGACGAGGGCGAGGGTGAGCCAGCGGGTGCGCACGGGACGGGTGACGGTCTCGGCGACGCCGGTGTCGGCGACGGCGGCGACCGTCCGTGCCACGTCGAGTTCGCTGCGGCGCCGGTCGGGGAAGCGCTGCCGCAGGGGTCGCAGCGCCTTGCCGAGGTGGAGCTGGCCGGAGCCGGTGAGGCGGGTCTCGGGGGTGCGGACGGGCAGTGCGGGCGACGAGGCCGTGGCCGGGGGTGCCTGCCCGGTGTCGTCCGTGGCCGTGACCGGTCGCGCGGGTTCGGGCCGCTCGGGTGGTGCGGGGGCCGGGTCGGGGCGCGGCGGCGTACCGGGCCGCGGTGGCGTCGGTTCGGCGGGGTGGGGCGTGGCGTCCTGGGCCGGCGGTGCGACGGGTACGCCGGCGGCGCGGGCCAGCGGCGCGGCGTCCCGGGGCAGCCGGTGGGCGAGCCACAGCGCGTCGAGGAGTTCCTCGTGGGAGACGTCCGCGCCGCTCGCGGCAAGGATCTGCGTCACGCGTGAGAGCACGCCGTCACACCGCTCCGCCGAGGCGGTGCAGGACCGCGTCGAGCAGCGCGCCGGCGTCGAGCTGGACGCCGCCCTTGCGGAGGAACACGGCGTTGAGGAGCTGGTCGGTGGCGAGTTCGCCGGCGGCGCGGCGGCCGAGGAACTCGCGCAGCAGGTCGTCCATGCCGTCGAGGGCGTCGGCGCCGAGGTGCGCGGTGACGATCTGCCGCAGCCGCCGCTCGTCGGGGTCGGGCAGGTCGAGGCGTACGCAGCGGCGCAGGAAGGCGGCCGGGAAGTCGCGTTCGCCGTTGCTGGTGATGACGACGACGGGGAACTCGGCGCAGCGGACGCGGCCCTTGGTGACGGGGGCGGTCTCGTCGGGGTCGTCGGTCTGGACGTGCACGGGGGTGTCGTCGTCGCCGAGGCGGACGAGTTCGGGGATCGCGAACTCGCCCTCCTCGAAGACGGTGAGGAGGTCGTTGGGGAGGTCGACGTCGCCCTTGTCGAGTTCGTCGATGAGCAGGACGCGGGGTCGGTCGGGGCGACGCGTGCGGGGGGCGAGCGCGCTGCCCAGGGGGCCGAGGCGGAGGTAGGCGCCGATGCCGGGCTGGGTGCCGTCGGTGTCGCGCCGGAGGCCGGCCTCGCGCAGGCGGCCGACGGCGTCGTACTGGTAGAGGGCGTCCTGGAGGGTGGAGCGGCTGTTCACCGGCCACTGGAGGACGCGGCCGAGGCCGAGTTCGTGGGCGACGGCGTGCGCCAGCGAGGACTTGCCGGTGCCGGGCTGGCCGGTCACCAGGAGGGGGCGGCGCAGATGGAGGGCCGCGTTGACGACGTCGGCCGCCTCGGCGTCGATCAGGTAGGGGCGGGTGGCGTCGGGTTCGCGGCGGTCGAAGCGGCGCCACGGCGGGGCGGCGGGGAACGGGGTGTCCCGGGGCTCGCCGTCCCCGCGGAACAGGCGCCAGTCGCCGTCCTGTGCCGGCTCTGCGATGGTCATGACGCGTTCGTTCCTCTCACGGGGTCCGCGAACCGCAGCGGCTCGATCCTCGGGTGGTGCTCCTCCGGCTCCCAGACGAGGGAGGGCCGGGCCCGGCGTCCGCCCGCTCCGGCGACCGCGTCGCTCCTGAAGTACCGGACCCGCTCGGGGAGTCCGTCCAGGTCACCGGCGGGTGCCAGGCCGGCGAGCCGGTCGGCGTCCTCGTGGCCGCTCGCGTCCCGGTCCCACAGCACGACCGGCGCGCCGAGCGCGAGGGCGGCGAGGAGCCAGGGGGTGCGCTGGTCGGCGGGGCCGTGCAGGACGACCCGTGCGGTGTCGCGGTGTTCCGTGCTCAGGAGGTGGACGAGCCGGTCGCGGCTGTCGCAGGCGGGGCCGACGACGAGGGTGATGTTCCGTCCGTTCGTCCACCGGCGCCGGCGGTGGTCCTCGCATCGGGCGCCGAGTTCGGGACAGCTCAGGGAGACCCGGTAGTCCGCGCCGATCGGCCGGGCCGGAAGGATGTCGTCGGCCGCGCCGGGGACCCATTCGTCGACGGCCCGCTGAAGGCCGTCCCGGTCGACCTCGACCGTCACCCACGGCACCCTGTCCCCCTGCCCCGGTTCCTGCCGGACGGCGAGGACCGCCTCGCTCAGGCAGCTCGCCACCTCGGTGGGGGTCTTGGAGACCGACTCCACCTCCTTCAGCACCCGGTGCGACCCGTCGTCGCGGGCGAGCAGAATCCGGCACCGGTACCGCTCGTCGCCCGCCTCGGCGTCGCGCTCCAGCTTCATCACCACCCGCGACACCGGGGAGAGGGGGCGCTTCGCCCAGCGGTCGGCGTCCGCGCGGCGGTCGGCCAGCACTTCGTGGCGGACGCCGAGCCGGGCGGCGACCGTCTCCGACCAGGCTCGCAGTTCTCCGCCGAGTGCCCCTTCGGTGGCCGCCGCGACGTACTCGACGACTCGCAGCAGCGCGGGAGCGGCCTGCTCGGTCAGCCTCTCCAGGTCCTCGATCACGTCGGCGAGGTGGTCCTCGTCCAGGCGGGGACGGGTGAGCGCCTCGGGGAGGATGTGGTGGCGCAGGGCCTCGCCGGCCGCGCGGGGGATCAGCGTCGGGTCGGCGGCGCGGCTGCGGCGGAGGCGGGAGAGCAGGTCGGCGTACTCGTTCGGGGAGAGGAGCGCGCCGTGGCCGAGGGTTCTCGCCGTGGCGAGGAGGGTGGTGAGCGCGGTGCGGGCCGTATCACGCAGGGTGGGGGCGAGGATCTCGGCGAGTGTCGCGAGTGCGCGGGGGTGGGCCTTGGCGAGCGCCACGAGGTCCGCTGTGCGGGGGGCGTATCCGGCGGTGTCGACACCGTCGTAGCCGAGTTCCCGCGCCAGCTCCCGGCCCCGCATGCCGAGGGTCGCCTCGTCCGGGAAGAGCGGGCGCAGCAGGCTCTCCAACTCGCGTTCGGCGGCGGTGCGTTCGGCTCCGGCCGCCGCTCTCGGCAAGGGGGCGCCGATCGCGGCCAGTCGGGGACAGCCGTCGAGGTGGGCCGTGAACGTGTCGTCGGTGGCGAACGAGGACACCGGTACGGCGATCAACCGGCGTGCCCCGTACGCCTGGTCCTCCTCGGTCACGACGCCGACGAGGTGGCCGCCGCAGAAGATCGCGGCGCCCGAGGCCCCTCCCCACGCGTTCCCGTCGCCCTCGCGGGGAGCGGGGGACGGGGTCTGGTCCAGGACGTAACGGCCCCTGCCGCCGGAGAGGACGGGGAGGAAGCCACGGAGGTGTTCGGGGGCGCGGAGGCCGCCGTTCTTCGCAGCCCACGGGTAGCCCAGGCCCTCGTACGGCAGCGGTGCGAGGCCCTCGGGGCGGCCCCAGCGGACGGGGCCCGGGAGGGGGATCTCCTGGTCGAGGAGCAGGAGGGCGATGTCGAGGCCGGCCGGGTGTTCCCAGAGGAGTCGGGCCGATGTCCTGGTCTGCTCGCCGTCGCGTTCGTGGCCGACGCGGACCTTGATGGTCCGCCAGGGCGCGGTGGTGACCTTGTCGATGAGTACGTGACGTGCCGTCAGCACCAGCCGTGGCGCGATCAGGTAGCCCGAACCGACCGTGATACGGCCCTCGTCCCCGCTGCGGATCAGGGCCAGTCTGCGCGGGTCCACCTCAGTCCTCGTCCAGCGACCCGGTCTCGTCGTCCGCGATCTCGGGGCGGGTGCCTGCGGCGGCCCGGTCCTTCACGGAGAGTTTGAGGGTCAACTTGTGGGTGCGGACGGTGGATTGGTCACCGCCGACGCCTACGGTGGCCACGCCGAAGGTGAGCTTGCCGTCGCCCTTGGTGGAGTCACGTAGCTCCAACTGGAGCTCCAGCTCGGCTTCTTCGACGCCGAACGCGAACTGCTGGTTCACGCCGAGGCGTTGGGCCTCGTACAGCTCCTGGCGCAGCTCCTCGATGGCTGCGGCCAGGCCGATCGTCGACATTCCGTGCGCCCCCGGGTCAGAGAAAGTCAGTGCGTTGTCGGTACGTTACAGCGCTGGCGGGAGGGGGTGGGGGTGATTGTGGAACAATCCGGGCGGGGGTGATCGCCGTATGGAAGCGGAGGCGCGGGGCGGGGAGTTCCGGGACGTGCTGTGGCAGGCCGTCAATGCGCTGCGGGGTTCTGTCGACGCTGCTCGGTACAAGGAGTTCGTGCTCGGGCTGGTCTTTCTGAAGTACCTCTCCAGCACGTTCGAGGAACGCCAAAGCCTGCTCACCGAAACTCTGTTCAGCCAGAACGCCCCTGAAGAACGGGTGGCACAGATCCTGGAGGACCTGACTCTGTACGATTTCTGGGTCCCACCGACCGCCCGATGGTCGTGGATCGAGGCCCATGCCAGGCAGGGGGGTGCGGGCAGGGTTCTTGACAAGGCGGCGGGCGCGATCATGCTGGCCAATCCGGATCTGACCGGAACCCTGGCGGGCGTTTTCGGTGACGCCGACATCGACCAGGACCGTCTGGCCGACCTCATCGACCTCCTCAGCACCCGCTGGGCCTCGTACAGACGAGTGTCAGCCGCACTCGCCGAGGAGTACTCGGCCTTCCTCGACGGCTTCGCACGGTTCGAGGGCAAGTCGGGCGTCGAGTTCCACACCCCACGTTCCGTGACCCGACTCGTCCTGGAGATCCTGAAGCCCTACTCGGGCCGGGTGTACGACCCGATATGCGGTGCGGGCGACATGCTCGCGCAGACGGCCATGTCCTTCGAGCGGAGTCGCGGCTCGGTCTACGGCCAGGAACGTCATACACGCACGTGGAACCTGGCCAGGATGAACCTCATCGTGCACGGCTTGCACGCTGATCTGGGTCCGGGCCCGGCTGACGCCCTCAGCAACGATCACCATCCGGACCTCAGGGCTGATTTCGTGATGGCCCATCCGCCGTTCAACCTCAGCGACTGGGCGCGCGATGTGTCCGACCCCCGCTGGACCTACGGCGTTCCTCCTGCCGACAACACCAACTACGCCTGGCTCCAGCACATCGCCGCGAAACTCACGCCCCAAGGAACCGCCGCCGTCATCCTGGCCAACGGCTCCCTCCATGCCCGCAAGGCCGAGGGCGAGATCCGTCGGGCCATGCTGGAAGACGACCTGGTCGCCTGCATCATCACCCTGCCGCCCTACCTCTTCCCCTCGACCACGATCCCGGCCTGCATGTGGGTCCTCGACAAGGACAAGTCGCCCCGCCAACTGTCGGAACGGACCGACCGGCGTGGCCAGATCATCTTCATCGACGCCACCGAAACAGGCACGATGGCCAGCAAGACCGAACGTGTCCTGGAGGACACCGACCTCGCGAAGATCGTCAACGCGTACCGATCCTGGCGCGGCACAGGCCCGCGCTACCACGACGAACCCGACTTCTGTTTCTCGGCGAGCCTGGAAGCCGTACGCGCGAACGAGTACTCCCTCAACCCGGGCCTCTACGTCACCCCCAGCCCACCGAACCTCATGCAGGACCTCTACGCGGTCTTCGACGGCCACGACCTCCCGCTTCAAGGGGGATGACACCTGGGGGCGCACTCGACGGAGCCGCCCCCAGCCACCTCACCCCCGCCCGCGCCTCACCACGTCACCGGCAGCCGCTCCACCCCGTGCACCGCCCGCCCCACGAACGCGAACTCCTCCGGGTCCTTCGCCAGCCGCAGTTCCGGCAGGCGTTCGAACAGCATCGGCAGGGCGATCTGGAGTTCGGCGCGGGCCAGGGACTGGCCGAGGCAGTGGTGGAGGCCGTGGCCGAAGGCGAGGTGGCGGTCGGACTCGCGGGTGAGGTCGAGGGTGTCGGGGTCCTTGAAGGTGCCGGGGTCCCGGTTGGCGGACTGGAGGGCGATCACCACACCCTCACCGGCCCGGATGGTGACCCCGCCGACCTCGACGTCCTCGGTGGCGATGCGCCGCATCCCGATGTGGACGATCGTGAGGTAACGCAGGAGTTCCTCGATCGCACCGGGTACGAGACTGTCGTCGGCGCGCAGGGCTGCGAGCTGCTCGGGGTGGCGCAGCAGGGTGATGGTGCCCAGGGAGAGCATGCTCGCGGTCGTCTCGTGGCCCGCGATGAGGAGTTGGACGAGGAGCCCGGCCGCCTCCGCCGCGCTGGCCTCGCCGGTGGCGACGCGTTCCGTGGCGAGCCGGCTCATCAGGTCGTCGGAGGGTGCGCCGGCCTTGGCCGCCAGCAGCTCCTGGAGGTAGCCGAAGAGGGCTCCCCATCCGGCGCGCATCGCCTCGGGTCCGGCGGAGACGGTGGCGAAGGCGGCGGCCTGCCGGTGGATGAACTCCCGGTCGGAGTACGGGACTCCGAGGAGTTCGCAGATCACGAGCAGGGGCAGCGGGAGCGTGAAGTGCTCGACGAGATCGGCCGAACTCCCCTGCTCCTCCAGCCCGTCGATCAGCTCGGACGTCAACCGGGCGATGGCGGGGCGGAGTTGCTCGACCCGGCGGAACGTGAACTCGGGGATCAGCATCCGCCGCAGCCGGGTGTGGTCCGGCGGGTCCATCGCGAACAGCTGGCCCGGCGTGCGCGGGGGTGTCGTCGGCTGGAGGCCGGGGAAGCCGGGGCGGAAGTTCTCGGAGCTGAACCGGGGATCGCTGAGGACGGCGCGCGCGTCGTCGTACCGGGTGACCAGCCAGGGATGGAGGTCGCCCCAGAGGGTGATGCGGTCCAGGGGGCGTTCGGTGATCCAGCTCCGGTACTCCTCGGCGGGGTCGAGGAGCGGGCGGGCGACGGGCAGCGGGGGCGGGGTGGGCGTCGAGTTCACGTGGGGCTCTTTCGATCCAAGGGGCATGGGGGGTGGCGGGTGTCTCGCCTCGGTCACTCGGTCTGCTTGAGGTCCGCCAGCCCCAGCAGCAGTTCCTTCACCTCGGTCGCGTGGATGGCCTCCCGGGTGAACTCCGGCCGGGAGCACAGGAGTACGGGGCCGTCCTGCGGGTCGTCGGGGAGGCGGCCGTGGCTGCCGCTCACCCCGGACGGGTCCAGCGGCACGGTCTGGATGCGGTACCGCAGGCCGAGCTTCTTGCGGGCGACCTGTCCGATGACGCGTGCTTTGAGGGCGGGGACGGTGTCGTCGTAGAGCAACTCGGCGGGGTCGTAGCCGGGTTTGCGGTGGATCTCGACCTGGCGGGCGAAGTCGGGGGCGCGGGCGTCGTCGAGCCAGTAGTAGTACGTGAACCAGGCATCCGACTCGGCCACCACGACCAGCTCACCGGAGCGTTCGTGGTCGAGACCGTGCTCCTTCTTGCCCGCCGCGTCCAACACCTGGTCCACGCCGTCGAGTTCGGCGACGATCTCCGCGACCCGGTCGAGGTCGGCGGGGTCACGAACGTAGACGTGGGCGAGCTGGTGGTCGGCGACGGCGAAGGCGCGGGAGGTCCAGGGGTCGAGGTACTCCATGCCGTCCTGGGTGTGGACTTCCAGGAGACCGGCCTCCCGCAGCGCGCGGTTGATGTCGACGGGGCGGGACGCGGGGGCGATGCCGTACTCGCTGAGGACGACGACCGTCGCACCCTCCTTCTCGAAGTGGTCCAGGAGGGGGCGCAGGGCGTCGTCGAGGCGGCGGGCCTCGCGGGCGGTCTCGGGGGAGCCGGGGCCGGTGCGCTGGGGCTCGTAGTCGAGGTGGGGAATGTAGACGAGGGTGAGGTCGGGCTGCTTCTCGTCGAAGATCTGCCGGGCGGCGCCGAGAATCCACTGCGTGGAGGGGAGGCCGGCGTTCGGGCCCCAGTAGGTGAACAGGGGGAACGTGCCCAGCCTGTCGGTGAGTTCGTCGTGCAGGGACGGCGGCCAGGTGTAGCAGTCGGGCTCCTTGCGGCCGTCGGAGTAGTAGACGGGGCGTGGGGTGACCGTCCAGTCGACGTCGGCGCCCATCGCGTACCACCAGCAGATGTTGGCGACCGTGTACCCGGGGTCGGCCTTGCGTGCGGTGTCCCAGATCTTCTCGCCGCCGACGAGGGCGTTGTGCTGCCGCCAGAGCAGCACCTCACCGAGGTCGCGGAAGTACCAGCCGTTCGCCACCGCCCCGTGCACGGACGGGAGTTCACCGGTGAGGAGAGTCGACTGGACGGTACAGGTGACGGCGGGCAGGACGGTGTCCATGCGGGCTTGGAACCCTCGTCCGGCGACGGCGGAGACGGCGGGCATGTGCCGCAACAGCCGTGGGGTGAGGCCGACGATGTCGAGGACGACGAGGCGGGTCATACGGCGAACTCCTTCTGGGTGAGGCCGAGTTCGAGGAACCGTTCGCGGGTCCAGGCGAGTTCGGCGGCGATCCCGGCGACGAGGCTGTCCCGGTCGTGGGGCCGCAGATGTTCCGGCAGGACGGACCAGGTGTAGGTCTCGACCTCGATGTGGTCGCACACCGCTTCGGTCCCGCCGAGCAACTCGCCCAGCGCGTGAGCGAGTTCACCGGAGGTCGTGCGCAACGGCGGTTCCGGGGCGGCGTGCAGGGGCGCGTGGAAGTGCACCCGCCAGGGGGAGCCGTCGTCGAGCTCTCCGGCGAGTGCGTCGGGCAGGTCGTCGACGCCGGTGACGGCGCCTTCGTGGACCGTGCGGGTCTGGTGCAGGAACCGGGGTTCGACGAACCGGGCGAGGGCTCGGCGCGCCTCGGGGTCGGCGGGGTCGTCGGCATGCAGGGCGCTGGACGCCTGAACCTTCACGACCGGGAGACCGACGTCCGCGAGCCGGCGCAGCGCCTGCGCGGGTTCCTCGAACTGCACGGCGAGGTGGCAGGTGTCGAGGCAGATTCCGAGGAACTCCGGGTCGACTCCCCCGAGTTCACGGGCCGCCTGCACGGTGTCCTCGACCACGCAGCCGGGTTCGGGCTCGAATCCGACCCGGATCGTGCGGCCCGATTCCCGTTCCACGGCGGCGAGTTCGGCGGTGAGTTCGTCCAGGGCCCGGCGTGCGGTGTCGCGTGCCTCGGTGGGCCATGGGGTGCGCCAGGCGAGGGGGAGCGTCGAGACGCTGCCGCGCCGCGCGTCGTCCGGCAGGAGCGCGGCCAGCACCCGGGCGCAATCGACGGTGTACCGCAGGCGCGCGGGGTCGGCCCAGTCCGGGAGATACACCTCCTTCTTGACGACCTCGCGGTGGAAACCGGCGTAGGGGAAGGCGTTGAGGGTGACCGTCTCCAGTCCCCTGAGGGCGAGTTCGTCCTTGAGCCGCTTCACCTCCCTTTCGTCGGCGGCGAGTTCGGTGACGACGTCACGCGCGAGCCACAGCCCGATGCCGAGCCGGTCGAGGCCCAGCCGTTCCCGCACCGGCCCGGCGTACTCGGCGAGTTGGGAGACGACGCCTTCCAGATCCTCCGCCTGGTGGACGTTGCCGCAGTAGGCGAGATGGACGGTCGTACCGTCGGAGTGTCCGAATCGCAACGCCCCTCACTCCCCGCCGCGTTTGATCGAGTTGCCCTCGTGGAGCGCGGTGTCGTCGGGTTTGATCTCGTCCAGTTCGAGCCGCCCGCTCTGCCCGTAGAACGCGACAGGATTACGCCACATCACCCGGTCCACCGCGTCCTCGTCGAACCCGCCGGCCAGCATCGCGTCCGCCGTCCTCCGCGTCTTCAACGGGTCCGAACTCCCCCAGTCCGCCGCCGAATTCACCAGCACCCGCTCCGTACCGTGCCGCCTGAGGATCTCCACCATGCGGTCCTCGCTCATCTTCGTCTTCGGATAGATCGAGAACCCCGCCCAGCAGCCACTGTCCAGCACCATCCCCACCGTCAGCTCGTTGAGATGGTCCAGGACGACCAGCTCCGGCGCGATCCCCGACTCCCGCACCACGTCCAGCGTCCGCCGCGTCCCCGCCGCCTTGTCCCGGTGCGGCGTGTGCACCAACGCCGGAAGACCGTGCTCCACCGCCAGCTGCAACTGCCGCGCCAGCACCTCGTCCTCCGCCGCGGTCATCGAGTCGTACCCGATCTCCCCCACCGCCACCACCCGGTCCTTCGCCAGAAAACGGTCCAACTCCTCCAGCACCGGCAGACACCGCGGATCGTTCGCCTCCTTCGGATTCAACGCGATCGTGCAGAAATGCTGGATACCGAACTGCGCCGCCCGATACGGCTCCCACCCCAACAGAGCGTCGAAATAGTCGTAGAAACTCTCCGGCGACGTACGCGGCTGCCCCAGCCAGAACGCCGGCTCCACCAACGCCCGCACCCCCGCCGCATACATCGCCTCGTAGTCGTCCGTCGTCCGCGAAGTCATGTGAATGTGAGGATCGAAAATGCGCATCAGGAGACTCCTGCCAGGGCGGTGAGGGCGCGTTCGGCGGCGGCGCGGCGGTGGGGGCCGGGTGAGTCGGCTTCGGCGGGCAGCCCGGAGGCTTCCAGCGTGCCGGGGTGGGCGCGGACGACGGGCCAGATGTCGGCGGGGACCTCGCGGCCGGCGGCGACCCGTTCGTGGGCGAAGTCGCAGAGCATACGGGCGAGTTCATGGTCGGCGCGGTCGGTGAGACCCGCGACGCGGGCCAGCGGGATGTCGGTGAAGACGCATTTGAGGACGGCGTGCCGGTAGCCGTCGGCGTCGAGGTGGCGGGCGGCGTAGGGGCCGACGGCCGCCGTGATCAGGGTGGTGTCGTTGGTGCGCAACGCCCCGTGGACCAGGGGAAGTCCGAGGCCGGCGAAGGTGGGGTCCAGGTCTTCGAGGTGGGCCAACGACATGAGGACGGCGCGCTGTTCGGCGGCGTCGCCGTGGTGGTGGAGGGTGGTGATCTCGTCGGCGAGCGCGGTGCCGCGCAGGGGCAGGGCGGCGAGCAGGCGGACGCGGGCGGCGTCCGCGACGGTCCACTCGGTGGTCAACTGCTCGCGTCCGCAGCGCCGTCCGACGGCCGGGAAGGCGGCGCGCAGAGCTGCCGGGTTCTCGCCGACGCGGGCCATCGTGGTGGTGAGCCAGGTGCGGGCTTCGGGGGTGAGGCGGGCGTCGAGGACGGTGTGAACGCAGGGGTGCACAGTGTGCGTCTCCTCCAGTGTCGGGTCAGGACGGCTCGGCGGCCTTGAGGAACTCCAGGGAGCGGCGGGCGACTTCGGGGGCGTTCGGTGAGGCGCCCTGGATCTCGACCGAGACCGGTCCGTCGTACCCGGCGGTCTTGAGCGCGGCGAGGACGGGCGGGAAGTCGATCTCGCCGGTGCCGAGTTCGAGGTGTTCGTGGACTCCGCGCCGCATGTCCTCGATCTGGACGTTGAGGAGGTGCGGTGCGGCGAGGGCGACGCAGTCGAGGAGCGGGAGGTCCTCGACGCAGTGGGCGTGCCCGATGTCGAGGGTGACGCCGAACCCGTCGGGGTCGCCGAGGCATCGGCGCAGGTCCAGTACACGTTGGACGGTGTCGACGAACATGTGCGGCTCGGGCTCGAACGCGAGGGCGACGCCGTGCTGTCGGGCGAGGCCCAGGACCTCTTCGCAGCCGGCGGCGAGCCGTTTCCACGCCTCTTCGTCGGTCATGTCCGGGGGCCGGGAGCCGCTGCACAGGTGGACGGCGGGGGCGCCGAGGTCGGCGGCGACGCGGACGGCGCGGGCGAGCAGGTCGACGCGGCGTCCGGCGTCCTCGCGGGACATCAGGGTGGGCGCGTGCTTGTGCCAGGGGTCGAGCAGGTAGGGGGCGCCGGTCTCGACCATGACCGTGAGGCCGAGTCGCCCGGTTCGCCGTGCCAGGTGGGCGACTCGGCGGGGCAGGTCGGGGGCGTACGGGTCGAGGTGGGTGTGGTCGAGGGTGAGGCCGACGGCGTCGTAGCCGAGGTCGGCGAGGACGGTCAGGGTGTCGTCGAGGCGGTGCGCGGTGAACCCGTTGGTGCCGAAGCCGTAGCGGAGACTCACGTGGGCGACACCTTGCGGGCCAGCCGGCGCGCGAGTGGATGCGCCACGGCGAGGGCTCCGGCGAGGCGGACGGCTCCGCTACCCGCGGTGAGTGCGGCCTGGAGCGGGAGCAGGCCCATGATCCCGGCGCCCACGGCTTCCCGGACGTTCGCGGCGGAGGGTTCCCGGGCTGCGCGGGCCTGTGCGGTGCCGTAGGTGGCGAGGTAGCCGAGGGCGGCGGCTGCGGCGCCGATCCGGGCGGGGCGGTCCGCGCGCCGTAGCGCGGGAAGTGCCGCTGTGGCGAGGCCGGTCGCGGCGCTGGCGGCCAGGGTGGTCGCCGGGAGTGTGCGCGGGGCGCCGGTCACCTCGTGGCGGCTGAGTGCCGTGACGGTGTAGGTGTGGGCGCCGACGAGGAGGGCTGCCGGGAGGGCGGCGGCGGTGCGGCCGGGGGCGGCTCCGGAGAGGACGTTCAGCGCGCGGGCGCTCGCCATGGCGGCGGGGCCGGCGGGGGTGGACTTGAGCGCGAGGTCGTAGGCCCAGACCGCTGCGGTGAGCGGGAGGGCCGTACGGAGTGCGTGTCTGCCGCCGGCGAGGGCGGCGAGGCCGAGGCCGGTGGCGGTGAGCGCGCAGGCGGTCGTGAGGGCGGTGCGGCGGGGTATCCGGCCGGAGGGTATGGGGCGTTCGGGGCGCTCGACCGCGTCGACCGTCGCGTCGGCGTAGTCGTTGAGGGCCATGCCCGCCCAGTAGAGGGCCGCCGACGACACCATTGTGGCGACGATGTGTGGGCGGACGGCCCCTCCGCCCGCGACCGCACCCGCCAGAACGTCTCCCGGCACACTCGACGCGGCCGGGAGCCGGACGAGTTTCGCCAGGTCAGCCGGGGAAAGGTTGTTCGATCCTCGCATGTCGGGATAGTAAGCCAGCCACTTTAACTTTCACATACCTTTCACCCCTCACCTTCGTGAAGAGGTTGTGCAGATCGCCCAGTTCAGGATTCGTCGTATGTTCTTCGGTATCCCGCAAGGGAGTTGCACAGGAATCAGGGCGATGACGTTCCCGTGCACGACGCTGAGCGGACGGTGGCCAGCGGCCACCCTGCCCCGTCCTGTCCACGAGCCCCTTCCCTGTGTGCGCGGTAGAGTCGGGCATGGCCATGGTCGAAATGGGACACGCTCGGGTGATCGAGCTCGGGTACCGCAACCCCACGCTCCCCGCTCTGCGGATGGAGGTGCTGGCCTTCGCGGACCTCACGGGGCGGCTGTCGACGGCCCAGTTCGAGTGGGTGCACCGGCCGGACTTCCACCAACTGACGCTCGTCCACGGTGGCGAGGGGACCGGCATGGTGGACTTCCTCGACACGCCGATGCGTCCGGGGACTCTGCTGCACATCCGTCCGGGACAGGTGCAGCGCCTGCCGGTGGGCCCCGATGGCGCGCCGGCCGAACTGGACGCGACGGTCGTCCTGTTCACCCCGGACTTCCCGCCCCGGCTGCCCGCGACGCTCCCCCTCGACATCCCCGGCCCGGAACTCTGGCGTCTCGGCCCCGCCGACCTTCCGCACTTCCGCCACGCCCTCGCCGACCTCGCGGCGGAGTACACCGAGTTCCCCGGCCGGTCGCCGGAGCTCACGAAGGAGTTGCTACGGCAGCTCCTCGCCGCCCTTCTCCTGCGCATCGCCCGCCTCCCCTCCCCCGACGGCCGCCCCCGCACCCTTCCCGAAGAGCCCTACCGCCGCTTTCTCCAGGAGTTGGAGCGTTCCTTCACCACCCTCCGCCAGGCCCACGACTACGCGTCCCGCATCGGCTACTCCCTCAAGACCCTCAACCGCGCCTGCCGGCGGGCCACCGGCCACACCGCCAAGCACCTCGTCGACGCCCGCGTGGTCCTGGAGGCCAAACGCCTCCTCGCCCACACAGACCTGCCGGTCGCCTCGATCAGCCACCGCCTCGCCTTCACCGAGCCGACCAACTTCAGCAAGTTCTTCACCCGCATGACCGGAACGACCCCGGGCACGTTCCGCGACACCCAGCGCGGCCCTTCCTGAACTCCCGGCTACGATCGCCCAGGTGATCCTCGACAAGTTCCCCCTCATCGGCGGCTTCAGGGAGTTGGAGCACGGCAGTCCGGACGGACCGTCGATCCGGGACGCGGTGCGCGCGGCGGCGCCGGGGTACGAGGGCGAGTTGGTCCGCTATCTACGGACCGGCACGACCGTGGCCGCCGCACCGGCGGCCGTGCCTGACGTGTTGAGCGGTACGGGGGCGTTCATCGGGGGGCTGCATCTGCTCACGGACGGGCATTGGTTGTGGTACTCCGACCTAGCTCACTACGTGGAGCGGTACCACGTGGAGATCGAGCCCGCGTTCGTCGAGCATGCGCGCGGCCATGGCTGGACTGTTCCGCAGGTCAGCGGGGAGCGCCTCGAAGCGATGGTGGCGTTGCTCATCGAGCCTGACGGTGTGTGAGAGAGAGCCGCAGGCCGGCGCGGGAAGGGCGGCGTCCCTACCGGGTCCCGTCCAGCACCGAGGCGTCGGTGAACGCCGGATCGCGGGGCCCCGTCTCCGCCCAGAACAGCACGGTGTCGTCACCGGCCTCGGACTTGTCCGCCGGGTTCTCCACCCTGCTCAGACCCGGTATCGGATCATGTGCACTTACGGAAACCACCGGAGACACGATGACCATCACATACTCGCCCGTGCCGGAACTCAACCTCCTCAAGGATTTCGAGGACGAGGTGGGCTACGAGAATTTCGCCGACGGATTCGGCCTCACGGAATACGGAGACGTCTCCGGTCTGGTGGCCGGCTGGTCCGGCGACCCGGAGTTCCTCGCCCGGCTGATCCCGTTCGCGCAGGCCACGGGCGGCGGCTCGTTCTACGCGTTGTGGAAGATCGACGACCGTGCCGACCTGGCCACCCTGCCGGTCGTCGTCTTCGGGGACGAGGGCGGACAGTACGTCGTCGCCCGTGACCTGCGGGAGCTGCTGCGGCTGCTCGGCTTCGACGCGGAGATCTCCGTCGACTGGGAGAGCGTCTACTTCTACCGCGACGAGGACGAGCCCCACTCCCCTTCCCACGACACGTACGCGGCCTGGCTGCACGAGCGGTTCGGGCTGTCGGTGGCCCAGGACCCGGACGCCGTACTCGCGGCGGCCGGCGAGGAGTTGGGACAGCGGTTCGCGGACTGGGCCGAGCCTTACCTGCCGTGAGAAGCGGCGCCGAGGGCGTGGTGGGGCGAGGTGACCCCGGTGCCGTGCCCACGCCCCGAAAGGAGTCTTTTACTTCTGTATGGTTGCCCGAAAAGGCGCCCTGTGACCGGCCTGATCCGCCCGTGGGCGCCTGTCCGTACGCGGAGGGGACCAGCGCTCATGACCACAGTGCCCGTACCGGCACCTGGCGAGCCCCCCGTCGCGCGGGAGGCGGAACTCGCCCGGCTCTCGGGCATCGTGGACGCGGCGGCGGCCGGCCGGGGCGCGCTGGTCGAGATCGGCGGCGAGCCCGGCATCGGCAAGACCCGCCTGGCCCTGGCCCTCCTGCGGATGGCCGCCCGGCGCGGACTCCCCGCCACCCGGGTCCGGGCCGTGCACGGGGACACCGTCCCGACGCACCCGGAACGCCGTGGCGGCGTCCTCGTCCTGGACGACGTCCACCGCTGCGACCCGGCCTCGACGGCGGCCCTCGTACGGCTCGTCCGGTCCGGCGCCCCCGGCCCCTCCGTCGTCGCCCTGGTCCACCGCCCCCGGCAGACCGCGCCGGACCTGCTGCGGGCACTGGACGACGGGGCAGGGGCCGGAAGGGTCACGCGGATCGAGCCGGGCCCCCTCGGCGAGGAGGCGGTGCGGGCTCTGCTGAAAAGCTGGCGCGTGGACACCGCGAACGCCGGCCGGCTGTGCGCCGAGGCCGCGGGCAACCCCCGTCACCTGCGTCTGCTGGTCGCCTCGGAGTGGCCCGCGACCGACCCCGACGAGCTTCTCCGCGAGGCGAAGCCCCTGTTCGCGGAGGTCGACGCGGTGCCGGCCGACGCCGGTACGGCGCTGTCGGCGGCGGCCGTCCTCGGCTCCCCGTTCCGCCCGCAGGACGTCGCCCGGGTCTCCGGACTGGGCCTGGACACGACGCTGGACGTGCTCGGGGAACTGGAGCGGGCGGACCTGATCCGCCCGGCGGGGCCCGCCGGGACCCTGCGGTTCCGGCACGCCGTGCTCGGTGAGGTCGTGCACGCGCGGACGGGACTGTCGCTGCGGCTGCGGGCGCACCGGCGTGCGCTGGAGATCGCCGGGAGCGGCGCCGAGCGCGCCCGGCACGCCGAGCACCTGCTGGGGACGGACGCCGCCGTCGCCGTACGCGCGCTGGCGGAGGGGGCCGCCGAGGTCGTGGGCCGGGAGCCGGGGACGGCGGCGCGGTGGTGGGGGCTGGCGTTGGAGGTGCTGCCGGAACGGGCGGCGCGGACCGGGCTGGAGCTGGACTGCTGCCGGGCGCTGGCCGCGGCGGGGCGGCCTCGGGAGGCACGGGCCCGCGCGCACGACCTGCTGGCGGACCCCCGGGTACGGCTCTCCGAGCGGGAGACGCTCCAGGCGTACACGGTGTGCGCCGAAGCGGAGCGGCGGCTCGGGCACTACGAGGAGGCGATCGCCGTCGTCGGGACCGCGCTCGGGATGCTGCCCCGGCCGCTCCCGGACCCGCTGCCGGCGGAGGCGGTGCGGCCGGCGATCGAGTACGGGCTCGCGCACGCCCTGCGCGGCACGCACGACGAGGCGCGGGACCTGCTGCGGGAGGCGGCGCGGGCGGCGGGCGGGGCGGACGACGCGGAGCGGACCGCGCTGCGGGTGCTGGCGGCACTGTCCGCGACCCACGCCGGGGACGTCGCGGAGGCCGTCGGCGAAGTCGCCGACTGTGCGCGGCTGTTGGACGCGCTGCCCGATCCCGGCGCGGGCCGCACCCCGGAGACGCTCGTACTCCTCGGGTGTGCCGAGCTGCACCTGGAGCGGTTCACGGACGCGATCCGGCATCTGGAGACCCGCGTCCCGGCGCCGGCACACCGGCTGCCGGCCCTGGCGATGGCCGAGCAGTGGACGGGCCGCCTGGCCGCCTCCGAGCGGCGGGCCCGGGAGGCGGAGGAGCTGGCCGGGTCGCTCGGCGCGGCGGACGCGGTGACGCTGGCGCGGGCGGTACGGGCGACGGCGCTCGTGTGGTCACGGGCGCGGCGGGACTCCGCGGAGGCGGTCGCGCTGATCACGGAGACGCTCGCGGCGGTCCGCCCCGGGCGGAGCTGGTGGACGGTGTCGGCGACCGGTCTGCTGGCCCAGGCACGGTTCCTCACGGGTGACGCGGCCGGCTGCCGGCGGACGCTGCTCGACGGGGCAGGCGGTGAACTACTGCCCCTGGTACGGCCGTTCGCCCGCCCCTCCCTGCTGGCCCTGCTCGCCACGGCCGCCCTGGAGTGCGGGGACGACGAAGAGGCGCGGCGCGTGCTGCGGTCCGCGGAGGAGGCGTCGGACCGGCTCGGGCTGCCGGTCCAGGAGGCGTACGTCCAGGAGGCGCGGGCCCGGCTGCACGCGGCGGACGGTGAACACGACGTCGCCGTCAAGCTGTTCGACCTCGCCGCCCACGCCTTCCGTCGCGCCGACATGCCGGTCCAGTACGCGTGGACGCTCACGGCGGGCGCCCGCTCCCTCGCCGGGTCGGAGGGGCTCCCGGCCGCACTCCGGCACCTGGAGCTCGCCGAGGGCGTCTCGCGGGTCCACGGCGCGCTCCTCGTCCACGACCACGCCACCCGCCTGCGCGCCGAACTCTCCGGGGCCGGCCCCCTCGCGCGGCTCAGCGACCGCGAACGGCAGACCGCCGAACTCGCCGCCTCCGGCCTGCGCACCCGCGAGATCGCCGCGCGCCTGCGCCTCAGCCCCCGCACGGTCGAGACCCACCTCTCGCACGCCTACCGCAAACTCGACGTCACGTCCCGCCTGGAGCTGTCGGCGGTGCTGCGGGCGGCGCCGTGACGGGCGGTCAGCGCCTTCGGCCGAGACGTGCGGCGAGTGTCCCGGTGAACTCCTCCGCCTGGGCGAGCTGCGCGCGCAGATCCTCGACCCTGCGCTGCGCGGTCTGCTCGAACCCCCGTATCCGGCCCAGGAGTTGGCCGACCTCCCAGGGGGCCAGCTGTTCCCCGGAGTCCAGCCGGTCCGTCGTCTCCAGGAGGGTCCGTATCTCGTCCAGGGTGAAGCCGAGAGGCTTCATGCTGCGGACGACCGTCAGCCGGGCGACGTCGGACTCGGTGTAGAGGCGGAAGCCGCCCTGCGAGCGGGCGGAGGGGGCGACGAGGCCGGCGTCCTCGTAGTGCCGGATGGTGCGTAACGGGAGTTCGGTCCGTACGGCGACCTCGCCGATCTGCATGTGCTGGCCGCTCACACGGGGTGCCCTTCTCGTCTGCCTCCGCGGATCTCCAGCCTAGCGTCAGGGCGGGGTCCCGCCCGACATGATCACGCCCGGCGGCCCTCCCCGGCACAGCGAGAAGTTCACCTCATCTCCCCGTTTCGACCTGGGCGTTCCCACATCGGCCGGGCGTTCGGTCCGCAAACGCGTGTGGCGCTAAGGATGCCGAAACAGTCATGTCACGAGCCGATAACACTGCCGGGCGGGCTGACATACAACGGTGAGTCCGGGCAGGTGCGTCCGCACGACGAAAGCGACCGCCCGACCAGGGGACTTCACGTGATGCCCAGCAAGACCGTCCTGACCCGCCGCCGACTCCTCGGCCTCGCCTCCGCAGGCGCCCTCGCGGGGGTGGCCGCGTGCAGCAGGACCGAGGGCGGCGCGGCGGACGACGCCGACCTGCTCGCCGCCCTGCGCAAGCGCGGTTCCGTGAAGGTGGCCTACGCGAACGAGGCCCCGTACGGCTTCGAGGAGGGCGGCACCCTCAAGGGGGAGGCGCCGACGCTGCACGCCGAGGTGTTCAAGGCGCTGGGCGTGCCGAGGCTGAAGCCGGTGTTCTCGGAGTGGGACGGGCTGATCCCTGGCCTGCTGGCCGGCAAGTACGAGGTGATCAGCGCCGGCATGGCGATCCTCCCCGACCGCTGCGCGAAGGCCGCGTTCTCCGAGCCGGAGTTCATCTCGCCGACCGCGATGATGGTGCCGTCCGGGAACCCGAGGAGGCTCGGCGACCTGGAGTCGGCGAAGCGGGCCGGGGTCACCCTGGGCGTGCTGTCCGGGGCGGCGGAGAAGGGGTACGTGGAGGCGGCCGGCATCCCCTCGGGCAAGGTCAGGACGCTGACGAAACCGCAGGACGGCGCCGACGCCGTGAAGAACGGGCGGATCGACGCGTTCGTCCTGACCGGGATCTCGCTGCGCTGGCTCAACAAAACCAACAAGGGGCTCGATGTCACCGAGCCGTTCCTGCCGATGGTCGGCGGGGTGAAGCAGTACAGCCCGGGCGGGGCCGTCTTCCGCAAGAGCGCGGGCTCCCTGCGGGACGCCTTCGACACCGAGCTGAAGAAGATCACCTCCGACCGGGAGCGGTACGTCCGGCTGCTCGGCCCGTACGGTTTCACCGCCGCCGAACTGCCGCCCGCGGACCTGACGACGGCACGGCTGTGCGCCGCGTGACGCGGGGGCACCGCCATGGATGACTTCCTGTCCGTCTTCCTCGACGAACTCCCGTCTGTGGGCGCCGGGTTGTGGGTGACCGTCGAGGCGACCGTGCTGGGCGCGCTGCTCGCGGCCGTCGTCGCCTTCGGCTGCGGGCTGGCCGCGGGCGCCCGGTGGCGCCCGGCCCGCTGGACGTCGAGAGCCGTCGTCGAGTTCTTCCGGGGTACCTCCCTGTACATCCAGCTCTTCTGGCTGTACTACGCGTTCCCGCTGCTCACCGGCTTCGAGTTCGCTCCGCTGGCGTGCGGGGTCCTCGCGTTCGGCCTGAACTACGGGGCGTACGGCTCGGAGGTCGTCCGGGGTGCGCTGGCCGCCGTGCCCGCGCCGCAGCGGGAGGCCGCCGTCGCGCTGAACTTCACTCCCCTGCAACGCCTTTACCGGATCGCGCTCCCCCAGGCGTGGCCGCAGATGATCCCGCCGTTCACCAACCTGCTGGTCCAGATGCTCAAGGCGACGCCGCTGCTGTGGCTGATCTCGGTGGCGGATCTGACGACGGTCGTCCAGTCGCTGCGCGACCGCACCGGCGAGACCGTGCCCGCCTACGCGACGCTGCTGGTCCTGTACTTTCTGCTGGCCTGGCTGCTGACGGCCGCGATGCGGCTCCTGGAGCGGCATGCCGCCGCCCGGCTCGGCCGGACCCCGATCGCGACGAGCGGAGGCCGCCCGTGACGACCTACCTGTGGGACTGGGAGGCGGCCCGCGAGGCGCTGCCGCTGCTGCTCGCCGGGTTCAGGACGACGCTCCTGGCGACGGTGCTGGGAACCCTCGTCGCCGCCGTCCTCGGTCTGGCGCTGGCGATCGGCGGGCGGGTGCCGAGCCGCTGGGTGTCCTTCCCTCTCAAGGCCGTCCTGGAGTTCGTGCGCTCGACCCCGCTGCTCGTCCAACTCGTGGGCGCGTACGCGGTGTTCACCTGGGTGTCGCCGCTCACGATCGGCGTCGCGGTGCTCGGCGTCCACTACTCGGCCTACCTCGCGGAGGTCTACCGGGCCGGCATCGACGCCGTCCCGAAGGGGCAGTGGGAGGCGGCGCGGGCGCTGTCGCTGTCGCCGGCCCGGACGTGGGGGGACGTGATCCTGCCGCAGGCCGTGCGGACGGTGCTGCCCGCGCTCGGCAACTACGCGATCGCCATGTTCAAGGAGACCCCGTTCCTCGCCGTGATCACGGTCTCGGAGATGGTCGCGCAGGCCCGTGAGTACGGCGCCGACCACTTCGCCTATCCCGAAGCCTTCACCCTCGCCGGACTGGTCTTCCTGCTGGCGAGCTACCCGACCTCGCTCGCCCTGCGGAAACTGGAGCAACGCCTTGGCCACTGACACCGAACCCCGTGAGAAGTCCCCGGCCGAGCCGCCGATGATCCGCTTCGAACAGGTCGTCAAACGCTACGGCGACCACACCGTCCTGGACGGGCTCGACTTCTCGGTGGAGCGCGGCCGGCACATCACGCTGATCGGCCCGTCCGGTTCCGGCAAGACGACTATTTTGCGGCTGCTGATGACGCTGGAGCGGGTGTCGGACGGCGTGATCTGGGTGGACGGCGAGCCGCTGTCGCACCGGCGCGGCGACGACGGCGCCCTGAAGCGGGCCGACGAGAAGCACCTGCGGTCGGTCCGGCGCCGTATCGGCATGGTGTTCCAGCACTTCAACCTGTTCCCGCACATGAACGTCCTGCGCAACATCACGGAGGCGCCCGTGCGCACGCTCGGGCGGCCCCGGGAGGAGGCGGAGGGGCGGGCGCGGGAGCTGCTCGACATGGTGGGGCTCGCGGACAAGGCCGAGGAGCATCCGACGCGGCTGTCCGGGGGCCAGCAGCAGCGGGTCGCGATCGCGCGGGCGCTGGCGATGGAGCCGGAGATCCTGCTGCTCGACGAGGTGACCTCGGCGCTCGATCCCGAACTCGTCTCCGGGATTCTGGACCTGCTGCGGGAGATCGCGGCCACGACCGACATCACCCTGCTGTGCGTCACCCACGAGATGGGGTTCGCGCGGGACGTGTCGGACGAGGTCCTCATGTTCGACGCGGGGCGGGTCGTCGAGTCGGGCAGCCCCGAGCAGCTGTTCACCGCGCCGAGCCACCGCCGTACGCGGGAATTCCTGAGCGCCGTCCTGTGAACTCCCCCACCCGCGCGCGCGATCCGCCGCCCCGGTCCGTCGCCGCCGCCACCCGTTCCCGACCCAAGGGACCCATGCCCTTTCCTCCTGCCCTGACCATCGACCGCCCGACCGTGGACGACGGGAGCGCCCTGTGGCGCATCGCCCGGGACTCCGAGGTCCTCGATCTGAACTCCCCCTACAGCTATCTCCTGTGGTGCCGTGACTTCGCGGACACCTCGGCGGTCGCCCGGCACCGGGGCGAGCCCGTCGCGTTCGTCACCGGCTATCTGCGGCCCGACCGGCCCGGCACCCTCTTCGTCTGGCAGATCGCCGTCGACGGCGCCCACCGGGGCCGCGGGCTGGCCGGCACGCTGCTCGACGCGCTGACCGCGCGGACCGCCGCGAGCGCGGTGGAGACCACCATCACGCCGGACAACACGGCGTCCCGGGCGCTCTTCGCGTCGTACGCGGCACGCCATCGCGCGGAGGTCGAGGAGACCGTCCTCTTCGACGACGGGCTGTTCCCCGGCGCCGGACACGAGTCCGAGGTGCTGCACCGCATCGGCCCTCTGCGCTGACCCTCACTCCCCTCTTTCTTCTCCCTCCCCCCTTCCTGAGGAGTTCCCGCATGACCACCACCGCCCGCACGACCGCCGCCGAGGCGCCCCTGAGTACGTTCGAGCTGCTGGAGTCGGAGGTCCGCAGCTACTGCCGGGGCTGGCCCGTCGTCTTCGACCAGGCCCGCGGCAGCCATCTGTGGTCCGAGGACGGCCGCCGCTACCTGGACTTCTTCGCCGGTGCCGGGTCCCTCAACTACGGGCACAACAACCCGGTCCTCAAACGCGCCCTGATCGACCATCTGGAGCGCGACGGCATCACGCACGGCCTGGACATGGCGACCACCGCCAAACGGGCCTTCCTGGAGAGCTTCCACGAGCTGATCCTCAAGCCGCGCGACCTGCCGTACAAGGTCATGTTCCCGGGGCCGACGGGCACCAACGCCGTCGAGTCGGCGCTGAAGCTGGCGCGCAAGGCCAAGGGGCGGGAGTCGGTCGTGTCGTTCACGAACGCCTTCCACGGCATGACGCTCGGCTCGCTCGCCGTCACCGGCAACGCCTTCAAGCGCGCCGGGGCGGGGATTCCGCTGGTCCACGGCACGCCGATGCCGTTCGACGACTATCTCGACGGGCAGGTCCCGGACTTCCTCTGGTTCGAGCGGCTTCTCGCGGACACCGGCTCCGGGCTGAACCATCCGGCGGCCGTCATCGTCGAGACCGTGCAGGGCGAGGGCGGGATCAACGTGGCCCGGCCGGAGTGGCTGCGCGGGCTCGCGGCGCTGTGCGCGCGCCACGACATGCTGCTCATCGTCGACGACATCCAGATGGGGTGCGGGCGGACCGGGCCGTTCTTCTCCTTCGAGGAGGCGGGCATCACCCCGGACATCGTCACCGTCTCCAAGTCCATCAGCGGGTACGGACTGCCCATGGCGCTCACCCTGTTCGGCCCCGAACTCGACCTGTGGGAGCCGGGCGAGCACAACGGCACGTTCCGCGGCAACAACCCGGCGTTCGTGACGGCGACGGCCGCGCTCCACGCCTACTGGACGGACCGGGAGACCGAGTCGCGTACCGCGCGGCTCGGGGAGACCGTCGAGCAGCGGCTTCTCGCGCTGTGCGCCGAGCATCCGGGGACCGCCTGCCGGGGGCGGGGGCTGGTGTGGGGCGTCGAGTTCGACGACCCCGCGCGGGCCGCGGCCGTCTGCGCGCGGGCGTTCGAGCGGGGGCTGCTGCTGGAGACGTCGGGGCCGCAGGGGGAGGTCGTGAAGCTGCTGCCGGCGCTGACGGTGAGCGAGGCGGAGCTGGAGGAGGGGCTGGACATCCTCGACCGGGCGGTCCGGGCCTCGGGCTGAGAGCACAACGACAGGAAGGAGACTCGGATGATCATCCGATCACTGACGGAGATCGAGAACACCGACCGGCACATCAGGTCGAAGTCGGGGACCTGGGAGAGCAAGCGCCTCGTCCTCGCCCGGGAGAAGGTGGGCTTCTCCCTGCACGAGACGGTGCTGTACGCGGGCACCGAGACCCGCATGTGGTACGCGAACCACGTCGAGGCCGTCCTGTGCGTCGAGGGCGAGGCCGAACTCACCGACGAGGAGACCGGCCTGACCCACGAGATCACGCCGGGGACGATGTACCTGCTCGACGGCCACGAGCGGCACACCCTGCGGCCCAGGACCGACTTCCGGTGCGTGTGCGTGTTCAACCCGCCCGTCACCGGCCGCGAGGACCACGACGAGAACGGCGTCTACCCCCTGCTCCTGGAGGACTGATCCCATGACCACGCTCACCGACCGCTACCCGAGCCGGGCCGCCGCCGAGACCGTCACGCCCCGTCAGGACCCCGTCGTCTGGTCGGGCCCCGGCCACCCGGGCCCCTTCACGCCCGACGACCTCTCCTCCTTCGACACGGACGGCTTCCTCGCGGTCGACCGGCTCGTCGAACCCGGTGAAGTGCCGCGCTACCGGGCCGAGTTGGACCGGCTCCTGCACGACCCCGCCGTACGCGCCGACGAGCGCGCGATCGTCGAACCCCGGTCCGGCGAGGTGCGTTCGGTCTTCGAGGTGCACCGGATCAGCGAGGTGTTCGCGTCGCTCGTGCGGGACGAACGGGTCGTCGGGCGGGCCCGGCAGATCCTCGGCTCCGACGTGTACGTCCACCAGTCGCGGATCAACGTGAAGCCGGGGTTCGGGGCGTCCGGTTTCTACTGGCACTCCGACTTCGAGACGTGGCACGCGGAGGACGGGCTGCCCCGGATGCGGACCGTCTCGGTGTCGATCGCCCTGACGCCCAACCTCGACACCAACGGCGGCCTCATGATCATGCCGGGTTCGCACCGCACGTTCCTGGGCTGCGCGGGCGAGACCCCCCGCGACAACTACAAGCGCTCCCTCCAGATGCAGGACGCGGGCACCCCCTCGGACCGGGCCCTGGAGACACTCGCCGACGCCCACGGCATCCGCCTCTTCACCGGTCCCGCCGGGTCCGCCGTCTGGTTCGACTGCAACGCCATGCACGGCTCCGGCGACAACATCACCCCCTACCCCCGCTCCAACCTGTTCGTCGTCTTCAACAGCGTCGACAACACGGCGGTGGAGCCGTTCGCCGCGCCGGTGCGGCGGCCGGAGTACATCGGGGCGCGGGACTTCACGCCGGTGCGGTAACCGGTGCGGTGGCCCAGGACCTGCGGGGCGCGGGTCGGCGGACCCGTGCCCCGGCCGTCCCGGCCGCGCCCGCCTCGCGGCGGTATCCTCCGAACCCCGTCTCTCGCAGGGAAGGTGCGTCGCGTGGAGTCCGAGGAGAAGCCGGAGACCGGTGCCGTACGGGTGCGGCCCGGGATGCCGGTGGAGTATTTCGACGGTGAGGCGTGGCGGCCGTACGTGGAGCTGCCCGATCCCGGTACGGGGCCCGTGGAGGTGTTCCGGCTGGACGGCGAGACGGAGGGCACCGAGGAGCGATGAGCCTCCTCACTCCGGCCGAACCGCAGGCCCCCGAACCGGTCGCGCAGCCCGTCACCGCCGATCTCGCCACCACCGTCGCCGACATGCGTGCCGTGGCCCGGTGGACCCTCACGGCGACGGCCGCGGTCGGCGGGCTCCTGCTCGCCGGGTTCCCGCTGGCCGCCGTCGGGAAGATCCACGGCCGTGACGACCTGTTCCTCGCGATGGGCGGGCTCGGTCTGGGGGTCACCGGGGTGTCCTGGGCGATCTGGTGGACCGGCGAGGTCCTCACCCCGCGCTTCACGACCCTGCGTGCCCTGGAGGACCGCGCCCTCGGTGACCTCCGCACGGCGATCGCCGCCGAACCCGAGGCGTTCTTCGGACCGTTCGGCACGACGGCCGCCGCCCTCGACGCCGCGTGCCGTACGCATGCGACGGTGGCCGTACGGCTGACCGAACTCCTCGCCCGTACGGGTGACGAACAGCAGCGGGTGTCCCTCGCCGCGAGCGTCGCCGCCGCCCACGCCAATCTCGCGCGGGCCACCGCCCGCCGGCGTCATCTGGTCGAGCTGATCCACGCGTGGCAGGTGCGGGCGGCCCTGCGGCGGGCGCGGGTGCAGACGTTGGTGGGATCGTTGCTGGTGGTCGTGGGGGCGGTGCTGTTCCTGTTCGCGACGGGCGGGAAGTAAGGGGCGGGGTGGCCGGGAAGAGGCGGCGCGTGCAGGGGTCGGGGCGGTCGAGAGAAGGCGGCGCGTGCAGGGGTCGGGGCGACCCAGAGAAGGCGGCGCGTGTCATAACCGGTCCGCTCCCCGGCCTCCTCCCCGAAGCGACCCCTCCGCCCGACAGCGCCCCGGCATTCTCCCCAACTCCCCCCACGCCACCCCCTCCCACCCCGATCATCGACCCATGACCCACCCCGCCGTCCCCGACTGGCACCCCGCCCACCGGCTCGCCGCCACCCTCTCCCACCGCCTGACCGCCTTCCTCGGCGAAGACCCCTCGGGCGTCACGGCCCCGGACTCCCCCGCCCTGGCGGCGGAACTCCGCTCCCACGCGGCACGCCTGCACGCCGGCCGGTGGCTCGTGGACGGCCCCTTCCTCCAGCTCGTCGCCGTCCTGCACCACGCCCGCGCCCTGGCCCTGGGCGATCGCGCCGAACTCGCCACGGCCGTCGAGCTGTTCGCCCTCCTGGGCAAGGTGAGCCCGGAAGCCGTCCCCCGGGAGCTGCGCCCGCTCACCGAGGCGATGGAGACGCCCGAGGTCGACGACCTCTCCGCGCTGGGCGCCCGCGCGATCGCCGCGTACACCCGCTGGGGCACGACCCTCGCCCCCGAGGCGCTGGACGAGGCCGTCGCCGTGAACAGGCACGTCCGGGACGCCCTGCCGCCCGGCCACCCCGGCGAGCCGATGGCCCTGGCCAACCTGTGCGCGGCGTTGCGGGACCGGGCCGTGCTGCGCGACGCCGGGGCGGACCTGGACGAGGCGGTGGAGGCGGGCCGGACGGCCGTACGGCGTGCCCTGCCCGGCGATCCGCACCGGGGGCAGTACCACGGCAACCTCGCCGGCGCGCTCGTCGCCCTCTCCGCCCGCGACCCCGGGGTCCTGGACGAGGCGGTCGTCTCGGGCCGGGAGGCGACCGCCGATCCGCGCTCCCCCGCGCTGTTCCACGCCCACCTCGGTCTGGCCCTCCTCGCCCGCGCGACCCTCGACGAGGAACACCCCTCCCCCGCCGATCTGGACGAGGCGATCGACGCCCTCGGAACCGCGTCCCGTGCGGAGCCGCACGTGCCGAGGCACCTCTCCCATCTCGGCATGGCCCTGCACGCCCGGTTCGCCACCACCGGCGACCCCGACGACCTGAGTTCCGCGCTGGAGCACACCGAGCGGGCCGTCCACCGCACCCCGCCGGCCGGCCCGGAGCTCTTCGTCCACCTCACCAACCACGTCCTGGCGTTGTCGACGCGGGCCCGGCACACCGGGGCGATCGAGGATCTGGACGCCCTCGTGGACGCCACGCGCCGGCTCGTGGAGGCGGCTCCGGAACCGCTGCGGGCCGACCGGATGCGGGCGCTCGCGCTGGTGCTGGGGAGCAGGTTCGAGGTGACGGGGGACGTCCGGGACTCCGACGAAACGATCGAGGTGTGCCGTCAGGCGCTGGAGCTGGGCGAGAACGAGGAACTGCGTACGCTGCTCGACGCGTTGACCTCCCCGAAGAACACGCCGACCGGCTCGCGTCTGCTCTCGGAGGCCCTCCGCGCCTGGGAGTCCGGCGACGACGACCGGCTCGCCGAACTCCTGGAGCACGCGATCCCCGCCCTGCGCCGCGAGGACACCCCTGCCGCCCGCTTCAACCTCGCCCGCGCCCTCGACCTGTCGTACGAACGGACCGACGACCCCGCCCTCCTCGACGAGTCGGTCGTCGCCTTCGAGGCGGCGCTCAAGAGCTTGGGGCCGGGGCATCCGGAGCGGGCGACGACGCTGTCCGCGCTCGGCGTGCAGATCCGCAAGCGGGGACTGCGCCGGGGCGACGCGGCGGAGCTGGACCGCGCGGTGCGGGTGAGCCGGGAGTCGGTGGAGGCGGCGCAGGTGGGTGACCCCGACCGCGCGGGGTGTCTGACACACCTCGCTGCGGCCCACGCCGCGCGCTACGAGCTGCTGATGACGGAGGCGGACCTCGCGGAGGCGATCCGGGCGGCGCGGGACGCCGTCGTCGCCCTCACTCCCGGGCTGTCCGCGCAGGAGCGCTCCGTGACCTGGAACAACCTGGGCATGCTGCTGCGCCGTTCGCACGAACGCTCCCATGCCCTCGCCGACCTGAACGAGGCGATCGACGCGCTGCGGACGGCCGTCGAAACGGCACCCGGCGGAACGGTCGCTGGCAACGCGGCGACCAACCTGACCCTCGCGCTGTCCGACCTGTACGACCGCACGGGCGGCCTGGCCGATCTCGACGAGGCGGTCGACGCCGGCCGGCTGGCGGTCGGGGCGTACCCGGCCGCGTACGTGCACCGGCCGGGCGCGCTGACGAACCTGGCGTTCGTACTGAGCGACCGGGCCCGGACCCTCGGCCGCCGGGGCGACGCGGACGAGGCGGTGCGGTACGGCCGGGCGGCCCTGGACGGCATGGACCCCGGCCATCCGTACCGCACCAAGTGCCTGGCAGGTCTCGGCACGGCGCTCATGAGCCGGTACGAGGTGGCGGGCGACGCCGCTGATCTGACGGCGGCGGCCGACGTCACACGGCAGTCACTGGACGCGCTCCCCGAGGGTGACTGGCGGCGGGTGTCGTCCCTGGTCCTGCTGGGCCAGACGCACACACTCCTGGCCGTGCACACTCTCGGTCACCTGCCCGTCTCAGGGCTGCCCCGGCTGGCCGACGGCATGCCCCTCGCCGAACTCCCCCGGTTCATCGGCCGGTTGCCCGCGTCGACGTCGGCCAAGGCGGGCGGGCTGTTGCACGTGGCGGGTGTCCTGCGGACGATCGGACTGTCCCGGCTCTCCGACTCCGTGGAAGCCTCGGCCGTGGCAAGGCTCACCGACGGCCTCGACGAACCCGGGCGGCCCGCGCTGCGGGCGGCGCTCGCCGCGTACCGGGAGGCGGCGGCCGTGGAGGGCGTGCCCGCGAAGATCCGTTTCAGCGCCTCCGCCCTCTGGGGCCTGCACGCGGCGCTGCTCGCGGACTGGCAGGAGGCACTGACCGCCTACCGGGTCGCCGTCGCCCAGCTCCCCGCCCTCGCCTGGCACGGCCTGGAGCTGGAGGACCGGATCAGCGGCCTGGCCGTCTCCGACAGCATCGCCTGCGACGCCGCTGCCGCCGCTCTCCACCTCGGTCTCCCCGACACGGCTCTCCACCTCCTCGAACAGGGCCGCGGCATCCTCCTCGCCCAAGCCGTCGACACCCGCTTCGACCTGGCCGAACTGGCCGAGTACGACCCCGGACTCAGCGCCCGCATCGAGGAGTTCCGCGCCGCCCTGGAGGACACGACGGACGCCCGCCGACGCCGTGAGCTGGCCGCCGGACTCGACGCGGCGACGGCCGACGCGTACCGGGTGCTCGGTCTGGACGCGCTCCTCACGCCGCCGACCTCCGAGGAGCTGCGGGAGTCCGCGGCGGACGGCGCGGTCGTCGTCGTCAACACCAGCTTGCTGCGCTGCGACGCGCTGGTCGTCACGCGGGACGCCGTCCGGGTCGTGCCGTTGCCCGATCTGGATCTGGTGTGGGTGAAGGAGGCGGCGGAGTCGCTGCTGTCGGCGCTGTCCTCGCCGCGGACGGCGGGGGAGGCGTTGCGCGTGACGCTGGGGAACCTGGAGTTCCGGGTGCTGGAGCCGGTCCTGGACGCGTTGCCGCCCGAGGTGACCCGGCTGTGGTGGTGCCCGACCGGCCCGCTCGCCCTCCTCCCGCTGCACGCCGCGACCCCGGCCCGCTTCGTCTGCTCGTACGCGACGACCCTGCGCTCCCTCACGGAGGCCCGTACGCAGCGTCAGGACGACACCCCCGGCCCCGTCCTGGTCGTCGACCAGGCGACCGTCCCGGACCTGGCGCCGCTCCCCGGCGCCCGCAAGGAGGCCATCGGCCTGGTCACCCGGCTCACGGACCGCACCCTGCTGACGGGCCCGAAGGTCACCCCGCCCGCGCTGCGCAAGGCCCTCCCCCACCACACCTGCCTCCACTTCGCGGGCCACGCCCGCCACAACGCCGCGCACCCCGGCGAGGGCGGGCTGCACTGCCAGGGCGGGCTCCTCACGGTGGAGACCATCACGCGGCTGCGCCTGCCCCGCGCCGACCTCGCCTTCCTCTCCGCCTGCGAGACGGCCCGCGGCACGGAACGCCTCCCCGACGAGCCCGTACACCTCTCGGGCGCACTCCAACTGGCGGGCTTCACCCACGTGGTGGCGACGCAGTGGATGGCCCGCGACGACATCACGCGGCAGCTGACGGAGCGTTTCTACGCGGAGCTGTGCCCGGACGGCCGCCCCGACCCCGCCCGCGCGGCGTTCGCCCTGCACAGCGCCGTACGGGAGATCAGGGAGCTGCACGACGACCCCCTGCTGTGGGCGGCCTACGTCCACACCGGCCCCTGAACCGCCGCTGTCCGCCGGGCCTCAGGCTTTCGCGAACCGTCTGATGAGCGTCTCCGAGCACATCCCGTGCAGCAGCACGCTCCCCAGCACGGACAGCACCGTCGTCTGGAGCACGGTGTCCGCCCGCACCCCGTCCGGCAGGCTGTTGTAGGCGATCAGCCCGAAGACGATCGTGGTCGTCCCCCGCGGCCCGAGCAGCCCGAGCAGCACCCGGTCCCGCCGCCCGAGCGGCGACCCGAGGAGCGCGAACAGGACGGGGACGACACGGACGACGGTGAGGGCGCCCAGGCAGAACAGGACCGCCTGCCAGCTCACGCCGATCGCGAAGGTCACGACGGCCGCGAGGCCGACGACGAACCACATGGTCATCGTCATCAGCGTGGTGACGTCCTCCAGGAGGCCGACCTCGTGGGTGCCGATGGAGGAGCGGTGGGCCTGTCTGCGGGCGACGAGGACGCGGTGGACGTAGCGGAAGGCGATCCCGCACACGAAGGAGGTGACGAAGCCGTTGCCGCCGATCTCGACGCCGGCCGTGTAGGCGATCAGCGGGGTGAGGAGGACGGCGATCCGGCGGGACTGGTCGGTGGTCCAGCCGGCGCGGTCGGCGTGGTGCAGCAGCCAGGCGACGAGGGCGCCGATGACGAGCCCGGCGAGGACCGCTTTCACGGCCTGTCCGGCGGCGCTGGTCAGGGCCTCCGTCGGGGTGTGGAGAGTGGTGCTCCCGCCGGCGAGCAGCAGCGCGAACAGGAAGAGCGGCGACACGATGCCGTCGTTGTAGCCGCTCTCGACGTTGAGGACGCTCCGTACGCGCGACGAGAGCCGCCCGTCGCGGACGACGCCTTCGCTGGGCGCGAAGTCGATGGGGACGACGACGCAGGCGATGACCAGCATCAGCGCCCAGGACAGGCCGGGGAAGGCCAGTTTCCCGAGGACCATCGCGGCGCCGAGGCTGAGCGGGAGCGCGATCAGCAGGACCCGGGCGACCAGCCGGGGCGAGTTCCCCCACAGGCGTCCGCCGCGCACCTCGGTCGCGTCGACGAACAGCAGGAACGCCAGGATGATCTCGGCGACGTGCTGGGCGACCTCGGTGTTGAGGACGGCGACGACGGAATTCTCGACGCTGAGGCCGACCAGGACGCCGGCCAGGACCATGGTCGCCGGGGCGCCGAGGTGCCAGCGCTGGAGGCGCAGCGCGGCGAGGGAGCGGATCAGGGCCATCACCGCGGCGGCCAGGATGGTGAGGATCACTGCGTGGGGGCTTTCGTGGGGACGGGGATACGAAGAGGGCGGGGGGGCGGGGTCGGGAGGGTGGCGCGGGGGTCAGTGGGCCGATCCGGTGACGTGTGCGGCGAGGCCCTCGACGAGTCCGCCGTACAGGTCCGGGCGGATGACCGCCAGCACGGCGACGCCGGCCGCGAGGCTCAGCAGGACGCCCTCCCACCGGCCGCCACGCGACCGGTGCTCCTTGTGCTGTTCGTGTCGTTGCATGGCTTCAGCCTGGGGGTCGCGGGGCGGGGCTGCCATCCGGCAGCTGTCCGGTTCGACCCCGCCGGTCGGCGGGGTGGGGTCGTCCTGGGGGAGGACGGTCCGCTCCTGCCGGGGGCGGTCCCGGGCGGGCGGTTCGCCCCGCTCGGTCGATCCGCTGTACAGTTCAGTCGTTCCATTGAACCGCTCGCCGGATCGGACCCCCCGCATGACCGCCTTCCGCATCAGCCCCGCCGTAGCCGAGGCGTTCCCCGGCACGCTCATCGCTGTCATCACCGCCTCGGGCCTGCGCGGGCACGAGGACTGGCCGGACACGGCGGCCACGCTCGCGGAGCTGGAGCAGCGGCTCGCGGACGGCTCCTGGCAGCCGGCCGACGAGACGGACCCCCGGATCGAGGCGTGGCACACCGCCTACCGCTCCTTCGGCACGAATCCGCGCCGCGTCCGCCCCAGCGTCGACGCCCTCGGCCGCCGCATGGCGAAGCGGGGCACCCTGCCGCGCATCAACCCGGCGGTCGACTCGTACAACGCGGTCTCCGTCCGGCACGGTCTCCCGGCCGGCGCCTTCGACCTGGACCGGGTGACCGGTGACGTCGACATCCGGTACGCGGACGGCACCGAGTCGTTCACGCCGCTGGGCGAGCCGGAGACGGTGGAGGCGCCGAAGGCGGGCGAGGTGGTGTACGTCGACTCGACGGACGTGCTCACCCGGCACTGGAACCACCGGGACGCGCACCGCACGCGTGTCACGGAGGACTCGGCGCGCGTCGCGTTCGTGCTGGAGACCCTGCACGCGGACCGGGACGGCCATCTGGTCAAGCTCGCGGCGGACGAACTCCAGAGCCTGCTGGCGCCGCACGCGGAGCGGACGGCCGTGGAGTATCTCGCCGTCAGCTGACGGAGGCCGCGGGCGGCAGGTGGACGGTCATGACGAGCCGGCACGTCCCGGTGCCGGCCCCCCGGTAGGCGTGCGGCAGGTCGCCGTCGAAGGTCGCGGTCTGTCCGGCGGCGAGGGCGTGTTCCGTACCGTCGACGACGAGCGTCATGCGCCCCGTGAGCACGCTGACCGTCTCCACGACCCCGGGCTGGTGCGGGCTGCTGGGGTAGTCCTCGCCCGGTTCCAGCCGCCACCGCCACACCTCGACGGGCGCGGGCCCGGCCGTGGTCAGCATCAGCCGCGCCTCACCGCCCCGCTCCCCCTCCCACAGTGGGGTGACGTCCTCGGCGGCCACGATCCGCACCCGGCCCTCGGCGGGGCCCTGCATCAGCGCGGACACGGAGATCCCGAGCGTGTCGGCCAGCCGGACCAGCGTCGCGAGGTTCGGGTTGCCCTGCGCCTTCTCCAGCGCCACCAGCGCGCCCTTGCTGACCTGCGCGCGCCGGCTCAGCTCGTCCAGCGAGAGCCCCGCGCGCGTCCGGGCGGCCCGCACGTTGTGCGCGACGGTCCGCAGCGCCGTGTCCGCCTCGGTCACCCGGCCACCGTCCTCACGGTCGTTCCACTGTTGTCCCCAGTCGTTCGGGCCGATTATAGGAGGACGGCACGGGTTCGCCGGCCGTTAACCCGCGCACACCGCGCCGCATAGCAGAGATCACCGTATTCGTCACGACGCGATGCGGCCCTTATGAGAAATGATCTCCGGCACCCCGGACGGAATTGGTGAAATCTTTACGACTCCACCTTCCGGCGGCATCGTCACTGGCCAGGAAGGAGTCCGGCAAGATCGCTTTTCGCGCGTCCCGAGCGGGCCTTGACAAAGGTTTCGGCATACGGAAAGGATGCCGGGGGAGGCGTGAAATGACCATCACGAATCAGCAGTCGGCGCCCGGACTCGACGCCGACCTTTTCTTATTACACGCGCCCAGCGTATTTGATTTCCGCGAGCGCGACGACATGCTGTTCGCCTATCTCAGCGACAGTGACAGCGTCAATGTGACGTCGGTGTACGAGATCTATCCCATCGGCTGGTTCTCGATAAAGCAGCGGCTGGCCGACGCCGGTTTCGAGACGAAGATTGTGAACGTCGCCTCGCTGATGCTGCTGCATCCCGAGATCGACGTGAAACGACTCATCGCCCGATTCGACGCCCCGATCTTCGGTTTCGACCTGCACTGGATGGCCCACTGCCACGGCTCGGTCGAACTCGCGGCCCTCGTGAAAGAGGTCCACCCCGAGGCGCTCACCGTCTTCGGCGGCATCTCGGCGACCTACTACGCCGAGCAGCTGATCCGGTACCCGAGCGTCGACGTCGTCGTCCAGGGCTACGACACGCTCGACCCGGTCACCGAACTCGTCAGCCGGGTGCGGCGCGGCGAGCGGGACTTCCGGGGCATCCCGAACCTGCTGTATAAGAAGGACGGCGAGGTCGAGGCCACCGGGTTCACGCACACCCCGGACAGCAACTACAACAACGTGCGCAACGACTGGTCGTACTACCGGGACGTGGCCGACGGCGGCCCCTCGGCGTCGAAGCTGATCATGACGCTGCCGAACACCGGGTGCGCACACGACTGCGGCTGGTGCGGCGGGTCCCGGTTCGCGTACCGGAACATCATGGGGGTCCGCCGGACGCTGGTGCAGAAGGACAACGACCTCGTCGTCGAGGAGCTGCGCACCATGCGGGAGGCCGCGAAGCGGACCTCGATCTACGCGCTCCAGTGCTATTCGGAGAACCGCACGCGGATGCACCAGTATCTCGACGCGGTGAAGGAACTCGGTTACAAGAGCGTCCACTTCGAACAGTTCAGCCTGACGCCGCCCGACATTCTGAAGAAGATGGGCGAATCGACGGACTCGTACATCATGCTCTCCCCGGAGTCCCACGACCTGAGGATCAGCAAGGCCGCCGGGCGCGGGAACTACACCATGGAGCAGATGGAGGAATGGATTCCGCGCGCGCTGGACGCCGGCGTGAAAGGAATCATGATCTGGTACTTCATCGGGATGCCCTACCAGGACCGGCAGTCGGTGCTGGACACGATCGCCTACTCTGAGCGGCTGATCCGGAAGTTCGGCGGCTGGGGCGCCCTTCCGCTGATCTGTCCGATGGTGCCGTTCCTCGATCCCGGATCGCAGTTCTTCGAGGAACCGGAGAAGCACGGCTACCGTATCCACCACCGCACCCTCGAAGAGCACCGCCAGGCCATGGTCGAACCGCTCTGGTATCGGCGGCTGAATTACGAGACCCGCTGGCTGAGCAGGCGTCAGCTCCAGGACGTCTCCTACGAGGCGATCACCCGCCTGGTGGAGATCAAAGGGGAATACGGAGTCCTTCCGGCGGGATTCTGCAAGGCCGTTCTGCGCACCATCGAGGAGACCCGGGAGTTGCTCGGGGAAATGGAGCGGGCGCTGACGCTCGACGAGGAGCTGCCCGCCGATCTGCGGGACGTGATCCGCGCCTACAACCGGAAGGTCCTGTCCTACACGAACGACCAGATCATGCCGGTGCCCAGACCGCTCGGCGGCCGGTGGTTCGACGACGCCACCGTCCCGCCGGAGCTGATCGAGGCCGTGTCCACGACGGCTCCGGTCCACGGGGCCTGAGCACGACAGCCGACGGGGGAGGCAGAGGTGCGGATCGCGGTGATCGGGGGTGGTCCCGGCGGGCTCTACTTCAGTGTGCTGGCCCGCCGTCAGCTCGGCCCGACGCACGAGATCACCGTCTGGGAGCGCAACGCCCCCGACGAGACGTTCGGGTTCGGCGTGGTCCTCTCCGACCAGGCGCTGGGCGGTATCGAGCGCGCCGACCCGGCGGTCGTGGCGGCGCTGCGTCCGCTGCTGACCCGGTGGGACGACATCGACGTCCGCTACCGGGGCACGACGTTCACGGCGGGCGGCAACGGGTTCGCGGCGATGAACCGGGCCGCGCTGCTGATGTCCTTACAGCGCCGGTGCGCCCAGCTCGGCGTACCCGTACGGCACGGCAGCGAGGTCGCCGACGTGGCGGCGCTGGCGGCCGAGCACGATCTGGTGGTGGCGGCGGACGGGGCGCACTCGCTGGTGCGGGCGCGGTACGCGCGCACGTTCCGGCCGACGGTGCGCACGGGCAGGTGCCGGTACATCTGGCTGGGCAGCGATCTGGAGCTGGACGCGTTCACGTTCTACGTCGTGGACACGCCGGGCGGGGCGATGCAGGTGCACGCCTATCCGGACTCCCGGCACGCCAGCACGATGATCGTGGAGCTGTCGGAGGATGCCTGGCGGGCGGCCGGTTTCGCGGAGGCCGCCCCCGAGCGGCTGGCGCCGGGCGAGAGCGACGAACGGTCGACGGGCCTCGTCGCCGAGCTGTGCCGGGACATCCTGGACGGCCACAAGCTGTACGGGAACAACTCGCGCTGGCTGCGTTTCCCCACGGTGCGCTGCGAGACCTGGCGGCACGACAACGTCGTCCTGATCGGGGACGCGGCGCACACCGCGCACTTCTCGATCGGCTCGGGCACGAAGCTGGCCATGGACGACGCGGCGGCGCTGGCCGGCAGCCTGCGTGAGCAGCCGACGACGCGCGCGGCGCTCGCGGCGTACGAGGCGCGGCGGCGGCCCGAGGTGGCGGCGCTCCAGCGGGCGGCGCAGGCCAGCCGGGAGTGGTTCGAGAACGTCGACCGGTACACCCACCAGGAGCCGCAGCAGTTCGCGGTGAACCTCCTGACGCGCAGCCGCCGGGTGTCGTACACGGCGCTGCGGCGGCGGGACGCGGGGTTCGTGTCGCGGGCGGAGCGGTGGTTCGCGGGGTCGGCGCAGGGTCCGGCGGGGCCGCCGATGCTCCAGCCGTTCCGGCTCGGGGGGCTGGACCTCGTCAACCGGGTGGTGATCTCGCCCGGCGAGCCGTCCCCGGCGCCGGGCGGGGTGCCGGGCGATCTCCAGCTGGTGCGGCTGGGCGGGGCGGCGCTGGGCGGGGCCGGGCTGGTGATGGCGGGTCCGGTCGCGGTGTCGGCGGCGGACCCGGCGGGCGGTCCGGGGCTGTACAGCGCCGAGCAGGAGGCGGCGTGGCGGCGGGTCGTGGACTTCGTGCACGCGCACTCCCCGGCGAAGGTCGGGGTGCGGCTCGGGCATCGCGGCGCCGCCGAGCCGGCCGGTGATCTGCGGCGCGCGTTCGCGGCGGCGGCCCGGCGTGCCGCGGCCGGGTTCGACCTGCTGGAGCTGGACTACGCAGACGACAGTCCGCTCGCCTCGTATCTGTCGCCGTCGGCCGTGCGGGGCCGGTCCGGGGGTTCGCCGCGTCATCCGCTGGAGCTGTTCGAGGCGATCCGCGCGGTGTGGCCGGCGGAGCGTCCGGTGAGCGTGCGGATCTCCCCGGAGCGCTGGTATCCGGGCGGGGACGGTGTCGACGCGGTGACGGAGATCGCGAACGAGTTCGCCGCGCGCGGCGCCAGCGCCGTCCACGTCTGTGCGGGGGTGCGGGCCGACCGGGACGTGTACGCGGACCGGATTCGCAACCAGAGCGGGCGCGGGAGCGGTTTCGCGGTGATCGCGGCGGGGGCGATCTCGGCGGCGGACGTCGACACGATCGTGCTGGCGGGGCGCGCGGACCTGTGCGTCGTGGACCAGCCGACGGTGAACTCGCTGCCCCTGCGGGGGACGGCGGATCGTGCTACCCCACAGGAGTGGTCATGACGGAGGAAGGTGCTGTGCTCCCTATCGCGGATCTCGGCTCGCTGCCGGAGGGCGCGGCCGGACACCACGCGGAGGTCGCGCTGTGCGCGGACACGCCGTGGCGGTCGGCGTGCCGGACCCCTGAGACGGTGGGCGACTTCGCGGCGGTGGTCGCGGACTACGCCGACCGGCTGTGGGGGGCCGGGGTGCGGCCGGGCGCGGTGGTCGCGCTGGTGAAGGCGAACCACCTCGACATCCAGGCGATCCAGTGCGCGGCGGTGCGGATCGGCGCGCTGCCCGCGCTGCTGTCGGTGCGGATGGAGCCGGCCGACCTCGTGCACTGCCTGCGGGAGCTGGACCGGCCGTACCTGCTGACCGACGCCGAGGGCGCCGAGGCGTTACGGCCCTGGCAGGAGTCGCTCGGCGGTGTCGTCACGCGCGTCCTGGCCCTCACCCCGGACACCGGCCTCCCGGGTGCGGTCCCGCTGGACGAACCGGCCGCCCACGAGGTCACCCGGCGTCCCGGCTCCGAGCCGATGCTGATCACCCACTCCTCCGGCACGACCGGCACCCCGAAGCTCCTCGTGCACACGGTCGACTCGCTGTTCGCGCACGTCGCCCCCCAGATGGGCGTGGTGCGGTCGCTGGACTACTCGGGGATCAGCGCGAAGTGCCTGTCCTTCGTCCACGTCCGCTCCTCGACGGGCATCCTCACCGCCCTCAACACGGGCGTCCCGTTCCTCGGCCTCGCCTCCCCCGACCTGCCGTCGGTGCGTACGGCGCTGCTGCGCCACCGCCCCCAGACGCTGGAGGCGCAGCCGAACATGTTCCTGCGCTGGGAGCCGCTGGCGCACGAGACGCCGAACCCCCTGGCGACGGTCGAGCGGTACATCAGCAGCTTCGACGCGATCCACCCCCGCACCCTGCGCACCCTCCTCGGCGCCTCCGAGCATCCGAACCCGGCGTTCATCCAGGCGTACGGCCAGACCGAGACCGGCCCGGTCACCGTCCTGATGACGTCCCGCGCGGACCTCGCCGAGCCGGGCCGCCTCGACTCCCGTGACGTGGGCGCCCCGTTCCCCGGCATGGAGGTCCGTGTCGTCGACGGCACCGGCGCCCCCCTGCCGGCCGGCATCCCGGGCCACATCGAGGTCCGTACCCCGGCCCGTGCCGAGGCGATGATCGGCCGTCCCCCGCTGCCCGGCCGGGACACCTGGTGGCCGATGCGCGACCTCGGCGTCCTGCGCGCGGACGGGCACGTGGAGCTGTACGACCGTGAGGTGGACCGGGTGCCGGGCGTGTCCAGCACACTGCGCGCGGAGGACGTCCTGCTGGACGAACTCCCGGAGCTGGCCGAGGTCGTGATCGTCGCCGTCGACGGGACGGCCACGGCGGTCGCGGCCACGGCGGACGGGAAACCGGTCGACGAGGACCGCTGGCGGCGCGCACGCGAGAGCGCGGGCCTGCCGCCGGACACCGGCGTGACGTACCGGTCGTGGGAGGAGTTCCCCGTCACCGGGACGCTCAAGGTCCGCCGCGGCCGGCTGCTGTCCGGCGGGGCGGGCGAATGAGCCGCTCCACCGCGCCGGCGGCGACGGTCCCGGACCGCTTCCCGCCGGCGGAACGCAAGACCGCGGCGCTGGTCCTCGGCGCCGCGTTCATGCTGCTCGCCGACACCTCGATCGTGAACGTCGCCATCCCGAGCCTCCAGCGCGACCTGGGCGCGAGCGTCCCGGACGTGCAGCTGGTGGTCGCCGGGTACGTGGTGGCGTACGCGGTCATGCTCATCGCCGGCGGGCGGCTGGGCGACCTGTACGGCCGGCGGCGCATGTTCATGATCGGCACGGTGTCCTTCACCCTGGCGAGCCTGGCCTGCGGGCTCTCCCAGGGGCCCGAGCAGCTCATCGCCGCCCGCGTATGGCAGGGGCTGTCGGCGTCGGTGCTGTATCCGCAGGTCATCGCCACCCTGCACATCGTGATCCCGCCGGAGCGGCGGGGGCGCGCGTTCGCCTGGCTGGGCGCGGTCATCAGCTGCGCGACGATCGCCGGGCCCATCATCGCGGGACTGCTCATCGCCGCGGACCTCGACGGGCTGGACTGGCGGCCGATCTTCCTCATCAACATCCCGGTGGGAATCGTCCTGGTCGCACTGGCCCCCCGGACCGTCCCGGCGCACAAGGGGCTGCGGCTGCGCCTGGACTACCTGGGCTCGCTGACGGTCGTCCTGCTGCTGGTCGCGCTGCTCGTGCCGCTGACCATCGGCCGCGACAGGGGCTGGCCGTGGTGGGGGTGGGCGCTGCTCGCCTGCACGCCGGTCCTGCTGACCGTGTTCCTGCGGCTGGAGTCGGCGCTGGAGAGGCGGGGCCGCTCCCCGCTGCTGCGGCCGGGGCTGTGGACCGACCCGGTGTTCCGCCTCGCCCTCGCCCTGTACCTGGTGTACTTCTCGGCGGTCATCCCGTTCTTCCTGTACTTCTCGATCACCCTCCAGTACGGCCTCGGGTACGGGGCGCTCGCGACGGCCCTCGCGATGACGCCGTACGCGGTCGGCAGCACGCTCACCTCGCTGCGGTCGGCGAGGACCGTGGCCCGGTTCGGGGCGCCCCGCACGATCCTCGCCGGGTGTCTGGTCTGCGCCGTCGGGAGCGCGCTGATGATCGCCACGCTCGGCTGGAACAGCTCGGGCAGGCACTTCGGGTGGGCGATGGCGCCGACGATGTTCTTCACCGGCCTCGGGCTCGGCCTGGTCCTCGGCCCGCTGCTGAACTTCGTGCTGGCCAGGGTCCGCCACGACGACTCCGGGGCGGTCTCCGGGGTGCTGTCCACCGCCCAGCAACTGGGCTCCTCGCTCGGGGTTGCCCTGATCGGGCTGGCGTTCTTCAGGGGGTTCCACGGGGATCTGACGGCGCTGGACTATCCGGCGCTGCGCACCGACATGATGCTCGGGCTGGCGGTGGTGGTGACGGCGTTCGTGCTGGCCTCGGCGCTCGTCCCGCTCATCGCGCGCGGCAGCCGGGACGGACGATGACCAGGAAGGCGGCACCGCACATGGACGGCACCTCGGCCCCGGGCGCGGCGACGGTCCGGCAGCAGATCCTCGACGAGATCGCCGCCCGCGCCACCCCGCCGCCGCCCTACGTGGTCCGGCTCTCCCTGGGGGTGCGGGCCCTGGAGTGGCGGCCGGGGTTCGTCGCGGTCACCTTCCACATCCCCGACGACCTGTGCGTGGAGCCGGGGATCGCGTTCGGCGGCCATGTCGCCGGCCTCCACGACCAGGCCGCCGGGTTCGCCATGTACAGCGTCCTGGAGGACGACCTGGTGTTCGCCACGACCCGGCTGGACGTCGGCTATCTGGCGGTGACCAGGCCCGGTGACGTCCGTCTCGAAGCGCGGGTCGCCGCGGCGGACGACCGCTCCGCCGAGGTCCGGGTCTCGCTCACGCAGGCCGGCAGGGTGACGAGCGAGTCCGTGGTCACCGAGGCGATCAGGAAGGCGAAGAAGTGAACTCGGCGAAGGCGAAGGAGAAGGGGATGCCGTGCTGACGGAGCGGGACGTGCAGGAGATGGTGGCGGGCGTCCTGGACATCGACGTCGCCGACGTCGGGATCGACAAGTCGTTCTACGTCGACCTCGACATGGACTCCCTCCACAAGGCGGAGTTCGTCGTGGCCCTGGAGCGGGCCTGCGGCACGGAGTTCGACCCGGCGGACGCCGCCGCGATGGACAGCGTCGGCGACGTGGTCCGGCTGCTCCACGACCGGCAGCACCGGGTCACGTGAACCCGGTCCGGCTGTTCCTCCTCGCCCACGACGGCGGCCGGCGCTGCGGCGTCGACCGGCACGCGGGCGCGGTCACCTACGCCTGGATGCGGGAGGCGGCGCGGGGCTACGCGGGGCGGCTGCGGGCGGCCGGGGTGCGGCCGGGCTGCCGTGCCGTCGTCGTCTCCGACGACCGTCTCTCGGCGGTCGCCGCGATCCTCGGCCTGTGGTGGCACGGCTGTGTGCCCGTGGTCCTGCACCCGATGCTGCGGCCGGCGGAGATCGCCTTCGTCGTGCGGGACTGCGCGGCGGAGTTCGTCGAGCTGACCGGCGCCCCCGAACAGGAGAGCGCGCTACGGGCCGAACTGGCGCGGCTCGACCCGCCGCCGCTCACCGGACTGGGCCCGCCCCGGCCGGAGTTCCTCCCGCACGAGCCCGCCGACTTCGGCGACACCGACGAACTCCTCGTCCAGTACACCTCCGGCAGCACCGGCAGACCCCGGGGCGTCCGGCACTGCGCGCGGGCGGTCCGCGCGGTCCTGCTCGGCATGGGCAGCCTGCTGGCGCTGACCCCCGGCGACGTCGTGCTGTCCACGGCGAAGCTGTCCTTCGGGTACGGCTTCGGGAACTCGCTGCTGCACCCGTACGCGGTGGGCGCCGCCTCGGTCCTGCTGGACGGCCCGGCGGACCCGTACGGGGTGGCGGCGGCGCTGGGCGAGCACCGGCCGACGGTCCTGCTGTCCGTGCCGCGGCTGTACGCGGGGCTGCTCACGCTGGTCGAGCACGGCAAGGCGGTGGAGACGGGTTCGCTGCGGCTGGCCGTGGCCACCGGGGAGCGGCTCCCGGACCGGCTGGCCGCGCGGATCACCGAGGCGTTCGGGGTGCCGCTGCTCAACGGGTTCGGGGCGACGGAGGTCCTGCACACGGTCCTCGCGGCCGAGGTGGGGCGCGGCCGGGCGGCCGGTCCCGGCTCGATCGGGCTGCCCGTCCCGGGGGTGACGGCGACGGTCCGCGACGACGCCGGGGAGCCGGTCGGCGACGGGATTCCGGGGCGGCTGCACCTCGCCACGGACTCCGCCGGGCTCGGCTACCTCGACCGACCCGAGGACACCGCCCGCACGTTCGCCGACGGCGGCGTCTACACCGGGGACATCGTGGTCCGCGCGGCGGGCGGCGGGCTGCGGCACATCGAGCGGGCCGACGACATGCTGCTGCTCGGCGGCTACAAGATCGCGCCGGCCGAGATCGAGCACGTCGTGCGGGACCTCGCGGAGGTCGCGGACTGCGCGGTCGTGGGCGGCAGGGACGCGGGCGGCCTCGAACAGGCCGTGGTGTACGTCGTCCCACGCGACGGGTCCGCCCCCGACGCGGCGCGCAGGGCGGTGCGGGCGGCGCTGCGGGCCGGGCTCGCGCCGTACAAGCGGCCCTCCCGGGTCGAGGTCATCGACGCGCTGCCGGTCACCGCCAACGGGAAGCTCGCCCGGTTCCGGCTGCGCGACGGGCTCGGGGCACCGGGAGGCGGGGCATGAGCTGGGACATCACCGGGATGAGCGTGGTGTGCGCGCTCGGCGACAGCGTGCCCGCCGTCCACGGCGCCCTGTGCGCCGGGCGCTCGGGACTCGCGCCGCCGGCGGCGTTCGACGCGTCGAAGTACCGGGCGCGGGCGGCCTTCGAGATCGACGACCGCGCGGACCCCGGCACCGACGAGCCCCTCCGGGCGACCCGCTGGCTGGTCCGCGTGGTCCGCGAGGCCCTCGCCGACGCCGGGCTGCCCGAGCCGGACCCGGGGACGCCGGTCCTGGTCGGGACGACGCACCGCGAGATGCGCACCGCCGAACTCTGGGACCGCGACGGCGGCCCCCTCGCCCCCGCCGACCTCCACTTCACCTCCGCGCTGCACACCGCCCTCGGCCTGTACGACGTCCAGACCGTCGCCAGCGCCTGCGCGGCCTCCCTGTACGGGCTGGGCATGGCCACCGACCTGATCGCCGCCGGGGACGCGGACACGGTCGTGGTCGCGGGCACCGACTCGATCCCGGAGAGCTCCTACGGCGGCTTCGACCGCATCCAGCATCCGTCGCCGGACGCGATCCTGACGTTCGACCGGTCCCGGCGCGGCATGGTCATCGGCGAGGGCGCGGTGGCGGTCGTGCTGCGCCGGGCCGGCAGCCACGCGGGCCGGGTCCACGGCCGGGTCCGGGGAGTGGGCATGAACTGTGACGCGTCGCATCCGACGGCGCCGGACGCCGTGGGCATCGTGCGGGCGATCGAGGAGGCCCACGAGCGGGCGGCCCTTCACCCCGAGGACGTCGGTCTGGTGGTCGTCCACGGCAGTGGCACCCCGCAGAGCGACCTCGCGGAGGCGGTCGCGCTGCGGGAGGTGTTCAAGGCGGCCGACCCGGGTCCGCTCGTCACCGGGGTGAAGGGCGGGACGGGCCACATCTCCGGGGGTGCCGGGCTGCTGAACCTCGTCGTGGCCCTGGAGTCGATGCGCACGGGGCGGGTGCCGCCGGTCGGCGGGCTCACCGATCCGATCGAGGAGGTGCGCGAGCTGCGGGTGGTGTCCGGCGGGCCGGCCGCCGGGGCGCCGCGCACCGCGCAGGTGCACGCCGTCGGCATGGGCGGCATCAACGCCGTGGCGATCGTGGAAGGGGGCGGGCGGTGAGGGAACCGGCCGCGATCACCGGAGTGGGCTGGGCGGTCGCCGGGCCCGGCTTCGACCCGGCGGCGGAGCTGGCCGGGCGCGGTATGCGGCACAAGGACCGGGCGTCGCGGTTCGCGGTGCGCGTCGCGCGCCGGGCCCTGGCGGACGCGGGGCTGCTGGGGGCGCCCGAGCTGGACGGGGCGGCGGTGGTCGTCTCCAGCAACTTCGGGAACCTGGAGCCGGTGTGCGACTCCGTCGCGACGATCGCCGCCGGGGACAGCCGGGAGCTGAGCCCGATCCGGGTGACGCATCTGTCGAGCGCCGTCGCCGCGTCCTGGGTGGCGCTCGAACACGGCGTCCGCGGCCCCAACCTGACGCTGTGCAACGGCGCTTCGAGCGGCCTGGACGCGGTGGCCGCCGCCCGGAACCTGATCGCGGCGGGCCGGGCCACGGTGGCGCTGGTGATCGGCGTGGAGCCGGACACCCCGGCGGTGGCCCGGCTGCACACCGAGTCCGCGGGCACCCGGTGGATCGACGGGGCCGTGGGGCTGGTCGTGGAGCCCGTGCGGCGGGCCGAGGAGCGGGGTGCGCGGGTCCGGGCGCGGCTGGCCGGGTTCGGCAAGGGGCCGGACGAGCGGTCGGCCGTCCGGGCGGCGGACGGCACGGCGGTGCGGCGGCGGGTCGCGGACGGGCCGAGCGTGCGGTTCGGGCGCTGCTCGGGCGCGCTCGGGGTCGTGCAGTGCGCGCTGGCCGTGGAGCTGCTGGCGGACGGGACCGGGGCGGTGCTCGCGGTCGCGGGCGCCGGGAGCGGGGAGTGCGACGGGACGTCGGTCTCGGCGCTGGTGCTGACGGCTCCTCGGAGGGGGGACTCATGACGACGGACGACGGCCGACGGGTCGTGATCACCGGACTGGGCGCGATCTCCTGCCTGGGCACCGGGGTCGACGCGCACTGGGACGGCCTGCTCGCGGGCGGCGGGACACCGTCCGAGGTGCCGCTGCCGCATCTGAACATGCGGACGAAGAGGATGTACCTCGTCGACCGGGCGCGGATACCCGCCGAGCCGGCCCGGTACGCGGGCGTCGAGCTGGGCAGCAGCCCGCGGCTCGCGGTCGCCGCCGCCGAACAGGCCCTCGTCGACGCCGGGCTGGACGGGGAGGCGCGCGCCGCGCTGCCCGTGGTGCTGGGGGTGGAGCTGGGCAACGCGGACATGCAGGAGATCCGGCGCAGTGCCGGGGACCCGGTGTGGACGACGCAGACGCCCGCGGTCGCCGTCGTGGGCGCGCGGATCGGCTCGCGGGCGGCGCTGACCAGCGTCGGCAACGCCTGCTCGGCCAGCGGCTACGCCCTCACCATTGCCTCGGACATGATCCGCGCGGGTGAGGCGACGACCGTCCTGGCCGGGGGCGCCGAAGGGATCACGCGGGCCGGGCTCGCCGCCTTCAACCGGCTCGGGGCCGCCGATCCGGTGCGCTGCCGCCCGTTCGACCGCGACCGCGCGGGGACCATGTTCGGTGACGGGTCCGCCATGGTCGTCCTCGAATCGGCGTCCCACGCCAGGGAGCGGGGCGCGACGGCGTACGCGGAGCTGGCGGGGACCGCCTGGAGCTGCGACGCCTACCATCCGACGGCCCCCGATCCGTCGGGCGAGCAGATCGTGCGGGCGATGACCGAGGCGCTGGCCGACGCCGGGCTGAGCGGCTCGGACGTGGGCTGTGTCATCCCGCACGGCACGGGGACACCGCTCAACGACGTGGTGGAGAGCCAGGCGCTGCGCCGGATGTTCGGGGAGCGGGTGCGTGAGCTGCCGCTGTTCTCGCTGAAGGCGATGATCGGTCACACGACGGGTGCGGCGGGCGCGTTCGCGTGTCTGACGGCGACGCTGATGCTGCGTCACCGGCGGGTCCCGGCGAACACGCCGGTCGACCAGGACCCGGAGTGCGCGGTGTGGCTCCCGCAGGAGGAGGCCGTGCCGCTGGGCGGGCCGGCGGTCCTCGTCAACACGTACGCGTTCGGCGGCAACAACACGTCTCTCGTCGTGAAGGCGGTCGACGGGGAGGGGGTCCGGTGAGCGTCACGGAGGTGGCCGTCGCGGGGCTGGGGATCGTCGCGCCGGGGGTCTCGGGGCCCGGGGACGCGCTCGGTGCGGCCGGGGAGGCGCGTGCCGGGTGGTTCCGGGCGGACGTCGCGCTGCCGGGGCGGGGGTACCGGCGGCTGCCCGACGCGTGCAAGTACCTGCTGGCCGCGTCCCGGCTGGCGGTCGGTGACGCCGGGGAGCGGTTCGCGAAGGTCGAGCGGAACCGGCGGGCGGCGGTGGTGGGCATCAACAACACCGGTGCCTCGCTGCTCGACGAGCTCGACCGGCTGATCATCGAGGACCGGGCCGACGAGATGTCGCCGTCCGCGAGTCCGTTCATCGCGATGAGCTCGTACGCCGGGCGGCTGTCCACGGAGCACGACGTCACGGGCTTCAATCTGACCGTCAACTCCCCCGTCACCGCCGGTCTGGAGGCGCTGCGGATCGCGGCCCGCGCGATGGCGGCGGGCCGGGCGCGGGCGGTGCTGGTGGGCGCGGTCGAGGAGGCCCTGTCGCCCGCCCAGGCGACCGGCCCGGCCACGGAGGCGGGCGCGGTCGTCCTGCACTGCGAGCCGGTCACCTCCGGCGAGGCCCGCTACGGCACCTGCGGGGTGCGCGCCGCGTTCCTGGACCCGGCCCGCGCCGGGACGGACGCCGGCGCCGTGCTCACGGAGCTGCTCGGCACCGACCCGCCGCCCCGCATCGACGCCGTCCTGGACGACTCCCCGCCCGGCACGGCCGCCGCCCGCCACCTGGACCGGCTGACGGACGCGTACGGCGTCGACGTGGTCGTCGTGCCGTCCTCCGCGCAGGCCGGCTGCCTCACCCCGCTGCGCCGGGTGCTGGGCCTGTTCGCGCAGGAGCACCCCGCCCCCGCCCGGCGCGGCGTCCTGGCCGTCTCCGCGCTGGGCACGCTGGCGTTCGCCGAGCTGACCGTCGTACCCCGCACCCGTCCGTGAACCCGTCCCGAAGGGAGAACCGCACGTGTCCGACACCGTCGACCTGGAAGACCTGCGCGCGCTGATAGCCGAGGAGCTCGAACTCTCGCCGGACGAGGTGAGCGACGACGCCGACCTCAAGAACGACCTCTCCGTGGACTCCCTCACCGCGATGGAGGTCGCCGTCCAACTGGAGAAGAGGTACCGCATCAAGATCGACGAGGAGGAGATCACCTCCCTCACCTCGCTCGCCACCATCCACCGCATCGTCACCGCCAAGGTCGACACGGGAGGGCGGTGATGTTCGTCCCCCTCAAGGGAGCCTGGGCGCTGGTCCTCGGTGTCTCCAGCGGTATGGGCAAGGAGACCGCGCGCGCCCTGGCCGAGGCCGGCTGCAACGTGATCGGCGTCCACTTCGACCTGGCCGAGGGCCGGGAGCAGGCGGAGCGGTTCGCGAAGGAGCTGACCGGGCTCGGTGTGGAGGCGCACTTCTTCAACCGCAACGTCGCCGCGAAGAGCGCCCGCGCCGAACTCGTCCCCGTCATCGCCGAGTTGACGTCCGGCACCGGGCCGCGGATCGTGCTGCACTCCGTCGCGTACGGCACGCTGACCTCGCTGCTGTCCTCCGAAACCGGCGAAGGGGTCACCCCGGCGCAGCTCACGATGACCGTCGAGGTCATGGGGCACAGCCTCGTGCACTGGACGCAGGACCTGCTGCGGGCGGGGCTGCTGGCGCGCGGGGCGAAGATCTACGCCATGACCAGCGCCGGCGGCACCCGGGTGCTGTCCGGGTACGCGCCCGTGTCGGCGGCGAAGGCGGTGCTGGAGTCCCACGTCCGGCATCTCGCGGTGGAGCTCGCGCCCCGGGGTGTCGCCGTGAACGCGATCCGGGCCGGCACCACGGTCACTCCGGCGCTGCGGAAGATCCCCGGCAACGAGCGGCTCGTCGCGCACTGCGAGGCGATCAACCCCGGCGGCCGGCTGACCCGCCCCGAAGACGTCGCGGACGCGATCGTCACCCTGTCCTGCACCGACTCGCCGTGGCTCACCGGGAACGTCATCGGGGTCGACGGCGGAGAGGCGCTCGTCGTCTGACCCTCACGACGGGTCGGCGGAAAGGAGAGCGGCACCGTGCCGTACATCGAGGAGTGCGCCCGGTGACGGGCGGGGAGCGGCCCGTCGCGGTCGTGACCGGGGGTTCGCGCGGGATCGGGCGGGCGGCCGTGCTGCGGCTCGCCGCCGACGGTTTCGACGTGGCGTTCTGCTATCTGTCCAGCCCGGAGCGGGCCGAGGAGGTCGCCGCCGAGGCCCGCCGCGCCGGGGCGCGGGTGCTGGCCCGCAAGACCGACGTGTCCGTCCCGGGGCAGGCCGAGGAGCTGGTCGCGGAGGCGGAGGCGGTCCTCGGGCCGCTGGGCGCGGTGGTCGCCAACGCCGGCGTCGTCCGGGACGGGCCGCTGGCCCGGATGAGCGACGGCGACTGGGACACCGTGCTGCGGACGAACCTGGACGGGACCTATCACATCTGCCGGGCGGCGGCCCGCTCGCTCATGCGGCACGACAGCGGGGCCATCGTCACCGTCTCGTCGGTCACGGGTGTGCACGGCAATGTCGGCCAGGCCAACTACGCGGCGTCGAAGGCCGGGATCATCGGGTTCACGAAGTCGATCGCGAAGGAGCTGGGCCGGTTCGGTGTGCGGGCCAACTGCGTCGCGCCCGGGATGATCACGACCGACATGACCGACGGGCTCACCGAGGAGCAGCGCAAGGAGCAGATCCGGCGGATTCCGCTGCGCCGGCCCGGGACCGCGGACGAGGTCGCCGACCTGGTGTCGTACCTCCTCTCCGGCCGGTCCTCCTACATCACGGGCCAGGTGCTGGGGATCGACGGGGGTTTCCCGCTCTGACGCCGGGAGGGCGACGATGCGTATCACCCGGACGGCGACGCCGTTCGAGCCGGCCGAGCTGGAGCGGGTCGCCGGGCTGGTCGACGTGCGGCGCGGCGGCGTGCTCAGCTCCGGGACGGAGTACCCCGGGCGTTACAGCCGGTGGGCCATCGCGTACGTCGATCCGCCCGTCGAGATCGTCGCGGTGGGACGGCGGCTGACGGCGCGGGCCCTCAACGCGCGCGGGCGGGTGCTGCTGCCCGTGGTCCTCGCGGCGATGCGGCGGGCCGGGCGGGCGGCGGGGGCGGACGGCGTCGTCGTCCCGGAGCCGTCGGGGTTCGCGCCCGAGGAGGAGCGGACCCGGCGGCCCACCGTGTTCAGCGCGCTCCGGGAGGTGGTCGCCGCGTTCCGGACGGACGATCCGCATCTCGGGCTGTACGGGGCGTTCGGGTACGACCTGGCGTTCCAGTTCGAGCCGGTGCGCAGGCGGTTGGAGCGGGGGTGCGGGCAGCGGGATCTGGTGCTGCATCTGCCGGACGAGATCTGGGTGGTGGACCGGAGGCGGGAGGAGGCGCGGCGGTTCTCGTACGAGTTCGAGGTGGGTGGGGGGTCGACGGTGGGGTTGGGGCGGGGGACGGAAGAGGCGGGCCCAGACAGAACATTCCCGGTTCGACCGTCCGATCCTCAGCCCGGCGTGTACGCGAAGCTCGTCGAGCGGGCGCGGGAGCGGTTCGCGCGGGGGGAGTTGTTCGAGGTGGTGCCGAGCCACGTCTTCCACGCCCGGTGCGCGTCCCCGGCGGCCTTCCACCGGCTGCTGCGCCGCCGCAACCCCGCGCCGTACGAGTTCCTGTTCAACCTGGGGGCGGGCGAGTACCTGGTGGGGGCGTCGCCGGAGATGTTCGTCCGGGTGACCGGGGACCGGGTGGAGACGTGTCCGATCGCCGGGACCATCGAGCGGGGTGAGGGTCCGCTGGAGGACGCGGCGAACATCGCCAAGCTGCTGGGGTCGGCGAAGGAGGAGTCCGAGCTGACGATGTGCACGGACGTGGACCGCAACGACAAGGCGCGGGTGTGCGTGCCGGGTTCGGTTCGGGTCATCGGGCGGCGGCAGATCGAGATGTACAGCCGGCTCATCCACACCGTCGACCACATCGAGGGGCGGCTGCGCCCGGGGTTCGACGCGCTGGACGCGTTCCTCACCCACATGTGGGCGGTGACCGTGACGGGGGCGCCGAAGACGTGGGCGATGCAGTTCATCGAGGACCACGAGGACACGCCCCGGCGCTGGTACGGGGGCGCGGTCGGGCGGCTCGGCTTCGACGGGTCGATGAACACGGGCCTGACCCTGCGCACCGCGCACATCACCGGGGGCGTCGCCGCCGTCCGCACGGGCGCGACCCTGCTGTACGACTCCGTCCCGGAGGCCGAGGAGCGGGAGACCCACGTGAAGGCCCGCGCGCTCCTGGAGACGCTGGCGGAGTCGGCCGTACCCCGCCCCGCCCGTACGGCGGCCCCCGCCGCGCGAGCGCCCTCCCCCGGCCGCCGGGTCCTCCTGGTCGACCACCAGGACTCGTTCGTCCACACGCTGGGCGACTACTTCCGCCAGGAGGGCGCCGAGGTGACCACGCTCCGGTACGGCTTCCCGCCGGCCCTGCTCGACGAGTACGCCCCCGACCTGGTCGTCCTGTCCCCGGGCCCGGGAGTCCCGTCCGACTTCGACTGCGCGCGCCTCCTGGACGAGGTCTACCGCCGGGCCCTCCCGGTGTTCGGCGTCTGCCTGGGCCTCCAGGCGATGGTGGAACACGCGGGCGGCACCCTGGCGTTGCTCCCCGAACCGCAGCACGGGAAGCCGGGCGCCGTCCGCGTCCTCGGCGGCGACCTGCTCGACGGGTTCGGCGCCGAGTTCACCGCCGGCCGCTACCACTCCCTGTACGCGCCGCCGGACGAGGTGCGCGGCTTCACGGTGACGGCGGCGACCGCCGACGGGGTGACGATGGCGATCGAGAATCCGGCGCTGGCCCGCTGGGCGCTCCAGTTCCACCCGGAGTCCATCCTGACCGCCTCCGGCCGCACCGGGCACCGCATCATCGCGCGCGTCCTCGACCTGTGCCGGGAGCGCTGACATGCACGTCGAACCCATGCGGGTCGCCTGGTCCGACACCGACGCCGGGGGCCGTATCCACTGGTCGGCGGTGTTCCGCTGGGCCGAGTCGGCCGAGCACGCCTGGCTCCGCCGCCTGGGCGCGTCCCCCGACGACACCGGCTCCTACCCCCGCCGCGCGACCGAGGCCACCTACCACCACCCCCTCCGCTTCGGCCAGTCCTTCGAGGTCCACCTCACCACCACCCACCTCGGCACCTCCTCCGTCACCTTCGCCTGGACGATCACCAGCGACGGCCTGACCTGCGTCACCGGCCGCCACACGGTGGTCCACGTCGGCCCGGACGGCCGTCCGGCGGCTTGGCCGGAGAGCCTCAGGAAGGGGCTCGGGGCCGGCTGAGACGCCGGGTCAGCGGCGCAGCCCCAGTGCCTCCGCCCCCGCGTACCGCGCCCGGCTGCCCAGTTCCTCCTCGATGCGGATGAGCTGGTTGTACTTGGCGGTGCGGTCGGCGCGGGAGAGGGAGCCGGTTTTGATCTGGCCGCAGGTGGTGGCGACGGCGAGGTCGGCGATGGTGGTGTCCTCGGTCTCGCCGGAGCGGTGGGACATGACGACGGTGTAGCCGGCGCGGTGGGCGGTGGAGACGGTGGCGAGGGTCTCGGTGAGGGTGCCGATCTGGTTGACCTTGACGAGGATCGAGTTGGCGATGCCGTCGCGGATGCCGGCGCGCAGGAGGGTCTCGTCGGTGCAGAAGACGTCGTCGCCGGTGAGCTGGCAGCGGTCGCCGAGGCGGGCGGTGAGGGCCTGCCAGCCTTCGTGGTCGTGCTCGCCCATGGGGTCCTCGATGGAGGCGACGGGGTAGCGGTCGACCAGGTCGGCGAGGTGGTCGGCGTGTTCGGCGGGGGTGCGGCGGACGCCTTCCCCGGCGTAGACGTACATGCCGTCCCGGTGGAACTCGGAGGCGGCGGGGTCCATGACGAGGGTGATGTCGGTGCCGGGCTTGTAGCCGGCCCGCTCGATGGCGCGGACGACGAAGTCGAGGGCCTCGTCGGCGGTGCGCAGGTCGGGGGCGAAGCCTCCCTCGTCGCCGACGTTGACGCTGTGTCCGGCGGCGCGGAGGCTGTCGCGCAGGGTGTGGAAGACCTCGGAGCCCATGCGGACGGCCTCGGCGAAGCCGCTCGCGCCGATGGGGGCGATCATGAACTCCTGGAAGTCGAGCGGGTTGTCGGCGTGGGCGCCGCCGTTGACGATGTTCATCATCGGGACGGGCAGGAGGCGCGCGTCGACGCCGCCGACGTAGCGGTACAGCGGCAGGCGGTGGGCCGCGGCGGCGGCCTTGGCGGTGGCGAGGGAGACGCCGAGCAGGGCGTTGGCGCCGAGGCGTGACTTGGCGGGCGTGCCGTCCAGTTCGATCATGGTGTGGTCGACGGCCGCCTGGTCCTCGGCGTCGAGGCCGACGACGGCGTCCGCGATGCTCTCGTTCACGGCGTCGACGGCCCGCCGTACCCCCTTGCCGTGGAAGCGCGCGGGGTCGCCGTCGCGCAGTTCCACGGCCTCCCGGGCGCCGGTGGAGGCCCCGGAGGGGACGGCGGCGCGGCCGAGGGAGCCGTCCTTCAGTTCGACGTCGACCTCGACGGTGGGGTTGCCCCGGCTGTCGATGATCTCCCGTGCGACGACCCTGCTGATCGCGGTCATGGCGCGTCTCCTCACGCTGGGCCCGGGCGGCGGCCGGCCGGACGGGCGGTAAGTTCCGACTGGAAACAAAGTGAGTCCCGAAAGGGAACTTACTATGGGGGCATGAGGATGCACAACGCCGACGAGACCTGCGGGATCGCGCAGGCCGCACTCGTCCTGGGCGACTGGTGGAACGTACTGGTGCTGCGCGAGGTCGCCCGCGGGCACGTCCGTTTCGACGCGCTCGCCGCCGAACTCGGCCTGTCCCGCAAGGTCCTCACGGAGCGGCTGGGCCGGCTCGTCGCGCAGGGCGTCCTGCGCCGCAGCCTCTACCAGCGCCGCCCGGTGCGCTACGAGTACCTCCTCACCGACGCCGGCACGGCCCTGCTCCCCCTCCTCGTCGCGATGCAGGACTGGGGCGACCGCTGGGTCCTCGGCGACGGCACGCTCACCGCGACGGCCGAGGCGGACGGCGCCGAGCACACCCGCGTGCACGCCCTGCCCGGCACCCGCCTGCCCGACGGCCTGGTCCCACCGGACGCCGCGGCGACCGTCCTGTTCACCTACCCCGGCACCGGCACCGACTGGGGCGACCCGGCGATCCCGGGCGCGGCGGGCTGCACCCTGGAGCACCGGCTCTTCCGTGACGCCTGGCCGGAGTTCCACCGGGCGGGCGTGGGCCTGTACGGCATCAGCACCCAACTCCCCCAGGAGCAGGCCGAGTTCGCCCGCACCGAGGAGCTCCCCTACCCGCTCCTGTCCGACGCCGGCCACGGAATCGCCGCGGCCCTGCGCCTGCCGACGTTCCGGGGCGCGGGTCGGCTCCGGCACAAACGGCTCATCCTGGTCGCCGACGCCGAACGGACCGTACGCCACACGCTGTTCCCGGTCACCGACCTGCCGCACGCGGTCGCGGAGAGCCTGCGGCTGGCGCTCAGCCTGCCCCGGCCGGCGGGGTGATGACCGTCTCCATGAAGACCTTCAGCAGGCGCAGCGGATCGAGCGACGGGTCCAGGAGGGCCTGGAGGCGGAGGCCGTCCAGCATCGCGAGGACCAGGGCGGCCTTCTCGTCGAGGGAGAGTTCCGGTCCGCCGTGGACGGCGCGCAGGGCGCCGGTGCCCAGCCGCCGCCGGAGCTGTTCGCCGCGCCGCGTGAAGTACTCGTGCGCCGGGTGGGCGGGGTTGGTCGCGGCGACGGACAGGGCGAGCCAGTGGCGTAGCTGCTCGGGGTCGGCGAACTCCTCGGCGTGCAGTTCCCCGAGGACGGCGGCGCCGTCCGTGCCGGAGGCCAGGCTGCGGTCGGCCTGCTCCTCGTCGTAGGCGTCGCGCTGGGCCAGGGCGGCGACGAGGAGTTCCTCCTTGCCGGAGAAGTGGTGCAGGAGGGCGGCGTGGGTGACGCCCGCGCGGGCGGCGATGTCGCGCAGCGAGGCCCGCTCGAAGCCGTGCTCGGCGAAGCTCGCGAGGGCGGCGCGGACGATCTGCGTCCGGCGGGCCGGGGTGGTGGCGTACGGCCCTCGCTGCCGGGCGCCGGGGTTCTCGCTCATGGTGCTCCCTCCGTCGGAACGCTTGCCTCGCGCCCCGGCCGGGAGTTTAATCACGCCGAACCCTAACCACCATGGTGAGATTTCACCGGAGCCCGGGAGCGCCCATGTCCGACCGCACGCCGTTCCTCTGGGGAGCCTCCAGCGCCCCGCACCAGACCGAGGGCAACAACGTCAACAGCGACTGGTGGGAGCGGGAGCAGCGGGTGCCCGGCCTGGACCGCAGCGGCGACGCGACCGACAGCTACCACCGGTACGAGGAGGACATGCGCCTGCTCGCGGACGCCGGGCTCAACGCCTACCGCTTCGGCGTCGAGTGGGCGCGGATCGAGCCCGTACCGGGCCACTTCTCGCGGGCCGAACTCGCCCACTACCGACGGATGATCGACACCGCGCTGCGGCTCGGGCTCACCCCGGTGATCACACTGCACCACTTCTCCAACCCGCGCTGGTTCGCCGAGGAGGGCGGCTGGCTCGGCCCCTCCGCGACCGACCGGTTCACCCGGTACGTCGAGGCCGTGACCGGCATCCTGGACGACGTCCCCTGGGTCGCCACCGTCAACGAGCCCAACATGCTCGCGATGATGATGACCGTCGAGCGGCAGCACCTCGCCGCGCAGGGGCTGGCCGGCGCCGACACCACGCGCCCCCGGCTGCCCGCCCCCGACCCGGAGATCGGCGCCCGGCTCGTCGAGGCCCACCGCGCGGCCCGCGAGGTGCTGCGCGACCGCACCAGTGCGGGCGTCGGCTGGACGATCGCCAACCGCGCGCTCGCCGCGCGGCCCGGCGGCGAGGAGAAGCTGCGCGAGGTCTCGTACGTCTGGGAGGACCTGTACCTGGAGGCGTCCCGGGACGACGATTTCGTGGGCGTCCAGGCGTACTCCAGCGAGTGGGTGGGGCCCGACGGACTCGAACCCCACACACCCCGTCCCGACGACACCATGGTCGGCAAGGCGTACCGACCCGACGCCCTCGGCATGGCCCTCCGCCACACCTGGGAGGTCACCGGCGGGGTCCCGGTCCTCGTCACCGAGAACGGGATCGCCACCCCCGACGACGAGCGCCGTATCGCCTACACGCGGGGCGCGCTGGAGGGGCTGTTCGAGGCCGTCGACGACGGTGTCGACGTACGCGGATATCTGCACTGGAGCGCCGTCGACAACTACCGCTGGGGCGACTGGCGGCCGACGCTCGGGCTCATCGCCGTCGACCGGGAGACCTTCGAGCGGCGGCCCAAGCCGAGCCTCGCGTGGCTCGGGGAGGTGGCGCGGAAGGGGCGGCTGTGAGGGGCTCAGGTCCGCCCGGGGGCGGAGTCCGCCAGGAACCGGTGCAGTGACTCCGCCATGTTCGCGACGAAGCCGTCCCGCCCGGCGAAGAGGTCCAGCGACAGATACGGGTTGAGGTCCTCCAGCTCGACGAGGAGCAGTTCCCCCTCGCGCGTCCGGCACGCGTCCACCCGCTGGATGCCGTGGTCGAGCGTGTTCCAGTCGATGAACCGCCGCGCGAACTCCAGGTCCGCGTCCGTGGCCTCGTACGGTTCCAGCGCCCAGCGCCGCCGCGGATCGGGGGCGTACAGGGCGTACTGGAACGTGTCGTCGATGTAGTAGAAGGACACCTCGTACCGGAAGTCGACCCTCGGCTGCACGAGGACGTTCCCGTACTCGACCCCGGCGAGTTCCCCGGCCGGCACGACCCGCAGCCCTATGGAGTCCGCGCCCGCCCTCGGCTTGACCACATACTCCTCGGCCTCCGGCAGCAGCCCCAGATCCGCCGCCCGGTCCACCGTGGGAATGACCGGATACCCCTCCCCGGTCAGCTCCACCAGATACCCCTTCCCCGCCATGTCCCCCCGCCCGCCCAACGGGTTGTAGACCCGCGCCCCACCCGCCACCGCCCGCTCCCGGAACACCTCGTACGCCTCCCGGTAGTGCAGCACGGGCCCGCTGTTACGGACGACCACCACGTCGTACCCGTCCATCAGCGCGGCGGCGTCCAGCGGATGGCACAAGGCGACGTCGAACCCGTCCCGCAGCCGGGACGTCACGAAGATGTCCTCGTCGCAGTACCGCCGCCCCCGCGCCTCGTAGGCCAGGTCGGTGACGTACAGAACTCTCGGACGCGCCATGTGTCTCCTCCGCTCGGTCGTGTCCGTCATCGCGATCAGCATGCCCGTACCGCCCTCCCGGACCTCACTCCGGTGTCCCCTTCCATGCCTCGGGGCTCAGGCGGTGGCTGCGGTGGCCGGCGGTGAGGACGTCGCGCAGTTCGGTCAGGTGGGGGGTGTCTGCCGGGAGGGTCAGGCTGGTCAGGAGGGTGAGTGCCGGGTCGGGTTCGAGGTCGCCGTAGACGTCGTGGTAGCCGGCCAACAGGCCCTCGAACAGGGGCTGGTGGAGGGCGGGGAGGCGGGCCGCCTTGTCGTAGACGGTGTGTTTCAGGGCCCAGGGGACGGGGCCGGAGCTGGAGAGGACGCGGCCGGCGCGGCGGAGGAGTTCGGGGGTGGGGGTGGCGGTGATGTGGTCGATGTCGTCGGCGAGGACCGCCGCGAAGGCCGTCTCAGCGGTCTCCCCGTCCTCGAACCAGTCCACCCACAGCGAGTACGTGACGGGTTCGGCGTCGCGCTCCGCCTCCAGGCGCCGCCGGTAGCCGGCCCAGAGGGCGCCGTCGGGCAGGGTGTCGGCGGCGAAGCGGAGTTCGCAGGTCACCCAGTAGTCGTCGAGGAGGTCGAGGAGCCCGAAGGCGAGCCGGGCGCGGCCGGCGGCGTCGAGGGCGTCGTCCGTGAAGACCTCGCCGGCCCAGCGGTGGGCGACGTCGTTGGCGGTCCGGGGCTTGTCCGGCTCGGCGGCGTCCGTCCAGCCCTCCTCCGTCTCGACTATGCCGCGTGCGGCGAGCCAGTGACGGGCTTCCTCAACAGATTCCATGCGGGCAGTACATCAGGAACAGAACTCGCCGACAGTCGCGGTGAGGATTTCGGTGAGCCGGTCCAGGGAGGCGAGATCGACGTACTCGGTCGCCGCGTGGGCACCCTCGCCGTCGACTCCGAAGAGGACACAGGGAATTCCGGCCCGGTCGAGGAGCGCGCAGTCCGTCCAGAAGGGTTCCGCACGGATCAACGGCGGCCGTCCCAGGGCGTGTTCGGCGTGTCGGCGCAGGACGCGGACGACGTCCGCCCCGGGGTCGGCCTCGAACGGCTCACGGTGGACGCCGCGCGTCAGCTGGTACCGGAAGCCGGGCACCCGCGACACCAACTCGTCCAGTACGAGGGTGAGTTCACCTGTGACGCCCTCGACCGTCTCCCCGGGGACCGTCCGCCGCTCCAGGGTGATCCGGCAGCGCGCGGGGTACGTGGACGCCTCCTCCCCGCCCTCGATCACGGAGGCGTGCACGGTCCCGGTGCCGAGGAGGGGATGCGCGGGCCCCTCGGCGAGACGCCGCCCCCACTCTTCGAGCGCGACCAGGAAATGGCCCGCCTTGGCGATGGCGTCGACACCGAGGTCGGGGCGGGAGCCGTGCGCGGCGCGGCCGAGGATCTCGACGTCGAACCAGGCGAACCCCTTGTGCGCGAGGGTGAGTTGGAGGTGGCTGGGCTCGGTGACGATCGCGGCGTCGGCCGTGAAGGAGGCGAGGACCTCCTCGGTGCCCGAGCTGCCGTGCTCCTCGTCGGCGACGCACGCTAGGACGACGTCCCCGCGCAGCGGACCGGCGGCGACCGCGCGGGCGGCGGCCACCATCATCGCCGCGATGCCGCCCTTCATGTCGAAGGTGCCCCGCCCGTACATCCGCCCGTCGGCGACCCGGGGCAGCAGCGGATCGCCGTCGTATCCGGCGAGGCCGACGGTGTCGAAGTGGCCGTTGAGCATGAGGGTCCGACCACCGCCGGTGCCGTGGGCGACGGCCACCAACGACGGCCGCCCCGGCCGCTCTTCGAGCCGGTGGACCTCGAAACCGCGGGCGGCGAGCCAGCGGGCGCAGTGGTCGGCGACGGCGGACTCACCCGCGCCGCCGGGCACGAGGTCGGGGTTGACGGAGTCGAGGGCGACGAGTTCGGCGAGGATGGCCGCCGGCTGGGACAACCGCTCACACATGGACGGCTCCCGCCAGTCGCAGCAGCGTCGTCGCCAGCACGTCCACGCCCTGCGCGCACGCCTCCGGCGTCGAGTACTCGCGCGGATTGTGGCTGATCCCGTCGTACTCGCCCCGCACGAAGATCATGGCCGTCGGGCAGAGCGCGGCGATCTCCTGGGCGTCGTGTCCGGCGCCGGAGAGCAGGGACAGGTGGGCGAGCCCGTGCTCGTCGGCGGCCTCGGCGATGGTCTTCTGCACCCCCTCGTCGAACGCGACGTACGCGGTCTTGGCCATGCGGCGCGTGGAGAACGTCAACCCCGCTCGGCTGCCCTCCAGTTCCCTCAGGTACGCCGCCAACGCGGCCTCCGCGCGGGCCATTTGGGCGTCGTCCGGATTCCGGAGGTCCACGGTCATCTCCGCGCGCGCCGGGACGATGTTCGTGAGGTCGGGGTGGACGACGAGGTGGCCGACGGTCGCGCGGAGTTCGCCGTACTCGCCGGAGTCCACCAACTCCCGGAGGAACAAGATGACTTGGGCCGCCGCGAGCCCCGCGTCGGCGCGCAGGTGCGTGGGGGTCGTGCCCGCGTGGGCGGCGCGGCCGTGGACGGTGATCTCCTGCCAGGAGATGCCCTGGACGCCGGTGACGACGCCGACGGGGACGCCGTGCTCGGCGAGGACGGGGCCCTGTTCGATGTGGCACTCGACGTAGGCGTACGGCGGGTCGAGGCGGGCGTCGGTGTCGCCGGCCCAGCCGGTGCGGGCGAGTTCGGCGCCGAGGGTGCGGCCGTCGCGGTCGGTGAGGGCGTGGGCGTACTCCAGGGTCAGGCGGCCCGCCGCGACGGCGCTGCCGAGCATGTCGGTGCCGAAGCGGACGCCCTCCTCCTCGGTGAACACGGCGACCTCGATGGGCCGTTCGGTGCGGATGCCGCGTTCGTTCAGGGTGCGGACGACCTCGATGCCGCCCAGTACTCCGAGGCAGCCGTCGAAGGCGCCGGCCGTGGCGACGCTGTCGATGTGGGAGCCGGTGAGGACGGGCGCGGCGGTCGGGTCGGTGCCCTCGCGGCGGCCGTAGATGTTGCCCATGCGGTCGACACGGACGGCGAGCCCGGCGTCCTCCATCCATGCGGCCACCTGGCGGCGGGCCGCCGCGTCGGCGTCGGTGAGGGCGAGGCGGTTCACCCCGCGCAGGCCGGTGCGCTCGTCGTCGTACGCGCCGATCTCGGCGAGGGTCGTCAGGGAGTGCCAGAGGCGGTCGGCGTCGATCATCGCTGGGGCCTTTCGGGAGTGAGGGGGGCGGGGGTGGTCATCGGGAGGCCGCTTCCGTGTTGAGGAGGACGACGACCGAGTCCGGGCCAAGGTCCAACTCGCCCCGGGCCGCGCGGAGTCCGGCGAGCGGGGCGGCGCCGCAGGGGCCCGAGGAGACGCCCAGGCGGGCGAGGTCGGCGGCGGCGCGGACGCTGTCGGCGTCAGGGATCGCGACCGCGGCGTCGAGACCGCCGTGCAAAAACGGCCACGCGATGCTGGACGGGGTACCGCAGTTGAGCCCGGCCATCACGGTCGCACCCGTGCCGACGCCGACCAGTTCACCGCGCGTGAGACTCTCCAACACGCAGGCGGCGGACCGGGGTTCCACCGACATCAGCGCCGGGGCACGGCCGCCCGGGCGGCTGCGGTAGTGGGTGATCACGGCCTGCGCGAGCGAGCCGACACCGACGGGTACGACGACGAGGTCCGGGCCGGCGGGGAGCTGCTCGTCGATCTCCTCGCACAGCGTGGCGTACCCCTCGACGATCCAGCCCGGGACGCGCTCGTACCCCGGCCAGGCGGTGTCCTGGATCAGCACGGCGTCGGGGGTGTCGGCGGCGCGGCGTACGGCGTCGTCGTAGGAGCCGTCGACCTCGGTGACCGTCGCGCCCTCGCCGGTGATGGCGTCGATCGCGGCGGCGGGGACGCCTCGGGGGACGTGGACGTGGGCGCGGTGGCCGAGGAGGCGGGCGATGCGGGCCACCGCGCGGCCGTGGTTGCCGTCGGTCGCGGTCACCAGGGTGACGGGGCCCGGCGGTCGTTCGGCGAGGGCGCGGTGGATCGCCCAGGAGGCGCCGAGCACTTTGAAGGCGGGGAGTCCGAGGCGGGCGGACTCATCCTTGACGAAGGCCCGGCCGACCCTCAACTCCTCGGCGAGGGCGGGGAGTTCGACGAGCGGGGTGGGGGCGTAGCCGGGGAGGGCGCGGTGGAAGTCGCGCACCTCGGTGGGGGCGGGGGCGCAGCGCCAGGCGCGGGCGGCGGGGCGGGACAGCCAGTGGGAGTCGGTCACCTGCTCAGGGTCCGCCGGAGCGGCATCATCGGTCCAGCGAATGTTTCCGACCTATACTCGTCGGAAAACCCGAACAGAAGAGCTGGACAGAAGAGCTGGACAGAAGAGCCGGACGGAATGACCGGACGGAAGAGCCGGACGAGAGGCGGAGGGCCGTGTTCGATCTGCACCGCCTGCGCCTGCTGCGCGAGCTGAAGCACCGGGGCACCCTCGCGGCCGTCGCCGCCGCCCTGTCGTACGCCCCGTCGTCCGTCTCCCAGCAGCTCTCGCAACTGGAGGCGGAGGTGGGGGTGCCGTTGCTGGAGCCGGTCGGGCGGCGGGTGCGGCTCACCGAGCAGGCGGAGATCCTCGTCGCGCACACCGAGGCGGTCCTGGAGCGGCTGGAGCGCGCCGAGGCCGACATCGCGAGGTCACTGACGGATCTGACGGGTACGGTGCGCGTCGCGTCGTTCCAGACGGCGGCGCTGGCCCTGGTCCCGGCCGCGCTGGGCCTGTTGCGGGCGGAGCACCCTCATCTCCGGGTCCATGTCACGCACATGGAGCCCGAGGTGGCCCTTCCGGCGCTCCAGGCACGGGACTTCGACCTCGTCCTCGCGGAGGAGTACCCGGGTGTGCCCGGCCGACGACCGGCGGATCTGGAACAGGAGGACCTCTTCGCCGACCCTCTCCGCCTCGCCGCACCCCTCGACTCGGCCGCGCCCCGACTCCCCGCGTCATTGGGCTCGTTGTCGGATCATCCCTGGGTGATGGAGCCCGAGGGCACCCCGGCCCGGCACTGGGCCGTGACCCGGTGCCGGGAGGCGGGTTTCGAGCCGGACGTCCGCTTCGAGACGACCGATCTCCTGCTGCACGTCCGTCTCGTCGAGGAGGGCCACGCCGCCGCCTTCCTCCCCGACCTCGTCTGGCGCGGCCACTCCCCCACGGTCCCGCTGCGCCGGCTCCCGGACGAACGCCGGGTCTTCACGGTCGTCCGCAAGGGCCGCAGCGGGCATCCGGCGATCGTGGCGTGCCGGGAGGCGCTGCGGCGGACGGTGGCTGTCTAGGCGCGGCGAGGCACGGGCCGGGACCCACACCCCGTGCCCGAGCGGCGACACCCGTTGCCGTCACGGCACCTCCGGCCCCCTGTACTCCCCCATCGCGTCGATCAGCCACCGCCCCAGATAGTCCGCGAACGAGGCCCTCGGCAGCAGCCGGTACGTCGGGCTGTCGTCGACCTGCCACAGCACCACCGGCACCGGACCGACCGTCGTGGACACCGCGCGCCCCGGCGTGAACGCGCGCGGGTGCAGGTCCAGCGGGCACCCCTTCTCCAGGACCGCGCGGGCGCTGGGCCCGGAGAGCTGGACCGTGGTGCGGTTGGCGGACACGTCGACCACGGAACCGGGGTCGGCGCCGAGCGCCTCCTTCAACTCGCCGGTGAGCGTGGCGGGTTCACCCCGGGAGAGCACGAGCCACTCGTCGGGCCCGGCCCAAGTGGCCGTATGCGCACCGGCGGTGGACGTCTGCCCGCACTCCCGGGGCAGCACCGCACCGAGCGCCTTCTCGATCCGGGCCGCCGCCTCGGACGCCGGGTCGACGCGGACGTTCACCATCGCGAGGAAAGGGAGTTCGGCCAGTGAGACGCCCCTCGGCCCGGTGACGGTCGCCGCGGACATCTGTTCCTTGAGGTGGGCCAGGGGGCTCACCGCGAACGCGGACGGGTCAGCCATCTCGGCGGGTCCCTTCGGGGTCGTAGAGGACGAAGTCGGTCACCTCGACGGGCACCAGCGAATCGCCGACGGGGGCGAGGAGCGTCTCGCCGTGCCGGGACCGGCCGCCGGCCACCAGCGCGAGGGCGAAGGGCCGGCCGAGGGCCTGGCTGTGGTAGCTGGAGGTGACGTGGCCGAGCATCGGTACGGGGACGGTGTCCAAGTCGGCGTCCGGCGCGAGGAGTTGGGTACCTTCGGGGAGCCGGGTAGTGCGGTCGGCCGGCAGCAGCCCGACCAGGTGCTTGCGGTCGGCGCGCTGGGTGTCGGGGCGCTGGAAGGACCGTTTGCCGACGAACTCCTTCTGCTTCGACACCACCCACCCCATCCCCGCGTCCTGCGGGGTGACGGTCCCGTCGGTGTCCTGGCCGACGATGATGTACCCCTTCTCCGCGCGCAGGACGTGCATGGTCTCGGTGCCGTAGGGGGTGATCCCGTACGGCTGCCCGGCGCTGTGCACCTGCTCCCAGACGGCGCGCCCGTACCACGCGGACACGTTGATCTCGTAGGCGAGTTCACCGGAGAACGAGATCCGGCAGATCCGGGCCGGCACCCCGGAGGCGAGGGTGGTCTCGCGGAACGCCATGAAGGGGAACGCCTCGTTGGAGAGGTCGATGTCCGGCGCCAACTCCCGCAGCACGTCACGGGACTTGGGGCCGACGACCGCGATGGTCGCCCACTGCTCGGTCACCGAGGTGCAGTACACGTCGAGTTCGGGCCACTCGGTCTGGAGCCACTCCTCCAGCCAGTCGAGGACTCCGGCGGCGCCCCCGGTCGTGGTGGTCATGAAGTACCGCTCGTCGTCGAGGCGCAGGGTGACGCCGTCGTCGAAGATCATGCCGTCGGGCTTGCACATCACGCCGTAGCGGGCGGTGCCCGGCTTCAGTTTCTTGAACGCGTTGGTGTAGATCCGGTTCAGGAACTCGCCCGCGTCGGCGCCCCGGATCTCGATCTTCCCGAGGGTGGAGGCGTCCATGAACGCGACGCCCTCCCGTGCGGCGCGGCACTCGCGGGCGACGGCGGCGTCCATGTCCTCGCCGTCCAGCGGGTAGTAGCGGGGCCGCTTCCACTGGCCGACGTCCTCGAACACGGCGCCGTGCCCGACGTGCCAGTGGTGCGCGGACGTCATCCGCTCCGGGTCGAACAAGTCGCCCCGCTCACGCCCCGCGAGGGCCGCGAACGCAACCGGCGTGTAGGGCGCCCGGTAGGCCGTGGTGCCGATCTCGCCGGGCGATCCGCCGAGCACCGAGGCGATGACGCCGATGGCGTTGACGCCGGACGTCTTGCCCTGGTCGTTGGCCGTGCCGAGCGAGGTGTAGCGCTTGACGTGCTCGACGCCGCGCATTCCGGCGCCGGTCGAGCGGAGCACGTCGGTGACGGTGACGTCCCGTTGCAGGTCGACGAAGTGCGTGTCGTACGTCTCGCCGGGCACCAGCCACAGCGCCCGCGTGACCCCGCGCTCCCCCGCCGCGACCGGCTCGGGCACCGGCACGGGGAACCCGGCCTCGGTCGCGGCCAGCGCCCCGGCCCGGGTCCCCTCGGCGACGCATGCGCCCGTGTCGTAGGTCCCCCGGGCGGCCCCCACGATCTGCTGGCCGCGCACGGTGCCGTCCGGCACGAACGCCACCAGCTCCTCGTCCCAGCGCACCTTCCCCTGCCGCTGGCTGTGCAGATGGACGACGGGACTCCAGCCGCCGGACACGGCGAGGAGGTCGCAGGCGAACGTCTCGACCGCCGAACGCCCGTCGAGGCTCTGGACGGTGACGCTCGTCAGCCGTCCCTCGCCGGCGGTGTCGACGACCGCGCTGCCGGTCAGCACCACCCCGTCCACCGAGGCCGCCCGCGCGGACCGCTCCGGGCGGGCGTCCACGACGGCGACGACCTCGACGCCCGCCGCGCGCAGGGCGTCGACGGTGTCGTACGCGCTGTCGTTGGTCGTGCTCACCACGGCCCGTGAACCCGGCTTGACCGCGTACCGGTCGAGGTAGGTCCGGACGGCCCCGGCGAGCATCACGCCGGGCCGGTCGTTGCCGGCGAAGACCAGGGGGCGTTCGTGCGCGCCGGTCGCGAGGACGACCCGCTTGGCGCGGATGTGCCACAGGCGCTGCCGGGAGACGCCCGCGAACTCCTCGTGTCCCGTGCGGTGTTGGAGGGCGAGGACGTAGTTGTCGTCGTAGGAGCCGAAGGCGGTGGTGCGGTGGAGGACGACGGTGTCGGGGGCGGCGTCGAGGCGGGCGCGGAGGTCGGTGATCCACTCCTGGCGGTCGAGGAGGGAGCCGCCGGGCTCGGGGCGGTCGTCGACGAGGATCACCCGGGCGCCGGAGTCGCTCGCGGCGACGGCGGCGGCGAGTCCGGCGGGGCCCGCGCCGACGACGAGCACGTCGGTGTGGGCGTACTTCTTGTCGTAGACGGCCGGGTCGGCGCCGGGGTCGAGGCGGCCCTTCCCGGAGAGGGTGCGGGCGGCGAGGCCGTCGTACAGCTCGATCGTGGTGGCCGGGAGCATGCCCTCCGAGTACGAACCGTCCAGCTGTATCAGGGCGTTGGGCTCCTCGACGCCCGCCGAGACGATGCCTCGGGGGCGGCCCCGGTAGAGGGAGGGGGCGACCTCGACGACGCCGTTCGCGAGCATCGCGGAGGCGAGGGTGTCGCCGGGGTGGCCGGTCAGCTCCCGTCCGTCGAGGGTGAACCGGAGGGTGGTGGCGCGGTCGATCCGTCCGCCGTGCGGGAGCCGGAAGGGCTGGTCGGTCATCGGGTTCCTTCCGGGCGGGGCTCGTCGAGGCGGTAGACGGTGAGGACCTCGTGGCTCGCGGTGTCGCGCAGGACGTTGAACCAGCGGCGGCAGCCGGTGCTGTGCACCCAGCGTTCGGAGAAGGGGCCCTTGGGGTTGTCCCGGTAGAAGACATACTCGGCCCACTCCGCGTCCGTGAGGTCGCCGGGGTTCTCCGGGTGCGGGACGTGGGCCTGGCCGCCGTAGTGGTACTCGGTCTCGTCGCGCGGGCCGCACCAGGGGCAGTCGATCAGCAGCACGGGTGCCTCCTCAGTGGGCCACGGCCGCGGCGCCGTGTTCGTCGATCAGGGCGCCCGTCGTGAACCGGTCGAGCGCGAACGGGGCGTTGAGGGCGTGCGGTTCGCCGGTGGCGAGGGTGTGCGCGAAGGTCCAGCCGGCCGCCGGGGTGGCCTTGAAACCGCCGGTTCCCCAGCCGCAGTTGACGTACAGGTTCTCGACCGGTGTGGTGCCGATGATCGGGGAGGCGTCGGGGGTGACGTCGACGATGCCGCCCCAGGTCCGCAGGACGTGCGCGCGGGCGAAGACGGGGAACAGCTCGACGGCGGCGGCCATCTGACGCTCGATCACATGGAAGGAGCCGCGCTGGCCGTACCCGTTGTACGAGTCGACGCCCGCGCCCATCACCAGCTCGCCCTTGTGGGCCTGCGAGACGTAGACGTGGACGTGGTTCGACATCACCACGGTCGGGTGGACCGTCTCGTGGAGTTCGGAGACGAGGGCCTGGAGGGGGTGGGACTGGACGGGGAGGCGGACCCCGGCGAGTTCCGCGAGGACGCTGCTGTGCCCGGCCGCCGCGAGCCCGACCCGGCCGGCGAGGATACGGCCCCGGTTCGTCTCGACGCCGACGACGCGGTCGCCGTCCTTGACGAAGCCGGTGACCTCGCAGCCCTGGATCAGGTCGACGCCGTACGCGTCTGCGCTGCGGGCCAGCGCCCAGGCGACGTGGTCGTGCTTGGCGATCCCGGCGCGGGGCTGGTAGGTCGCGCCGAGCACCGGATAGCGGGTGTTCGAGGAGACGTTGACGATGGGGCAGACCTCGGCGACCTGCTCGGGGGCCAGCCACTCCGCGTCGACGCCGTTGAAGCGGTTGGCGTTGACGCGCCGGATGCCCTCGCGGACGTCCTGGAGGGTGTGCGCGAGGTTGAGGACGCCGCGCTGGCTGAACAGGAAGTCGTAGTCCAGCTCCTCCGGGAGCCGTTCCCACAGTTTGAGGGCGTGCTCGTAGATCGCCGCGCTCTCGTCCCACAGGTAGTTCGAGCGGATGATCGTCGTGTTGCGGGCCATGTTGCCGCCCGCGAGCCAGCCCTTCTCCAGGACGGCGACGTTCGTGATGCCGTGGTTGACGGCGAGGTAGTGGGCGGTGGCCAGACCGTGCCCGCCGCCGCCGACGATGACGACGTCGTAGGAGCGTTTCGGGTCGGGGTTGCGCCAGAGGAAGTCGGGGTGCTCCGGGAGCGGGGCCTCGGTCATGCCAGGTCTCCGTATAGATCGGTCACGCGGGTTCGCCGTAGAGATCGGTCACGCGAGGTCGCCGTAGAGGGGGAACGCGTTCGCCAGCTTCGTCACACGGTCCCGGAGTTCACCCTCGGGAGTCTCCCCCTTGAGCGCCTCCGCGACGATGTCGGCGACCTCCCGGAACTCCGTCCGCCCGAACCCGCGCGTGGCCAGCGCCGGGGTCCCGATCCGCAGCCCGGACGACACCATCGGCGGACGCGGGTCGAAGGGCACGGCGTTGCGGTTGACGGTGATCCCGACCCGGTGCAGCCGGTCCTCGGCCTGTTTCCCGTCCAGCTCCGAGCTCCGCAGGTCGACGAGGACGAGGTGGACCTCGGTCCCGCCGGTCAGGACGGTGATCCCGGCCTCGGCGACGTCGTCGGACAGCAGCCGCCCGGCGAGCACGCGGGCACCCTCCAGGGTGCGGCGCTGGCGGTCCGCGAACTCCGGACTCGCGGCGACCTTGAAGGCAACCGCCTTGGCGGCGATGACGTGTTCGAGCGGACCGCCCTGCTGACCGGGGAACACCGCCGAGTCGATCTTCTTCGCGAGCCCGGCCCGCGTGAGGATCACCCCGCCGCGCGGCCCGCCGAGGGTCTTGTGCGTGGTCGTCGTGACGACATCGGCGTACGGCACCGGGTTCGGGTGCAGCCCGGCGGCGACGAGCCCCGCGAAGTGCGCCATGTCGACCAGCAGATACGCGTCGACCGCGTCCGCGATCCGCCGGAACTCAGCGAAGTCGAGCTGGCGCGGATACGCCGACCAGCCCGCGACGATCAGCTTCGGCCGGTGCTCCAGGGCGAGCCGCTCGACCTCCTCCATGTCGATCCGCAGGTCGGACTCGCGGACGTGGTAGGGGACGACGTCGTACAGCTTGCCGGAGTAGTTGAGGCGCATGCCGTGCGTGAGGTGGCCGCCGTGCGCGAGGTCGAGGCCGAGGATCGTGTCGCCGGGCTTCAGCAGGGCGAACATCGCCGCCGCGTTGGCCTGGGCGCCCGAGTGGGGCTGGACGTTGGCGTGTTCGGCACCGAACAGGGCCTTGACCCGGTCGATCGCCAACTGCTCGATGACGTCGGTGTGTTCACAGCCGCCGTAGTAGCGCCGGCCCGGGTAGCCCTCCGCGTACTTGTTGGTGAGCACCGAGCCCTGGGCCTCCAGGACTGCGGCCGGGGCGAAGTTCTCGGAGGCGATCATCTCCAGCGTGGACTGCTGGCGGTGCAGTTCGGCCGCCACGGCGGCGGCGACATCCGGGTCGAGTGCGGCGAGCGGGAGTGACAGGGTCATCTGTGCACCATCCTGGGAACCGGCTGATACGCGACTGATATATCAAGCTGTGCGGTAACGTATGGGAGCTCACCGCAAGCGTCAAGGGGGCGTCCGTGCAGCAGACCGCGACCGAGGAGCCGTCCCTCGCCGAACAGGCGTACCGCTCCGTCCGCGACCAGCTCGTCCTGCTCGCGATCCGGCCCGGCGCCCCCATCAACGAGGAGCAGCTCGCGCAGTCCCTCGGCGTCGGGCGGACCCCGCTGCGCGAGGCCCTCAAACGGCTCCAGTACGAGCGGCTCATCACGACCTACCCCCGGCGCGGGACGTTCGCCACCGACGTCAACATCACCGACCTCGCGCACGTCTCCGAGGTCCGCCAGGAGCTGGAGCCCCTCGCCGCCGCCCAGGCCGCGCGCCGGGCGACCCCCGCCGACCGCGTCGTCCTCACGGCGCTGCGCGGCGAGCTGGAGAGCGCGGACATCCGCCGCCAGGGCGCCGGCGAACTCCTGCGCCTCGACCTCCGGGTGCACCGCGCGGTCTACGCCACCACGCACAACCCGTACCTGGAGGACACGCTCGTCCAGTACGACAACCTCGCCACCCGCATCTGGTGCCTGTTCATCGACCGCCTCGCGGACATGGCCGGCCACGTCGGGGAGCACGGCCCGCTGATCGAGGCGATCGTCGCGGGCGAGCCGGAGCGCGCGGCTGAGCTGGCACGCAGGCACGTCGAGGGGTTCGAGAAGGCCGTACGCGCCGTCATCTGACGGCGCCCTCCCCGGCCCGCATCCGGGGTCTGCCCGCGAGCGTCGTCCACAGGTACGGCGCCACGTCGTCCTGCGGCAGCTCGGCGATCATGTAGCGCACACAGCGTTCGATCTTGACGCGCCACAGCCGGGCCGCCTCGTTGCCGTCGGCGTCGCACAGCGCCGTGTGGACGGCGGTGTCCTCGCTCGCGATGGTGTCGCACGCCTGCCCGTAGTTCATATCGAGGACGTTGACGAAGACCCGCAGGCGGGCGGTGAGGCGTTCGAAGGTGCCCGCCGCCTGCGGGAGGTCTGCGGCGCGGGCGAGGGCGTCCTGGTAGCGGAGGTCGACCTCGCGGATGCGGAGGTGGTCGTTGTCGCGGGCCGCCGCGCGGACCTCCGCGAGGACGGCCGAGGCGGGGGCCAGGTTGGCGCGGCCGAGCATCGCGACCCGGCGCAGGAGCAGGGCGCCGAGGCCGGCCCGCAGCGCGTACAGGTCGAGGACGTCCTTGGCGGTGATGACCGGGACGCCGGTGCCGCCGCCGGGCAGCGGGTCGAGCATCCCCTCGTCCACGAGCGCGCGCAGTCCCGCGCGGACGACGCGGCGGGACAGGCCCAGCCGGGTGGCGAGCGGCGCCTCCCTGACCCGGTCCCCGGAGCGGTGTCCGCCGGTGAGGACGGCGTCCCGCAGGAGGTCGACGACGGGGTCGGTGACGGTCGGGGCGGTGGGCGGGCGGTTCGCTGCGCGCTGCTCGACGGCTTTCGAGTCACTGTCGGGGCCGCAGATGGCGGGCGTCGCGTAGGAGGCGCGCGGGGCGACGACCTCGGTGAACGGGCCGGCTGCCGGGGTCCAGCCGGTGGACCAGGTGAGGAGCGCGTCGCGCAGGCGGGTGGGGGCGGGTGCCGGGTCGTGCGGGAGGCGGGCGGGGGTGAGGAGGCGGCGGGTCTCGGCGGTCCAGGCTTCGGGGGTGGGGGCGTGGTGCCAGCCGGGGGTGTTGTGGGGGTGTGCCGGGACGCCGTGCGCGAGGTAGTGGACGGTCGTCGTGGGGGTGACCGTGGCGCGGGTACGGGCGACGAAGGCGGCCAGGGCGTCGGTGTGGTCGCCGGGGGTGCCGCGCAGGGTCGCGAAGGCGCAGGCCACGCCGAGGACGTGCGCCGCCTCCGCGTCGTCGCCGAGGAGCCGGGTCGCCGCCGTCGTACCGGCGCCCTTGCGGCTCGTCACCGCGAGCACGCACACCGGTGGGGCCACGAACAGTCCGACGGGCTCGTCCGCGCGGGCGGGCAGCGACCAGGGCCGGCGGGCGCCCGGCGGTGAACTCAGGTGGTGGGTACGCCAGATGCGGCTCACCGTGCTCTGGCTGAGCCCGGTCTCGGCGGCCATCGCCCGGGTGGACCAGCCCCGCCGGGAGCCGTCCGGGGCGGGGGTGAGGGTGCGGACGAGGACATGGGCGACGGCGTCGTCATCAGCGGCTGGAGGACGGCCGGGGCGGGGGCGTTCGCCGAGGCCGGCCAGCCGGTCTGCGAGGAAACGGGAGCGCCACGTCGTCACCATGTCCCTTGACACGCCGAGGAGTCGGGCGACGGCCGTGCTCGTGGGCTCGGTCTCGCAGGCGAGGACGATCCGGGCGCGCAGGGCGCGGGCCTGGGCCGTCGTACGGCTCCGGGTCCAGGCGCGCAGGACGGCGCGTTCCTCGTCGGTGAGGACGACGCTGTCGCGGGGGCGGCCGGGCATGCGGGAAACGTAGCCGAACTTCCGACTCGACGGCACCCCCGTGGCCGTCGCGATGCGCCGGGCATTGTTGGCCGCCCGGCGCCTTCCCATACTTCGTTGCCATCCGGCGGCCACATCGCCGGCCTCCCCAGGACACCGTGAGTTCGCCACGGGTGCCCCCTTCCCCGCCCGGAACCGCTCCGAAGGCTGTGATGACCGTGAACGCAGGCAACAGACTGGACGAGGCGCCCCTGTCGCGCTTCCACAAGAAACTCGCGCTGTACTCCTCCGGCGGGCCGTTCCTCGACGGCTACGTCCTGAGCATCATCGGCGTCGCGATGGTGCAGATCACCCCGCAGCTGGACCTCTCCGACTCCGCGCAGGGCCTGATCGGGGCGTCCGCGCTGATCGGGGTCTTCCTCGGCGCGTTCACCGGCGGCTGGCTCACGGACCGGTACGGCCGGCAGGTCCTCTACACGATCGACCTGGCCGCGATCATCGTCTGTTCCGTCGCCCAGTTCTGGGCGGACGACGCGGTGTGGCTGTTCGTGCTGCGGCTGCTGATCGGCATGGCGGTCGGCGCGGACTACCCGATCGCGACCTCGCTGCTCGCGGAGTTCACGCCGAGCCGCTACCGGGGTCCCCTCCTCGGCGGGCTGGTCGTCATGTGGTTCGTCGGCGCGGCGGTCGCCTACATCACCGGCGAGATCCTCCTGAACCAGCTCGGTGACGACGCCTGGCGGTGGATGCTGTCCAGCGCCGCCCTGCCGGCGACGGTGATCGTGCTGCTGCGGCTCGGCACCCCCGAGTCGCCGCGCTGGCTCGCCAACAAGGGCCGTACTCAGGAGGCGGAGGCCGTCCTGAAGCAGGTGTACGGGCCGGAGGCGACGATCGCCGACCTCGCGGAGGAAGAGGAGCGGGAGAACGTCGACCTGAAGGCGATCCTGCGGTCCGGGTACGGCGGGCGGATGCTGTACATCTCGGTGTTCTGGACGTGTTCGGTCATCCCGCTGTTCGCGATCTACGCGTTCGGCCCGCGCATCCTCGACGCGCTCCGTCTGGAGGACGGTCTCGCGAACGTCGGCGAGGCGATGATCACGGTGATGTTCCTGATCGGCTGTGTGATCGCCCTGTTCGGGGTGAACCGTATGGGCCGGCGCCCGCTGGTGATCCACAGTTTCCTCTGGTCGGGCCTCGCGCTGCTGGTCCTCGGCCTGTTCCCGGACGCCCCCTCGGGCGTGATCATGACGCTGTTCGCGCTGTACGCCGTGATCATCGGCGGCACGCAGATCCTCCAGTGGATCTACCCGAACGAGCTGTTCCCGACCGAGGTGCGCGGCTCGGCCGTCGGGCTCGCCTCCTCGGCCAGCCGGGTCGGCGCGGCGACCGGCACCTATCTCGTCCCGATGGCCCTGACCGGCTGGGGCGTCGGCGGCACGATGCTCGCCGCCGCCGCGATCAGCCTCGTCGGAGCCGTCGTCTCCGTCCTGTGGGCGCCCGAGACGCGGGGCATGGCCCTGCACGAGGCCGCCGCCCTCGCACCCCGGCGGACCGCGCCCGTGGAGACCCCGGTCGGAGGAGCCCGATGAAGGACGTGGTGATCGTCGGCGGCGGGATCGCCGGCCTCGCGGCGGGCTGGCGCCTGCGGCACTGGGACACCCTGCTGCTGGAGTCCGAGGGGCGGGTCGGCGGACGCGTCCGCTCGGAGCGGCGCGGCGCGTACTGGATGAACTGGGGCGGGCACGTCTACGCGGGCGGGGACTCGGCGACGTCGTGGCTCCTGAACAGCACCGGCGTCGAGTCGGTGCCCGTGCCGGGCTCGCTGGCCGGGCTCTCGATGAACGGGAAGCTGCTGCTGAAGGGGCGGGTGGAGACGTACCCGTTCCGTATCCCGATGCCGATGCCGGCGCGGGTCGGGATGGTCAGGGCGGGCGCCAAGGTCGCGCTGCACGTGGCCCGGTACGCCCGGACCGTGCGGCGGCGGAGCGGCGAGACCGCCGCCCAGCACCAGCAGCGGATCTACGACTTCATGAACGACCGCTCCTTCCAGGACTTCATCGGCGATCTCCCGGAGGACGCGGAGGCCCTGTTCAAGCCGACGGTGACGCGCTCGTCCGCCGACATGGACCAGCTGTCGGCCGGTTCCGGCGTCGGCTACTTCAGCCTCGTGTGGAACATCGGCGGCGGCCTCTCCCGCAGCATCCTCGGCGGCCCCTCCACCCTGACGGAGAACATCGCCGCCGCCCTCGGCGACCGGGTCCGGTTGGGCGCGGTGGTCGACGAGGTCGTCCACAAGGGCGACTCGGTGGTCGTGCGCTACCGGCAGGACGGCGCCGAGCACGAGGTCCGGGCGCGGTACGTCGTCCTCGCGACGCCCGCGCCGGTCAGCCACCGCATCGCCGTCGACCTCGACCCCGACGTCCGCGAGGCCCTCGGCCGGATCGTCTACGGGCCGTACGTCAGCGCCGCGTTCCTCTCCGACGAGCGGGGGCGTCAGGTGTGGGACGACGCGTACGGGATCGCGACGCCGAAGCGGTCGTTCAACGTCGCGCTGAACATGTCGAACGTGGTGCACGGGTATGCGGCCGAGCGGCGGCCCGGCAGCAGCGTCATGACGTTCTCGCCGGGGGCGCTGGCGCGGGAGCTGCTGGAGCACGACGACGACACGATCCGCCGGATCTATCTCGACGATCTCGACCAGGTGCTGCCCGGGTTCGCGGGGCACGTCGTCGAGGCGGAGATCCAGCGGTGGCCCACCGGTTCGCCGTACTGCTTCCCGGGGCGGGCGAAGCTCCAGCCGGCGCTGACCCGGCGGGGCGGGCGGGTGTTCCTGGCCGGGGACTACCTCGGCACGTTCTACACGGAGACCGCGATCGGCACCGGTCTGTCCGCCGCGCAGGAAGTGCGGAGCCTGCTGGCGAGCGACCGGCAGATGACGGCGTAACCCCCTTACATTTCAGGAGAGTTGAGCATGTCCAACACACTGACGGGTGTCCTGACCGCGCTCGCCACGCCGTTCGCGGCGGACGGGCGGATCGACGAGAAGACGCTGAGGCTGCTGGTCGACCGGAGTGTCGACGCGGGCGTGGACGGGGTCGTCGCGTGCGGGTCGACCGGGGAGTTCGCGGCGATGAGCGCGGACGAGCGGCGGCTGGTCGTGGAGACGGTCGTCGACCAGACCGCCGGCCGGGTCCCGGTGATCGCGCAGACCGGCGCGCTGAGCACCCGGGAGGCGGTCGAACTCTCCCGGCACGCGGCGGAAGTAGGCGCGTCCGTCCTGATGGTGGTCGCGCCGTTCTACGAACCCCTCACGCCCGACGAGACGTCACGCTACCTGCGGACCGTCGCCGCCTCCGTGGACGTGCCGGTCATGCTCTACAACCTCCCGGCGGCGACCGGGGTGAACCTCTCCCCCGACACCATCGGGCAGTTGGCGCGCGAGGTGGAGAACATCCGGTACGTCAAGGACACCAGCGGGGACATGGCGCAGGCCGGTCAGCTGATCCGGTACCACGGGGACGTGGTGTCCACGTTCGTCGGCTGGGACAGCCTCCTGTTGCAGGCGATCGCCGAGGGGGCGGCCGGGGTGATGTCGGGGGTGGCGAACGTGATCCCGGGTGAACTCGTGTCGGTGTACCGGGCGTTGCGGGACGGGGACCTCGCGCGGGGGCGTGCGGAGTGGGCGCGGATCTATCCGCTGGTGGACGCGTTCCTGTCGGTGCCGTTCGTGCAGGCGGTCAAGGCGGGGCTCGGCGCGGCGGGGGTTGCGGCGGGCGGTCCGCGTGAGCCGCTGCTCGCGCTGGACGAGGCGACGGCCGCGCGGATCGCCGCTCTGGTCGAGGGGGTTCGGGGATGACGCGGGACGGTGTGGTCCTCCCGCCGGCCCGGCAATTCATCGGCGGGGTGTTCGTCGAGGGGGCCGGGGGCATCGAGGTCGTCGATCCGTGTACGGAGGAGGTCGTCGCGGTCGTTCCCGAGGGGAGCGCCGAGGACGTCGACCGGGCGGTGGCCGCGGCGGTGGCGGCGAAGGACGGGTGGGCGCGGCAACTGCCCCGGCAACGCTCGGAGTCGCTGCACGCGATCGCCGACCGGCTGGCGGCGGAGGCGGAGTCGTTGAGCGTGCTGGAGTCGGTGAACACCGGGAAGCCGCTCATGGTGTCCCGCGACGACGTGGGGCAGGCCGTCGACACGTTCCGGTTCATGGCCGGGGCGGTCCGCGCGACGACGTCCCTGGCCGCCGGCGAGTACGCCGAGGACCATCTCTCTGTGATCCTGCGCGAACCGCTCGGTGTCGTCGGCGTGGTCACACCGTGGAACTACCGGCTGCTGATGGCCGCCTGGAAGATCGCCCCGATCCTCGCGGCGGGCAACACCCTCGTCCTGAAGCCGTCCGAGCAGACCCCGCTCACCACCCTGAGGTTCGCGGAACTCGTCGCCGACCTGCTGCCGCCGGGCGTGCTGAACGTCGTGGGCGGGTACGGCCCTGTCGTCGGCGCGCGGCTCGCCTCGCACCCGGACGTCGACATGATCGCGCTGACCGGTTCCGTGCACAGCGGCCGGGCCGTCGCGCGGGCCGCCGCCGAGAGCCTGAAGCGGGTGCACCTCGAACTCGGGGGCAAGGCGCCGGTGCTGGTGTTCCCGGACGCCGATCTCGGGGCCGCCGCAGCCGCGTTGCGGGTCGCCGGGTTCTGGAACTCGGGGCAGGAGTGCGGGGCGGCGTGCCGGGTCCTCGTGCACGCGTCGGTCGCCGGGGAGTTCACGGAGCGGCTCGTCGCCGAGGTGCGGGGGCTGGTCGTCGGGGAGCCTTGGGACGGGGCGGACGTCGAGGTGGGGCCGATGGTGTCCAAGGCGCACTTCGAACGGGTCACCGGGTATCTGGAGCGGGCCCGCAAGGACGGGGTGCGGGCCGCCGTCGGGGGTGACCCCCTGGACCGGCGCGGGTACTTCGTCGCGCCGACCGTCCTCGTCGACGTGCCCGAGGGGGCGGAGGCGGCCCGTGAGGAGATCTTCGGTCCCGTGATCACCGTCGAGACGTTCACCGACGAGGACGAGGCGGTGCGGCGCGCGAACGCCGTCCCCTACGGGCTGTCCGCGTCCGTGTGGACGGGGAGCACCCGGCTCGCCCAGACCGTCCCCGCGCGCCTCGACTTCGGGACCGTGTGGGTCAACTCCCATCTGGTGCTGGCCAGTGAGGTGCCGTGGGGCGGGTTCAAGGGGTCCGGGTACGGGCGTGACCTGTCCCTGTACGCGCTGGACGACTATTCGCGGACGAAGCACGTGATGCAGCACCGGGGACGCTGATCCCCTCGGTGAGGGGCCGGGAGCCGCCACGGACTCCCGGCCCGGCAGGGCGCGTGCCCTACCTCGTCGGCGCCTTGGTGACGGCCGTCAGGACCGTCGCCGCGAGCGTCACGGCGCCGATCGTCACGAACGCCGTCCCGTAGCCGCTCGCCGCGAGGTGGGCGGTGGTGAGGGGGCCGATGACGCCGGCCAGGCTCCAGGAGACGAGCATCGGCCCGTAGACGGCGCCGATGTGGGCGACGCCGAAGAAATCGCCGGCGGTGGCGGGCATCGTGCCGAAACCGCCGCCGTTGGCGAGGCTCACCGCGCAGACGAGGGCCGCGAAGAGGGCGGGGTCGTGGGCCCAGGGCAGGGCGAGCAGGCAGAGCCCCTGGATCACCAGGAGCACGGCGAACGTCCGCATCCGGCCCGCCCGTTCGGACACCGCGCCGAACAGCGGGCGCCCGACGCCGTTGAACACCCCGGCCGCCGCCGTCAGCGCCGCCGCCGACCCGGCGTCGTACCCGGCGACGGAGTGCGCGGCGGGCGCCAGCACGCTGACGAGGCTGATCCCGGCGAGGGCGCTGGCGAACAGGATCGTCGCGAGGAGGTACCACTCGCGGCTGCGCAGCGCCTCGCGGGCGGTGTAGGAGGGGCCGGTGGAGCGGCCGACGACGACGGACGGGCCGCTCGCGGGCGGGTTGACGAACAGCCAGGCCGCCGGGAGGGTCATCGCCGCGCAGAGCAGGCCGACCGGCAGGAACGCCTGGGTGGGGACGGTCTCGTAGCGGTGGACGAGGGCCGCCATGACCGGTGCGCCGAGGACGGGTCCGAGGCCGAAGCCGCCGACGCTGATCCCGGTGATCAGGCCGCGCTTGTCCGGGAACCACTTCTGGAGGAGGGCCGTCGGCACGATGTAGCCGATCCCGAGGCCCACCCCCGAGACGACGCCGTAGCAGAGGATCAGAATCCACAGGTCGGCGGCGTCCCGGGCCAGGGAGCAGGCGACGATCCCCGCCGAGTAGACGGCCGCCCCGGTCATCGCCGTCACCCGTGAACCGTGCCGCTCCTGGAGCCGGCCGCCGCACCAGGTCCCGACGAAGACCATCCCGACGGCGACGCTGAACGGGAGGGTCGCGCGCGTCGCGTCGTACGCGAACGTCGAACCCGGTTCCCTGAGCGCCCGTCCGAACACGCTCCACGCGTACACCGATCCCAGGGCGAGCTGGAACACGACCGCCGCGAGGGCGACCCACCACCGGCGCGGCACCCCGGGCCGCCGGTGCCGGACGAGCACCGGCATCGACACGGAGACCACCACACGCCGGGCGGCGTCCGGCCGTACGTACACCTCCGGCGCACGCTTCTCACGGGACGTACCGACAACAGACCCCACGACAACCACCTAGGCAATCAGGCCGTCACGACGGCCAAGCCCGCGCGGGACCTGAACCGGCGGACGAACGTTTCGGCTCAGCTCTTGAGCCGCAGTCGACCACCGGCGCGGGGTGTGTCACGCACGACGCACGGCGTGTTCACTCGACGGGGTAGCCGGGCCGGTCCATCCGGCAGGCGGCCTTTCGGGGAAGGCTGATTGTCGTAACCGAGCGGTGAATCAGCGGGCGGAGAACGGGAGTTCGACCGTGACCCGGAGTCCTCCGGCGGGGCGCGGGGTGAGAGTGAGGGTGCCGTCGTGGGCCTGGGTGATGGTCGCGACGAGGGCGAGACCGAGGCCGACGCCCGGGTGGCCGGAGTGGACGCGTTCGGTGCCGCGTTGGAACGGTTCGGTGAGGGTGGCGACGAGGCCGGGGGCGAGGCGCTCGCCGGTGTTCTCGACGGTGAGGACGACCGTGCGGGGGCGGACGGCGGTGTGGACGCGGACACTGCCGTGGGCGGGGAGGTTGTGGACGATCGCGTTCTGGACGAGGTTCGTGACGAGCTGGAGGAGAAGGGCCGGTGAGCCCGTGGTGGGGGTGATGTCGCCGGTGGTCTCCAGGGTGACGCCGTGGCGTTCGGCGAGGGGGAGGAGGGTCTCGGCGGCCTCCTCCGCGAGGAGGGACAGGTCGACGGGTTCCGGGGTGAACGTCTTCTGTTCGGCGCGGGCGAGCAGGAGCAGCGCCTCGGTGAGGGCGATGGCCCGGGTGTTGACGGTGTGGAGGCGGTCGAGGAGTGCGCGCGGGTCGTGGTGGGGGTCGGTGCGGGCCACGTCGATGAGGGACTTGGAGACGGCCAGCGGGGTGCGCAGTTCGTGGGAGGCGTTGGCGGCGAATCTGCGCTGGGCGGCGACGTGCGCTTCGAGCCGTACGAGCATCGTGTCGAAGGCGTCGGCGAGTTCGCGGAACTCGTCGGCGCGGCCCGGGAGGCGGATGCGGTGGGACAGCGAGCCGTTCGCGGCGAGCCGGGTGGCGTGCGTGATGCGGTTGAGGGGGGCGAGCATACGGCTGGCCAGGAACCAGCCGCCGACCAGGCCGAACACCAGCAGGAACAGCAGGGTGAGGCCGCCGACGGGGGCGAAGTCACGGACGACGGAGAGCCGGTAGCCGGGCGCGAACACGATCCCGACGTGCCGCACGCGCGTCAGGAAGAACCATCCGGCGACGAGCATGATGCAGCCCGCCAGCAGCAGGAACCCCGTGTAGCTGAGGGTGAGTCTGAGGCGGACGCTCAGCCCGGGCTCCCTATCCACGCTCCCCTCCCCCGATCCGGTACCCGACCCCCGGCACGGTCACGATCAGCCACGGTTCCCCGAGCCTCTTGCGCAGCGCCGAGACGGTGATGCGTACGGCGTTGGTGAACGGGTCGGCGTTCTCGTCCCAGGCGCGCTCCAGGAGTTCCTCCGCGCTGACGACGCCTCCCTCGGCGGCGACGAGGACTTCGAGGACGGCGAACTGTTTCCGGGTCAGGGCGACGTACCGGCCGTCGCGGTGGACCTCGCGGCGGAACGGGTCCAGACGCAGGCCGGCGATCTCCCGGACGGGGGGCCTGCTGTGGGCGCGTCTGCGGTCGAGTGCCCTCAGCCGCATGACCAGTTCGCGCAGATCGAAAGGTTTCGTGAGGTAGTCGTCGGCGCCGAGGCCGAAGCCGGACGCCTTGTCGTCGAGACGGTCGGCCGCGGTCAGCATGAGGATCGGGGTGCCGCTGCCGGAGGCGACGATCCGGCGGGCGACCTCGTCGCCGGAGGGGCCGGGGATGTCCCGGTCGAGGACGGCGATGTCGTACGTGTTGACGCCGAGGAGCTCCAGCGCGGTGTCGCCGTCCCCGGCGAGATCGGCCGCGATCGCCTCCAGACGCAGGCCGTCGCGGATGGCCTCGGCCAGATAGGGCTCGTCCTCGACGATCAAGACACGCATGGGTCCAGGCTACGAGGGGGCGCATATCGTCGGCGTATCGAGAAGCGCATACGTCCTGGCAACAGTGGGGGGCGTTGGCTGGCGGCATGACTCGAATTCCCGGGGTGGCGCGGGCGCGCGCCACAATGTCGGCGCGGGCGCACGCCGCTCCTGACGCACCTGTCGTCCCCCAGTCGACGCGGGCGGATGCCGCGCCCTCCGCCGCAGAGGCTCCAGAGGCCCCCGAGGCCCCGCGCACTCTCCGCGCCCTCTTCCGACCCGCCCCCTGGCGCCGTGGCCCGGTGCTCGTCGTCGCCGCGCTCGCGCTGGGCCTGCTCATGCTGCTGCACGCGCGGCTCACCGGCCTCGCCGGGCTCGGCAGCCTGGTGGAGAGCTTCCTGCCGTGGTTCGGCCTGTGGGTGCCGGTGCTGCTGGCCGCCGCGCTGTGGCGGCGCTCGGCGTCGGCGGTGGTCGCGCTGCTGCTGCCCGCGACGGTGTGGCTGAGCCTCTTCGGCGGGCTGCTCGGCGACCGGTCCCGGCCGGGCGGTGACCTCGTGCTGGTCAGCCACAACGTCGCCGCCGGGAACCCGGACCCCGCCGGGACCGCGCGCGCCCTCGCCGCCTCCGGGGCGGACGTGCTGGCGCTGGAGGAGATCACCGAGCGGGCCCGGGGCGTCTACGAACGGGAGCTGTCGTCGGCGTACCCCTACCACTCGGTGCTGGGCACGGTCGGGGTGTGGAGCAGGCTGCCGCTGTCGGACACCCGGCCCGTCGACATCCAGCAGGACGCCGGACCGCTGGGCGCCGCCAAGACGGCCGCCGAGAAACAGGACTACGGCCGGGCCCTGCGCACGACGGTGACGACGCGCCACGGACCGCTCGTCGTGTACGTCGTCCACCTGGGGTCCGTACGGGTGAACCCCCGGTCGGGCTTCTGGACGGAGTCGCGGGACCGCAACGCGCAGGCGCTCGGCGCGGTCCTCGCCGCCGAGCGGGCCGAGCGGGTCGTCCTCCTCGGCGATCTGAACGGCACCTTGGACGACCGCGCCTTCGACGGCGTCACCGCGCGGCTGCGGTCGGTCCAGGAGGTGGCCGGGAAGGGCTTCGGCTTCAGTTGGCCGGCCGCGTTCCCGGTCGCGCGGATCGATCAGATCCTGGTGCGGGGTGTGGACCCGAGGAGCGCGTGGCTGCTGCCGGAGACGGGGAGCGACCATCTGCCGGTGGCGGCGCGGATCGGCTGGTGAGGGCGGGCCGGCCGGGGGGCAGAGGTCCGAAAGTCTCGGCCCGGCCCGCGCGGGGTCTTGTCCGAACTCGTCTGTGTTCTAGCGTGAGTTCATGGAGATCCTGCCGAGTGAGACAGCCGTGGCCCCGCCGCTCCAGGTCCCTCTGGGGCGGCTTCGGCGCCGGACGAGCATGAAGTGGCGGACCTATCCGGCGGACGTGCTGCCGCTGTGGGTCGCCGAGATGGACGTCGACCTGGCCGAGCCGGTCGTGCGGGCCGTCTCGGACGCGCTGGCGCTCGGGGACACCGGGTATCCGGCGGGCACCGCGTACGCCGAGGCGCTCGCGGAGTTCGCGGCGAAGCGGTGGGGGTGGGAGGGGCTCGCGGTGGAGCGGACGGCGGTCGTGCCGGACGTGATGCTGGGGGTCGTCGAGATGCTCAGGCTGGTATCCGGGCCGGGTGACGCCGTCGTCGTCAACTCCCCGGTGTACACGCCGTTCTACCAGTTCGTGGGGAACCTCGGGCGGGTGGTGGTGGAGGCTCCGCTCACGCAGGACGGTCGGATCGGCTTCGGTGTCCTGGAGGAGACGTTCGCACGGCTCCGTGCGGCCGGCGGGCGGCCCGTGTATCTGCTGTGCAGCCCGCACAATCCGACGGGGACGCTGCACACGGCCGCTGAGCTGGCGCAGGTCGCGGCGCTGGCCCGCGCCTACGGGGTGCGGGTCGTGGCGGACGAGATCCACGCGCCGGTCGTGTCGGCGGGCTCGCGGTTCGTGCCGTATCTGAGCGTTGCCGGCGCGGAGGGCGGGCTGTCGCTGATGTCCGCGTCCAAGGCGTGGAACCTCGCCGGGCTCAAGGCCGCCGTCGCCGTCGCCGGGCCCGAGGCGGGCGCCGATCTCGCGCGTCTCCCCGAGGAGGTCGGGCACGGCGCGAGTCACCTCGGCGTGATCGCCCACACGGCCGCGCTGCGGGACGGCGGGGACTGGCTGGACGCGCTCCTGACGGGGCTCGACGCGAACCGGCGACTGCTGTCGGAGTCCCTGGCGGCCCACCTCCCCTCGATCCGCTACACCCCGGCCCCTGCGACGTACCTCGCCTGGCTGGACTGCCGTCCGCTGGAGCTGTCCGCCGACCCCGCGTCCGTCTTCCTCGACCGGGGCCGCGTCGCCCTCAACTCCGGCCCGTCCTTCGGCACCGGGGGCGAGGGGTTCGTCCGGCTGAACCTGGCCACGTCGGCGGAGGTGCTGGAGGAGGGGGTGCGGAGGATGGCAGGGGTCTTCGGCTGAGGCTGAGACCGGGGCGGCGGGGCGGCGGGGCGGCGGGGCGGCGAGGTTCATCGGCTGCGGGGCGGGGCGCGGGCCCGTGAACCGGCGGCGGTCGTACGGGAGTCGCCGGACGCTCCGCGCCGAACCGGCGGCAGCACCTGCGGCGCTCGCCCCGCCCTCCCCCACTCGCCCCGCCTCCGCCCGCCCCGCCCTCACTCCCCCCGCAGCACCGCGATCCCCGCCTCCCCTCGCGCGCTCTGCGCGAGCAGTTCCGTGAGGGACGTCGCCGTTCCCTCGTGGTGGAGGAGGAGCACCGGCATTTTCTCGCCGCCCCGTTCGGGCGGGACGAAGTCGGTGACGATCTCCCGGCGCAGGAGGACGACGCGGTCGGCGTCGGCGGGATCGGAGGGGAGGCCGGCGAGGTGGGTGTGGAGGGCGCCGGGGTGGTCGGCGAGATCGCCGGCGAGGGTCTCGCGCAGGGCCAGGACGCTCACCGCGAGCCGGTCGCCCGCGCGTTCGTAGCGAGCGCACAGGTCGAACGGCAGGAGGTAGAACACGCCCTCCTCCCCCTCGTGCCCCCGGTTCAGCAGGACGCCGGTCATCCGCTCGGCCGGCTCCGCCGACCCGGCGTCGACGCCGAGCACCACCCCCACGTCGTCCGGCCCGAACGCGGGAACCGAGGTGATCCACATACGGGCGGAGTCGGCCGTACCACTCGCTTGGTCCATGCCTCCGATTGAAGCGCACGCCACTGACACTCCCCCGTCCCGCCCCCTTCCGGGAATGTCCGAAACAGGCCGGTGGTCTCCCCCAACCATTCCCCCGCGCCCTTGGTCTCACCGAGCACGAACAGCCGACTCACAGACCTCGGACGGGAGTTGCTCACCCATGTACCGCTGGGCCACCGCACTGGCAGCACTCACCCTGACCCTCACCGGAGCCGTTCTCGCCCCCTCCGCCGCAGCAGCGCCCCGGGCCGCCGCCTGCGAGACGGGCTGGGGCAGCGGGGCGAAGGCCGCACCGGGCTCGATCGACATGACCGGTACCCTCACGGACGTACGGACGGGCCGCCACGACTGCTACGACCGGATCGTCCTCGACATCCCCGGGATGACCACCGCCGACCCGGCCGCGTACTGGGTGCAGTACGTCCCGTCCTTCTCCCATCCCCCGACCCAGACGGGCATCCCGGTGACCGGCGGCGCCATCATCGAGATCGAGTTCACCGCGCCGCCCTCCCCCGCCTACCCCGCCCGTCTGGCGGCCCGCCTCCCCGGTGTCGACCTCACCGGCTACCGGACCTTCCGCGACGCCAAGTTCGGCGGCAACTACGACAACGCCACCCACCTCGGCCTGGGCACCCGGGCCCAGCTCCCCTTCCGTGTCCTCACCCTTCCCGACCGCCTGGTGGTGGACGTGGCCCACACCTGGTGACCGACCCCAGGGCTTGTTGACACATCACCCGCTGAACTGCGCCGCGTTCTCCGCCAGCCACGCGTCGAAGCTCCGCAGCTCCGGGTTGAGCTCCCGCAGCCGGACGAGGTCGCGTGCTCCGGTGAACTCCTGGTCGAAGTCGCCGTAGTACTGGAACATGTTGCCGATCTCGTCCCCGGCGGGGATGCCGAGGGAGCGGAACACGTCGTACGGGACGGACTGGAAGCGCACGGTCTCGCCGTACACGGTGGACAGTTTCTCCGCGTACTGCGCGCCCGTGAGGTGGTCGCCGGCGAGGCCGACGGTCTCGCCGATGTGGCGCTCGCCGCCCTTGAGGAGGGCGAAGGCGGTGCGGCCGATGTCGGCGACGTCCACGCCGGACAGGAGCTTGCCGTCCGCCAGCGGGAGGGTCAGCGTGAGGACGCCGTCGTCGCCGCGCTTGGGGGCGAACGGGCCCAGGAAGCCCTGGAAGTAGTAGGTGGTGTTCAGGAAGGTCGTCGGTACGCCGGCCTCGGTGAACAGCCGGTTCGCCGCCCCCTTCGCGTCGAAGTGGGGGACGTTGTACTCGCCCTGGAGCACCGGCATCCGCTCGTCCGTCAGCGGCAGCAGCTCGCGGGTGTCCTCCAGCGTCGACCAGACGACGTGCCGCAGCCCCGCCTCCTTCGCGGCCCGCACCAGCGCCTCGACCTCCGCGGTCTCGGCCGCCGCCGACATGTGGGCCCAGAAGTTGGTGACCAGGAAGGCCCCGTACGCCCCTTCGAACGCCTCCCGGACGCTCGCCTCGTCGGTGAAGTCCGCGCGGACGACCTCGGCGCCGAGCGCGGCCAGTTCCTTCGCGGCCGGCGAGTCGGGGTTGCGGGTCAGCGCCCGCACCGCGAACCCGGACTCCGGATCGGCCAGCGCCGCCCGCACGAACCCGCCGCCCTGCGCACCCGTGGCTCCGGCGACCGCGATGACCTTCTTGCCGCTCATGATGACCCTCCGAGAGGTTGTGGTTGAAGTGTCAACCAGAACCCTAGAACCGTCAAGGTGACACGTCAACCACCTCGCGCGCGAAAACCGCTACGATGCGCGAGTTGCCAAACTCAGCAAGTCGTCAGTTCACCGATCACGCGGAATCACGTCGAGGAGGGGTCGTCCTGGTGAGCGGTTTCACCGAGGCGTTGCGCGAGCGCGTACGAGCGGCACGGGAACGGCTCGCGGCGGCGCTCCGCGAGAACGACGCGTACGAGACCGCCGTCGCCCAGGACGAACTGGACGACGCCCTGCGCATCGCCCGCGCGCACGGCGTGGAGACGGAGCGGGACCCCGGCGGGGCCTAGGCCGCGCGGAACGGGCGTGCGGTCACGCGCCGCGTGACGTCCCGGGTGCCGATCTGAGGTCCGCTAGGAGTTCCGCCTGACCCGCGAGGACGCCGGAGAGGATGGCGCGGGCGACGCGCAGGAGTTCGGCGATGTCGGGGCTGGTGAGGGAGTAGTGGACGGTGGAGCCCTCCTTGCGGCTCACCACCAGGTTCGCGCGGCGCAGGACGGCGAGCTGCTGGGAGAGGTGCGCGGGTTCGATGCCGACCTCGGGGAGCATCTCGGCGACGGAGTGCTCCCGCTCGCTGAGGAGTTCGAGGACACGGATACGGGCGGGGTGCCCCAGTGTTTTGAAGAACTCCGCCTTCAGCTGGTACAGCGGCGTACTCACCGGCCCCCCACCTCCCGTTTCTGCCCACTCGTCACGACCACGCATGGTAACAACAACGCCGGTTGCCGCATCCGGCAAGCACCGAAGACGAGAGGGGAGCCGCGACGATGTGGCCACGGATCGACGGACTGCGCACGCTGGAGCTCGGCCCCCCGGGCGCCCTGCGCACCCGCCTCGACTCCCTCGCCCTGTCCGGCCGCAAGACCACGACGACCGGCCTGTTCGACGAGTACGAGCGGCAGGGCGAGATCCTGGAGACGCCGAGGGCGAGGGGGACGACGGCCGACGACGGCACGCTCGTCGTGTGCCTGGCCTTCCGTCTCCTCACGGCACCCTGACATCCGTCAGGACCGCCGGCGCCCCGCTCTTTCCTAGGGTTCGATCCGTTCTCGATCCCGGACCAGGAAAGGCCCGATCATGCGCAGAGCCCTTCACGGCGTCGCCGCGCTCGCCCTCACCACCGCAGCCGTCCTCACCGGCGCCTCCCAGGCCCAGGCCGACGGCGGCGCGTGGGACGGCTGCCCGTACGGCGCGGTCTGTATCTACCCGGAGAACGTGGTTCCGGCGAACAACCCGAACCCGAGCCACATCTTCTACTCCTACGGCTTCCACCCGATCTACAACCAGTACGGCAACCACTGGGTCCTCAACAACCAGTACGACGGGGCCGTCGCCGAGCTGTGCGAGTCCGTCGCCGGGGACTGCCACGACTCCATCCCCGAGGCGACGGGTTACCTCGTGAACCTCACGCCGATCAACTCCCTCCACCTGCGCGAGCACTACCTGTGAGGCGCCGGGTTCTCGCGGCCACCGCCGCGCTGCTGCTGGTCGGCGGAGTGGCGGGCACAGCCGCCGCGGACGCCCCGGCCGGCCGGTCCACGCCGGCCGCCGTCGCCGCCGTCACGGTGCCCAGCGGTGTCACCGCCGGGGTCGCCGTCTTCGACCGGCAGGCCGGGACCTTCACCGAACAGCTCAACACGAGCATGCAGTTCAGGTCCGCGTCGGTCGTCAAGATCCTGCTGGCGCTGGACTTCCTGTGGAACCGGGGCCCCGACTACAGCGTGCCCGCCGCCGACCGGGCGCGTCTGGAGCCGATGCTCCGCAGCAGCAAGGACGGCTCCGCCGACTACTACTGGACCGCGAACGGTGGCTCCGCGATCATCACCCGGATGGTCAGCCGGCTCGGTCTGCTCGACACCGCCCCGCCGCCCGCCGGGTACGAGGGCTACTGGGGCTACACCGCGCTCTCCGCCCGGGACACGGTGACGATCTACCGCTACCTCCTCGACCAGGCGCCCGCCCCGGTCCGGGACTTCGTGATGGGCAACCTGCGGCAGTCGACGCGGTGCGCCTCGGACAGCTTCGACCAGCACTTCGGCATCGCCGGGGCGTTCGACAAGCCGTGGGCGGTGAAGCAGGGCTGGTCGGGGTCGTACGCGGAGGGCACCTGCGGTCCGGTGGGCGCGGCCTCGGCCGCCGCCGCGAACACGAAGACCACCGCGACCGCGGCGGCCGTCGACCTGACGCGGCCCGCGCTGCACAGCACCGGGACCGTCGGTGCCAATGACCGGTCCATCGTCGCGGTGTACACGCTGCACCCGGTCGGGACGTCGTACGGGAAGGCGTACACGGACATCGGGCGGCTGACCCGCTCGCTGAACGTGCCCGGGGCGACGCGTCCGGCGGGCTGGTGGTACGGCACGTGGAGCGAGCACGTGAACGTCCGCCGCGACCCGTCGACGGCCAACGCGCCGATGACGCAGCTCCCGGCGGGCGTCGAGGTGTTGATCGGATGCCAGAAGCGCGGGCAGGAGGTGCAGGTGCCGCCCTACACGAACGACTGGTGGGCGTATCTGCCCCAGTACGGCGGCTGGATCTCCAACATCTACGTCAGCTCGCCCGACAACCGGATTCCGGACGTCAGGGAGTGCTGACCCCCTTCTGGTAGTCGGCGAGGTTGCGGAGCACCTTGTCCACGTACGGCTGGGCGCGTGCGGGGACTCCGCGTTCCTCGATGACGGTGCGGTCGCTGGTGCGCCAGCCGGCGGCGATCAGCGCGGGCAGGTCCGCTACGGGGAGCTGGGCCTTCTTGAACTGCTGGTCGAGCCAGCACGTGTACAGGCTCATCGTGGAGATGGCGTCGGGCGGCGACAGGTAGTCCTTGTCGCCGTCCCCGTCGCCGTCGACCGCCCAGGCACGGAACACCGCCGGCGTCCACATGGCGATGCCGTACTCCTCGGACGCGGGCCGGGAGGCGTGGATGTCGAAGCCGCTCTCCGCCTTCAGCATGGCGGCGAGCAGCGCGGGGGTGACCTCCGGGTCGGTGCAGCGTTTCGCGGCGTCGGCGATGACCGGGCGCAGGGCGACCGGTACGTCGGAGTCCTCCGGAATGCTTCCGGCGGCCGGCTGGCGGGCTCCGGTGACGACGGCGGGCGTGGTGCGTCCGCCGTCGTCCTTCCTGTCGTTCTTGTCGTTCCCGCCGCCTCCGAGCAGGGTGAATCCGGCGACGGCCGTGACGGCGGCGAGCGCGGCCAGCGCGGCGACCGGCCACGGTCCGCGCCGCACACGCCGGCCGGAGAGCCCCGCGATCCGGGACCTGAGGCTCGCGGCGGTGTGCTGGAGCCGGGTCTCGTGGTCCGGTGCCAGGCAGTCGGCGACGATCCGCCGCCAGTTCTCGTCGAGCCCGGCGTCCAGGCGCAGCGGGGTGGTGCCGCGGGCGTAGGACTGGGCGGCGAGGGAGCGGGCGCGGGCGGTGGCGCCGGGGAAGGGGTGCAGTCCGCCGGTGAGGACCTGGTGGGCGAGGACGCCGAAGGCCCAGATGTCGGCGGTCGGGCGGACGACGGCCCCGTCGGCGCCGGTGCGCTGCGACCACCACTCGGGCGGCAGGTGGTCGAGGGTGCCCAGCGGCGGCATGTGGGCGTGGGTGCCGTCGAGTTCGGTGGCCAGCCCGAAGTCCGCGAGCCAGACCTCGCCGTCCGTACCGAGCAGCACGTTCGCCGGTTTGAGGTCGCCGTGCACCCAGCCCGCGCCGTGCATGTGCGCGAGCCCCTCGACGACGCCGCGCAGGACCCGTAGGGGGTCGGGGACGGCGCGGCCCGCATTGAGCACCTCGCACAGGCTTTCCTCGGCGCGGTCCATGACGAGCGCGATCGCGCCGTCCAGCGCGGGCACGTCCGGGGCGTCGACGGTGCACACGGCACGGGTACGGACGAGGTGGGGGTGGTCGGCCTCGGCGCTGAACCGCACCTCGCGGTCGACGAGTTCACCGAGCGCGGCCCGCTGGCCGGGGGCGAGGGCGCCGGTCGGCAGCACCTTCACCGCGGCCGGGGTGCCGTCCGCGACCGCGCGTGCCTCGTAGACGGTGCCCCAGCCGCCGGAGCCGATCACGCCGGCCAGCTCCCAGCCGTCGACGCGGAACCCCTCGGGCAGCGTCGGCGTCGTCAGGTCGGTCATGCGCAGGCGCCCTTCCGTGACGGCAGCAGGGTGAGGTGTTCCTCGCGGACCAGGCCGAAGCGCAGGGCGTGCGAGGCGAGGCGGGCGCGTTTGGCCCCGGTGCGGCCGGCGCCGTCACCGCCGGGTTCGTCGCCGATGTCCAGGCGGAGTTTCGCGAACGCCAGGTAGTCGATGTGGTAGTTGACGGCGGATCTGGTCAGTCCCCGGCAGCTGTCCAGCGGGCGCAGGCGTTCGGCGATGTCACCGGCGCCGGGCAGCACGCTGTCCGCCGGGTCCCGCAGGCGCGGTTCGCACAGTGCCACGAGCACGAGGAAGTACTTCGCGGTCGCGTCGAGGGCGTACGGGTGGACGGTCAGCTCGCCCGCGCCGGGTGTCGACCGCTCGTCCAGGTAGGCGTGCTGCGGGGCGAACACCTTGAAGTCGACCGTGCCGTTCAGGCCGGGCAGGACGACCCGGGAGAACTCGAACGGCACGGGGGCGCCGAGCCGTCCGGGGGCGACCGTGAGGTACTCCCCGGCGCCCTCCAGGTTCTCCACGACGTACGCGGTCTCCTTGTTGAAGTTCGACAGCCGCCAGTAGTCCTCGGCGGCCTCCAGCCGTCCCGCGCGCCGGGAGATCCCCGGGTCGCGCAGGAGGATGGGTACGTCCCCTCTGCCGAACTCCGCCACGTCGCCCGGTCCCATGCGCAGCAGTTGCGGCCTGCCCGCGCCCTCGCCCTGCGGCCGTGGCGGGCCGGGCGGCTGGACGATGATCGTTTCCATGCCGGCTCTCCCCCGATGTGTTCACCGGAATTCTACGGACGGCTGCGATCACCGTCTGCCTGGTGTTGTGTGCGATCCGTGAATGGATGCCGCACCTCCGGCGAAGGCGGATGGTCGGTCCGGGCCGGGCTGCGCGACACCGAGAGCATCGTGGGTCGGGGCGGGCACCGCAAGCGCCGAGGTGGGGGCGGGGGAGGTGGGTGGTGGTGCCGGTTCGCCGGCCGGGGATGTCATGGATGAGCGGGCTCCCGCTATCTTGGCTACTCAACAATGCACCTAGGTGTGGGGACACCTGTCGGGGAGGGGCCTGGACATGGCGGACCGTGCGTTTCGGCGTTACGTCGCTCTCGGGGACAGTCAGACCGAGGGGCTCGGGGACGGGGACGACGTCCGGGGGCTGCGCGGGTGGGCGGACCGGCTCGCCGAGGAGCTCGCCCGGGAGGAGCCCGGTCTGCTGTACGCCAACCTCGCGGTGCGGGGGCGGCGGGCGGGGCAGGTGCGGCGGGAGCAGCTCGCGCCGGCTCTCGCGCTGCGGCCCGGCCTCGCGACGGTGGTGGCCGGGGTCAACGACGTGCTGCGGCCGGGGTTCGACGCGGACGAGGTCGCCGGTGAACTGGAGGCGATGTTCTCGGCGTTGACCGGGCAGGGGGCCGTCGTCGCGACGATGACGTTTCCCGACGTCGGGCGGATCACCCCGCTCGCGCGTCCGCTCGGCGGGCGGCTCCTCGCGCTGAACGCGCGGGTCCGGGAGGCCGCCGCCCGGCACGGCGTGGTCGTCGCCGAGACGGGGGCTCATGCCGTGGTGACCGATCCCCGGCTGTGGAGCGTCGACCGGTTGCACGCGAGTCCGCTCGGGCATGCGCGGATCGCGGCGGCCGTGGCCGAGGCGTTGGGGCTGGCGGGCAGCGACGACGCGTGGACCCTGCCGCTGGACACCGCCCCACCGCAGCGGTCCGTCCTGCGCGCGGTGAGCGCCGAGGCGCGGTGGGCGGGGGCGTTCCTGGGGCCTTGGGTGGTACGGCGGTTGCGGGGGCGTTCGTCGGGGGACGGGCGGGGGGCCAGACGGCCGGAGCTGCTGCCGGTGGTGGCGTGGGGTGGAGAGGTGGGGGGAGTCGGCGGGAACGGGGGAGGCCGGGAAGCCGGGCGGCGTGAGGGGACTGGACGCGGCTGAGAAGCTGAGCGGGGCCGGGGAACTGGACGCCGCTGCGAAGCTGGGCGGTGAGCGGGAACTGGACGAAGTGGGGAGCTTGGCCGGGGTGGGGAAGCCGGGAGGTTCCGCTCAGGGGCGTGGGGCTCTGCCCGGGCCGGCCGCTCCGCCCGCTCGCCCACCCTCCTCGTGAGCCTTGTTCTCCTCGCGGCCCACGTCCTCTTCGCGGCTCTCGCCCCGCCGCGCCGCCAGCCGCTGGTCGATCCTGCGCAGGGCGATGTCCCCCCACTGGAGGTTCTCCCGCTCGAACGCCATCCCCCGCAGCAGCGTGAGATACGGCCCGATGCGCTCTGCCTCAGCGAAGTACGCCTCCTCCGAGCGCCCCTCCAGCAGGCGTTGCCGGAGCCGTTCGTAGCGGGCGAGTTTCGCGGTGGCCCACTCCATCCGCTGGACGACGGCCGCCCGCACCGCCTCCCCGTCCCCCGCGTCCAGGCACTGCACCTTCACCATCACGTCGTCCCGGACGGCCGTCGGTCTCCCCGAGGGCTCGGCGGTGAACGCGCGCACCGCCTCCCGACCCGCCTCGGTGAGCGAGAACAACCGCTTGTCGGGCCGCCGTTCCTGCCGCACGACCCGCGCGGTGACCAGGCCCTCCCCCGCCATCCGCTCCAGCTCCCGGTACAGCTGCTGCGGCGTCGACATCCAGAAGTTCGCGACCGACGCGTCGAACGCCTTCGCGAGGTCGTACCCGGACGCCTCGCCCTCCAGCAGCGCGGCCATCACCGCGTCACGCAAAGCCATGAGGACACGCTAACAGCGGACGAGTAGTCAATTCGTTGAGTGAACGGGCCGCCCGCTCACCGGGAACACCGCCCGCACCTCCCATCCTGCACCGCTCCGGGGCCCGGTTCTCAGGTCGCCGCCGAGGGCGGTCACCCGTTCCTTGAGGCCGACGAGTCCGAAGCCGCCGCCGTGGGCCGCCGCGGGGAGCTGGGTGTGGCCGCGGCCGTCGTCGGTGACGGAGACGGTGAGGCGCCCCGGGTCGTCGAGGAGGCGGACGTCGATGTGGGTGGCGTCGCCCGCGTGGCGGCGGATGTTGGTGAGGGATTCCTGGACGACGCGGAAGGCGGCGGCCTGGATCTCGTGCGGGAGCTGGTCGGAGAGGGTGGGGGCGCGGTGCAGCGTGACCGTCTGGACCGGGGTCGCGAAACCGTCCGTGAGGTCGGCGATGGCCGCGAGGTCGCCCACGGGGCGTCGGTCGGCGTCCTCGTCGGTGTCGCGCAGGACACCGACGGTGCGGCGCATCGAGGCGAGCGCCTCCGTCGCGGCGCGTTCCATGCCGGCCAGGACGGGGTCGAGTTCCTGGCGCTGGGTGGTGGCCATCATGCGGGCCATCTGCGTCTGGACGAGGATGCCCGTCACGTGATGCGCCACGAAGTCGTGGAGGTCGGCCGCGATGGCGACGCGCTCGGAGCGCCGGGTGTCGCTGACGGCGACGGCACGGCGGTAGTCCATCGTGCGCAGGTAGGCGGCGAGGCCGACGAACAGGCCGACGAGGACGAGGCCGACGAACAGGAGGCCGAACTCGTCGGAGCCGAGCAGTCCCCCGCCCCGCACCGGAAGCAGCGCGAGCGCGGTCACACCGAGGGCGCCGCAGCCGACGGCCCACTTCGGCGGGCAGTGCCGGACCGCGAGGAACAGTCCGCACAGCAGGACGACGACCTCGCCGGGGCCGAAGAGGGGGGAGCCGTCGGTCAGCGTCGAGCCGAGGGAGTGGAGCGCCGAGGCCGCGGCGGGTGCGCCGGCCCTCATCTGCGGGGTGAGCCACTCGGGCCGCCGCACGGCCGGCCACAGCACGGCGGCGACGCCGACGGCCAGGACGGCGAGGGCCGGCAGGACGGGGGCAGCGGTCGGCAGGACGCTCGTCCCGTCGGCTCCCGCGATCATCACGTCGACGAAGCAGGCCGACAGGAGGAGGCCGACGGCGAACCCTCGGGCGAAACCGCGGAGTGAGACGGACTTCATGCCGATCACGGTACGGCGGGCCGGGCCCCGTCCGGATCGGCCGAACGGCCGAGGGGACCGCCTCGGGAGCGCCCGTGGAATTGGCCGTTCGGCCGAGGCGGGCCCCTCCTTCCGCGAGCGAGTCTGGAGGCACGTTCTCCCCACGCACTTCAGGAGCAGGTCGATGCAGCGCAGCAGGTTTCTCGTCGGTGTCCTCGGTGGTGTCGCCGCCGTGGCCGCGCTCGGCGCCCTCGTCACCCACCTGGTCTCGGGCACGGAGTCGACAACGCGCCTGGACGAGTTCACGACGGTGACGGTGGACGGCCACAAGGCCCTGGCGCCGAACATCGTCGCGGGCCGCACCCAGAGCAAGTACCACCCCTTGCCCTGGGTCGGCACCGAACTCACCGGCGTGACCTGCCCGTCCGGCCTGAAGGCCGTCCCCGGCGCCACCCTCACGTGCACCGGCACGAAGAGCGGCGGCGAGACGGTGGACATACCCGTACGAGTGAACAAGGCCGACGCGAAGAGCGTGACGTGGGCGTTCGACCGCTGACGGGCCCGCCCCCGAGACGCCGCACCCGTTCCCTCACCCACCCCTCGCCACCCCACCAGAAGCCCCCGGAGCCCTCATGCGTTCCCCCGTCCTCCCGCTGACCTGGCACCTCGCCAGATCCTCAGGCCGCCGCGGCCTCCAGTCCCAGCTCCTCGCGGCCGGCGCCGCGGCCATCGGCGCGTTCCTGCTGCTGGTGATGGTCGCCGCCGCCCTCGGCTCGGCCGACCGCGCCGACCGCACGACCTGGCGCACCCCCGAAGCCGCCCCGGCATCCGCCGCGACGGCGATCCAGGCCATGACAACGACGTACGTCCGCCACGACCCGGTGACCGTCGTGAACCTCGCCCAGCTGCCGAACCGCCCGGCGACTCCGGCGCCGCCGGGCCTGAACGCCTTCCCGAAGCAGGGCGAGGTCTACGTCTCCCCCGCCCTCGCGGACCTCCTGGACAAGCTCCCCAAGAACCAACTCGCCGCCCGCTTCCCGGAGGTGCGGTCCTACGGAGTGATCGGCGCCGCCGGTCTCGCCTCTCCCGACGACCTGGTGGCCGTGGTCGGCCGCGCCGCCACGGACCCCGCGGTCTCGGAGGCCGCCGGCCGGCAGAACTACTACGACGAGGACCTCACCGAGCGGGCCCTGATCTCCGGCTTCGGCGGCACGAAGGCGAGTGTGTTCACCGGCTCCGACCGGACGACGGTCCTGATGGGCGTCGTGCTCCTGATCGTCCCGGTCGTCGTGCTGGCCTCGGCGGCGGGTCGGCTCGGCGCGGCCCGGCGTGAGCAGCGGCTCGCCGCTCTGCGGCTGGCGGGGGCGACACCCCGGCAGATCCTCGCCATGACGGCCGCGGAGGCGGCTGCGGTCGGTGCGGCCGGGGCTCTGGCGGGCGCCCTCGCCTACGCGGCGCTGCTTCCGGCGCTCGCCGAACTCCCGTACGGCGTGGGCGCTTGGTACACCGGCCAGTTGTGGGTGGGTCCGCTGTGGCTCGCGACGATCACGCTGGCGGTGACCGCGCTCATCACGGTCAGCGCGGTGACGACGCTGCGGCAGGTGGCGTCTTCGCCGCTGGGTGTCGCGCAGCAGTCGAACCCTCGGCGGACGCGGTTGATCCGTCTGGTGCTGTTCCTCGGGGTCCTGGCATACATCTGGGGGACGACGGGCGGGGACAGGCAGTTGACGGGGCAGCGGCTCGTCGCGCTGCTGCTGCTCTTCTACGGCGCGTTCTGGCTGTTCGGCCCGTGGGTCGTGGACCGGCTGGGCCGGATCGTGGGCCGGTACGCGGTCCGTCCGGCGACGCTGCTGGCGGCGCGCAGGCTGAGCGACGACCCGCGCGCGGCGTGGCGCACGGTCAGCGGTCTGGTGCTCGCCGGGTTCGTGGCCGGGTTCTTCTCGATCAGCACGCTCACCCTCGACGGTCCGAAGCACCACGGCCAGGTGGCGGTGGTCACCGCGAACGCGGCCGACGCCCGGCAGACTGCGACCGCGGCCCGTACGGCACTGCGCGACGCGGGTGTCACGGCGACGGTGACCGTCACGGGCGAGGACGAGTACGACAGTCTGCTGGGTGGTGTCCCCGGGGTCACGGCGAAGGTCTCCGGCGGCCAGGACCGTGTCGACGCGGCCGTGACCGCGCTGACGCCCCTCGGAGCGGGCCGGCTGCCGTTCACGCAGGAGTACGTGTCCGCGCCGGACGACACGGTGACGGCGCGGGTCGCGACGGTCAGCACGGCGACGCTCGTCCTGAGCTTCCTCGTCGCCTCGGCCTCGGCGGGTCTGACGGCCGCCGCGAACGTCCTGGACCGGCGCCGGGTGTTCGGGCTGCTGAGGCTGTCGGGGACACCGCTCGCGGTGCTGGACCGGGCGCGGATACGCGAGACGGTGATCCCGTTGACCGTCCTGGCCGGGGGGACGACCGCGATGGGTGTCTTCGGCGCGACGCAGCTCAACAAGGCGGCGGGGACGACGATGAACACGTCGGGGGCCGTGCAGTTGGCGGTGTGTCTGGCCGTCGGGGCGCTGGCGATGTGCGCGGCGGTGCTGGGGAGCCGGCCGCTGCTGCGCAGGGTGACGGAGGGATCTGCGCAGGGGGCGGAGTGACCCGGCCCGCCCCGGCATCGCCGGGCAGGCGGTTTCCGCCCCGGCGCCGGTCCGTACGATGATCGCCGGGCAACCCGGCAAGCACGGTCCGAAAGGCGGAGCAGGATGGCGAACGGTGAGGTCGGTGTACTCGACGACCCGGTGGGTGAGTCGCTGCGGGGGCACCACTCGCATCTCGCGCGCCGGGTGGGCGGGGCGGCGACGTACGTGACGGACGTCGCGACGTTCTCGGCGGTGCCGGTGGACCCGGACGCGCGGGACTGGGCGGATCTCGCGGAGTTGCTCGGCCGGGACGCGTTCGCGGACATGTTCAGCTCGCCCGCGGTGCCGCCGTCCGGCTGGGAGCCGGTGTTCGTCCTCGAAGGCCGGCAGCTGATCTGGCCGGAGGGCAGGGTGCCCGGCGAGGCCCCCGGTGTCGTCGAGCTGGGCCCGGACGACGTCCCGGAGATGCTGGACCTCGTCGAGCGGACCCGCCCGGGACCGTTCTGGAAGCGCACGGCCGAACTCGGCACGTACCTCGGCGTCCGGGACGGCGGCTCGCTCGTGGCGATGGCGGGTGAACGCCTCCGCCCGCCGGGCTGGACCGAGATCAGCGCCGTCTGCACGGCCCCCGAGGCACGCGGCCGAGGCCACGCGGCGCACCTGGTCGACGCGCTGACCGCCCGTGTCCTCGCGCGCGGTGAACGCCCCTTCCTTCACGTCGCCGAGTCGAACACCGCCGCCCTCGCCCTCTACGAACGCCTCGGCTTCACGACCCGCAGGCAGGTGACGTTCCAGGGCTTCCGCACCCCGTGACGACAGCACGGACCGAGCCGGCCCCCGTCGCCCTCGCGCCGCTCAGATCCGGTGCGTCTCCCGGAACGCCCCAGGTGTCACCCCGGTCTGGCGGGTGAAGAACTTGCCGAAGTTGGTGGGTTCGGGGAAGCCGAGGCGGCGGGCGATGGTGGCGGCGGGTTCGTCGGTGTGGGCGAGGAGGCGCTGGGCCTCCAGGGCGACGCGCGCGTCGATGAGGGGTTTCGCGGGCTGACCGGTGGCAGCCGTGCACGCGCGGGTGAGGGTCTTGACGGTGTAGCCGAGGCGGTGCGCGTAGTCGGCGGCGCGGCGGGTGGTGGCGTAGGAGCGTTCCAGCTCTGCGCGGAACCGGGCGTACACCTCACCGCCCGCGTGCGGGTCACTGCCGTCGGGGCGGGGCAGGCGGTCGATCTGGAGCAGGAGGGTGGCCAGGAGGTGGCGGAGGATCTCCGCCGAGGCCGTCCGGCCGTCCGCGGCACTCAACCCATGCACGCCACCCGACTCGTGCACGCCTCTCGACTCGTGCACGCCACCCGACTCGTACTCCGCCCTCAACTGCCCCAGCAGCGTGGCCAGTACGGCATACTCGGGGCTCGCGCCGAGTTGTCGGCACGCCGGTTCGTCCCCGGGGTCCAGCAGTCGGCCGGCGCTGCTGAAGGGGGGTGGGAAGGCGGGGGTGAACAGGACGTGGACGCCGTCGGCGGTGCCGGGGCGGGTGTGGTGTTGGACCTGGCCGGGGCGTACCCACAGGAGGGTGCCGGGGCGGCAGGGGTGGGTCACGAAGTCGACCATGTGCTCGCCGGTGCCGTCCGTGACGAGCGTGAGGGTGTGGAAGTCGACTCGGTGGACGCCGTGCCGTCTGCGGCGGCGCAGGTCGGCGAGGCCGACGATCTCGAAGCCGGGGACGCGTGGCGCCGGCGGATTGAAGTCCAGCCGGGGGATCGCGTCGTCCTCGCTCACCATGATGTCCTCGTTCTACCATCCGGGGTCCCCAGCGTATCTCGCCCGGCCTGTGCGTTCCCGGCGAGAGTGGTGAGCACCAGCCCGCTTTCACCATACGGAGCCCACCATGAACGGCACGGTCACCATCCTCGAACGAGGCCCGGTCCGCATCCACAGCTACATGTCGCCGGCCGACACCTTCCACACCACCACCCAGTTCGTCGAGACCCCGGCCCGGATCGTCGCCGTCGACGCCCAGATGCTGCCCGCCCACGCGGACGAGGCCGTCGCCTACGCGAAGGGGCTCGGCAAGCCGCTGGACCGGCTGATCGTCACCCACGCCCACCCGGACCACTACAACGGCGCCGCCCGCTTCGGCGTACCCGTCCACGCGCTGCCCCAGGTCCGCGCCCAGATCCTGGCGCGCGGCGACAGCGTCCTCCCGACGGGCGAGACGATCCCGGTCGGCGACTTCACGCCGACCGTCGACCTGTTCCCCGGCACGGAGGTGATCGACGGTGTCCCGTTCGTCTTCGAGGCCCTGGCGGGCGGCGAGGCGCAGGACGAGATCGTCGTCAAGCTCCCCGAACAGGGGGTGCTGATCGCCCAGGACGTCATCTACCACGACGTCCACCTCTATCTCGGCAACGACGACATCCCCGGCTGGGAGGCGGCCCTCGCGACCCTCGCCGCCGACCCCGCCTACGACACGATCCTCCCCGGCCACGGCCTGCCCACCGGCCCGGAGATCTACGACCGGGTCCGCGCCTACCTCTCGGACGCCCGCGAACTCCTGACCACGGAGCGAGCGGCCGACGGCGAGACGTACAAGAAGGCGATCACCGACCTCCACCCCACCTACACGGGCCCCTTCCTCATCGACATCGCGAACCGCTCGCTCTTCCCGGCCGAACACTGACCCCGGAGTCACCTCGACACCCCACGGCCGCCGCCCCCGCCCGTCAGACGACGAGCGGGCCCGCCACCTCCAGTTCGCCGTGCTCGATGAGCCGGCGGACGGATTCGAGGACGGCCGCTTCCGGTTCGTAGCGCGGGGCGTACCCGAGCAGGGACTCGGCCTTGTCGATGCTGAAGCAGTGGCTGCGGTGCAGGTGCTCCCAGCTGGCCTCGGCGTGCTCCGGGGAGGCGGTCCGGCGGAACTCCTCCCAGGTGACGAACTCCAGCGAGGCGCCGTGCCCGAACCAGCCGGCGGCGATCTCGGCGTAGCCGCGTACGTTCAGGGCGGTGGGGGCGACGATCACGAAGTCCTCGCCCGCAGCCGCGTCCCGGCGTGCGATCGCCAGCTCGAAGCTCTGGGCGACGTCGTCGGCGTGGACGTGGTGCATCGACTCGGTGCCGCTGCCGGGGACGCGGAGCGGGCGGCCCGCCGAGAGGGTGGCCCACACCTCGGGGTCGAGGCTGCCGAGGGGGCCGATCGGATGCCAGCCGGGGCCGACGATGTGCCCGGGGTGCAGGGAGGTGGTGACGAGTCCGCCGGACGCCGTCTCCTCCTTCAGCATCCGTGCGATGAGGTCCTTCTGGACGCCGTACTCCCCCTCGGGGGCGGTCCCGGAGTCCTCGGAGATCGGCGAGCGCAGGCTCGGCCCGTAGCGCCAGATGGACCCGCAGTGCACCAGATGCCCGGCCTGCCCGCGCAGCCGCTCGACGAGCGCGCCGGCCGACTCCAGGGTGAAGCAGACGAGGTCGACGACGGCGTCCGCGCCCAACTCGGCGATCCGGTCGGGGAATCCGGCGTCCTCCCGGTCCGCGACGACCTGCCGCACCTGCTCCCACTCGGGGGCGCCGACGTACGCGGCACGGCTCCCCCGGCTGACGTTGACGACCTCGTACCCGGCCCGGACCAGCCGGGGCACGAGGAACGTGCCGATGTGCCCACTCCCGCCGATGACGACGACTCGCTCGCTCATGGGCTCCACGGTAGATCAACTCGGGCCGTCTCAGGCGGTCGGCTTCTTCCGCGCCCGGTACGCCGCCGCCTTGATCCTGTTGCCGCAGGACTCCATGCCGCACCACTGCCGGCGCGTCCCCCGCGAGCGGTCGACGTAGGTGCGGGTGCACTCCGGGTTGCCGCACTCCTTGAGGAGCGGGACGTCCGGACCGCTGAGCAGTTCGACGGCCTGGCGGGCGACCAGGGACAGCGCCTCCTCGGGGGTCGCCTGCGTCCACCGGCCGGAGGGCGTGAGCTGGGGCACGGCGGCCGGGGTGCGGGCCGCGTTGTTGACGACCGTCAGCGCCGATCCGTCGTACGGCTCGCCCAGGCGGCGCGCGGTCACGAGACGGTAGACCGCCTCCCGCACGGTCTTCGCCTGCTCGACGTCACCCTCCTGGGCCGGGGAGACCGCGTCGACGACGCCGGACTCGACGTACCAGGCGGTGAGCCGGTCCGGGGTCGTGAGCATCTCGAAGCGGGTGGAGCGGCGGGCGCGGAGAGTGGCGGCGAAGTCGAGCGCGGGGTGTCCGCAGACAAAGGAGTGAGCGGGGTTCACGTCACCATTCTGTACGGTGACGTCCGGGTCGGCAAGGTTCAGAGACCCAGGTCGAGGGCGAGGCAGGCGAGGGTGCGCCGGTCGGGGTCGTAGGCGAAGCGGGCCGGGTCCTGCGGGGTGGCGGGGCGTTCCTCGACGAGGTCGTCGTACCGGATGCGCTCGGGGAGTTTGCCGAACTTCGCGTGGCGGAGTGCGGAGGCGTTGTCGTTCGCGGGCTGCTGTCGCATGTGACCCTGCTCCTCTTCCCATGAGAGACGGTCCGCGTCGGGGCTGCCGACACACCAGTATCGTCACCGGTTCAACCGGTGACGTCAATGGGGTCGTCGGAATATGGGCGCGGTCGCGGTTCAGACCGCCGGGAAACCGGTGATGTCCGCCTCCCAGTCGAGGAGTTCCGCGAGGGTGTCGTCGCCGGGGCGGGTCTTGCCGACGGGGCGGCCGTTCGCGTCGGTCGCGGTGTACGTGCCGCGTGACATGGCCCCGCTGGTGACGATGTTGTGCTCGACGCGGGGGCGGCGCAGCGCCTCGTAGCGGGCGAGGGCCGTGTCGGTGTCGGGGAGGTCGCGCAGGCATTTCGCGAGGACGACGGCGTCCTCCAGGGCCATCGAGGCGCCCTGGCCGGTCGCGGGGGACGCCGCGTGGGCCGCGTCCCCGAGGATGAGGGCGCGGCCGGAGCGCCAGGGCATGCCGACGGGGAGTTCCGTGGCGTTGGTGACCATGAGGTGGTCGGGGGTGCCGGCGACCATCGCGGCGGCGGGGGTGTCGTCCTTGCGCAGGAGGGGGACGAGGAGGTCGCGCCAGTCGGCGGGGGTGCCCTCGGCGATCGCCTGTTCGGTGAGGGGGTCGCCGCCGACGCGTGCGAACCAGTACGTCTCGCCGTCCGGTGAACAGGCGAAGCCGAACGCGGCGCCGCTGCCTCGGACCATGGTGAAGCAGTCGGTGTCGGCGGCCGGTGCGACGTCCTTGGTGTAGCCGTAGAAGACGTACTGACCGGCGTAGCCGGGTGCAGTGCCGGGGGCGACGGCTTCCCGGACGACCGAGCCCAGCCCGTCGGCGCCGAGCAGCAGGTCGCCGGTGGCCGTGGAGCCGTCGTCGAAGTGGGCGGTGATCCCGTCGGCCCCGTCCTCGACGCGGGTCAGGCGGGCGCCGTAGCGCACCGCGATCCCCCGCCGTACGGCCTCCTCCTGGAGCGCGACGGCGAACTCGCCGCGCCGCAGGCAGCGGAAGTTCAGCGACGGGTCGTGCGCCTCCCCCATCGGCGCGTGCGCGGCCTCCGCGCCTGTCGCCTCCAGGAGCCGGATCGCCCGCAGCGGGAACCCGATCGCGGTGACGGCGTCGGTGGCCCCGAGTTCCCTGAGCGCCCGCATCCCGTTGCTGGCGAGCGTGAGGAACGCCCCGAGGTCCTCCGCCGAGTCCGGATGCGCCTCGAACACCTCCACGTCGAGCCCCGCCCGGTCCAGGGCCAGCGCCGACGCCGCGCCCGCGATCCCGCCTCCGACGACCAGTACTCGCGTCACCGCTCCACACTCCACTCGTCCCGACGACCGCGGGGGCGAAATGCCCCTGCCCGCACATGTTTCCACGGCCCGCGCGACAGGGGCCGGTACCGCCACGCCTCCCACTGAGACGTTTCAGGGTAAATCGAACATGGGCAGTTGTTTCCCTTGTGTGCTGACAACTACCCATGAAAGGGGTGCTGTTGACGCATCTTCAAATCCCCGAGGACGTGATGCGCGCACTGGGGTACCGGTGTGTGGATCTGCTCGTCCAGCACCTGTCCGGGACGGCGGAGGGGCCGGTGCCGACCGCGCCGGAGCGCCGGTCCCCGGACGAGGCGCTGCCCCGGGGCCCGGCGCCGGACCCGGGGGCGGTGCTGGAGGAGACGTGCCGGATGCTGTGTACCGGGAACGCGCATCCGGACCACCCCCGGTTCCTCGCGTTCGTGCCGAGTCCCGGGAACGTCGTCGGGGTGCTGGCGTCGATGCTGGCGACGGGGTTCGCGGTGCCGGGCGGGCGGCGGTTCACGGGCCCGGCGGCGGCGGACGTCGAACTCACCACCGTCCGCTGGCTGGTGGAGCTGCTGGGGCTGCCGGAGGGGACCGGCGGGCTGTTCGTGCCGGGCGGTTCGCTGGCCAACCTGACGGCGTTGACGGTGGCCCGGGACCGGCGTGGTCCCGGCGTCGCCTACTTCTCCGACCAGACGCATCTCTCGGTGCCGCGCGCCCTGCACGTGCTGGGCGTCGGGGCGGAGCTGGTGCGCCGGCTGCCGTGCGACGGGGCGCAGCGGCTGGACGTGGAGGTGCTGGCCCGCGCCGTGCGCCGGGACCGTCGTGCCGGGCGGCGGCCGTTCGTCGTGGTCGCGAACGCGGGGACGACGAGCACGGGGGCGGTCGATCCGCTGCCCCGGCTCGCGGAGTTCTGCCGGGCGGAGGGGCTGTGGCTGCACGTGGACGGGGCGTTCGGGGCCGCCGCCGCGCTGACGGAGGAGGGCCGCAAGGAGCAGGCCGGGCTCGGGCTCGCCGACTCCTTGACCGTCGATCCGCACAAGTGGCTGTTCCAGCCGGCCGAGTTGGCGTGCGTGCTGCTGCGCCGGCCCGAGGAGCTGCGGAAGTCGTTCGGGGTGCGGCTGCCCGGGTACCTCGCGGAGAGCGGCGAAGAGCCCGGTCCGCAGGGCGATTTCATGCAGTACGGCATCCAACTGACCCGTGAGTTCCGGGCTCTGCGCCTGTGGCTCTCGCTGAAGGTGTTCGGCGCCGACGCCTTCCGTGACGCGGTGGCCCAAGGGATGCGTACAGCGCGGGAGTTGGGGCGGTTCATCGACGCCGAGCCGGGGGTGGAGCTGGTGACGCCGCCGTCGCTGGCCGTGCTGACGTTCCGGTGTGCGGGGGCGGACGCCGACCTGGTCTGCCGGGAGCTGCGGGCGGAGGGGGACGCGCTGGTGATGCCGACGACCGTCGACGGGGAGCGGGTCTTCCGGCTGTGCACGATCAACCCGCGTGCGGACGTGGGGGAGTTGGAGGACGTGGTGCGCCGGTTGCGGGAGTTGTCCGAGTCGCTGCGGAAGGGGGCCTGAGATGCGACTGCCGGACGCGGAGCAACTGCACGCCGAGGCAAGGGCGTCGACGGGACTCGGTGACTTCGGTCCGACGGGCTACCGGGACGCCCTCGACCGTCTCCTGCACGCCCTGGACACCGAGGCCCGCCTCCACGCCCTCGGCCTCGCCGAGGCCCACGACACCCTGCGCACCGCGCTCGTCCACCGCCTCCGCCTCCACGCCCACCCACCCCCGTACCCCACGGCCCTGCACTCCCCCGTCGTCATCGTCGGCCCGCCCCGCACCGGCAGCACCCTCCTGCACCGCCTACTCGCCCACCACCCGGGCCTGCACGCGATCCGCCTGTGGGAACTCACCCACCCGGTCTCCCCTCCCGGCGCCACCGACGCCGAACTCATCGCCTCGACGCGCCGGAGGGTCGCCGCGTACTACCGGGCGGCGCCCGCGCTGCGCCGTATCCATCCGATGAGCGCGCGGGCGCCGGAGGAGTGCGAGTACCTGATGACGACGGACTTCCACAACTCGGTGCTGGGGCTGATCAGTTACCGCGTCCCGGCGTACGCGGAGTGGCTCCTGGCCCAGGACCTCACCGCCTCCTACCGTCTGCACCGCCGCCAACTGGCGCACATCCTGGCCCGCCGTCCCGCGCCTCCTGCCGCCCGGCTCCTCCTGAAGAGCCCCTCCCACCTCTGGCACCTCCCGTCCCTCGCCGCCGTCTACCCCCGCCTCACGGTCGTCGCCCTGCACCGCGACCCGCTCCAGGCCACCGCCTCGGCGTGCAGCCTGGCCCTCCACGCCCGCCGCAAACGCAGCGCCCACACCGATCCCCACGAGATCGGCCGCCAGCTCACCGCCGCGATCCGCCTCGGAGCGGAGCGCCTCGCCGCGTTCCCCGGCGTCGATGTCCACGTCTCCTACGACGACCTGGCGGCCGACCCGGTCACCACCGCGACCCGCGTCCTCGACGCCCTCGGCCTGCCTCACACGCCTCAGCTCCGCGAACACCTCCACCTCGCGAGCCGGCACCGGGCCGGGCAACACACCTACACGCCCGGCGACTTCGGGCTGACCCAGTGAGGCCACATGCCGCACGACCCCTCCGACATGCTGCACTACCCCTTCGACCGCCCCCACGCCCTCTCCCCCATGCCCCACCTCCACCTCCTCCGGCAGGACACCCTCCCCCACGTCCTCATGCCCAGCGGCCACCCCGCCCGCCTCGCCGTCCGCCGCGCCGACGTCGTCCAGGCCCTGTCCGACAGCCGGTTGAGCCGCCGGGCCATGCTCACCACCCCCGGCGGCCCCCGCTTCACCGCCGCCGACCTGGACGAACCCAGCCTCATCGGCGTCGACCCGCCCGACCACACCCGCCTGCGCCGCCTGTGCGCACCGGCGTTCCGCCCGTCCCGGACAGACGGGCTCCGGGCGCCCGTCGAAGAACACGCGCACCGCCTGCTGAACGGTCAACCCGCCGACCTGCACGCCGAGTTCTCCGTCCCCCTCGTCACCCACACCGTCTGCGACCTCCTCGGCGTCCCGCACCCCGACCGCGCCCGGCTCCTGGCCTGGGCCCACCAGAAGCTCTCCCTCACCGGCCCGCCGGACGAGGCCCGCGCCGGCCACCTGGCGCTCCGCGACCACTTCTCGACGCTCGCCCCGGACCCCGGTCTCCTCGCCGGCCTGACGGACGCGCACCGCGCGGGCCGGCTCACCCGGCGGGAACTCACCGCCGTCGCCGTGAACCTGTTCGTCGCCGGGACCACCACGACGGCCGCCGTCCTCACCAACGGCCTGCTCGCGCTGCTGGCCCACCCCGCCCAGTACGAGACGCTCACCCCCGGCGGTGTCCCGGGAGCCGTGACGGAGATCCTGCGCCACGACGTCGCCGGGGACATGGCGCTGCCCCGGCTCGCCCTCGCCGACCTGCGGATCGGGTCCACCGAGGTCCGGGCGGGCGAGGTGGTGATCCCCGCGCACGCCTACGCCGACCGCGACCCCGCCGTCTACGCCGACCCCGACACGTTCGACATCACCCGGCCGCCCCTCCCCCATCTGGCGTTCGGGCACGGCCCCCACTACTGCGTCGGCGCGCGGACGGCCGTCCTGCTCCTCGAAACCGCGCTGACGGCCGTCGTCACCCGCTTCCCCCGCCTGGAACTCGCCGTCCCCGCCCGCACGTTGGAGTGGCGGGGCGGGGCGCTGACGGGCGGGGTCGGCAGGCTGCCGGTCAGGTACGGACCGCCGGGGCCCTAGCTCTGGGCGTACCCCAACTCGCCCAGGGCCGCGCGGATTCGGTCCGCCGCGTCGTCCAACTTCGACTCGTCCTTCTCCACTTCGGCCTTGGTGAAGTCGAAGTCGCCCATCTCCCACACCGGGGCGACGTGGATGTGCATGTGGGGGACCTCGAACCCGGCGACGATGAGGCCGGCCCGGGGGGCGTCCCAGGCCAGCTGGACCGCGCGGCCGATCTTCTGCGCCACGGACACGCAGTGGGCGAGGAGTTCGCCGTCCGCGTCGGTCCAGCGGTCGATCTCCTGGCGGGGCACGACGAGGGTGTGGCCGGGGGTGAGGGGGGCGATGCTCAGGAACGCGGCGGCCTTGTCGTCCTGCCAGACGAAACGGCCGGGGAGTTCGCCGTCGAGGATGCGGGTGAAGAGAGTCGACATGGGGGTCAGTGTGTCACCCGCCCCCGGCCCACCTCCGCGAACCTCACCCGCACCCGGCCCGCCCCCGCGTACCTCACGCGCGCGGCAGCACGTTCGCCGTGAAGCGGCCCGTGTAGTTGCCCGGGGGGTCGTAGTCGACGACGACGTACGTCTTGCCGTCGGACGTGGTCGCCCTGCCGACGCCGATGCGGGTGGAGGACTTCCAGACGAGCTGGGTGAACAGGCCCCACTTCTTGAAGGTGCTCATGTCGGGTTCGGCGCCGAAGGAGTGGTAGTCGCGGACCTGGGCGTACCAGCCGTCGACGACCTCCTCGCCGGTGGGGCCGGAGCCGTCGGAGCGCCAGGCGTAGTGGAGGTTCTCGCCGTACTCGTTGTGCGGGCGGTGCTCGAACCTGCCGGTCGCCGCCATCTTGTCAGCCCAGTCCTGGGCCCAGGCGCTGAGCTTCGGGTCGAGGGTGAGGTCCGGGGCGTTGTGTGCGGCGCGGTGGGCGTTGCTGCGGTCCAGGATCTGCTGGTCGAAGCCGGTGGCGCGGGGCGCGGCGGGGGCCGCGAGGGTCAGGGTGGCGGCTGCGGCGACGAGGGTCGTCAGGGCGCAGCGGACGGTGGCGCGGCGGGTCATCGTTCTCATGCCGCCGTAACGATCATCGTGGGGCGCTGGTCACCGGTGAATAATCGCGGGCCCCGGGGGTGGGGTGTGGGATACGTTCGGCTTGTTCGAAGGGGGGCCACATGGCGAAGCTCAATCAGATCATCGCTGTCGAAAAGGGCGTCAAGAGCAAGTCGTTCCAGGACATCACCGCCGCGCACCACCGGGTGCAGAAGCCGGCGCTGCTGGCCGGGATCGCGCGTACGTACCAGCCGAAGGACGAGGAGGGCGAGCAGTTGCCGCCCGAGTCCACGCGGGTGCAGATCAAGGCGGAGGACGTCCTGCGGGAGATGTCCGGTTCGCTGACGCGGCTGTTCGACGTGACGGCGACGAAGGACTGGGCGAACTGCGAGGCTCGCGCGGACGTCGTGGTGGACGGGCGGACGGTCGTCGCGGACGTGCCGGTGAGCTATCTGCTGTTCCTGGAGAAGCAGCTCACCGATCTGCACACGTTCGTCAAGAAGCTGCCCGTGCTGGACGCGGCGGAGTCCTGGTCGCTGGACCCCTCGACGGACTGGTGGAAGACGGACCCGGTGCGCACGATCCGCACGAAGAAGGTGCCGCGCAACCACGTCAAGGCGGAGGCGACCGAGAAGCACCCGGCGCAGGTCGAGGTGTACTACGAGGACGTGCCGATCGGCTACTGGACGACGGTGAAGTTCTCCGGCGCGCTGCCCGCCCGGCGGGTCAACGAGCTGCTCGACCGGGTCGAGAAGTTGCAGCAGGCCGTGAAGTTCGCCCGCGAGGAGGCCAACGGCGCCGAGGTCACGGACCGGCGCGTCGGGGACGCGGTGTTCGGCTACCTGTTCTCCTGACGGGCGGCCCCATGATCGCCCCCGCGTGCGAGCGCGGGGGTGCGCCACAGGCGCGGCCGGGATGAGAACCGGTCTCGCGCGATGAGCGCAAGCTGAAACTGACGTTCAGCCTGAAGTACGCGGTAACGGTGAAGGTTCGACTCCTTCCCCCGGCACCACACGCCGGGGTGGCCCAATTCGGCAGAGGCAGCCGCGGTCAATCTCAGACTCTCGCTCCAGCTTCAGCATCCGCCACCGATCGCCGGATCGAACGAGGAAGGACGAACGCCGACGGATGCGAGTTCGACTCTCGCCTGCACCTCTCCCTGGTGCGGTAGTTCAAAGGCAGAACACGACGGCTTAACAGCTGATCTTTCCTCTTAAACGCCACTGGCGTGCGCAAATGGGTGGCATTCCCAGGAGCCCGGGAGCTGGATACGACTCCCGGGCTCCGCCACGTTCTCGCGACGCCCCGGTGAACCGCCGGCGAATTCCGCGCCAGGGTTCGGCCAGGTCCGGGCCAGGGGGACGGATCGGGGCGTACGGGGTGCTTACGATCGTCGGCGCCGCCCACGTCCGTACGAACCCCTGGAGGCCCGGCGTGCTCAGGAAGACCCTGTTCGTCGGGGGTGTGATCGTCGCCCTGGCGGGCTGCGGGGCGCATGCGCGACCGGCCGCGGGCAGCGGCGACGGGCTGCGGCACACGACCGTGCGGGTCACCTCCGCCGACTGCGGGGGCGGGTGGACCGAGCCGCACGGGGGACGTCAGGTGTTCGACCTGCGGAACACCTCCGACACGGCCGCCGAGGTGTACCTCACGGACGCGCGGACCGGCGCGGTGTACGGCGAGGTCGAGGGGCTGGGCCCGGGGACCGAGCGGGCGCTGCGGGTCACGCTGGGGGACGGGTCGTACGCCTTCAAGTGTCTGCCGGACGACGCCGACGCGGTCACCGGACCGGTCGTGCGGATCACCGGGAGCCACATCCGGAGCGGGCCGGCCGCCGTGCCGGTGACCCAGCAGGATCTGATCCCGGTGACGCTCGCCTACCAGCGGTGGATTCAGGCCCGTACGGTCGAACTCTCGCAGAAGACGGACGTGTTGACGAAGGCCGTCGACCGGGGCGACCTCACCGCCGCCCGCGCCGCCTGGCTCCCCGCGCATCTCGTGTACGAGCGGATGGGCGCCGCGTACGGCACGTTCGGGGACGCCGACGCACAGATCAACGGGGACTCGGCGGGGTTCCACCGCGTCGAGCGGGGCCTGTGGCACGGCGAGCCGGCGAGCACGCTGCGCGCCCCGGCGGACGCCCTCGCCGGAGCCGTCCACGCGCTCCGGAGAAGCTGGCCGGAGCAGCGGATCGACCCGGCGGACGTCGGGCTGCGGGCGCACGAGATCATGGAGAACACGCTCCAGTTCGAGCTGACCGGCCGCACCGACCAGGGCAGCGGCACGAACCTCGCGACGGCCCGCGCGAACCTCGACGGCACCCGTGTCCTGCTGGACCTCCTGCGCCCGCTGCTCAGGACCCGGGACGCGGGGCTCACCGGCCTCGACGCGTGGCTGGACCGCGCCCAGCGCACCCTGGACGCCGTCGTCGCGAAGCCCCTGACCGGGCTGACGCGCGCCCAGCGGGAGAAGGTCGACGCCGACATCGGCGGGCTGGTGGAGCGGCTGGCGGACGTCGCCGCCCTCACGGACGTACGGAGGACAGCGTGAACAGCGACGTCGGACGCCGGGGTTTCCTGGCCGGTGCGGCGGCGGTCGCCGGTACGGGCCTGGTGGCCGCCGACCGGGGTACGGCCGTTGCTGCCCCCTCCCCCACCCCCTTCCACGGCACGCACCAGGCCGGGATCGTGGAACCGGCGCAGAAGGCGACGGCGTTCGTGTCGTTCGACGCGACCGCCGTGAACCGTGCCGAACTCACCGATCTGCTGCGGACGTTGACCGCCAGGGCCCGTTTCCTGACGGCTGGCGGCAGCCCTGACGAAGCGGGCATCACCGCCCCGCCGGCCGATTCGGGCACCCTCGGCCCGGTCGTCGCGGCGGACGGTCTGACCGTCACCGTCGGCGTCGGCGCCTCCCTGTTCGACGGCCGCTACGGGCTGGCCGCGCGCAGGCCGCGCCGCCTGACCGAGATGCCCGCGTTCCCGGACGACGACCTGAACCCGGACTGGTGTCACGGCGACCTCAGCGTCCAGTTCACGGCGGGCAGCGCGGACACCGTCCTGCACGCCCTGCGGGACGTCGCCCGGCACACGCGGGGCGGCATGCAGGTGCGGTGGCGGATGGACGGGTTCGTCAGCCCTCCCCGCCCCTCGGGGACGCCCCGCAACCACCTCGGTTTCAAGGACGGCATCGCCAACCCGGACACCGCGAGCGCGCGGGAGATGAACCGGCTGGTGTGGGTCGGCGCGGGCGACGGGGAACCGGCGTGGGCGACGGGCGGGAGCTATCAGGTCGTCCGGCTGATCCGGATGCTCGTCGAGTTCTGGGACCGGGTGTCGATCACCGAGCAGGAGCGGATGTTCGGGCGGGCCCGGGACACGGGAGCGCCGCTCGACGGGCGGCGTGAGACGGACGTGCCCAACTATCCGCAGGACCCGAAGGGTTCGGTCATCCCGCTGGACAGTCACATACGCCTGGCGAACCCCCGAACCGCCGAGACGGACGGGCAGCGCGTCCTGCGGCGGGGCTACAACTACGACCGGGGCACGGACAGCAACGGGAACCTCGACATGGGGCTGCTGTTCACGTGCTACCAGCAGGATCTGGCGCGGCAGTTCGAGGCGGTGCAGAAGCGGCTGGCCGGGGAGCCGCTGGTGGACTACGTCAGCCCGTTCGGCGGCGGGTACTTCTTCGCGCTGCCGGGCGCGCGGGACGCGGACGACTGGCTGGGGCGGACCCTCCTGTCCTGAAGTCCGCCTCCGCCGGAACTCCTCTTGTCTCACCGTGTCAAGAAAAGTTCAAGTTCGCATGAGCATGTCCTGACCCGCCGTTCGTCCGCCCGTCATCGCCCCTCCCCCGCCCCGCCGTCCGGATTGCCCAGCATCCGAGTGGTACACCCCTGTTCTCCCGGAAGTCGAGACACGCATGACCGGCTCAGCAACCCCCTCCGGCGCCCGCCGCCTCGCGCGCGTCGGCGCCCTGCTCGGCGCCGCCGCCCTCGCCGCGGCGGGCGGCACGGTCCCCGCCGCCGCGACCACCGCGCACGGCCACGGCCACGCCGCCCCGCACACCGCCACGCCGATCAAGCACCTGGTGGTGCTCTACGACGAGAACGTGTCGTTCGACCACTACTTCGGCACCTACCCGCAGGCCGCGAACACCGACGGCACGACGTTCAAGGCCGCCGCGCACACCCCGAAGGCCGACAACCTGTCGAACTCGGGCCTGCTGAAGAAGAATCCGAACCTGTACGCGCCGCAGCGCCTCAGCAGCGACCAGGCGATGACCTGCGACCAGAACCACTCCTACGGCCCCGAGCAGTACGCCGCGAACGGCGGCAAGGCCGACAAGTACGTGGAGAACACCGAGGTCGACAAGTGCACCGGCCTGTTCGGTGAGCCCGGTCTCGTCATGGACTACTACGACGGCAACACCGTCACCGCGCTGTGGAACTACGCCCAGCACTACGCGCTCGGCGACCACTCCTTCAGCTCGGTCTACGGCCCCTCCACACCCGGCGCGCTGAACCTGATCTCCGGTCAGACCCACGGCGTCGTCTCCGTCGACCCGGTCACCGGCAAGCGGACGGCGAAGCCGGACCCGTACGCCGTCGTGTCCCCGGACGCGAAGGGTGTCGGCACGGTCGTCAACGACCCGGACCCGGCGTTCGACGACTGCTCGGACAAGGACCGCTCCAGCACGAACGCGCTCGCGGTGATGCAGGGGAAGAACATCGGTGACCTGCTCAACTCCAAGGGCGTGAGCTGGGGTTGGTTCCAGGGCGGGTTCCGGCCGAGCACCGCGTGGGACGGGAAGAGCGGTGACCACGCGAAGTGCGCGGGCGCCACCCACACGAACGTCGGCGGCGCGGCCGTCGAGGACTACTCGCCGCACCACTCGCCGTTCCAGTACTACAAGTCCACGTCGAACCCGCACCACCTCGCGCCGAAGAACATCGCCGAGATCGGTCACAGCGGGCGCGCGAACCACAACTACGACCTCACCGACTTCGACGCCGCCCTCAAGGCCGGCGACCTCCCCGCGGTGAGCTTCCTGAAGGCCGCCGAGTACCAGGACGGCCACGCCGCCTACTCGGACCCGGTCGACGAGCAGCACTTCCTCGTCAAGGAGATCAACGCCCTCCAGCAGTCCCCGGAGTGGAAGTCGACCGCGGTGGTCGTCGCGTACGACGACTCCGACGGCTGGTACGACCACGTCACGTCGAAGGTGCTGAACGGCTCGAAGGACTCGACGGCCGGCTCCGACGGCAAGGCCGTCGACTCCCCCTTCTGCCAGTCCGGCCCGAAGGCCGCGCACGGCTACGCGGACCGCTGCGGCCCCGGCACCCGGCAGCCGCTGCTCGTCGTCTCCCCGTACAGCAAGGTGAACTCGATCGACCACACGGCCACCGAGCAGGCGTCGATCACCAAGTTCATCGAGGACAACTGGCGTACCGGGCGCATCGGTGACGCGTCCTTCGACCGGCGCGCGAACAGCCTCTCCGGCCTGTTCGACTTCCGGCACCCCAACGACAAGCAGGTGCTCCTCAACACCGACGGCTCCGTGAAGTCGGTCCGGCCGATCCCGGGCCACTACGCGCGTACGGCGGCCTCCCCGCAGTACATCGCGGACCTCAAGGCGCAGAACGTCGCCGACGAGACGTCCGCCTCGACGTCCCCGGTGCTGCCGGTCGCCCTCGGCGGCGGCGTGTTCGCGGCGGGCGCGGTGGCGACGGTGTTCGCGCTGCGACGCCGGGCGCGAGGCGCGTCCGCGTAGACGCACGCGGGTCTCTCCCGAATCCCGGACCGGCTCCGCCCTCACGGCGGGGCCGGTTTGCCGTTCCGGCAACTTCTCGTGCCGTCCCGGGAGGGCCCCGACGAGACTGGGCGTCCACCGACACGAGGAGTTCCGATGGACACCACCGACGCGTTCACGTTCTGGGACGGCGTCTACGCGGCCCGCCCCGCGGCGGACGATCCCCGGCCGAACGCCCGCCTCACCGAGACGGTGTCGGACCTGCCGCCGGGTGACGCGCTGGACCTGGGCTGCGGGGACGGCGGCGACGCGCTGTGGCTCGCGGGCCGGGGGTGGCGGGTGACCGCCGTCGACATCTCGGCGGTCGCGGTCGAGCGGCTCACGGCTCTCGCCCGCACGCGCGACCTCGCCGGGCGCGTCAGCGCCGTACGCCATCACCTGGACGAGTCCTTCCCGGAGGGCGGGTTCGACCTGGTCAGTGCGCACTACCTCCAGACGCCGAAGGCGCTGGACCGGGTGGCGGCGCTGCGGCGGGCGGCGGGGGCGTTGCGGGCGGGTGGGCGGCTGCTGGTGGTCGATCACGGCTCCACCGCGCCGTGGTCGTGGAACCAGGACCCGGCGATCCGCTACCCCGGCCCGGAGGAGGTCGCCGCCGGTCTCGCACTGGACCCGGCGACCTGGACGACCGAACGGGCCGACTCCCCACGCCGCATCGCGACGGGCCCCGGCGGCGAGACCGCCGAGGTCGTCGACCACGTCCTCCTGATCCGGCGCGCGGGCTAGGCGCCGGGCCCGACCTCGCGTACGACACCCGGCCGCACGCCCCAGACGACCACCCGGTCCCTCTGCTTCAGGACGCCCCACAGCCTCCGCGCGTCGCTCACGCGCAGGTTGACGCAGCCGTGGGAGCCGCCTTTGAAGAGGTCGCCGTAGGAGCCGTGGAACGCCTGGCCGCCGTCGAAGAACTGGGAGTACGGCATCGGGGAGCGGTTGTAGAGGGTGGAGTAGTGGTCCCGGTGGCGGAGGTAGACGCGGTGGGTCCCGGTGCGGGTCTCGTACCCGTCGCGGCCCGAGCGGATAGGTACGGGGCTGTAGAGGACCCGGTTGCCCTTCTGGACCCACATCAGCTGGCGGGCCAGGTCGACGCAGGCGACCCGGTAGGAGGCGACCGGGCAGCGGCGGGCGGCGTTGGGGTTCCGGGCGGCGACGGCGACGAGCATCATGCGGTACGTCGGGTAGTGGGCGTAACCGTTCGCCGGGACAAGGCCGTTGGCAGTCTGGAACGCGCTGATGGCCCGGCAGTCGGCCGGTGACTGCCGTCCGTCCTCCGGCAGTCTCAGGTACCGCTCCAGCTGCCGCTGGTAGGGCCCGGTCCCGGCGGTGCACGCCGCCGTCTCCACCGCCCCGGCCGCCGTCCCCGTCAGCACGGCCCCGACCAGCACGGCCGCCGCCGTGACCACACGCCACATCCGATACGTCCTCATGCCCCCAGCAAACCCGCGCCCCCGCCTCCCCGGTCCGCGCACTCCGCCGAACGGCGGCCCGCATGCCCCCTCCCGGGGAGAGGCGTCACCTCTCGACGCGTGCGCGCAGCTTCTCGATCTCGCCGAGGACGAGGCCGGGACGGTCGACGGGGACGTCGTGGGAGCTGCCGGCGGCGGTGACGAGGACACGGCCGGTGCCGGCGCGCGCGAACGCGGCGGCGGCGTCGTGCCAGGCCCGGACGTCCTGGGGTGAGCCGTCGAAGGGAGTCTTCTCCGAGACGACGACGGTGGCGGGGACGCCGTCGGGCCAGGAGACCCGGTGGAACGCCCGGTGCACGGGGACGAAACTCTCGGCGGTGGCGGCCAGTTGACGGTTCGCCTTCGTGGAGGGGTCCGCCTTCGCCGCGTCGACCTGCGGCTTCCCGAGGGTGACGAGCCTGGTGATCTGTCCGTCGGTGAAGAACTGCGGCAGGTTCGCGTCGACGAGCACCGCGCCGGCGACCAGGCCCGGGTGGGCGAGGGTGGCGTAGGTGGCGACCTCGCCCGCCTGGGAGTGCGCCACCAGGATCGCGTCCCGGGTCACCCCGAGCTCCCGCAGACCGGCCGTCAGGTCTCCGGCGGCCCGCCGCGGGTCCCAGGGGCCGGGCGCGTCGTCGCTGTCGCCGAGCCCGGCCCGGTCGTAGGTGACGATCTCGGACCCGGTGGCGGACGCGAGCCTCGGGGCGAGGTCCTTCCAGTACGAGGAGTCCTCGCCGCCGCCCGCGTCCAGGACGATGGCCGGGGAGCGGCCGGGGGTGACGTGGAACGCGAGGCGGCGTCCGTCGTGGTCGATCAGGTGGGTCGTCGGGCCGGCCGGGGGATCGGCGCTGACGCCGCAGGCGGTGAGCAGGAGCAGGAGCGTCGCCGACCACAGGAGGCGGGCGCGTGTGCGGTTCTTCGGCAAGGGGGGGGTCTCCGGAGGCCGTGGGCGGTGTCGTGCCGGACGCACACCATCGTTGCCAGGGCGGCTCTTCCGTACGATCCGGCCACCATGCCGGTCCGGAGGGGGGCGGGCCCCCGCACCCGCTCTGCGGCCCGCCCCCGGTCAGCTCTTGGTCAGCACCCGCACCGGCTCCCCCGTCAGGAACGCGTCGATGTCCTCGACGGCCTCGCCGTAGAACGTCCGGTAGTTGCGTTCGGTGACGTATCCGAGGTGCGGGGTGGCGAGGACGTTGGGGAGGGTGCGCAGCGGGTCGTCGGCGGGGAGGGGCTCGGTCTCGAAGACGTCGAGTCCGGCGCCGGCGATCCAGCCTTCGCGCAGGGCGCGGACCAGTGCCGCCCGGTCGACGATCGCGGCGCGGGAGGTGTTGACGAGGAGGGCGTGGGGGCGCATGGCGCGCAGTTCGGGTTCGCCGAGGAGGCCGCGGGTGCGGTCGGAGAGGACGAGGTGGAGGGAGACGAAGTCGCTGCGGGCCAGCAAGTCCTCTTTGCTCGCGGCGAGTCGGGCTCCCGCGTCGGCCGCGCGCTGGGGTGTGAGGTTCTGGCTCCAGGCGAGGACGTCCATGCCGAAGGCGGTGGCGACGCGGGCGACCTGGCTGCCGAGGCGGCCGAGTCCGAGGAGGCCCAGAGTGCGGCCGGCGAGGTCGAGGCCGACAGTCGACTGCCAGGGGCCGTTCTCGCGGAACGCCCGGCTCTCCACCGTGAGTTGACGGGCGAGGCCGAGGAGGAGCGCCCAGGTGAGTTCGGCGGGCGGGGTGGCGTTGCTGGCCGTACCGCAGACGGTGACGCCCTGTGCGGCGGCTGCGGTCAGGTCGATGGACGCGTTGCGCATCCCCGTCGTCACGAGCAGCCGCAACTTCGGCAGCCGGCCGAGGAGTTCGGCGTCGAAGGGGGTCCGCTCCCGCATCGCGACGACGATCTCGCAGTCGGCGAGTTCCCGGACGAGCCGGTCCCGGTCGGCGATGTGCTCGCGGAGCGTGCGCACCTCGACCCGGCCGGCGAGAGCGCTCCAGTCCGCGGACGTCAGCGCGACGTCCTGGTAGTCGTCGAGTACGGCGCAGCGGAGGGTCATGAGGGCGGCCTGCCTTTCCTGCGGCACACGGGGCGATGAGGCGTGCGGTGCGATGATCGGTACGCCGGCCAGCGTACCGACGGCCCCACCGCCCCGGCCGTCACACCGGCCCGACCGCACCGGTCGTCACACCGGCTCCGTCCACCCCGCGTCCGACCTGGTCAGCACGTACGACGCGGCGGTCGCCCCCGCCAGGAGCACCCCGGCGAGCAGCAGCGGCAGCGCGGCGCTCACGTGGAGCACGACGGCCGCCCCGGCCAGCGCCCCGCCGAACATCGCCAGCGCCGACAGCGCGCGCCGCCCGGTCCGCCCGCCCCCTCCCCCGGCCGCCCTGCTGTCGGAGGCCATGCCGGTGAGGGTCAGCGTCAGGACGGTGGTCGTGAGGTCGGGTACGGCGAGCGCTCGGGCGGCGGCGTTCTGGACGCCCATCCCGATGCCGAGGAGCACGATCAGGACGTACCGCACGACGTCCCCGTAGGGATCGCCGGCCGCCTCCGCGACGGCGTACGCCGCCACGACGAGCGTCGTCTCCACCAGCAGCGCCAGATGCAGGACCCAACCCCGGTGGGCGCGGGCGCGGTGGGCGATCCGGCCGCCGAGGAGGGCGCCGGCGACGAAGGAGAGGAGTGCGGCGAGGGAGGCGGCGAGGGAGAAACCGGCGGCGCCGGCCAGGGCGAAGCCGGAGAAGACGACGTTGCCGGTCATGTTGGCGACGAAGACGTGGCCGAGGACGAGGTAGCTGAAGGCGTCGACCAGGCCGGTGACGACGGTCAGGGCGACCATGAGGGGCGGCAGGGGGCCGTGCCGGTCCTGCCGGTCGGGGACGACGGTGGTCCAGGCGTCGCGCAGTACGGGGTGCATGGTCGGTCAGTGTCCTCCTTCGGCGTGCTCCGCGAGGACCGTGTCGGCGGTGCGGAACGCGTCGAGGGCGGCCGGGACTCCGCAGTAGACGCCGGTGTGGAGCAGGACCTCCTGGATCTGTTCGGGGGTGCAGCCGTTGGTGAGGGCGCCCCGGACGTGTCCGGCGAGTTCGACGGGTCTGCCGAGGGCGGTCAGGAGGGCAATGTTGAGGAGACTGCGGGTGGCGCGGTCGAGGCCGGGGCGGTTCCAGACGGTGCCCCAGCAGGCTTCGGTGACCCACTGCTGCGCCGGCCAGACGAAGTCGCTCGCCTCGGAGAGGGTCCGCTCGACGCGGTCGGCGCCGAGGACCTCCTTGCGGATCTTGAGGCCCTCTTCGAAACGGCTGGTCATGTGGGTCACTTCCCGGGGTGGACGGCTGCGGGTCGGGGTGTGACCAGGATGGTTCAGGGACCGGTGAGCGGTCCAACACATGGATCAGCTGCCAGTGATCGCTGATACCGATCGGCACTCCTCGACGGTGTCGAGGAACGCGGCGGCGGCCGGGGCGAGCCGACGGGGGTCGTGGACGACGGAGATGTGGTGGACGGCCTCGGCGTCGTCGATACGCAGGACCCGGGTCCCCCGGGCCGTCGCGGACAGGGACCGTTCGGCCGAGGAGCGGGGGACGACGGTGACGCCCACGCCGCGGGAGGCGAGGCGGATCATGTCGTGGATCTGCCCGACCTCGAAGTGCGTGCCCGCCTCGGCCCCGGCGCGCGCGAACGCCGCCTCGACCTGCCGGCGCAGCCCGGTGCCCCGCTGGAACTGGATGAGCTGCCGGGGGTCGGGCAGGTCGGCCAGGGACACGGTGTCGCGGTCGGCGAGGGGGTGTCCGGCGGGGACGACGAGGACGAGCGGGTCGCTGCCCAGCGAGCGGTGGCCGAGCCCGTCCGGCACCTGGTCGGGGCCGAGTCCGACGACCGCGACGTCCAGTTCCCCGGCGAGCACGGCGGCGGCCATCCGCGCGCTGGGCGCGTTGGTGACGCGCAGGTCGATGCCGGGGTGGCGGGCGTGGAAGCCGGCCAGCACCTCGGCGAGGTCGAGGGCGCTGGCGAGGGTCTGGACGAGGCCGAGCCGCAGCCGTCCCCGGCGCAGTCCGGCGAGGGCGTCCAGGGCGGCCTGGGCGTTGTCGGCCTCGGCGAGGATGCGGCGGGCCAGCGGTTCGAGCAGCTCACCGGCCGCCGTGAGCCGGACGGATCTGCTGGTCCGGCTGAACAGCCGCGCGCCCACGTCCTTCTCCAGCCGGGCGATCTGCTGGCTGAGCGCGGACTGCGCGACGTACGAGGCGGCTGCGGCCCGCGTGAAGCTGCGGGTGTCGGCGACCGCCAGGAAGTACTTCAGGTGCCTCAGCTCCACGAGCCATCTCCTTCGGCGATCGGTACGGGCCGGTTCAGCGGCTGGACCGATTGTCGCCGAGGGGTGGGGGTCAGCGCGGAGGCGGGCGGTCGAGGACCTCGACGTACACGATCCGGCCGTCCACCACGTCCAGGATCACCATCCCCTCCTCCGGGTCGAGGGGGACGCAGCGGTGGCCGGGGCCGAAGGGGACGTCGGGCGGCAGGTCCTCCGTACGCAGGCTCTGGCAGAAGTCGCCGCCGCAGCCGCACTCGCCGACGACGCGCAGGTCCCAGGCGCAGACGGCGAGCCAGTACTCGCCCTCGGCCTCCAGCAGCTCGATCAGTTCGGCGCAGAGGGCGGGGCGGAGGTCACGCAGGAGCGGCGCCTCGTCCTGCCGCGGTTCCCCTTCCACGCGGGGAGCGTAGCCGGGAGACGGGCGCCCGCTCCACGGGAATTCCGGGACTCAGCGGTCGTAGGCGAGGCGGGCCGTGCGGGGGACCTCGCCGAAGGCTCCGGCGTGGAAGTCGGCGAACGCCTTCGTGATCTCCAGCTTGGTGTTCATGACGAAGGGGCCGCCGAGGGCGACGGGTTCGCGCAGGGGGGTGCCGCTGTAGATCATCACGCGGGCCGGGTGCTCAGGGTCGGTGGCCCGGAGGTGGAGGGTCGTGGGGTGCGGGCTCTTCACGGGGTCGGACCAGCCGGTCTGTCCGGCGTGCAGGGTGCGGCCCGCGACGAGGAGGCCGCCGTTCATGACGTGGGCGAACAGCCGGTGTTCGGCGGGGACTTCGAGGGTGTACGAGGACTCCGGGTCGAGGGTGGCGACCAGGCCCTGGACGGGGTGGTGGGTGTCGGCGGCGCCGGTGACGCCGTCGACCGTCCCGGCGTGGACGTCGATGTGGACGCCGGGGAGCCGGAGGCGGGGCATCGCCGCGCGGGTGAGGTCCTGGTAGCGGGAGGGGGTCAGCTTCTTCGCGGCGGGGAGGTTCAGCCACATCTGGAGGACGTGGGCGTGCTCGTTCCGGTAGGCGAGTTCGCGGTGGATGATGCCCTTGCCTGCGGTCATCCACTGCACCTCGCCGGGTTCGAGGGCGCCCGCGTGGCCGAGGTTGTCGCCGTGTTCGAGGACGCCGTCGACGACGGTGGTGACGGTCTCCAGGCCGCGGTGGGGGTGCCATTCGAAGCCGGGCGCGGAGAACCGGTCCTCGACGAGCGCGAGGAAGGGGTCGGTGAGGGCGGGGTCGGTCGGCACGAAGACGAGCGCCTTGTCGTCGACCTGGGCGTCCGGCCCGAGCCGCTGCTTCTCGGTGACGCGGTCGAGGGTCCGGTTCATGGCTGGCTCCTGACTGACGCGGGGCGCGGTTGCGCCACACCTCACTTGCATGACACGTCAACCAACATACATGACCTGTCATCCATTCCACTAGGCTGGCCCCATGACGCAGTGGCTTTCGAACGAGGAACTTCTCGCCTGGCGCGGGCTGACGCAGCTCAGCTCCCGGCTCCAGACCGACCTGGGCCGGCAGCTCCAGGACGGGCACGGCATCTCCGTCGCCGACTACGAGGTGCTCGGCCGGCTCCACGACGCCCCCGACGGCCTGCGCGCCCGCGACCTCGGCGCCTCCCTCGCCTGGGAACAGAGCCGCGTCTCCCACCAGCTCTCCCGGATGCAGCGGCGCGGCCTCGTCCGGCGCGAGGAGTGCGCCACCGACCGCCGCGGCATCACCTTCCACCTCACCGAGTCCGGCCGCACCACCATCGAGCAGGCCGCCCCCGGCCACGTCGACACCGTCCGCACCCTCGTCTTCAACGCCCTCTCCCCCGAGCAGGTCACCCAGCTCGCCGACCTGACCGGCCACCTGCTGCGCCACGTCGACGGCTGCCCCCTGGCCGACGCCCACCGGGCAGCCGTCCGGGCCTCCCAGACCTGACCCGCTCAGACCCGACCCGCTCAGCTCAGCAGGCGCAGCAGGCCGACCTCCTCGGCGAGCACACCCGGCTGGGCGAGCGACCGGAAGTCGGCCTCCACGTCCGCGAGTTCGAGGACGCCCCTGCGGACGGCGTGGTAGCGGACCAGGGACCAGACGTAGACGTCGAGGCTGTCGAACTGGGTGCCCTCCTCGATGACCTCCTCCTCGTGGAACCAGACGGCCACCCTGCCGTTCGTGAGGACGACGTAGTAGTTGCCGCCGCCGTCGGCGCCGACGGACCAGACATCGTCGTCCGTCAGCTCGGTCTCGTAGTCGGTGTCGAGGATGCGGCAGTCGTTCTCGGCGAAGCCGAAGGCGTAGGACCAGTCGTGGATGTCGAGGAACTCCGGCATCGTCCCGGCCCGCACCCGGCGGTCGAAGGCGGCCAGCGCGGTCCGGGCGGCGGCCGGGAGGCGGGCGAGGAACGGCTCGACCGGCCGGGTCTCCTCGGGGACGGAGGCGGTCGGCAGACCGGGGAACCAGCGGGCCAGATCGGCGTCCAGACCCTGGTCCAGATACCCGGTCAGATCGTCGGGGGTGAGAGGCATGCGGCGAGGCTAACCGAGCGCGGACGCCCGGGGATTCCCAGGTCAGGGGTTACGTAGGGGATTACGTGGTTCCCCTGACGGCGTCTCGCGGGGCCGCCGGCGCAGATCGACGACGGTCTCCCCGAACTCGCGTTTCAGGGCCCGCCCCAGGTGCTTGGTGTCGAGGACGCCCCAGCGGGCGGCGATCGCGGCCGTGGAGCGGCCGGCGAGGGCGGGGTCGAGGAGGTCGCGGCGGATGCGCAGCAGGCGTTCGCGGCGGACCCACGCGGTGAAGGTGAGGTCCGCGCCGCGGAAGAGGGTGTGGAGGTAGCGGACGGAGAGCTGGTGGCGGCGGGCGACGCGCTCCGCGCTGAGCCGGGGGTCGCCGAGGTGGGCCAGGACGTAGACGCGGATGCGGTCGGCGAGGTCGGTGGCGACGGGGACCCGCTCGGGCGCGGTGTCGGCGAACGTGGCGAGGAGGAGCGCGGTGAGGGCGTCCGCGAGGTGCGTGCGGGCCGCCGACTGCCCGGGGAGGGCGTCGTCCCCGGCGGCCAGGGCGTGGCGCAGGAGTCCGCCGATGCCGGAGCGGGCGGAGACGGCGAGCGCGGTGTGCCGTCCGACGGCGGTCAGGTGGTGGCCGAGGCTCGTGCGGGGGACGCACAGGACGGTCATGTCGGTGGGGCCGTCGCCGATGATCCGGTAGGGGCGGGTGTTGTCGCAGACGAAGAGGTCGCCGGGGGTGAGCGTGTCCGCGCGGCCGTCCTGGCTGACGCCGATCCGGCCGCTGTGCAGGAGGGTGAGGTGCACCCACTCCTGGTCGGTGGAGGTGATGGTGCGGTCGTCGCGGGTGACCGTCGCGCCGGTGGCGCGGATGTGGGCGACGGCCGTGGGGCCGAGGGTGGTGTGGTCGAACGAGGCGTGGAACGCGGGGGCCGGGTCCGTCACCCGCAGCGGGGCGAACAGGGAGGAGGCGGCAGCCTCGAACGACTCCGGCGCGTCCAGCCGCCCTCTGTTGGTGTCCATGCCGGTGCGCTCCCCGAATCACCCCGCCCGCACGGTCACTGTACTGCGGTGTTGTGCGTGAATTGGGGACTCCCCGTGCACGTACTGGTGCCTGACGGGGCCCGCGTGCCCCGGGTCGTCCCTAGGCTCGTCGTCCGGAGCGACGCGTGGTCCGGGCCGGGCCGCCGGGTCGCCGCGCCCGTACGGAGTGCACCTGAGGAAACGATTCATGCACAGTCACACCGAGTTGCGTCTCGGCCCGCTCGACGAGGTCCGCATCTCTCTCGCGGCCCATCAGAGCGCCACGCTCCTGTCGCTGGTGGCGGACGTGTTCGGCGCCCGCGGCCACGGAGTGCCGCGCCGCTGGCGGGAGCTGGTGCGCGCGGCGGTCCCGCCGGCCGGGGCGGCCGTGCTGAGGCCGCTGTTCGCCCCCGGGTACTCGGTCATCCCGGACTGCGTGACCCCGACGGCGTGTCTGCCGCACGGTGACGCGGCCTTCCAGTTCACGCAGTTGACGGACCTGTCCCCGCAGACGCTCCTGGACGAGCTGGAGAGCGAGTTCGGGGGCACGGTGCCCCCGCAGTGGCGTCCGGTCGTGGACCGGCCGGCGCAGTGGATTCACGGGTACGCCGATGTCCTCCAGCGGGTCTGGCGGGAGTTCCGCCCGGTCTGGCGCATCGCCGAGCCCTCTCTGCGCCGGGAGGCGGAACGGGTCGGCGCCGCCGTCCTCCAGGGCTGCGGGGAGGCGGTGCTCCAGGATCTGAGCGGCCGGTTCCGGCTGGCCGGCGAGAGCCTGCGGCTGCCCGATCCGCAGGCGCAGACGTACGAGCTCGGCGGGCGGCGCCTGCTGCTCGTCCCCATCGTGTCCGGGCCCGGCGCCTCGATGTTCGCCCTGGACCGGCCGGACCTGGTGTGGATCGGGTACCCGCTGCCCGGGGTGGGCCGCCTGTGGGAGGCGTCCGTGACCCCGCCGGGCCCGGTGAAGGACCCGCTGTCCCTGGTCGTCGGCCCCCTGCGGGCGGCGGTGCTGCGGTCGACCGCGCAGCCGCTGACGATGGGTGAGCTGGCGGCCCTGCTGGACTGTAGTCCGGCGAACGCCACCCACCACTGCCGTCAGCTCACGGACGCCGGGCTCCTCGAACGGCACCGGCAGGGACGGAACGTGTGGATCAGCCGTACCGAGCGGGGGGCGGCGGTGGTGGAGCTGCTGTCGCAGGGCGGCGCCGTGCCGGAGGCGCCCTGGTGAGGCGGGGCCGGGCAGCCTCCGGCCCGGCGGGGTGATCAGGGCTTGTACGCCTTGCGGTTGTCGTAGGTCACCTTGCCCGCGGGGAGTTTCGCCGGGGCGAAGAGCTGGTCGACGGTGACGATGTGGAAGCCGCGCGACTTGAGGCCGGTGATGATGCCGGGGACGGCGCTGACCGTCGTCTTGTGGATGTCGTGCATCAGGACGATGTCGCCCGGCCTGGTCTGCGTGGTGACCGTCCTGATCAGGCGGGCCGTGTCGCGGTACTTCCAGTCCAGGGTGTCGATGCTCCAGTGGACCAGCGGTCGGGCCGCCGCCTTCCGCACGGCCGCGTTGTTCGCCCCGTACGGCGCCCGGACCGTGCTCGGCCTCAGGCCCGTGGCGTTGCGGATCGCCGTGTCCGTCCGCGAGAACTGCGAACTGATCTTCGCGGCGCTGAGCTTCGTCAGATCGGCGTGGTCCCAGCTGTGATTGCCTATCTGATTCCCCCCGTTGGCTATCGCCTTCGCCACCGACGGGTTCCGCGCGACGTTCTGGCCGACCAGATAGAACGTCGCTCTCACATTCCGGTCGCTCAGCGTCTTCAGCAACCTCTTCGTGTCCGCCACCGGTCCGTCGTCGAACGTCAGCGCCACGCACTTCACCTTCCGGCAGTCGACCGCCTTCACCGCCGCCGACGCCGACGACGCCGTCCCCACCAACGCCGTCCCGCACATCGCCGCCATGACCACCGGGACAATCAGCCGTCGCCGCATCGAACTCCTCCAGTTTCCGCGGGGTTTCGTTTCTAGGACGCGCCCGGAGAACACTTGGATGCATGTGTGTTCGACGAATTTCCTTACGACTCCGGGGAGTTCGCCATTACCCGACACGGGAGTGGCGAAAGGGAACGGATGAGAGAAGAGCGCACTCGGCCGGAAGGAATCCCGGGGCGCGCCCCTCACGTACGACGCCCGTGTACGACCAGAGGTGTACGGTCCGCCCGCATACAGTCCGCGATGCACGCGCCGGACGCGACCCTGGCCTGACGACCGGTCCCCGTCCCCGTGAGTAGCCTGTCGATGTGTCCGGCATCGTTCCCGCACGCCAGGTTCGGCGATTCCTCACCAGGCGACCGCGCCCCTTGGTCCTCCTCGACGTCGCGCTGGCCGCCCTGCTGTGTGTCGGCCTCCTCTGGGCCGACGCCGTCAGCGGCGCCCACCGCGCCGTCGGCGGCGAGCATGTGCTGCGGACCCTGGGGATCGTCCTCGCCGCCCTCGCCGTCGCCGCCCGCAGGCGCCTGCCCCGTGCGTCGTTCGCGGTGGCGTCGCTGTGCGCGTTCGTGGTGGCGGCGCTCGGCGGCGCCCCGCAGGTCTCGGTCTGCGTCGCCCTGACCGCGTACACCACGGCGGTGACGGCGGAGTACGCGTTCTGGTGGGTCCGCCCCGGTGTCTCGGGCCTGCTGATGGCCGCCGGGGTCGCGATCGGGCGGGTCTCCGCCGGCTGGCTGGCCGTGCTCGCCGCGAACGTGGCGATCATCTGCGTGGGCTGGTTCGCCGGACTCGCCGCCCGGGAGCACCGCAACCGGCTCCTGGCCACCGCCGAGCAGGAGGCCGAACGCGAGCGGCAGCACGCGGCCCGCGTCCGGCAGGCCGCCGTCGACGAACGGCTGGTCATCGCCCGTGAACTGCACGACATCGTGGCGCACTCGATGAGCCTCATCGCGGTGCGCGCCGGGGTCGCGCGGGTGGTCATGAACAGCGATCCGGCGCAGGTCGCGGAGACCCTCGGCATCGTCGAGACCACGACCCGGCAGGCGCTGCACGAGATGCGGCTGCTCGTCGCGGTCCTGCGGCACGAGCACGCCGTCGACCCCTCGCTCAGCCCCACCCCGGGGCTGGCCGACACCGCCGCGCTGGCCGACCAGTTCCGCAGCGCCGGCATCGACCTGCGCCTCGACATCCGCGGTACGGCCCGGCCGCTGCCCGCCGCGGTGGACCTGTCGGCGTACCGCATCGCGCAGGAGGCCCTCACCAACGTCGTGCGGCACGCCGGGCCGACCCAGGCGTCCCTGCGGATCGAGTACCGGCCCGAGGACGTCGTCATCGAGGTCACCGACAGCGGCCCCTCCGAGTCGCACCGCCGAGGGGCCCGGGTGCTCCGCTCCCCCGCCGAGCCCGCCGGCCCGGCCGGTCACGGGCTGATCGGCATGCACGAACGGGCCGCCCTGTTCGACGGATACCTCCACGCCGGCCCGCACGGCGACGGATTCCGCGTCCAGGCGCTGCTGCGCACGCACGAATCCGCCGCCGTGACCTGCGCCGACAATCCCGGAGATCGACCGTAGCCCGTACCGGTCGAGGTTTGTTTGAGGTCTGCTCAAGCCCGTTGTTGAAGTATCTGCGTCAGAAAGGGTGGTGACTGGCGGACTCCAAAGGAGTGATTGTGAACCGGTCAGTAGTAATCACCGGTATCGACGTGATTGCGCCAGGCGGGCTGGGCAGGAAAGAGTTCTGGAATCTCCTCACCGCGGGTCGCACGGCGACCAGAGGAATTACCTTCTTCGATCCCAGCCCCTTTCGCTCGCGCATAGCCGGCGAATGCGATTTCGATCCTGCCGCGATGGGCTTGCTGCCGCGTGAGATCCGCCGTATGGACCGCGCCACGCAGCTCGCCGTGACCTGTGCCAGAGAGTCCCTCGCCGACAGCGGTCTCGACATCGCCGCCGTCGACCCGGCCCGCGTCGGGGTGAGTCTCGGCAGCGCGGTCGGGGCGACCACGAGCATCGAGCGCGAGTATCTCGTCCTGTCGGACAGCGGCCGTGAGTGGTTCATGGACGAGGGGCACCTCTCGCCCCACATGTACGACTACATGGTGCCGAGCGCCGCCGCCGCCGAGGTGGCGTGGCGGACCGGCGCCGAGGGGCCGGTCGCGCTGGTCGCGACCGGGTGCACCGCCGGTCTCGACGCGATCGGGCGGGCCCACGAGGCGATCGTGGACGGCACCGCCGACGTGATGTTCGCCGGTGCCACCGACGCGCCGGTCTCCCCGATCGTCGTCGCGTGCTTCGACGCGATCAAGGCGACCACCCCGCGCAACGACGACCCGGCCCACGCCTCGCGCCCCTTCGACGCGACGCGCAACGGGTTCGTCCTCGCCGAGGGCGCCGCGATCATGGTGCTGGAGGAGCGCGAGCACGCCAGGGCGCGCGGCGCGCACGTCTACGCCGAGGTGGCGAGCCACGCCACCCGCTGCAACGCGTACCACATGACGGGCCTGAGGCCGGACGGTCGGGAGATGGCGGAGGCGATCCGGCACGCCCTGGCGGACGCCCGGTGCGCGCCGGAGTCCGTGGACTACGTCAACGCCCACGGTTCGGGGACCCGGCAGAACGACCGTCACGAGACCGCGGCCTTCAAGGACGCACTCGGGGCGCACGCCTACGGGGTGCCGGTCAGCTCGATCAAGTCCATGATCGGCCACTCCCTCGGGGCCATCGGCTCGATCGAGGTGGCCGCGTGCGCGCTGGCCATCGAGCACAACGTGGTGCCGCCGACGGCCAACCTGTACGAGACCGACCCCGAGTGCGACCTGGACTACGTGCCGAACGAGGCGCGCGAACTGCCGGTGAACACGGTCCTGTCGGTGGGCAGCGGGTTCGGCGGCTTCCAGAGCGCGGTGGTGCTGCGCGCCCCGGAGCGTGCGGCATGACCATGCCTCCGGTCGTGACCGGGATCGGCACCATGGTGGGCGACGGGGCGGGTACCGAGGGGCACTGGACGTCCGTACGCGACGGCCGTTCGTGGATTCGGCCGCTCCAGCGGTACGACGCCTCGCGCTACCGCTCCCGGCTGGCCGGCCAGATCTCCGGCTTCGACGTCGCGGAGCATCTGCCCAGCCGGCTGATCCCGCAGACGGACCGGGTGACCCAGCTGGCCCTGGTCGCCGGTGACCGGGCGCTGGCCGACGCCGGTCTCACGGACGGCGACTACGACCCGTTCGACATGGGCGTGGTCACGTCGAACGCGTCGGCGGGCTGGGAGTTCACCCACCGCGAGTTCAGGAAGCTGTGGACGCAGGGGCCGGAGAAGGTCAGCGTGTACGAGTCGTTCGCCTGGTTCTACGCGGCGAACACCGGCCAGCTCTCCATCCGCAACGGGCTGCGGGCCGCCGGCGGGGTGCTGGTGGCCGACCAGGCGGGCGGGCTGGACGCGATCGGGCAGGCCCGGCGCAATCTGCGCCGGGGGGCCGGGCTGATGGTGGCGGGCGGGCTCGACTCCGCCCTCGACCCGTGGGGCTGGCTCTCGCACCTCGCCGGCGGCGAGGTCAGCACCGCCGAGGACGCGTCCCGCGCCTATCTCCCCTTCGACGTGGCCGCAGGCGGCCATGTCCCCGGTGAGGGCGGCGCGATGCTGGTGCTCGAACACGGCGACGTGCGGCGCCCGTTCGCCCACCGCTACGGGGTGGTCGCCGGATACGCCTCGACGTTCGACCCGCCGCCGGGCAGCGGCCGGCCGTCCAACCTGGCGCGTGCCGTACGGCTCGCGCTCGACGACGCGGGGGCCGCGCCCGCCGACGTGGACGTCGTCTTCGCGGACGGCGCGGGTGTCCCCGAGCGGGACAGGAGCGAGGCGGCGAGCATCGCGGAGGTCTTCGGGCCGCGGCGGGTCCCGGTCACGGTGCCCAAGGCCGGGGTCGGCCGGCTGCTCGCGGGCGGCGGTCCGCTGGACGTGGTCACCGCGCTGCTGAGCATGCGGGACGGCGTGATTCCGCCGACGCCGCATTCCCGCACGATTCCCGACGAGTACGCCCTGGACATGGTGCTGGAACCGCGCGAGGCGAAAGTCGAGACCGCCCTCGTGCTGGCCCGTGGGCGGGGCGGTTTCAATTCGGCGGTGGTCATCGGGCGATGACCGGGCCGGAACGCGGAGAGAAACGCACATGACTGCTGGGAAAGGGGTCGGAATGAACCACGGAACAGACGTCAGCTATATGAAGGAACTGCACAGCGATTCACCACTGAGCACCATGATCGAGCTGCACAGCGGTGTACGGATCACCTACATGCTCCAGGCGGTGGCCGAACTCGGGGTCGCCGACCGTCTCATCGACGGACCGCTGCCGGTGGACGAACTCGCCGAGCGGACGGGGAGCGACGCGGACGCCTTGTACCGGGTGCTCCGGGCGCTGGCCGGGAAAGGTGTCTTCACCGAGGTGTCCCGGCGGGTCTTCGGCCTCACCTCGCTGGCGGAGGTGCTGCGCTCTGACCACCCGAACTCCCTGCGCGACGCCTTTCACATGCACGGCCAGAAATTCATGCACGACGCGTACGTCGAGATCGGTCACACGATCCGTACCGGACAGCCCGCTTTCGAGCATGTGAACGGTACGACGCTGTTCGATTATGTGGCTCAACGGCCGGAGCTGCAAGGGCTGTTCGGGAAGTCCATGGGGAAAGCCAACCGGCAGATCCAACTCGCCGCGACGGAGACCTACGACCTCACCGGGGTGAAGACACTGGTGGCCGTGGGCGGGGCGCAGGGACATGTCCTGGCGGAGATCCTCACCCGGTATCCCGGAATGCGCGGGGTGTACATCGACAACCCCCGTATGGTGCCGGCCGCGGAAGGCGTGCTGAGCGCGGCCGGAGTTCTCGAATCGGCCGAACTGATCGGCGGGGACTACCTGGAGGCGGTGCCTTCGGGCGGTGACGTCTATCTGGTCTCCCACGTCCTCCATCAGCTGAGCGACGCCGACACGGTCACGGTGCTGCGGAACATCCGCCAGGTGATGGCGGAGAACAGCCGGGTGCTGGTGGTCAACGCGGTGATCCCCGAGGGCGACGTACCGCATCCGACGAAGATCCTCGACAGCACCATGCTCGTGCTGGGCCGCAGCAGGGACCGTACGGAGGCGGAGTTCGCCGAGGTGCTGCGGGAGGCGGGGCTGCGGCTGGTCGACACGGTGGGCCGGGCGCTGCCGTCGAGCGTGGTCGTCGCGGAGCCGTTCGGAGGGGCCGACCATGTCTGAGAAGGAAGCGCTGCTGAGCACGATGTGGGACTTCCACAGCGGTCTGCGGATGGGGTTCATGCTCTCCGCGGTCGCGGAGATCAGGATCGCCGACCGGCTCGTGGACGGGCCGCTGTCCGTGGACGAGCTGGCGGAACTCACGGGGAGCGACGCGGACGGCCTGTACCGGGTCCTGCGGGCCATGGCGAGCAAGGGGGTCTTCACCGAGACCTCGCGCCGGGTCTTCGGGCTCACCCCGCTGGCGGAGATCCTGCGCTCGGACACCGCGCACTCCCTGCGGGACGTGTTCCGCCTCCAGGGCAAGCACTTCATGCGCAACGCCTACGCGGAGATCGGCTACTCGATCCGCACCGGCGAGCCCGCCTTCGACCACGTGAACGGCGAGGAGCTGTTCGCGTACCTGGCCCGGCACCCGGACATGAACGAGCTGTTCAGCGGGGCCATGGGCAACGCGGCCGGGCAGACGCAGCAGGCCGCCGTCGAGGCGTACGACCTCACCGGCGTGCGCAGGCTGGTCGACGTGGGCGGCGCCCACGGTCATCTGCTCGCGTCGATCCTGGCCCGCTACCCCGGCCTGGAGGGCGTGGTGTTCGACCAGCCGCACGTGGTGACCGGCGCGGAACGGGTGCTGGACGAGGCGGGTGTCCTGGACCGGGCCGAGCTGGTCGGCGGCGACTACCTCACGTCGGTGCCGGCGGCCGGTGACGCCTACGTCATCTCCCATGTGCTGCACCAGTTGTCCGACGGCGAGGCGATCGCCGTGCTGACGAACATCCGCCGGGTGATGGACCCGGCCGGCCGGGTGCTGGTGATCGACCCGGTGATCCCCGAGGGCGACGTACCGCACCCGGGGAAGTTCATGGACATCACCATGATGGCGCTGAGCAGGGGCCGGGACCGGACGGAGGCGGAGTTCGCCGAGGTCTTCGGGAAGGCCGGTCTGCGGCTGACGGGGACGGTCGGCCTGAACTCGCCGTCGAGCGTCGTCATCGCCGTTCCGGCGTGATCCCCGGCCGCTCGGACACGCACCGCGACGACGAACACATCGAGGAGACCATGAGTGCCCGAATGAACCACGACGAACTGAGCTCGATCCTCGTCGAGGCGGCCGGCTCGGTGGAGGGGGTCGACCTGGCGAGCCAGGAGGCCATCGACAGCGATCTCTACGAGCTGGGCTACGACTCGCTCGCGCTCATCGAGATGGGCGCGCGCATCCAGCAGCGGTTCGGGGTCGACATTCCCGACGAGGAGGTGACGGAGCTGCGCACGCTCCGCACCATCCTGGACCGGGTGAACTCCTCGATCTCCGCGACGACGTGAGGGCCGACCGCACGACCCGCGGACTGGAGGCAGGCATGACCACGCCGGAGATCCACGCGCGCCACGAGATCGAGGTCGAGGCGTCACCGTCGGCCGTGTACGAGCTGATCACGAACGTCTCGCTGTGGCCGGTGATCTTCCGTCCCACCGTGCACACCGAGGTGCTGGAGCGTACGGCGCGAGGCGACCGGTTCGAGATCTGGGCGACCCTGGCCGGCAGCGAGGTGAGCGCGTGGCGTTCGCGCCGGGCGTTCGACGCCGCCGGGTGGCGGGTGACGTTCGGGCAGGACCACGAGAACCCGCTGTTCGGCCGGATGGGCGGCGGCTGGACCTGTGTCCCGCTGGCCGGCGGCCGGACGCGGGTGGTGCTCGAACACCGCTGCACACCGCCGCCGGACCGGGCCGGGGCGCGGGAGCGGATCGTCCGGGACCTCGACACCAACGGGGCCGCCGAGCTCGACGCGCTGCGGACCGTGTCGGTGCTGCCCGGCGGGTTCGACAGGTGGCGTTCGACGTTCACCGAGTCGGTCGAGCTGGCGGGTCCGGCGAAGGCCGCCCGCGAGTTCGTCTGGGACGCGGACCGGTGGCCGGAGCGGCTGCCCCACGTCGCCGGGCTCGACCTGGTGGAACAGCCGGGAGGCGCGCAGGAGATGACGATGGAGACCCGCGCGCCGGACGGGTCGGTCCACACCACGCGGTCGGTGCGGCTGCTGCTGCCGGACGGCTCGATCGTCTACAAGCAGACCCGGCCGCCCCGGGCGCTGCTCGGGCACAGCGGGCGCTGGGACTTCCGGTCCGGCCCGGCGGGGAGTTCGATGAGCTCCACGCACACCGTCCTGCTGGACCCGGCCGGTGCGGCGGAGGTGTTCGGCGCGGGCGTCCCGGCGCGGGAGGCGGTCCACCGTGTGCGTACGGCGCTGTCGGCCAACAGCAGGGTCACGATGGAGCGGGCGGCCCTGTACTGCGCGTCGGCCGGTGCGACGTGAGCACGGCGGTGCGGGCGCCGCTCGGCCGGCTCCGTGAAGTCGCGGACGGTGTCCACGCGTTCCTCCAGCCGCCGGGCGGCTGGTGCCTCAGCAACGCCGGGGTGATCGCCGGACCCGACGGGCTGGTGCTGGTGGACACGGCCGCGACCAGGTCGCGCGCGGAGGCGCTGCGGACGGCGGCCGAGGGGCTCGGCCGGGGGCCCGTGCGGACGGTGGTCAACACCCACAGCCACGGCGACCACGTCTTCGGGAACTGCGTGTTCGCGCCGCCCGCGGCGGTCGTCGCGCACGAGCTGACCGGGCCGGAGATGGCGGCCACCGGGATGGCGTTGCGGGGACTGTGGCCGGCCGTCGACTGGGGCGAACTGGCCCTCAGACCGCCCACGGTCACGTTCGCGCGGAGTCTGACGCTGCTGGTCGGCGACCGGCCTGTCGAGCTGCGTCACGTCGGCCCCGCGCACAGCACGAACGACGTCGTCGTCTGGATACCGGACGCGCGCGTGCTGTTCGCCGGCGACGTGGCGCTGCCCGGCTGCACCCCGTTCTGCCTGATGGGCTCGGTCCGCGGTTCCCTCGCGGCGCTCGACCGGCTGCGCGGCCTCGAGGCGGAGACGGTCGTCGGCGGGCACGGCCAGGTCGGTGGTCCCGAGGTCTTCGACGAGACGGAACGCTATCTGCGGCGGATTCTCGACGTGGCCGGGGAGGGGGTCGCCGCCGGGCTCACCCCGCTCCAGGCCGCCCGGCTGTACGGCGTCGGCGAGTTCGGGGGGCTGATCGATCCCGAGAGGCTGGTCGGGAACCTGCACCGGGCCTTTCTGGAGATACGGCGGCCGGACCTGGCGCTCGGCACGGAGATCGACGTGCCGGGGGTGTTCGGCGAGATGGTCGAGTTCAACGACGGGCGGCTGCCGACGTGCCTGGCCTAGCTCCGAGGAGGGCGTGATGACGATGTCGGGCGAGTCCCACGGCCGGGGGGACACCGTCTCCCCGGAGACCTACTACGAGCTGAGGAGGTTCTACCTGGACCAACTGGACGCCCGTGACCGGGGCCTGACGCAGGAGTGGCTGGCGGTCTTCGACGACGACGCGACGATCACGACCAAGGTCCTCGGCGGTGACGCGCCGGTGCCGAGGTCCGAGTTCGAGCCCGCCGTCTGGAAGCTGGACGCCTCCTTCCACGCGAAGGGCGTCCAGCGCCGCCACTGCGTGCAGGGTTTCACCTTCACCCCTCGCGGCGGCCTCGTCGTGTCGAGGTTCTACGGCCTGTTCCTGGTCGTCGACGCCGAGCGGGGCGCCTGCCTGCAATCGGCCGCGATGATCTCGGACGTCCTGCGCCGGCACGGCACCACCTGGCGGGTCGTCTCCCGCGAGATCGAACGCGACGACCTCGGCCGCCTGGACACCGCGGCACACAGCGTGCCCCTGGGTTGAGAGAAGGAGCCATGGATCAGACAGTCATCTCCGGCAAGGGGGACGCGCCGGCCGAGGTGTGTTCCCGCATCGACCAGTTCTACGCGAGGCAGATGCAGGCGCTGGACGACGGCGACATCGCCGCGTGGGTGGACACCTTCACCGACGACGGCGTCTTCGTCTCCAACGGTTTACCCGACCCGGTCGAGGGCAGGAGCGGCCTGACGGCACTGGGCGGCGAGGCCGTGGCCAGGCTCGACGCGAAGGGCGCAATCCGGCGGCACTTCGTGTTCAACGTCATCGTCGAACCGCTCGCGGACGGAGTTCTGCGGACGACCTGTTACGTCCCCGTCTTCGACACCGTCGACGGCGTCACACAGCTGACCACGAGCACCGTCATGCGGGACGAACTGGTCGGTTCACGGGACGGGCTGCTCGTCCGGCACCGTACCGTCACCCGCGACGACCTGCTGGCGAAACCGGGACGGGGGAACAGCACATGACGTCCTCTCGGACGCTGTCGGACAGTCCGGGCGGGATCGCGCTGGGCCCCGAGGACGCCGGTTACGACGCGGCCCGCAGCGGCGTCCAGCGCACGTATCTGCACCGGCCGTCGGTGGTCGTGCGGGCGACCGGCGCGGACGACGTGCGGCTCGCGGTGCGGCGTGCCGCCCGGCACGGGCTGGCGGTCGCGGTGCAGGCCACCGGGCACGGTCTGAACGTCCCCACCGAGGGCGGGGTGCTGATCGACACCTCGCCGATGGCCGGGGTCCGGATCGACCCGGCGGCGCGGACGGCCCGGGTGGCGGCGGGGACCCGCTGGGAGCGGGTGATCGACGCCGCCGCCGAACATGGCCTGGCGCCGCTGAGCGGCTCCTCGCCCGACGTCGGCGTCGTCGGCTACACGCTCAGCGGCGGACTCGGGCTGCTGAGCCGTACGTTCGGCTACGCGGCCGACCATGTGCGCCGGGTGGAGCTGGTCACCGCCGACGGGGAGCTGCGGTCCGTCGGCCCCGGCGAGGACCTGTTCTGGGCGCTGCGCGGCGGGGGCGGGAACTTCGGCGTGGTGACGGGCCTGGAGTTCGGCCTGTTCCCGGTGGACCGGTTCTACGGCGGGGGCCTGTACTTCGACACCCGTGAGCTGCCGGCGGTGCTCAGGGCCTACCGGGAGTGGACGGCGACGGTGCCGGACACGATGTCCTCCAGCATCGGGCTGATCCCGATGCCGGACCTGCCCGGTGTGCCGGCGCCGTTGCGCGGCAGGCATCTGGCGCACGTCCGGATCGCGCACCTCGGTGCGCCCGGCAGCGGGGAGCGGCTGGTCGCGCCGCTGAGGGCGCTGGGACCACGGCTGGTGGACACCCTCGGCGAGATGCCGTTCACGGCGTCCGGGACGATCCACAACGAGCCGAAGCAGCCCCGGAACTTCTACTGCGCCAACGCGATGCTGAGCGAGTTCGACGCGGCGCTGCCGGACGCCGTTCTCGACCTCGTCGGGCCCGGTTCCGGCTCCTTCGCGGTGGTGCAGTTCAACCATCTGGGCGGGGCGCTCGCCGGGCGGCCCGAGCCGGCGAACGCGGTGAGCCATCGCGGCGCCTCCCACGTGCTGCGCGTGGTGACCCTCCCTCAGGGGCCCGGCCCCGACCCGGCCCATGAGGTGGCCCACTCCGTGACGCGAGCCGCGGCGGCGTGGACCCTCGGCCGGTCGCCCAACTTCGTGCAGGGCGACCGCACCGCCCATGAGCAGGCGCGGGAATGCTACGAACCGGCCGCATTCGACAGGCTGGCGGCGCTCAAAGCCGTCCACGACCCGGGGAACATGTTCCGCTGCAACGTCAACATCCCGCCCGCGGGCCAGGACGGGAACGAGACGCACGGGGTGCGGGGCGTGGCCGATGTCTAGCCCGGAGAAGGGCCGTTGACCGTTCATCGCCCCACCGCACGACGCCGGTGGCCTGGCCGGACACCGATCGGCTGTACGACAGTCGCCGGTCCGGCCGCCACCGGTCGGGGAAGGGACGCCCCGCACCGACACGTCTCACTGATCTTGTCGGCGAACGTACACGGGCAGCACCAGGAGCGGTTCGATCTTCGCGCGAGGATTGACTGAAAAGAAGGCAGGGGGTCGCCAAGACCTACATCGGGGGTGCAGTGTTGGCGGTCCCCGCTGTACCGGTCGTCTTGACGGGGTGCCGGAAGTCTGCTGCTCCTCCTGCCCAGCCAGAAAGGTTCATTTTCCGCACGAGATCAGGAGCCATTGATGGACGTTCGGATACTGGGGTCGTTGTCGTTATCGGAGCACAACCGCGACGCTACGCCCTCGGCGCGTAAACCGAAGCAACTCATCTCACTGCTGCTGTTGAACGAGGACCAGGTCGTTTCCACGGACACGCTCATCAGCGAGATCTGGGACACCCGGCCGCCCCGCAGCGTCCAGACCACATTACAGACCTATGTGGTGCAGGTACGCAAGCTCCTGTCGGAGGCTCTCGACATTCCCGTCGGTAAAGTCGCCCGGGATGTTCTTCTCACCCGGAGCGGCGGTTACACGCTCATATTGCGCGACGTGAATTTCGATCTGTACCGGTACAGGTCGCTCGAACAGGCCGGAATGGGCGCCTTCGAGGAGGGCGACGACGAGAGCGCGGTCCGTACCTTCGGCCAGGCGCTGGCGCTGTGGCGGGGCAACGCGCTGGCCGACGTGGAGGTCGGCCGGATGCTGGAGCCCGAGGTCGCCCGGCTCGAACAGTCCCGGCTGACGGTCGTGGAGTGCCGTCTGGAGATCGAGCTGCGGCGCGGGCGCCACCGCCAGTCCCTCAGCGAACTGGCCTCGCTGACCGCGCGGTACGACGACAACGAGAATCTGCACGCCCTGTACATGCTGGCGCTGTACCGGTCCGGTTACCGGGGCAAGGCGCTGGAGAAGTACCGGAGCTTCCACAAGTGGATGCGGGACGAACTGGGCCTCGAACCGTCCCCTCGCCTGCAACGGCTGCACCACGCCGTGCTGGACGGAGATCCCGCCCTCGACGAGGCCGCGGCGCACGCCGGACTGTCCGGCCGCGTCGAATGAAACGTTTCGCTGTCACCGACCGGAGATCCGCGCCGCCCTGATCCGCGTCCCGGACCAGGGCGGCCGGCGGTCAGTAGTTGCCGAGTCCGCCGCACACGTTCATCGCCTGGGCCGTCACCACGGACGCCTCGTCGCTCACCAGGTAGCCGACCATCGCGGCGACCTCCTCCGGGTCGACGTAACGGCCCATGGGGATCTTCGTGTTGAACCGGGCGAGCACTTCGTCCTCCGTCACGTCCCAGATGCCCGCGTAGATCTCGCGCACCCGGTGCGCCATCGGCGTCTCGACGTACCCGGGACAGACGGCGTTGACGGTGATCCCGGTCTTGGCCAGTTCCAGGCCGAGTGCCTTGGTGAAGCCGACGACTCCGTGCTTCGACGCGGAATAGGGGGCGCCCAGGACGACCCCCTGCTTTCCGCCGGTGGAGGCGATGTTGACGACGCGTCCGCTGGCCAGGCCGAGCATTCCGCCGTCCGTCAGGACGCGCTTCGTGACCAGGAAGACGCTGTTCAGGTTGGTGTCGACGACGTCGAGCCACAGCTCGTCCGGTATCCGGGCCGTCGGGCCGCCACCGCTTCGGCCGGCGTTGTTGACGAGGACCGAGATCGGGCCGAAGCGCTCCGTCGCCGCCGTCACGAGCTGCTCGATCTGCGCGACGTCCGTCACGTCGCACGCGACGCCGTCGGCCTCGTGGCCGTCGAGGCGCAGCCCTTCCACCGTCTCCTTCACCGCGGCGCCGTCACGGCTGCAAATGAAAACCCGGTGTCCGGTGCGGGCCAGCCGATTCGCCGTGGCCAGTCCGATCCCACTCGTGGCGCCCGTGACGAGGGCCGCTCGGGCGAATTCCTCTGCCATCTGCTCTCCAAGGCGATCGTGAGAGATTGTGCGGGAGTTGTGATTCGATCCTCCGGCTCCGTCCTTGAATCGATGTCGAGGGCACCTTGAGGAATCGAGCGGGCGTCGACCGTTCGTTCAAAGATTTCTCGACCGGTTCTTGAGCCTCGGGCCTCAATCATGTGAATTGCGCAGTCCGGGAATTCAAGGTTGCGAACGGAGCAGGCGATGACGATCCAGGAGAAGGACATCACCGATCACGGTGCGATCATCGGCGTGCGGGAACTCGCACTCAGCGCCGCGGGCGCGGCGGCGCTTCGGGCCGCGGTGCGCGTCGGGGTCGCCGAGGCGCTCGGCGACTCGCCGAGGACGCCGGCGCGACTGGCCTCGGCGCTCGGCGTCGACACCGAGATGCTGGGCAGGCTGCTGCGCGCGCTGGCCCAGCACGGGGTCTTCACCGAGACCTCGGGGGCGTACGCGCACACCCCGACGTCCCGGTTGCTCAAGGAGGACGACCCCAACAGCCTCAAGCACTACGTCCTGTGGGTCACCGAGCCGTGGACGTGGGAGCTGTGGCCGCGTCTCGAAGAGGCCGTGCGCAACGGGCGCGGCGGGTTCGAGGAGAAGTACGGCACCGACTTCTTCTCGTACCTGCACAGCATGTGGCCGCAGTCCGCGGAGGTGTTCAACAAGGCGCAGACGGAGCTGAGCCGGCTGGCCACCCACGCGGTCGCCGCCGCGCTCGATCTGCGCGGGGTCGGCACGCTGGCCGACATCGCCGGCGGTCACGGCTACACGCTGGCCACCCTGCTGGAGACGAACCCGGGCCTCAACGGCGTGCTGTTCGACCTGCCGCCCGTCGTCGCCGAGGCCGACAGCCGGCTGCGCGCCGGCGGGGAGCTGTCCTCGCGGGCCCGGATCGTCGGCGGGAACTGCCTCGACGCGATCCCTGTCGCCGCCGACGTCTACCTGTTCAAGAACATCCTCGAATGGGCCGACGACAAGTCGGTGACCGCGCTGCGGAACGCCGCTCGGGCGGGCGGGAAGGACAGCCGGTTCTTCATCATCACCAACATGATCGACGGCAGTCCGGAGATCAAGTTCACCACCGGGACGGATCTCCTGTTCCTGCTGAACTCCGACGGCAGGAAGCACACGGCCGAGACGATCACGGCGGTCGTCCACCGGGCGGGCCTGCGCGTGGTGCACCGGCGGCCCGTCAACTCGTACCTGCACCTCCTCGAAGCGGCGCCCTCGACATGAGCGGCCTCCAGGAACTGGACACGAGCCCGGTACCGGACTGGGTGCGGTGCGACGGCTGCGGGACGCTCGTCTACGGCAAGCGGTGGCTGCGCACCCTCCGCTGCTGCCCGGAGTGCGGGCACCACGGCCCCCTCACCGCGGGGGAACGGCTGCGGCTGCTGCTGGACCCGGGGTCGCTGCGGCTCCTGCCGTTCTCGGTGGCGGAGGCCGATCCGCTGGGTTTCACGGACAGCAGGCCCTACCCCCGCCGGCTGTCCGAGGCCCGTGCCAGGACCGGGCTGCCCGAGGCGGTGCTGGGCGCCGTCGGGGAGATCGAGGGCTGTGCGGTGACGGTCGCGTGCATGGACTTCCGGTTCCTCGGCGGGAGCCTCGGTTCGGTCGTCGGGGAGATTATCACCCGGGTCGGGGACGTCGCGCTCGCCTCCCGTACTCCGCTGCTGCTGGTCACCGCCTCCGGGGGTGCCCGGATGCAGGAGGGCGCGCTGTCGCTCATGCAGATGGCGAAGACGAGCGCGATGCTCGCCCGGCTGGACGAGGCCGGGCTGCTGACGGTGTCGCTGGTCACCGACCCGACGTTCGGCGGGGTGGCCGCCTCGTTCGCGACCCTGTGCGACGTCACGGTCGCCGAGCCGCGGGCCCGGCTGGGGTTCGCGGGACGGCGGGTCGTCGAGCAGACCATCAAGGAGACCCTGCCGCCGAACTTCCAGACGGCGGAGTTCCTGCTGGAGCGCGGGTTCATCGACTTCATCGCCCCGCGCGACCGGCACCGCGCGGAGCTGGGGAAGCTGCTGCGGGCGGCCGTGCCGCGCCACCCGGAGCCGCGCGGCCACGGGGACGACGGTGACCGGGCCGACGAGGTCGTCGTCCGTGATCCGGCGCGGCTGCGGCAGGACGATCCGCACGGCGTGGTGCGGCGGGCGCGGCGGATCAGCCGGCCCACCACGCTGGACTACGCCGCCCTGCTGCTGGAGGAGTTCCGCGAGCTGGCGGGCGACCGGGTGTCCGGGGACTGCCCGGCGGTCGTCGGCGGTCTCGGGCGGCTCCACGGGCGTTCGGTCGTGCTGATCGGGCATCAGAAGGGGCACGGCCCGGCCGAGTTGGCGCGGCGGAACTTCGGGATGCCGACTCCGGCGGGGTACCGCAAGGCGGCCCGTCTGATGCGGCTGGCCGCGAAGCTGGGCCTGCCGGTGGTCACGCTCATCGACACGCCCGGCGCGTTCCCCGGCAGGCTGGCCGAGGAGCAGGGGCAGGCCGTCGCGATCGCGGAGAACCTCAAGCTGATGGCGGAGCTGCCGGTGCCGGTGGTCGCGGTGGTCACCGGGGAGGGCGGCAGCGGTGGCGCGCTGGCCCTGGGCGTCGCCAACCGGGTCCTGATGTGGGAGGACGCGGTCTACTCGGTGATCAGCCCCGAGGGCTGCGCGGCGATCCTGTGGCAGGACCCGGCGCAGACCGGCCGGGCCGCCGCCGCGCTGCGGCTGCGGTCCCGGGATCTCCTGGAACTCGGCGTGGTGGACGGCGTCCTGCTGGAGCCGCCCGGCGGCGTCGACGCGGACCCCGTGGCCGCCGCGCGCCGGCTCGGGCTCGCGATCAGGTCGAGCCTGGACGATCTGGACGGGCTGCGGGGAGACAAGCTGCGCACCGACCGCCATGCCCGGTTCGCCCGCTACGGCGCCGAGTACGTGCGGTCGGCGCCGGCCGCGGACCTCGTACGGGAACGGGAGGCGTCGTGAGCGCCCTGCGGCCCGGCGCCGAGGACGAGGCCGTCGTCGGGGGCGTGGACACCGGTCTGCTGGAGCGGGTGCGGGACGCCGTCGTCGTCCTGCTCGCGGGGCTGCCGGGGACTCCGGCGCGGCTGCGGGTGCGGGTGTGGGACGTCGAGATGGAGCTGGACTGGGCCGTGCCGGTGCCGGGCGGTCCGTCCGGTGCCGGTGCGGGACCGGCGGCGGCTCCCGAAGCGGTGCGCCCGCCCGCCGGTGCCGGGGTCACGTCGTCCAGCGTCGGCACGTTCTACCGCCGTCCCGAGCCGGGGGCCGAGCCGTTCGTGCGGGTCGGGGACCGGGTGAGGGCGGGTCAGCAGCTGGCGATCGTCGAGGTGATGAAGCTGATGATCCCGGTCGAGGCGGACCGGGACGGGGTGGTCACCGAGGTGCTGGCCGAGGACGGGCAGTCCGTCGAGTACGGGCAGCTCCTGTTCGCGCTGGGGCCGGTGGGCTGAGCCGTGTTCGACACGATCCTCATCGCCAACCGGGGCGAGATCGCGCTGCGGGAGATCCGGGCCTGCAAGGAGCTGGGCATCCGCAGCGTCCTCGCGCACTCCTCCCGCGACGCGGACAGCCTGCCGGCGCGGCTCGCCGACGAGACGGTGTGCGTCGGGCCGCCGCCGGCCAGGCGCAGCTACCTCAACGCCGCGATGATCCTCCAGGCCGCCCTCGACACGGGCGCGCAGGCCGTCCACCCCGGCTACGGCTTCCTCTCCGAGGACGCCGACTTCGCCGACGCCTGCCGGTCGGCCGGGATCACCCTCATCGGCCCGCCGCCGGAGGTGATGGCCGAACTGGGCAGCAAGGTGAGCGCCCGCGGACTCATGGCGCGCAGCGGGCTCCCGCTGCTGCCGGGCGCCACCGAGCCGCTCGACCTGGCCGCCGCCCGCGGACTCGGGCAGCGGATCGGCTATCCGCTGCTGATCAAGGCGGCGGCGGGAGGCGGCGGCCGGGGCATGGGCGTGGCGTGGGACGCCGGCTCGCTGGCGGAGGTGTTCCGTACGACGCAGGCGACCGCCGCGACGCTGTTCGGTGACGCCCGGGTCTACGCGGAGCGCTATCTGCGCCGCGCCCGGCACGTCGAGGTGCAGATCCTCGCCGACCGGCACGGGAACGTCGTCCACCTCGGGGAGCGGGACTGCTCGATGCAGCGCCGGCACCAGAAGCTCGTCGAGGAGTCGCCGGCGCCGGCGCTGGCGGCGGAGCTCGTCGCGCGTATCCGGGCGGCGGCGGTCACGGGTGCGCGGGCCGCCGGCTACGAGGGGGCGGGGACCTTCGAGTTCCTCGTCGACTGCGACGACGGGGGCGGCGCGGGCGGCTTCTCCTTCATGGAGGTCAACTGCCGTATCCAGGTGGAGCATCCGGTGACGGAGATGGTGACCGGGGTCGACCTGGTCGCCGAGCAGATCCGGGTCGCGGCGGGGGAAACGCTGCGGCTGCGCCAGCGGGACGTCGTCCTGAACGGGGTGGCGATCGAGTGCCGGATCAACGCGGAGGACCCGGAGCGCGGTTTCGCCCCGACGCCCGGCACCCTCAGCGAACTGGCCCTCCCTGCGGGCCCGTTCGTCCGGGTCGACACCCACGCGTACCCCGGTTGTCTCATCGCGCCGGAGTACGACTCGATGATCGCGAAGATCATCGCCTGGGCCCCCGACCGGGACACCGCGATCGCCCGTATGCGGCGGGCGCTGGGCGAGACGTCGGTGCGCGGCGACGGCGTCCGCACGACGACCGCCTTCCTCAGGGACCTGGTCGATTCCCCCGCGTTCCGTTCGGCGACGCACACCACGAGCCATCTCGACGCCCTCACCGAGAGGCCGGCCGCCTGACGGACGCCCGGCAGTGCCGCCTTCCGACGGGTTCGGAAGGCGGCACTGTCCATGACGGCCGGACCCGCCGCGCCCCCGACGCGCTGCCCGGGGGAAGCTCGCGGTCGAAGACGCGGCGGGGAGAGGGGCGGCGTCAGGCGCCGCGCTTGTCGGTGACGGGACTACGGCCGTCGGCGCCGTCGGCCTCGTCGGCCCGGGGCAGGGCGTGCAGCCGGGCGCTCGCGGCCGGTGCCTGCGAGGGGCCCTCGACGGAGACGTGGGGCAGGACGCGGTCGACCGCCTTGGGCAGGTACCAGTTCCACTTCCCGAACAGCTGCATGGCCGCCGGGACGAGGATCGTGCGCACCACCAGGGCGTCGAGGAGGATGGCCACGGCCACGCCGAGCCCGAACTCGGCGATGATGCGCATCCCGACGAACACGAAGGCCGTGAACACGCAGATCATGATGATCGCGACGGCCGTGATGATCTGCCCGGTGGCGGCCTGGCCGCGCCGCACGGCGAGGTTGTTGTCGCCGGTGTGCAGCCACTCCTCGTGGATGCGGCTGACGAGGAACACCTCGTAGTCCATGGACAGCCCGAACAGGACGGCCAGCATCATCGGCGGCAGGAACGACTCCACCGGCCCGGCCGGTCCCGCGCCGAGGGCGGAGGAGCCCCAGCCCCACTGGAAGACCGCGACCACGATGCCGAACCCGGCGCCCGCCGAGAGCAGGTTCATCACCGCCGCCGTGAGCGGGATGAGCACGCTGCGGAAGGCGAGCATCAGCAGCAGGCAGCCCAGGACGACGACGATGGTGACGAAGAGCAGCATCTTGCCGCTCAGCGCGGCGGCGAAGTCCTTGTGGACGGCGGTCAGCCCGCCGACGTACACGGTGAGCCCGTCCTTCTCGTGGGCGGGGATCACCCGGTCGCGCAACGTGTCGATGAGGTCGGACGTCCGGACCGACTGCGGGGACCCGGTGGGGATGACCTGCATGGTCCGCACCGTCGCTCCGGGCACGGCCGGCGGGGTCCGGACGGCCGCCACCCCGGGGACGCCCTCGATCTCCTGTCCGAGCCGGGTGAAGTCGCTCGCGGCCTGCGCGGACGGCGTCTTCGCGACGAGTTGCAGGGGGCCGTTGTGTCCGGGGCCGAAGCCGTCGGCGAGGAGGTCGTACGCCTGGCGTGTGGTGGTGTCGGGCGGGTTGTTGCCGGCGTCGGAGGAGCCCAGCCGCATCGAGAAGAACGGGATGACCAGCACCAGCATGACCGCGGTCGCGGCGATCGTCAGCGGCACCGGCCGCTTCTGCACGAACCCCGCCCAGCGGGCCCACCCGGCGGAGACCTGGGCCTCGCTCGGCCCCTCCGCCTGGAGCCGGGCGCGCTGGCGGCGGCTGAGCACCCGCATCCCGAACACTCCGAACAGGGCCGGGAGCAGGGTCACGGCGACGGCCACGGCGAACACCACCATGATCGCCGCCGACAGCCCGATCCCGGACAGGATGCTGAACCCGAGCATCAGCAGCCCCAGCATCGCGACCGCGACCGTGCCGCCGGCGAAGATGACCGCCCGCCCGGAGGTGTTCATGGCCGTCACGGTCGCCTCCTCCGGGCCGAGCCCGGCGCGGATGCCGCCCCGGTAGCGGGCGACGACGAACAGCGCGTAGTCGATGCCGACGCCGAGGCCGATGAACGCGGCGATGATCGGGGCGGTGCTGGGGACGCTCATCACCCGGGTGAGGAGGTCGATCGCGAAGATCGCGCTGCCCAGGGCGAGGACCGCCGCGATGATCGGGATGGCCATGGCCAGGAAGGACCCGAACGCGAACAGCATGATGACCGCCGCGGCCAGGAGGCCGATCAGCTCACTGCTCGACGTCGAGGGCTTGTCGAGTTCGCCGATCGCCGCCCCGCCGAACTCCACCCGCAGGGTGTCGCTGCGCAGCTCCGAGCCCAGGTCCACGACCTTCTGGATGTTGTCGGTGTCCAGACTCTGCTTCTGCTTCGTGAAGGTGACGGTCGCGTAGGCGGTCTCGCCGTCGCGGCTGATCTGCCCCGCCCCGCCGGGGGCGAACGGGCCCGCCACCGCGCCGACTTCGGGCACCTCGGCCACCCGCGCCAGCATCCGGTTCACGTCCGCCTCGACGGCCGGGTCGGTCACCTTGCCGCCGGTCGCGTGCAGCACGATCGTGCTCGCGTCGCCGGAGGTCCGCTCGAACTGCGTCTCCAGCAGTTCCGTGGCCTTGGTCGACTCGGTGCCGGGCAGGGAGTACTCCTCCGAGAAGGAGGCACCACCCGCGGCGCGCATGCCGACCGCCAGGACCGCGAGGAGCAGCAGCCACCCGCCGATGACGATGAACCGGTGCCGGAAGCACCACCGCGCGATCCCGCTCATCGGGCACCGCCCGGGAGCGCGATCTGATGGTTGTCGAAAAGGAGCACAGCTCTGCCTTCGTGACGTAGGTCGGGCTCAGCGGCTCGTCGCGCCGCGCGGTCCGCTCGTCCTTGTCCCACGGACCTTCCCGCAGCTCACAGCCTCTCTCCGGGAGGGTCCCGGCGTCGTCAGGCTGCGACCTGATCCGGATGTCCGGCCAGGGGGGTACGGGCCGCCGGTGTACAGCCCTGGTCGTACACGCGGATGCGACCGTGGTCCGACGGCCGCTCTCCCGCCGGTTGCGGCCGGGTACGGGTCGGCGGCCACGGGCGGGCGTACGGGCTTGTACGGTGGTTGCCTGCAATGCCCCTTACCGACGTCCGCATCCGGAGGCCGGCGATGACGATTCGGGTGGTCGTGGCCGACGACCACATCCTGGTACGGGCCGGTTTCAGCGTGCTCGTGAACGCGGCGGCCGAGATGGAGGTCGTCGCCGAGACCAGCACCGGCCGCGACACCGTGGCGGCGGGGCGCCGGCATCTGCCGGACATCATCCTGATGGACGTGCGGATGCCGGACATGGACGGCATCGAGGCGACCCGGCAGCTCCTCGGCGACCCGGCCACCGAGTCGATCCGGGTCATCATCCTCACGACGTTCGACCTCGACGAGTACGTGTTCTCCGCGCTCAAGGCCGGGGCCAGCGGGTTCCTCCTGAAGGACACCCCGCCCGAGAACCTCCTCGCGGGCATCCGGACCGTCGCGGCGGGCGACGCCCTGCTCGCGCCGAGCGTGACCCGGCGGCTCATCCGTGACTTCGTCAGCCGGCCCTCGCTGGACGCGAGCATCTCGCCCGCCCTGCTCGACCCGCTCACGGACCGCGAGCGGGAGGTTCTCGTGCATGTCGCGGCGGGGCATCCGAACACCGAGATCAGCGCGCGGCTCAACATCAGCGTCGCCACCGTCAAGACGCACGTCAGCCGGCTGTTCAGCAAGCTCCAGGCGCACGACCGGGCGCAGCTCGTCGTGATCGCCTACGAGACCGGCCTCGTCGAGGAGATCCGCCGGCAGCAGGCCGGCCGGCCTCACCTGTAAGGCCGGCCGGTTTGCAAGGCTGCCCGGTTTATAAGGCTGCCGGGTCTATAAGGCCGCCCGGTTGTGAGCCCGCCCGCCTCAGAGTGCCGCCACGAACGCCTTCGCCCGGCGTCCGATCCCGGCCCAGTCCCCGGCGGTGACCGCGCTCGCGGGCACCACGTCGGAGCCCGCGCAGACGGCGTGCGCCCCGGCGGCGAGGAAGTCGGCGGCGTTGGCGGGGTTCACGCCACCGGAGGCGACCAACGGGACGCCGGGATAGGGGCCGTTGAGGTCCTTGAAGTAGCGGGGTCCCAGCGAGTGGGCCGGGAAGATCTTCACCCCGGCCGCGCCCAGGTCGAGCGCCATGGCCACCTCCGTCGGGGTCAACGCCCCCATGACGACCGGCACTTCGGCCTGGGCCGCCACCCTCGCCACCTCCGCCCTGATCCCCGGCGTGACCAGGTAGGCGGCGCCCGCCTCGACGGCCGCCTCCGCCTGGGCGGCCGTCAGCACGGTCCCCGCGCCGATCCGGCAGCCGGGGACGGACGCGGCCCGCCGCAGATGGACGGGGAGTTCGGGGGTCGTGTACGTGAACTCGACCCACTTCACGCCGCCTTGGAGCAGCGCCGCGCTCAGCTCGGCGGCGTCGGGGATCTCGGGGGCCCGGATCACGGCGATCACCCGGTCCTCGGCGAGGCCGGCCAGAAAGTCCCGCATCAGAAGAACGTCCTCACCAGATCGACGACTTGGGGGTCCGGGGCGTGCGCGTCGTCCACCACCGGGATGAGGTTCCACTTGTCGAACGCGGTGCAGGGATGGGAGAGGCCGAGCCGGACGACGTCACCGACACGGACGTCCGCGTCGCGCAGGAACGTGTGCTGGTCGTTGAGCGCGGTCACCCGGGCTCCGGTCAACTCGCCGCCGCCGCGCACGCGTTGGGGTTCGGGCAGGCCCTCGTCGTACGGGAAGTCGCGTTTGCCGCCGTCGAGGAGCGCCAGGGACGGTTCGGGGCGGGAGATCACCCGGGCCCAGCCGTGCATCGCGCTGCGCAGCGGGAGGGGGGAGACGGTCCGGTAGTAGCCGTCGTCGTGGATCAGGTAGGCGCCCGAGCGCAGCAGGACACGGGTCCCGGAGTCGCGGACGGGGGCCAACTCCCGTACGACGGTGTCGAAGTGGGCGCTGCCGCCGGCGGTGACGATGGCGTCGGGGACCTCCAGCAGTCCGTCGGCGCGGAGGCGGTCGTGCAGGACGACCATGGTGCGCAGGTAGGTCTCGATGGCGTGGGTGGACTTCAGGGCGCCCTCGTAGCCGCTGACGCCGGCCAGGCGCAGGCGCGGGGCGGCGCAGACCGCGCGGGCGACGGCGAGGGCCTCGTCGAGGGTGCGGGCTCCGGTGCGGCCGTCCTGGGCGCCGAGTTCGACGCACACGTCGAGGGGGCGGGAGCCTGGGTACGCCTCGCGCAGGAGGTCGACGGTGCGGACGGAGTCGGCCCAGCAGGTGAAGGAGAAGGCGGGGGCGGCGTCGAGTTCGGCGGCGAGCCAGCGCAGTCCGGCGGGGTCGAGGAGGGCGTTGGCGAGGTGGACGCGGTCGACCCCGAAGGCACGGGCGACGCGGAGCTGGGCGAGGGTGGCGAGGGTGATCCCCCGTGCTCCGGCGTCGAGTTGGCGCTGCCACAGGGCCGGGGCCATGGTGGTCTTGCCGTGCGGGGCGAGGTCGACGCCGGCCGCCGTGCACCAGTCGGCCATGGTGCGCAGGTTGTGTTCCAGGGCGGCGGCGTCGAGGGTGAGGAGCGGGGTGCCGAGGTCTTCCAGGGCCGGCCGGTCCGCGAGGAACTCGGCGGCCGTCTTTCCCCAGGCCCGGTCGGGGACGGCCTTGAACCGCCAGTCGAGGATCTCCATCAGCCGACGACCGCCTGCGCGTCGATCTCCACGAGCATGACCTCGTGCGGCAGTTCGACGAACACGGTCGTCCGGCACGGCTTGGGCTCGCCCTCGGGGACGTGTTCGGCGATGAACTCGGCGTACACCTCGTTCATCGCGGCGAAGTCGGCGCGGGTGGTGAGGTAGACGCGGAACATGACGACGTCCCCGACGCGGGCGCCGCCCGCTTCGAGGATCGCGCGGACGTTTTCGAGGGTGCGGCGGGTCTGTGCCTTGACGTCGCCCTCGTGGAGGTAGGCGCCGGTGGCGGGGTCCTGGGGACCCTGGCCGGACACCTGGAGGATGGGGCCCTTGCGGACGCCCTGGGAGAAGGCCCAGGCGGGGGCGGGGGCACCTGTGGTGCGGATCGCTTCGTGGCGGCTCATCTTCGGGTGCTCCTAGAGGGTCAGCGCGGACCAGGCCGCGTCGTCGAGGGAGAGGTGGTCGTCGAGGGTGGTGCGGGTGAGGGGCGGGGGGACGTCGGCGCGGGTCGCGAGGGTCGCGGCGGCGACGAGGTGGCCGAGGCGCAGGGAGTCCTCGGGGGTGCGGGATTCGAGGAGGGCGGCGAGGTATCCGGCGGCGAAGGCGTCTCCGGCGCCGACGTGTTCGACGACGCGGGCGGCGGGGGCGGGGACGAAGGCGGTCGCCTCTTGAGGGTCGTGCGCGTGCCGGGTTCCGTAGACCGTCGCGCCGTGGCTCGCGTCCTTCACCACCAGGGTGGGGGCGGGGATGAGGGCGCGGATCTGGGCCGGGGTGCGGGTGCCCCAGAGGGTCTCCGCCTCGTCGCGGCCGACGAAGACGAGGTCGGCGGCGCGGGCGAGGGTGAGGAGGGCGGGGGCGGCGTCGGCGGTCCAGAGGGCGGGGCGGTGGTTGACGTCGAAGGAGATGAGGGGGCCGGGGACGGTGCGGTGGACGATCAGGTCGGTGAGGAGGTCGGCGCAGGGGGCGGAGAGGGCGGCGGTGATGCCGGTGAGGTGCAGGACGCGGGCCGCGCGCAGGAGGGGGTGGGCCGTGAGGGCGGGGGTCATGGCGGTGGCCGCCGAGTCGCGGCGGTAGTAGTAGGTGCCGGTGCCCTCGGGGCCCGGGTCCTTGAAGTAGACGCCGGTGGGGCGGTGGGGGTCGGTCTCGGCGGCGGTGACGTCGACGCCGCGTGCGGTCAGGTCGTCGAGGACGCGCCGGCCGAGGGGGTCGTCGCCGACGCGGCCGAGCCAGGCGGCGCGGTGGCCGAGGGCGGCGAGCGCGCAGGCGACGTTGGACTCGGCGCCGCCGACGGTGAGGGCGAGGTGGGTCTGGCGGGCGAGGGGGCCGGTGTCCGGGGGGCTGAGGACGGCCATGGTCTCGCCGACGCACACGACTTCTGGGGGGAGGTGCACGGGGAGGTCCTTCTGCGGGTGCCGGTCGGTCGCGTGTCGGGGACGCGGTTCGGTCGCGTCTCCGGTACGCGGTGCGGTCACGTGTCCAGTACGCGGTGCAGGAACTGCTGGGTGCGCGGCTGTGCCGGGTTCGCGAACACCTCCTGGGGCACCCCCTGTTCGAGGACGACACCGCCGTCCATGAAGACGACCCGGTCCGCGGTGTCCTTCGCGAACCGCATCTCGTGCGTGACGACGACCATCGTCATGCCGTCCTCGGCGAGGGCGCGCATGACACCCGTGACCTCGCCGACGAGTTCCGGGTCGAGCGCGGACGTCGGCTCGTCGAAGAACATGACCGCCGGGTCCATGGCGAGCGCGCGGGCGATGGCGACGCGCTGCTGCTGGCCCCCGGAGAGCTGGGCGGGATAGCTGTCCGCCTTGTCGGCGAGTCCGACGCGGGCGAGGGCGGCCCGGCCGCGTTCCTCGGCGTCGGCCTTCCCCAGCCCCCGCACCTTCAGCAGGGCCAGCGTGACGTTGCCGAGGGCGGTCTTGTGGGGGAACAGGTTGAACTGCTGGAACACCATCCCGACGTGCCCGAAGATCTCGTGGGCGCGCCCCCGGTCGTGCAGCGGCACGCCGTTGACCCACACCTCCCCCGCGTCCGCGCGCTCCAGGTCGCACATGATGCGCAGCAGGGTGGACTTGCCGGAGCCGCTGGCCCCGATGAGGACGACGACCTCCCCCTGGTCGACATCGATGTCGACGCCCTTGAGGACGTCCAGGTCACCGAAGCGCTTGCGCACGCCGGTCAGCGAGATCCGCGAGGTGGTCATGCGGTGACAGCCTTTCGCTCCATGCGCCGCACGAGCAGCGACAGCGGGTAGCAGACGACGAAGTAGAGGGCGGCGACGGCGATGTACGAGGTGGCGGGGTCACCGGCGCGGTCGATGACGGCCTGTCCCTGGCGCAGCAGTTCGACGTAGCCGATGACGACGGCGATGGAGGTGTCCTTGATGAGGGACAGGTACTGCCCGACGAGCGGCGGCAGGACGATCGTGCGGGTCTGGGGCAGGATGACGCCGACGAACGTCCGCGCCCTGCCGAGCCCGAGGACCCTGGCCGCCTCCCACTGGCCGCGCGGTACCGCCTCGATGCCGGCGCGGAAGATCTCGGCGATGTAGGCGCCCTGGTAGAGGGTGAGGGCGACGAGGGCCGCGCCGAAGACGGTGAGTCCCATCGGGGCGAGGTAGGCGATGCCGAAGTACAGGAACAGCATCTGGATGAGCAGCGGCGTCCCCCGGAACACCTCCAGGTAGACGCGTCCGAGCTGGGCCAGCACCGGGACGCGGCTGGTGCGGACGGCGGCGACGAGCAGTCCGAGGAGGGTGCTGGTGGCGATCGCGGCGAGGGAGAGCAGGACGGTGGAGCGGAGTCCGTCGAGGTACAGCTCGCGGTTGGACCACAGGAGCGAGAAGTCCATCACGCCTCCTTCGGCAGCAGTCGCCGCAGGGCCCGGCGTTTCGGGGCGGGCCGCAGCGGGGGCCGGAACGCGACCCGGCCGACGAGCCCGGCGGCCAGGACGACCGCGTTGGTGAGCAGCAGGTAGAGGACGGCCGCGATGCCGAAGACCTGGACGGTCAGCAGCGTGCGGGAGTTGATGACCATGGCGGTGCCGGTGAGTTCGGGCACGGAGATCGCCGACAGCAGCGAGGAGCCCAGGATGATCTGGACGAGCTGGTTGACGACGGCCGGGTAGACGTTGCGCAGGGCCTGCGGCAGGACGACGTGCGCGAAGGTGCGTACGGGGCTCAGCGCGAGCACCCGCGCGGCTTCGCGCTGGCCGTCGGGCACGGCGTCGATGCCGGCCCGGAAGATCTCGGTGAGGTAGGCGCCGACGTTGACGCCGAGGGCGAGGACGCCGGCCTGGACGGGGCTGAGCCTGAGGCCCGCCGAGGGCAGGACGAAGTAGGCGACGAACATCTGGAGCAGCACGGGCGTGTTGCGGACGACCTCGACGTACACGGCGGCGGGCAGGCGCAGGGCGAGGTGCCGGGAGCGGCGGGCGAGGGCGCCGAGCAGGCCGAGGGCGAAGGCCAGCGCGAACGCCTCCAGGGACAGCTTGAGGGACAGCCATCCGGCGTCGAGGTAGGTGTGCCAGTCGCGGAGGGCGTAGCTCCAGTCGACGAACATGGTGAACCCCCTTGTCAGTAGGCCGGGTTGAGCGGGAAGACCCGCTCGACGCCGAACCACTTCTTGTAGAGGGCGGCGGATTCGCCGGAGGTGTTGAACTCCCGCAGCCAGGTGTCGACCCACTGGGTCCAGGTGGCGTCGCCGAGGGGGAGGCCGATGCCGTTGTATTCGAGGGGGACGACGGAGTCCTTGGTGACGGTCAGCGAAGGGTCCTGCTTCGCCTGGAAGTTGAGGAAGTTGGAGTCCTCGACCATCGCGTCGGCCTGGCCCTGCTTGACGGCGAGGACGGCGGAGGAGGAGCTGTCGTACTCCTGGATCTTCGCCTTCGGGTTGGCGGCCTTGACCGCGTCCCCGTTGGTGGAGCCCTTCGTGACGGCGACGGTCTTGCCGGAGAGGTCGCCCAGGGTCGCGATGCCGCTGGACTTCTTCACGAGGAGGACCTCGCCCGCGACGATGTACGGGTCGCTGAAGGAGACCTGCTTGGCGCGTTCGGGCGTGGTCGTGAAGTTGCAGACGACCGCGTCGACCTTGCCGGTCTGGAGGTTGGGGATGCGGTTGGCGGACGTGGTGTCGACGATGTGGACCTTGACGCCGAGGGACTTCGCCATCGCGGTGGCGACGTCGACGTCGTACCCCTGGGGCTTGTTGTCCTTGTCGAGGGAGCCGAACGGGGGGAAGGTCAGGCAGCTCGCGATGTTGAGGGTGCCGCGCCGGACGACGTCCTGGAGGGTCGAGGACTGTCCGCCGCGGCCGGCGGCGCTGACGGAGGTGCAGGCGGTGAGGGATGCGAGAGCGGTCACACCGATACAAATCGGAAGCAGACGGCGGGTACGGTGGCGGGATCTCTTCACGGGGGCTCCCTTCCGGGAGGGGCGTTTCACAGGGAGGGCGTTTTGCAGTGCAGAATTAGATTTCGCATTGCATCGCTTGGCGTTGCCGAGAAATTAGCCCCCTCCCCCACCGCCGTCAATGCCGGATTTCAACATGTAACATTCCGTTTTGCAGTGCAGTACGATAAGGTCCGCCGCGTGACCTCCGAGACCCCCCGCAACTCCTCCTCGTCCCTGCGCCGCGCGCTCGGCATCCTGATGTACCTCGCCGAGGACGACGGCCACCCGCAGGGCACGTCCCTCACCGACCTCGCGACCGGGCTCGGCATGAGCAAGAGCACGGTCCTGCGGCTCGTCGCGCCGTTGCGCGAGACCCGGCTCGTCGACCAGGACCCGGAGAGCGGCCACTACCGGCTCGGCCCGCAGAACGCGCTGCTCGGCCAGGTGTACCTGGAGCGCCTCGACATCCGCCGCACGGCGTCACCGCTGCTGCACCAGCTCGCGCAGGACGCCCGGGAGGCCGTCCACCTGGTGAGTTTCGACCCCCCGGAGATCGTCTACATCGACAAGGTCGAGAGCCCGCAGGCCGTCCGGATGCACTCCCGGGTGGGCGGCCGGCAGCCCGCCTACTGCACGGCCACCGGCAAGGCGTTCCTCGCGCACGCGACGGACGCGGTCCTCGACCAGGTCCTCGCCGCGGGCCTGCCCGCCCGCACCCCGGCCACCCTCACGACCCCGCGGGCGCTGCGCGCCGAGCTGGCCGCCGTCCGCGAGCGCGGCTACGCCGTCGACGACGTCGAGAACGAGCTGGACATCCGCTGCGTGGCCGCGCCCGTCTTCGGGCACACCGGTACGGTCCTCACCTCGATCAGCGTCTCGGGGCCGGCGTCGCGGGTCACGCACGACCGGCTCCCGGAGCTGGCCCGGCAGGTGAGGGAGGCGGCCGGGGCGCTCACGGAGCGGCTGGGCGGCGTGGCGCCGTAGGGGGCGCGGGGTTCGCCGGGGTGTTGGCGCGCAGGAGCGCCGCGCCCAGGGGGGTCAGGGTGTGCAGGACCGACATGGCGTGCCGCTGGGTGGTGAGGAGGCCGGCGCGGCGCAGGGCGGTGGCGTGCTGGCTGGCCGAGGAGGCGGAGACGCCGGTGGCGCGGGCGAGTTTCGCCGGTGGTGGCGCCCGCGGCGACGGCGCGCAGGACGCGGGCGCGGGTGCGGCCCAGGAGGGCGGTCAGGGGGGCGCCGGAGCCGAGGTCGCCGGGGAGCGCGGAGGGGTGGGGTTCGTGGCTCAGGGGGTAGAGCAGGACGGGGTCGAGGGTGGCGCTGCGGAAGGTCACCGGGGTGCCCCAGCAGAAGTGGGAGGGGATGAGGAGCAGTCCCCGGCCGCCGAGGCGCAGGTCGCGGTCCTCGGGGTAGGGCGTGGACAGGACCGGTCTGCGCCAGCACAGCGGGGGCCCGAGGTTGCCGAGGACGCCTTCGGCGCCGGTGCTGAGGACGGCGCGGGCGTGTGCGGCCCGTTCGGCGTCGACGCGGGCCTGTATGGGGTCGGCGTAGGGCGCGATCACGAGGTCGTGGTAGGCGCGCAGCGCCGTGACCAGCTCTTTGCGCGGGCCGGGTTCGGTGAGCCGGCGGGCCCAGGCGGGGGCGCCGTGGGTGCGGTCGAGGAGGCGTACTTCGTGCAGGACGCGGCGCGGGGAGGTGGCGAGGACGGCTTCGAGTCCCGCGTCGAGTCCTTCGCCGGCCTCGGCGGGGGTGAGGAAGTCGGGGAAGTAGGCGGCGCGCGGGACGAGGGGTAACAGGAGGGTGCCGACGGTGCGGGCGAAGCCCGTGGCGTGCAGGCGGGTGCGGGTCGTGCGGAACCATTCGGCGTGCGCCCAGCGGCCCTGGCGGGTCTGGAGGCGGTGCAGGCTCATGCAGATCTCCCACAGCGGATCGGGGGTGGCGGCCATCCGCGTGCGGGTCAGGTCGACGTCGGTGAAGTGGATACGGAGCATTCCGTTCCCCCCTGTGGCCCGGGCTTTTCAGCCCTCGTCACATTCCCTGGCCTCCCATGGTCGCCTCAGGGGACCCTCGTGTTCAATGCGGCGTACGGATGACCACCCTGCTGCCGCACCGCGTCCCGGAACGACCGGCGCGCGGACGGCGGACGGGGATTCCGCTCCCCCTTCGCGGCGTCCGCGCGGCACCGGCACGCGCGTCCCCGCCACTTCTCGAAGGGAACCACCGTGGCACTGCGTTCGACCCTCACCACTCTCGCGGCGACCTTCCTCATGGGTGCCGCCCTCGCGGTCGCCCCGACCGCACAGGCCCAGGCGTCCGCCCCCGCCCCGGCCGCCCCGGCGTCCGTGGCGCCGGGCCAGGCCATGGGCTTCGACACGTCGTCCGGCGAGGTCGGCATCCTGGCGTACTCCGACTGTCCGAGCGGCTGGATCTGCTTCTGGTCCGGGTCGGGCGGCACGGGTTCGCGCTGCCAGTGGAGCAGCGCCCTCAACCCCCGGGCGCGCGAGGAGTGTTCCTGGATGAACAACGGCACTGTGACCCGGTCCGTCTACAACCGGACGAGCTACCGCTACCACTACTACCGGGCCTTCTCCTACCAGGACCGCATCGGCAGCACCCTCTCGGGCGGCCAGGGCAACCTCGCCGGCACGTACACGATCGGCTCCCTGTGCCGCCACAACGCGAGCGGCTGCCCCAACTAGGCCGATGCCGTGCCCGGTTCCCCGACCTCAGCGCGGGGAACCGGGCCGTCGGCCCGACCGGCCGGGAGCGCGGGCGGTGCCGTACCGTGGCGCGGGCGGCAGGTCGGCGCGGCTCAAGGGGATGGCCGGATGGGGCAGTTGGAGCGGGTGCTCGGCGTGGTCGCCGGGCGGCGGGCGGAGTTCGAGGCGAAGGGGCACGTCCCGGCGGACGTGATCGGGGAGTTCAGACGGGCGGGGGTCTACCGGGCGGGGGTGCCCCGGCGGTTCGGGGGTGACGCGCTGCCGCCCGCGGAGTTCCTGCGGATCGTGGAACGGATCGCGCGGGCCGACGGGTCGGCCGGGTGGGTGGCGAGCTTCGGTTCGGCGACGGTCTATCTGGCGGGGCTGCCGCTGGACACGCAGGCCGAGTTGTACGCGGACGGGCCGGACGTGGTGTTCGCGGGCGGGCTCTTCCCGGTCCAGGACTCCGAGCGGGTGGCGGGGGGTTACCGGGTCGAGGGGCGCTGGCGGTTCGCCAGCGGCTGTCAGGGCGCGGACGTCCTCGGCGTCGGGATCAGGGCGGGCGAGGAGCGCGCGGGGCGTCCGCTGACGGCGGTGCTGCGGCCGGGGCAGGTGGAGATCGTCGAGAACTGGGACGCCGTCGGCCTGCGCGGCACGGGCAGTCACGATCTCGCGGTGCACGGCGTCGTCGTCCCCGAGGAGTGGACGTTCGTCCGCGGCGGCCCCTCGACGGTGGACGAGCCGCTGTACCGCTACCCGACGGTGCCGTACGCCGCGCAGGTGCTGGCGGTCGTGGGGCTCGGTGTGGCGCGGACGGCGCTGGACCATGTGACGGCGGAGGGCGCCCGGCCGGCGTGGACGGGGGCGCCGCGCCCCGCCGAGCGGGCGACGTACCGGATCACGCTCGCCCGCGCGGAGGCCCAACTGCGGTCGGCGCGGGCCTGGTTCTACGAGACGACGGACGCCGTGTGGGCCACGGTCGTGGCGGGCGATCCGGCGTCGAGGGAGCAGGCGAGCGCGCTGCGGCTGGCGTCGACGCACCTCGCGGCGACGGCGTACGAAGTGGCCCACTGCGCCTACCGGTTGGGCGGCACCGCGGCGATCACGGCGGGCGGGGTCCTGGAGCGCTGCCTGCGGGACGCGTCGGTCGTCCCCCAGCACGCCTTCCTCCAGGAGTCGGTGTACGAGGGGGCGGGCGCCGTGCTGGCGGGGGTGGAGCCGTTCCCGGGCTACGTCTGACCCCGCGTCCGCCCGGCCCCCCGGCTCACTCCTCGCCGGCGATCCGGGACCAGACCTCGATGTCGTGGCGGACCCCGTCCAGCTCCAACGCCGAGCGCAGGACGCCTTCCTGGGCCATGCCGAGGCGTTTGGCGACGGCGAGGCTGGCGTGGTTTCCGGTGGCGGCGGACCACTCGACGCGTGACATGCCCCGCGTCTCGACGGCCCAGTCGGCGAGCAGCCGGGCCGCGCCGGTCGCGAGGCCCTGGCCGCGTGCCTCGGGGGCGAGCCAGGCGCCGAGGGAGCAGTTCCCGGTGCGCGCGTCGAAGGCCCCGAACCCGGCGCCGCCGACGAGGAGTCCGTCGCGCCAGATGCCGTACACGCGGCGGCCGTCGCGGGCCTGGTCCTCGGCGTACCCCTGCAACCAGCGGGCGGCCTTGGCGGGTTCGTCGATGTCGGTCGCCCAGGGCATCCAGGGGGTGAGGTGGCGGCCGGAGCGGACGACGAACTCGTAGAACTCCTGTGCCCGCCAGGGTTCCAGGGCGTGGAGTTCGGCCCCTTCGGCGAGGGGAAGCGTGAGCATGGGGGTCCCGATTCGGTGGTGTGGGAATTGTGGGCTCCCTGTGACTTATACAACCCAACTTCTGAAACTTTCAAGCTCTTGCGGGGAGTTGAGGCGGGCTCGTACAGTCGCCCCCCATGGCCGCCTTCGTCCTCAGACGGCTGGGTGGCGGGCTGCTGCTTCTCCTGGCCCTCAGCTTCCTGGTCTTCGCCCTGCTCGCCGCGAGTCCGGGCACTCCCCTGCAAACCCTCCTCGGCACCCGCCCCGCCTCCCCGGCGCTGGTGGCGGAACTGCGTGCGCGTCACCACCTCGACGAGCCCTTCGCCGCCCAGTACCTGCACTGGCTCGGGGACGCGCTGCACCTCGACCTCGGCCGCTCGATCTCCGTCCAGGCGGGCACCCCGGTCCTCGACATGGTCACCGAACGGCTCGCGCTCAGCGGGGAACTCGCCGTCTACTGCCTCCTGCTGGTCCTGCTGATCGGCGTCCCGCTGGGCGTCCTCGCGGGCGTGCGGCAGGGCCGCGCCGCCGACCGGGGCATCTCCCTGCTGGCCACGGTCGGCTTCGGCGCCCCCTCGTACGCCCTGTCCGTCGTCCTGCTCTACGTCTTCGGCGTGGAGCTCGGCTGGTTCCCGGTGTACGGCGCCGGCGAGGACGCGTTCGCCGACCGGGTCAGCCATCTGACGCTCCCGGCGGTGGCGCTCGCGACGCTGCTGGCGTCGCTCCTGGTCCGGCAGACCCGGGCGGCGACGGCGGCCGTGATGCGGCAGGACCACCTCACGTTCGCGCGGCTGCGGGGGATCGGTCCGGCGCGGATGCTGGTGCACCACGTGCTGCGCAACGCCGCGCCGCCGATCGTCGCCGGTGCCGGGCTGCTGATCATGGCGCCGCTCAGCGCGGGGATCTTCGTCGAGCAGGTGTTCTCGCTGCCCGGCCTGGGATCGCTGCTGCTGACGGCGGTGGCCGCCCAGGACGTGCCCGTCGTGCAGGCGACCGCGCTGCTGCTGGGGGTCGTCGTCGTGGTGGTCAACCTGCTGGTCGACCTGCTCGGTCTGCTGCTCGATCCCCGGGTGCGGCTGCACGCGGCCGGGGAGGTGTGATGCGGGCGCGTCCGCCGGTACTGGTGCTGCTCGGCGCGGCGGGGGTGGCCGTCGTCGCGCTGCTCGTCGTCGCGGGCGGGGCGCTCGCGCCGTACGACCCGGGACACCAGGATCTGCTGCGCGGTGCCGTCGGTCCGGGGGACGGGCACTGGCTCGGCACGGACGCGCTGGGGCGGGACGTGCTGTCGCAGGTGATCGCCGGGGCGCGGTCGGCCGTGGTCGGGCCGCTGGTCGCGGCGGTGGGGGCGCTGCTGCTGGGCGTGCCGCTCGGGATGGCGGCCGGGTATTTCGGCGGCTGGCCGGACGCGGTGGTGAACCGCTTCGCCGAGCTGGTGTACGTCCTTCCGGTGACGCTGCTGGTCGTGGTGGTCGTCGGGACGGTCGGGAACGGGTACTGGCTCGCCGTCGCGGTCGTCACCCTCGTCTCGCTGCCCACGCAGATCCGGCTGTGCCGGAGCACGACGCTCGTGCAGGCCCGGCTGCCGTACGTCGAGGCCGCGCGGACGCTGGGGCTGCCCGCCTCGCGGATCTTGTTCCGGCACGTCCTGCCGAACATGCTGCCGACGGTCGTGACGACCTTCCTCCTCGACTTCGTCGGGGCGCTGATCGGGCTGTCCGGGCTGTCGTACCTCGGGCTCGGGGTGCCGCCGGGGACCCCGGACTGGGGTGAACTCCTGCGCCAGGGACAGAGTCTGCTGACCGTGAACCCGTATCTGTCGCTCGCGCCCGGGGTGCTGGTCATCGTGTCGGCGGTGGGGGTCACGCTGGTCGGGGACTGGGTGTACGAGCGGGGTGCGGCCCGGTGAGCGGCGTACTGCTGTCGGTGCGCGGGCTGCGCGTGCGGGGCCGGGACGGGCGGACGCTGGTCCGGGACGTCGGCTTCGACCTCCGCGCCGGGGAAACCCTCGGTGTGGTCGGCGAGTCGGGGAGCGGCAAGACGCTGACCGCGCGGGCCGTCCTGGGCGTCCTCGCGCCCGGCCTGCGCGCGGAGGGCCAAGTCCTCTTCGACGGCGCGGAGTTGCTGGGCCGCCGGGAACGGGAGCTGCGTCCGCTGCGCGGCACCCGGCTGGCGATGGTCCTCCAGGACCCGTTCACCGCGCTCAACCCCCTCCAGACGGTCGGCGCGCATCTGCGGGAGTCGCTCGCGCCGACCGACCGCACGCCCGCGGAGATCGCCCGGCGGCTGGGTGAAGTCGGCCTGGACGCCGGGACCGTGGCGGGCAAGTACCCCTTCCAGCTCTCCGGCGGCATGCGGCAGCGCGTCGCGATCGCGGCGGCGCTCGCCCGGGACCCCGATCTGCTGGTCGCGGACGAGCCGACGACCGCTCTCGACGTCACGACGCAGGCCGAAGTCCTAGCCCTGCTGCGCCGGTTGCAGGCCGAGCGGGGCATGGCGCTGCTGCTCGTCACGCACGATCTGCGGGTCGCGTTCGACGTCTGCCACCGGGTGCTCGTCCTGTACGCCGGGTCGGTCCTGGAGGACGCGCCCGCGGGCGAGCTGCGCCGCTCCCCCGGCCACCCCTACAGCCTGGGCCTCATGCTGGCCGAACCCCCGGTCTCCCACTACGTCGAACGGCTCCCCTCCCTCCCCGGCGCGGTCCCGCCCGCCGACTCCGTCACCGGCACCTGCGCGTTCGCCGCCCGCTGCGAGTGGCGGCGCGACGTCTGTACGACGGCCCGGCCGACGCCGGCCGAGGTGGCACCGGGGCGGCTGTCGGCGTGCGTGCGGCTGGCGGACGTCGGGGACGAGCTGCGCGCCCGTCTCCACGCCCCGGCGGTCCCCTCGGCTCCGCCGCCGGTCCGCGACGGCACGCCGCTGCTCGTCGTGGACGGCCTGACCAAGACGTACCGCGACACGACCGCGCTGAACGGGGCCTGTCTCGAACTCCGCGAGGGCGAATCGCTGGGCGTGGTCGGGGAGACCGGCTCCGGGAAGACGACCCTCGTGCGGTGCGTGCTCGGGCTGACCCGGCCGGCCTCGGGGACGATCCGGCTCGGCGGCATCGACGTCAGCGACTACCGGAAGCTGGACCGGCGCGAGCTGCGCGAGGTGCGGCGGCTGGTCCAGATCGTCTTCCAGGACCCCTACTCCTCCCTCAACCCCCGGCTGACGATCGGCGCCGCCCTGCGCGAGGCGATCGGCGTCGGGCCCGAACCGGGGCAGCGGGCCGAGGAGTTGCTGGAGCACGTCGGCCTTCCGGCGTCGTACGCGCGCGAGTTGCCCGCCGCACTGTCCGGCGGTGAGCGGCAACGCGTCGCCGTGGCGCGGGCGTTGGCCGTCCGGCCGAAGCTGCTGATCTGCGACGAGCCGGTCGCCGCGCTCGACGTGTCCGTGCAGGCGCAGATCCTCGAACTCCTGCGCACGGTACGCGCCGAGTACGGCACGAGCCTGCTCCTCATCACCCACGACCTGTCCGTCGTCCGGCAGATGACCGACCGGGCGGTCGTGCTGCGCGGCGGGGAGATCGTCGAGAGCGGTACGACGGCGTCGCTGCTGGACGCGCCGGCGCACCCCCACACCAAGCGCCTTCTCGCCTCGATCCCGGGCGAGAGCTGAAGTCCCGTACACAGAACGGAAATCCATGCCCCCCACACCCTTCTCCCGGCGGACGACGTCCGCCGCGCTCCTCGTCGTCCTCACCACCGTCGCCGCGACCGCCTGCTCCGGCGGTGACGGTTCGGGGGACACAGGTGGCTCAGGGGCGAAGAAGGCGAGCGACAGGACGCTGCCGGTGGTGAACTGGGCGCTGCCCAACGCGCCCGCGTCGCTCGACTACGCCAAGAGCTACGACAACAACACGACCGGCGCGGTGATGTCCCTCGTCACGGAGCCGCTCGAACGGGTCTCCAGCACCGGCGAGTTCACCCCGAACCTGGCGACGTCGGTGACCCAGCCGGACGCCACGACCCTGGTGTACAAGCTGCGTTCGGGGGTGAAGTTCGCCTCCGGTGCCGAGCTGACCGCACAGGACGTCGCCTGGAGCATCGAGCACTTCACCGCGGAGGAGGCGCAGACCGCCGTCCTCGGGCAGAAGGTGGGGAGCGTCACGGTGACGGGGCCGCTGGAGGTGACCGTGAAGCTGACGGCTCCGGCGCCGACCGCTCGGGCCGGGATCGCGCTGGCGACGCTCGTCGAGGAGGCGAGCTTCGCGAAGGCCCACGCGAAGGACCTCGGCAACGCGGGGACGGCTCCGGTGGGGACCGGGCCCTACCAGGTCGACTCGCAGACGGCGGGGAAGATCACGCTGGTGCGCAATCCGCAGTACGCGCGCACGAAACCGGCGCCGGACAAGGTCGTCTTCTCCGTCATCCCCGACGACAACGCGCGTCAACTCGCCCTGCGGTCCGGGGAGATCGACGGTGGGCCGGTCAACGCGCTGAAGAACGCGGCGCAGTGGAAGGCGATACCGGGGACGACGCTGCACGCCTCGCCGTCGCTCTCGCAGAACTTCCTCGCGATGGACGTCACCAAGGCGCCCTTCGACGACGTGCACGTCCGCCGGGCCGTGGCGCTGTCCGTGGAGCGGGACGGGATCATGAAGGCGGGGTTCGGGGAGTACGCCGAGGCGATGAAGGGGCTGATCCCCGCCGGTGAGCTGGCCGGGGTCGCCGGGTCGCGGCAGGCCGCGGACACGTTCCTCGCCGGGCTCCCGCAGTACGCGCACGACCCGGCCGCGGCGAAGGCGGAACTCGCCAAGTCGGCCCACGCCGACGGCTTCTCGACGACGATCGAATACGTCAAGGACTACCCCTGGCAGGAGCTGACCGTCCTCAGCCTCCAGGAGAACCTGCGGCCCCTCGGCGTCACGATCACGCCGAAGCCGGTCACCGCGAACGACTGGTACGCCAAGCTCTTCAAGCACCAGCTCACGGGCATCACCCTGCCGTTCGGCTTCGGCGCCAGCTACCCCGACCCGTCCGCCCTCCTCGGCAAACTCGTCGGCAAGGCCAACATCGGCGCCCAGAAGATCAACATCGCCAACTGGACGACCCCCGAGGTCGACAAGGCCCAGCAGACCGTCATGACGGCGGGCCCCGCCGCGACTCGCTGGGCCGCCTCCAAGACGATCCTCACCCAGGTCGCCGACCAGGTCCCCTACGTCCCCCTCTTCACCGAGGACGAGGTCTACGCGGTCGGCGAGAACCTCACCCTCACGGGCACCGGCCTCACGTCCTTCGACCTGTCCAACGGGGGGTGGATCTTCTCGGTGAAGGCGACGGGGTGAGTCAGCAGCGGATGCTCACCGTGACCTTGACACTGGTGGCATCCCATTCGCCGACCTCGATGTTCCTCGTGCCCCCGGTCTCGTACACCAGGTTGAGGACCCGGCCGGGCTTGACGAAGCCGATGACGACCCGGGCGACGCAGCCGTCCTCCCGGGTGTCGGTCAGCTTCCCCTCGACGGCCAGGAGCGTGCCGTCCTTGCAGACGGCGTAGGAGAACCGGGCGCCGACGACGTTGGTCGTCTTCGACGCCGAGCAGGTCGCGGCGGCGGCGGGCGCGGCCGTCAGCGCGGTGAGGCCCGTCGCCGCGAGGGTGGTCGTGCTCAGCAGGGCGGCGACGCGTCGTACGGTCCTCATGGCTGCTCCCCGTGTTCTCCGTGGCCGGTCCCGCGTCCGGAGGTTCGGACGCGGGACCAGTCTGCGGAGGGCGGCACCCGAAGGGCACCTGAAACTATCCAGGGTGCAGGACCCGACGGGGTCACTTGCGGGCGAGGTCCGCGTGGGCGGTGCGCAGGGCGGAGAGGAAGGTGTCCGAGGACTGCGCGCCGGAGATCCCGTACGCGCGGTTGATGACGAAGAAGGGCACGCCGGTGGCGCCGTAGCGGCGGGCGTCGGCGATGTCCTGGGCGACGGCGTCCTGGTAGGCGCCGCCCGCGAGCACCTTGCGGGTGTCCTCCTCGGGCAGTCCGACCTCGGCGCCCAGCCGGGCCAGCGTGTCGGCGTCGTCGACGAGTTCGCCCTCGCAGAGGTGCGCGCGCAGGAGCCGTTCGTGCATCGCGTCCCCGAGCCCCCGCTCGGCGGCGAGGTGCCCGACGCGGTGCGCGTCGACGGTGTTGACGGAGACCGCGCCCTCCAGGTCGTACGCCAGCCCCTCGGCGGCGGCGAGTTCGGTGACCTGACCGGTCATCGCCCGGATCTGCGCGGGCGGCGCCCCGGTCTTGCGGCTGAGGACCTCGAACGACGGCGTCCGGCGCCCCTTGGGGTGCGAGGGGTCCAGCTGGAAGCTGTGCCAGTGGACTTCCACGTCGTCGGCGTGCTCGAAGCGGCTCAGCGCCGTCTCCATGCGGCGCTTGCCGATGTAGCACCAGGGACAGACGACGTCCGACCAGATGTCGATCCGCATCGTGCTCACAGGTGGCACACTCCGTCCTCGCAGGTGGGGGCGTCTTCCGAGCCCAGGGGCTTGAGCAGCACCGGCTGCTGCGGCTCCGTCTCCACGGTGTCGTCGGTCGTCTCTGCGGTCTCGGTCATCTCTGCTCTGTCCTCAACGATGAGGTTGACCCTATGGTCAACTTATCTTCGTGACTCTAGCATCCAAATTGACCCATAGGTCAAGTTAACTTTTCCGTCAGATGCGACCATGGAGTCCGACATGAGCGGACCAGGAGGAACACCGGATGCGCGCCGACGCACGACGCAACGCGGACAAGCTGCGGGCCGCGGCGGCCGAGCTCTTCCGGGAGCAGGGGCTGCACGCGCCGCTCAAGGAGATCGCCCGGCGCGCGGGGGTGAGCCACGGCACGCTGTACAACCTGTTCGGCACGCGCGAGGCGCTCATCGACGAGGTGGCCGTGGACCTCGCGGGCGACAGGCTCCAGGAGATCGCCGACCGGGCGCTGGCCCACGAGGACCCCTGGGCCGGGTTCGTCTTCTACATGGAGCAGGTCTGCGAGTTGCAGGCGGTCGAACCGGCCGTCGGTGACGTGATGAACGGGGGCTTCCCGGGGGCCGCCCGGCTGATGGCCGTCTGCGCGCGGACCCAGGACGTGGCGGTCCAGGTGATCGTCCGGGCGCAGGATGCGGGGTCGCTGCGGCCCGACTTCACCCGCGAGGACCTGCTGTTCCTCCTCGGCTCCAACGCCCTCCTCGCCCGCGCCTCCCGGGGTACGGCACCGGACGTGTGGCGACGCGGCCTCGCCCTCGCCCTCGACGGGCTGCGCACGGAGGCGGCCCACCCGCTGCCGGTTCCCGCACTGTCGGTGGAGCAGCATCGGGAGGTGCTGGGGCGGCTGACGGGGGCGTTTCGGGCGGCGGGGCCGACGGGGGGGTCTGCGGGGGCGGGGGGTTCTGCGGGGGCAGAGGCGGCAGGGGGGTCTGCGGGGGCGTAGGCGGCGGGCGGGTCTGCGGGGGCAGGGGCGGTCGGGCGGGCCTGCGGAGACGTAGGGAGCGGGGGGCCTGCGGGGGCGTTTCACGCGGCGAGGCCGACTGGAGGCTCCTCGGAGACGGGGCCCTGCGGGGCCCGAGGCGGCAGGGGGCTCCATGGGGGCGTAGGCGGCGGGCGGGATTGCGGGAGTAGAGGCGGCATGGCGGGCCTGCGGGGGCGTTCTGCGCGGCGGGGGGTCGCGGGGGCAGAAGCGGTCGAGCCGGTCTGCGGGGGCATCGGCGGCGCCTGCCGGGGGCCTGCGGCGGTGGAGGCCGCGCGTACGGCGTGAGCATTTCCTGGTTATGACACTCGCCATAGCCCTGCGCTACAGTCCGCTATAACGATCGTTATAGGAGGCGAGCCATGACCGTCATCACCGTCAACACTCCCGAGGGGCGCCTGAGTCTCGACCAGCGCCGGGTCCTCTCCGAGACCCTCACGGACGCGGTTCTCGTCCCGGAGGTCGGGCAGTTCCAGCCTGCCGCGCGGCCCGGTTTCCAGGTGCGCTTCGTGGAGCACCCGGCCGACCGGATGGCCATTGGTGGGCGGCTGCTCGCGGATGCCGGACCCGGCGTGGACGTGATGCTTCTCGACGTGGCCGTGATGGAGGGGGACTGGCCCCGCGAGGTCCGCGCGGAAGTCATCGAGCGGCTGCTCGCGGCGCTCGCGAAGGCGTGCGGGCTGGACGCGCCCTCGCCCGCCTGGTGGGTCAACTTCCGTGTCGTCGAGGAGGGGAGCTGGGGTTCCGGCGGCGGCGTGACGTCGATCCTGTCGCTGTTGGCGACGGGGGTGTTCACGGAGGAGAAGGCGGAGGCGATTCGGGCGGCGGTCGCGGGCTGAGTGGGGGCGGCGCGGCGGGGGCGGGGCGTCGGCGCCGGGCGGGGGCGCTGGGCGGCGGCACTGGGCAGGGGCGCCGGGCGGCGGCACTGGGCAGGGGCACTGAGCGGCTGGGCGGGGGGCGGAGCTGCCGACGGGCGGGGGATTTCAGGGCGAGCAAGGGGACCGGGCCGAGCCGGCGGTCTCGGGGCGGACAGGCAATCACCGCCTGACCAGCGGCCCCCCACCTCACGCCCCCCACCTGACGTCGCCACCCCTCACCGCACGCAGCCACACCCTCGCCTCGCACCCCCAATCCTCACCGCCCCCTCCCGCCGCCACCCCTCACATTCGCGCCCCCACCTTCACCCCCGGCACCCCCTCACTCCCCCACAACCCCTTCAAGCACCCCCTCCAACTGCTGCGCCACCAGATCCAGCGGCGTCATGTCCCGTTTCGCGCGGCACATCGCGATCGCGCCCTCCGTGGAGGCGATGATCAGTGCGGCGACGCCTTCCGCGCGGTCGGGGTCGACGCCCCGGTCGCGGAGGGAGTCGGCGAGGAGGCGCTGCCAGTCGTCGAACGCCTCGGCCGCCGCGAGGAGGGACGGGGGAAGGCCGTCGTCCGTGAGGGGCTCCTCGACGGAGACGGCGAGGACGGGGCAGCCGGCGCGGTAGTCGCTCCTGAGGACGACGCCGCGCCACAGCGCGAGGAACGCGCGCAGACCCGCGACCGGACCGGCGTCGAGCTCCTCGCGGAGGATGCGGGAGACCGTCGTACTCGCGTGGCGCACCGCCTCGGTGGCGAGCTGCTGCTTGCCCTCGGGGAAGTAGTGGTACGTCGAGCCGAGCGGCGCCTTCGCGTGTTTGGCCAGCTCACGGATGCTCGTCGCGTTCAGTCCGCGCCTGCTGATCAGGTCGGCGGCGCCGGCGACGATGCGGTCGCGCGACGGTGTGTTCGATGCGGCCACGGCCGTACCCCCTTCTGGACACCCCTGGCTATAACGGCCGTCATAGTCTAGCGTGATCCCGCCTATAACGACTGTTATGAACCGTGCGGACGGCCGTCCCGTCCGCACGGCTTCGAGGAGACTCCCCCACGCCCATGAACATCAACACGCCTCCCCCACACGGCGGTCTCACCCGCCGACGCGCCGCCGCCACCGGCCTCGGTGCGGAACTGCGCGCCCTCGTCGACGCCGCCGTCCGCACGACCGCCCCACCGGAGACCCTGGACGACCTCGCGAAGGCCGTTCGCGACCTCGCCGCCCGGCTCACCGACTCCGGCCCCCGCCGGGGCCTCACGGAGATCCCGGAGGTGGACGAATTCCCGGGCGGGACAAGGATGTTCAGCCCTGTCATCGGCGAGGGCAGCCCGCTCGCCCCGCCCGTGCGGGTGACCCGGGAGGCCGACGGCGTCGTGGGGATCTGCTCGCTCGGGGCCGCGCACGAGGGGCCGCCCGGTTACGGGCACGGCGGGTTCAGCGCGATGCTGCTGGACGAGCTGATGGGGCACGCGTGCGTCGCGGCGGGCCGGCCGGGGATGACGACCGGTCTGCACACCCGGTACCACCGACCGGTGCCGCTGGAGACGCCGTTGCGGATTCACGCCGGGGTGACCGGCACGGACGGCCGGAAGGTCTTCGTGGCCGGGACGATCAGTACGGCCGCCGATCCGCGGACTCCGCTGGTCGACGCGGAGGCCGTGTTCGTGACGCTCGAACCGGCTCAGGCGCGGGAACTGTTCCCGCATCTGCGGGTGGCGGACTGACGCCACCCGCCCTCACCCCTCTTCGAACCGTACGAGGTCTTGCCCCGTGACGGCGCGGCGGAGTTTAATCCCCTCGAAAAGTATCCACGGTGGTTAACGTCCGCGCCGTGTCACCTCACGACCTCAAGGACCGCCCATGCACGACAAGCCGGCCTTCCTCTGGGGCGCCTCGACGGCCCCGCACCAGATCGAGGGAAACAACGTCAACAGCGACTGGTGGGCGCGCGAAGGGCAGCTGCCCGGTATGGAGCGCAGCGGTGACGCCGTCGACAGCTACCACCGCTACGAGGAGGACATGCGCCTACTCGCGGACGCCGGGCTCAACGCCTACCGCTTCGGCATCGAGTGGGCGCGCGTCGAGCCCGTGCCCGGCCACTTCTCGCGGGCCGAACTCGCCCACTACCGGCGGATGATCGACACCGCGCTGGGACTCGGGCTCACCCCGGTGATCACGCTCCATCACTTCACCAACCCGCGCTGGTTCGCGGAGGAGGGAGGCTGGCTCGGCAAGTCCGCGGTGGACCGGTTCGCCGCGTACACCGAGACGGTCTCCGGCATTCTCGACGGGGTGCCGTACGTCGTGACCATGAACGAGCCGAACATGCTCGCGATGATGCTGACCATCGAGCGGATGATGAAGGAGCGGCCCGAGGGCGCCTGGCAGAGTCCGACGGTCGACAACGACCCGCGTCCGACGCTGCCCGCGCCGGACCCCGAGATCGGCTCCGCCCTCGTCAAGGCCCACCACCAGGTCCGCGAGATCGTGCGGGCCCGCACGGGTGCCGCCGTCGGCTGGTCGGTCGCCAACCGCGCCTTCACCGCCCGGCCCGGCGCCGAGGACAGGCTCCACGAGCTCGAACACATCTGGGAGAACCTCTACCTGGAGGCGGCGCGCGGCGACGACTTCGTGGGCGTCCAGTCGTACTCCAGCCAGTGGGTCGGCGCCGACGGCATCGAGCCGCACCCCCCGCACCCCGACAACACACTCGTCGGCACGGCGTACCGGCCCGACTCCCTCGGCCTGGCCGTCCGCCACACCTGGGACGTCACCGGCGGGGTCCCGGTCCTCGTGACCGAGAACGGGATCGCGACGACCGACGACACCCGGCGGATCGCCTACACCCAAGGGGCACTTGAGGGGTTGTTCGCCGCCGCGGACGACGGCATCGACGTCCGGGGGTACCTCCACTGGTCCGCCCTCGACAACTACGAGTGGGGCCACTGGGAGCCGACGTTCGGCCTGATCGCCGTGGACCGCGAAACCTTCGAACGCACCCCGAAGCCGAGCCTGGGGTGGCTGGGCGGGGTGGCTCGGAGGGGGCGGCCTTGAGGTGACGGCGGGGGGGAGGGCGTGGCGGCAGGCTGGAGCGGTCGGGGCAGAGGGCGCGGATGCGGGCGGGCGGTCGGAGCCGGAGGCCGGGTCAGGGCTCCTCGGGGTGCGCCCGGAGCCCTCGCCGTCGCCCGCCCCTCACTCCCCCAGCAGACGCCCCGGCACCCTCAACTCCTCCCTCCCGAACAGCTCCCCGACCTCGGCGGGCCCACCCTCCGCGCAGACCCGCGCGACCTCGTCCAGCAGACGGTCGTACCGCTCCCCCGTCCGCCCCTCGTACGCCTCGGTCATCCGCCCCCACTCGTCCCACGGCAGCATCTCCCGCTTACAAAGCGCGGCCAGATCGCGCACGGCGTTCCCGCTGATCTCGGCGGGCCCCCAGGCGAAGTCGGTTCCGGCGACGCCGTACTTCCCGGCGTCGATCCGGCCCTGCCGATACAGCGCCCACGCCTCCCCGCCGGTCAGGAACTCGCCGGGGGCGAGGTCCTCGGGGTGGTCCACGTAGCCCTTGCCGAGATGCTCGGTGTCGACGCGGACCCAGCGGTCGCCGTCGTGGTACTCGGTGATCCAGTGATCGAGGCCGTGCCCCGCCCGGAAATACGTCCCGAACCCGCATCTCACCCGCGCGGGAACCCCTCCGGCACGGAGGAAGGCGCAGGCGAGGACCGCGAAGTGCCGACAGGTGCCGACGACGCGGGTGGCGGGGGCGCGGGAGAGATGGAGCGGGGTGGGGTCGAGGGCGGCGAGGCGCGCGACCAGGTTGGCGGCCGGACGGATGCCCTTCTCCCGGAGCCGCTCCTCGGGGGCGCCCGCGGCGGTGGACCCGAGACTCCACACACTCGAACATGCGTCCGATCATAAGAGCCACCTCTGACACCCGCAGGCTCCACCGGACCCCACCCACACACAGAGCCTTTTGCATCATCACGCACCTAGATACAATCTCGTCGCCGGATCAGCCTCCAGGACGGGACCCGCCCATGAACTCGCCCGTTTCCTCGCCCCTCTCCCGCCGAGCCGTGGTCACTCTTCCTCTCGCTGCCGCGGTGGCCGCGCAGAGTTCGGAGGCGGGCGCTGCCCAGCCAAGGGGGAGGACGTTCGCGTATGTCGGTTCGCGGACGACCGCCGAGCGGGAGGGGCGGGGGAAGGGGATCGAGGTGTATGAGGTCGGGGCGCGGTGGGTGCCGGTGCAGACGGTCGGGTCGGAGAACCCGACGTTCCTCGCGACCGACCGTACAGAGCGGTTTCTGTACGCGGTGCACGGGGACTTCACGTACGTCAGCGCCTTTCGGATCGAGCCGTCCGGTCGTCTGACCTTCCTCGGGCGCCAGGAGACCGGGGGACGCAACCCCGTCCATCTGGCCGCCGATCCGTCGAACCGCTGGCTGGTGGTCGCCAACCATTCGGCGGGCGGCGTCACCACGCTCCCGATCCTGGAGGACGGGCGACTCGGGCCGGTGGTGGGGCGGTTGACGTTTCCGGGGGCGCCGGGGCCGCACCGTACCGAGCAGACCGGGTGCAAGCCGCACCACGTCCCGTTCACGCCCGACGGGCGGCATGTCGTCGTGCCGGACAAGGGACTCGACCAGATGGTCACGGTCACGCTGGACGCGGAGTCCGGGGCGTTGGGGATCAAGTCGGCTGTGCGGACAAGGGAGTTCGCGGGGCCTCGGCATGTCGCGTTCCATCCCCGGCTGCCGTACGCGTACGGGGTCGACGAGTTGAGGTCGACGGTGACCGTCTACCGGGTGAGCGACGGGGAGTTGACGGCGCTTCAGATCGTGTCGAGCACCGAGGCGTCCATGGTCGGGGAGAGCCGGGGCGCGGAGATCGAGGTGAGTGCGGACGGCCGGTACGTGTACGTGTCGAACCGGAGCGGCGCCGGGGACGGGAGCCCGGGCGGGCCCGAGCCGGACACCATCGGGGTGTTCCGGGTGTCGCCGAGGGACGGGACGCTGACGCCGGTGGAGTGGGTGTCGACGGAGGGCGTCCGGCCACGCTTCTTCTGCCTGGGCGCGGGCGGGCGACGGCTGTACGCGGCGAACGAGCGCAGTCACACGGTCGTCGCGTACGACGTCGACACGGCGAGCGGGCGGCTGTGGTCGACGGGGGTGGTGGCGCGGACGGGGTCGCCGGTGTGCGTGCTGCTGGTGGGGCGCGACTCCTGAAGAACCCTCGAAGGCCACGCACCACCCGGACCACCGCTCCCCTCCGCCCGCTCCGCCACGCGCCCTGCCGGGACCACCGCTCTCCAGGCCCGCCCCGGCCCGGATCGCCACGCCCTGCCACCCTCCCGGCCCGGCCCACCACTCTCCACCGGCCCACCCCCGCCCGAACCCCCACTCCCCCCACCCGCCCCTCCCTAGGATGGAACCCCCGCCCCGTCCGACCCGAAGCGCAGGAGCGATGTCGCGTACCGATCTCACCACCTCGATCGCCACCCGCCTCGTGGACCTGATGCGCGGGGCGAGCCTCGTGCGGGGTGCGCACGTCACCGAGCAGTGGGCGGCGGACGAGCTGGAGGTCTCGCGGACGCCGGTCCGCAAGGCGATGCACTTCCTGGCCGAGATCGGCATCCTGGAACGCGTCCCGAACCGGGGCTTCTTCCTCGCCCGCGACGCCCGCGACCTGACCCGGCCGGGCCCGGCGGAGGGCGCGGAGAGCGACGACGCGGAGGAGGCGGCGTACTTCGAGCTGGCGGACGACCAGGTCGGCGGCCGTCTGGAGAACCCGTTCAGCTCCGCGGACGTCGCCCGCCGCTACCGCCTCACGCCGCGCCAGGCGGAGCGGGTGCTGTCCAGGATGGCCGCCGAGGACCTCGTACGCCGCAGGCCGGGTGGGCGGGGCTGGGAGTTCCAGCAGGTGATGGCGACGGTCGGCGCGCACGACCAGAGTTACCGGTTCCGGATGATCGTGGAGCCGGCGGCGCTGCTGGAGCCGGGGTTCACGGTGGACGCGGAGGCGTTCGCGGTGCACCGGCGGCAGCAGGAGGCGCTGCTGCGGGGGGACATCCTGCTGCTGCCGCGCGCCGAGCTGTTCCAGGTCAACGCGTCGTTCCACGAGATGCTGACGGGGTGTTCCGGGAACCCGTTCCTGCTGGACGCGGTGCGCCGGCAGAACCGGCTGCGGCGGCTGATCGAGTACCGCCACCAGGTCGACCGCTCGCGGCTCGCCGGGCAGGCGCGGGAGCATCTGCGGCTGCTGGACCTGGTCGAGGGCGGTGACCGGTGGGCGGCGTCGGAGTTCCTGGCGCGGCATCTGGACCGGGTGCGGGAGATCAAGACGGGCATCGGGAACTGACGTACGGGCGCTACCGATTTGGGGGCATCCCCTGGCATAGCGGTCGCGGCGGAGGCGAGCCGGCCGACAGGGTGGGGCGCACTGGTCCACACCTTCCGGCCGTCGACCCAAGGGGTTCTCCACCATGGTTCCGCTGCGTCACTCCGTCATCGCCCTGGCCGCCCTCGCCCTCTCCGCCACGTTCACGACCCCGGCCACCGCCGCGCCCACCCATGTCGACGTCAGCTACGGCGCGACCTACGTCCGGGGCGATCTGACCTTCGCCAACCGCTCGGTCTCGTTCAAGGGCACCTACCGTTCGGTGTCCCCGGCCGACTGCCGCCGGGCCTGGTTCGGCACGCTCGACGGTTCCGGCGCGCTCCTCGACGCGCGCAGCACGGGCACGCTGTGCGACGGGGTGCGGGAGATCACCACGACCGTCCCGGCCGACGTACGGGGCGGCGCGGGGAGCGTGCTGGTCTGCCTGGACGACGGGAACGCCGCGCCGCTGAAGTGTCTGGAGTACAAGCGGCCCTGACCGGGTGAGCCGCCTCCCTTTCCCCGGCCCGGAGAAGGGGAGGCATTGTTTTATTGAGCATCTAGATACAATACTGGGCCATGGATCTCTCCGCCTACCGCACACAGCCGCTCGACGCCCTCCTCTCCCCCGGAGAGCTGGACGAACTCCCCTACTCGGTGAGGGTGTTGCTGGAGAACGTGGCGCGCCGTGCCCCCGAGTCCCTGGCCGACGTCCTGGCCCGGGCCCGCGCGGGCGGCGGCGCCTGCGAGGTGCCGGTCCATCCGAACCGGATCATGCTGCACGACACGACGTGCCTGCCCGCCCTCGCCGACTTCGCCGCGATGCGCGACAGCCTCGCCGAACTCGGCGGGGACCCGGGCCGGTTGCAGCCGTCGATCCCGGTCGACCTGACCGTGGACCACTCGGTCATCGTCGAGGAGTACGGCCGTCCCGACGCCGTCGAGCGCAATCTGCTGATCGACTTCCGGCGCAACGGCGAGCGGTACGCGATGGTGAAGTGGGCCGAGCGCAGTGTCGCGGGCTTCCGGGTCGTACCGCCCGGGACCGGCATCATCCACCAGGTCAACATGGAGGCGCTGGCCCGCGTCGTGTGGGTGACGGAGGACGGGGACGGGCCGCCGTGGCTGCATCCGGACGTCCTGGTCGCGACCGACAGCCACACCCCGATGATCAACGCGCTCGGTGTGGTCGGCTGGGGCGTCGGCGGCCTCGATGGGCAGGCCGCGATGCTGGGCGAGCCGGTCACCATCCCCTACCCGGAGGTCGTCGGCGTCCGCCTGACCGGCCGGCTGCGCCCCGGTGTCGGCGCCACCGATCTCGCCCTCACCCTCACCGAACTCCTGCGCGCGCACGGCGTGGTGAACAAGTTCGTCGAGTTCTGCGGCCCCGGCGTCACCGCCCTCGGCTGGGCGGAGCGCGCCGCCGTCTCCAACATGGCTCCGGAGTACGGGGCGACGTGCGTGTACTTCCCGTACGACGACGAGACGGCCGCCTATCTGCGGCTGACCGGGCGTACGGAGGACCACGTCCGGCTGGTCGACGCGTATCTCACGGCGCAGGGCCTGAAGCGCACGGACGACCGCCCCGTGCCCCGGTACGACGAACTCCTGGACCTCGACCTGGACTCGGTCGAGCCGAGCGTCGCCGGGCCGAACCTCCCCCACCAGCGGCTGCCGCTCTCCGGGGTCCCGGAGTCGTTCCGGCGGGCGCGGGGGCGCCGTACGACGCGGGCGGGGCTGCCGGACGCGCCGGTCGCCGTCGCCGCGATCACGAGTTGCACCAACACCGCCAACCCGGCGCTCGTCGTGCAGGCGGCGCTGCTGGCCGAGCGGGCGGTCGCGGCGGGGCTGACGGCGAAACCGTGGGTGAAGACGTCCCTCTCCCCCGGGTCACGGGTCGTCGAGGAGTACCTGCGGGCGTCGGGGCTGCTGCCCTCGCTGGAGAGGACCGGGTTCCACATCGTCGGGTTCGGCTGCATGACGTGCATCGGCAACTCCGGTCCCCTGCACCCGGACATGGAGCGGCTCGCGGAGGAGGGCGCCGTCGAGCCCGTCGCCGTCCTCTCGGGCAACCGCAACTTCGCCGGGCGCGTCAACCCGCGCGTCTCCCTCTCCTACCTGGCCTCGCCGCCGCTGGTCGTCGCGTACGCGCTCGCGGGGTCGGTCCTGCACGACTTCGAGAACGATCCGCTGGGCACCGCACCGGACGGCCGCCCGGTGCACCTGCGCGACCTGTGGCCCTCGGACGACGAAGTCGCCGCCGCCGTAGGCAAGTTCGTGCGCCCGGAGATGTTCCGCGCCAACGCGGAGGGCATCCGGCGCGGTACCCCGGCCTGGCGTGAGATCGAGGCGCCGGAGGGCACCCGCTTCCCGTGGGACCCGGCGTCGACCTACATCCGCCGCCCGCCCCACCTCACGAACCTCTCCCCGACTCCCCCTGCCGGTCTGGAGATCATCCGCGCCCGCCTCCTCCTCCACCTCGGCGACAACGTCACCACCGACCACATCTCCCCGGCCGGCGCCATCCCCCCGACCAGCCCCGCGGGCGCCTGGCTCACCGAACGCGGCGTCCCCCTGCGCGACTTGAACCAGTATTCCACCCGCCGCTCCAACCACGAGGTCATGCTCCGCGGCGCCTTCACCAACGCCGCCGTCCGCAACCTCCTCCTCGACACCCCGACCGACCAGGCCCTCTCCGCCGACGGCGAGACGCTCCTCCCGGTCCACGAAGCGGCCTCGACCCACGCCGGCCGCCCCCTCGTCGTCCTCGCGGGCCGCGACTACGGCGCCGGTTCCAGCCGCGACTGGGCGGCGAAGGCCCAGGCCCTCATGGGGGTCCGAGCGGTGATAGCCGAGTCCTACGAACGCATCCACCGCTCCAACCTCATCGGCATGGGCGTCCTCCCCTTCGAGTTCGACGAGGGCGACACCGCCGCGGCCCACCCCTTCACCGCCGCCTCGGAGCTCACCTTCGAGGGCCTGGACACCCTCACCGTCGGCACGAACCGGATCACCCTCCGCCTCCCCGACGCCCAAGTCCCCCTTCGCCTGCGGGTGTTCTCCCGGCAGGAGCTGGCGTATCTGCGGCACGGCGGAATCCTGCCGTACGTGGTGCGGCGGGCGTTGGACTGGACGAGGCGCTCAGCGTGACTTCGGGAGCAGGACGACGCCGTCCTCGTCGGCGTGGAGGATGTCGCCCGGGTGGAAGACGATGCCGCCGAAGGCGAGGGGGGTGTCCAGGGCGCCCTCGGCCGTGCGGTTGCTCTTGCGCGGGGTGGTGCCGAGTGCCTTGATGCCCAGGGGGAGTTGGGCGAGGGCGCGGGCGTCGCGGACGGCGCCGTGGAGGACCAGGCCGGCCCAGCCGTTCTCCACAGCCGCGGCGGCGAGGAGGTCGCCCACGAGGGCGGTGCCCAGGGAGGCGCCGCCGTCGACCACCAGGACGTGGCCCTCGCCGGGGGTGCGGACGAGTTCGCGGAGGATGCCGTTGTCCTCGTGGCACAGGACGGTGCGGATGGGGCCGGTGAAGGCGGGCACGGCGCCGAAGTCGCGGAACTGGACCTCGCAGACGCGCAGTTCGGGGCCGTACTCGTCGACGAGGTCGGCGGTGGGGACGGGGGTCTCGGGCATGGGGGTCACCTCAGGGCTTCGGTCTGGGCAGGGGGCGGGTGCGGTGAGGGGGGACGGGAGCGCCGCATGGTGCGTGCGGGCGGCCTCCTCGGCGAGCCGGTTCGAGGGAGGCGTCGCCGGGCGGACGGTAGGGGAGCAGCGTAGGACGGCCGACGCGCATCGCGTAGTACGCGGCGGGAGGACGTCGTCCGGGCGTGGGACGTGCGGGAGGGGCGGCGGGTGGTCGTGGGGCCGCCGTCGGGGCGGATCACGCTCACGGAGCGCGCGGGTCCCGGCCGGCCTACGTCCCGCGGACGAGGCCGGCCGGGCCGGTCCTACGGCTTCCGACGGTTACGCCGCCGTCACGCTCCGCCTAGCGTCCTGGGCATGGACGACACGAGCGGGATTCTCGACGAGGCGCTGGAGCGGCTGCACGTCTCGGGGCCGGAGCGGCTGGGGCGGCTCACGAACCACGCGCCGATGGCGGTGGAGGCGCTCGCCGCGCACGGGCGGGCGGGGTCCGTGCACCGCTGGCTCGACCGGTACGCGCCCCGGCTGGAGGAGTTCCCGTCGGCCGTCGCCCCGGTGACGGCGGAGAACTGGCGGGAGGCGCTGGGCGATCCGCGCCGGGCCGCCGACTGGATCGGCCACTTCGGCCGGGAGCTGGCGGTACGGCCCTGGCGCGACGTCCTCGCGCAGTGGTGGCCCCGGCTGCTGCCGGGTCTGTACGGGGGTTCCACGCACCCCGTGATCCGGGTCGGGCACGCCGTGCGCACCCTCCTGTCCGGCGAGGAGACGGGGCCACGGCTGACGGAACTGGCGCACGGCCTCGGCTACTGGGCCGCCCGGCATCACACGCTGCCCGCCCTCACGCCGCTCACCGGAGCCGGCGGCGCGGCGGCGGCCCTGGACGCCGTACGGCCCCTCGCCGACCAGAGCGGCGGCTTCCCGGTGCTGCTCGCCCGCGTCGAGGCGCTCCCCGTCTGGGCCGCGGCCGTCACCGACCCCGACGAGGCACGTCTGCGCCTCACCGAACTGGTCCGCGCGGCCACCCACCGCTACGCCACCCACGGCCACGGCGAGGAGACAATGCTCGTCCACGCGGCCACCGCACCCAACGCGGTCCTGCGCACCCTCCCGGCACTCCCCCGCGCCCTCTGGGCACCGAGCCTGCACGCCGCCTGGACCGCGTCGGCCGCGGTGACGGCGATGTACTCCCCCACCGAGGGCCTCCCCTGCGCCCCGACCACACTCACCGACGAGGAACTCGTGGAACAGGCACTGGCCCACGGCGACGAACACGTCATCAAACTCACGGACACGGCCCTCGACGTGGGCGACGAACAGGCACGGGCGGCGGCGGTCCGGGCGATCGAACTGAGCGTGCCGCTGGGGTGAGGGGGGTTCAGGTGGCTCCGGAACGTCCTGAACAGATCTTGACCGGGGTCGCGGGCGGACTGGGAGACTGACCCGCCCGCCCCCTCCACGACCCGGCTCCCGGGAGCCCCGAAAGGCGGAACCTCATGCCCCTCCCCCTCGACGACCTCCTCGCGGCCATGCCGTTCGCCCGGCGGATCGGCGTGGAGCTGCACGAGGCGACACCCGAGCAGGCGGTGGGCAGCCTGGCCTGGTCCCCGGAGAGCTGCACGATCGGCGGCACCCTCATCGTCGTAGTTGGTGGGGCAGTCCACGCAGACGCAGATCGTGCTGCGAGGTTAGACGCTGCCGGGAAGTCATGAAGAAGGCCCGCCCCGGGTGAGGGGCGGGCCTTCTTCGTCGAGCGCTGGGCAAGCCTTGCACCTGCATTTCCCCGCAGGAAGCGGGGCGTCTTTCCTTGGACCACCAACGCATCGTCCGGGGCCCCGAGTTGGGGTGACCGGCTCAAGATCCACTGTAGCGGATGACGGTGGGGATCTCCTAACGGACCAGGTAGTAGCGGGGGTTGGTGCCCGACTCGTCCGTCTTCACCCGGAAGCGGCCGGGCCAGCAGCCCGCGACGACCTCCTTGAGCGCCTTGAACGCGCTGGCGCCGTCCTCGGAGGTCACCTCGACGACGAGGCGCTCCAGGGTCGGGTGGGCCGTCGGACGGGTCCCGGCCGTGGGCCGGTTGGGCAGCGGGCGGCGGCGGTTCACCGGGCGGCGGGGCGCGGAGGTCGCGGCGGCGATGATCTCCAGGTGGACCGCGAAGTCCGGGCCCGGCAGCGGGATCTCGAAGCCGGGGTGGCGGTCGTAGCCGATGGCGACGGCCCGCCGGACGAAGTCGATGACGGCGACGGCGACCGGGGTGTGCGGGCGGGGCGGCGCCTGTTCGGTGAGGCTGCTCAGCACGCGCAGGACGGTGGCCGTGTCGGTGTCGGCGGCCGGCAGGTCACCGCCTTCGTCGTCGCACGCCTGGGCCCGCCAGAACGCGGCGGCGTGCGGGTCGCCGTGGGCGAGGTGGTGCAGGTGGAGGCTGTGGGCGGCGGCCGGATCGCCGGCGCCGGCCGCGTACTGCCACCAGAAGCGGGCGCCGCTCTCCAGGCCGGCGAGGTGCAGGGCGCAGCCGAGGGTCCAGGCGACCGGCGGTTCGGGGAGCTGGTCGGTGACGAAGTCGGTGAGCCGGTCGAGGGTGCAGTGCAGGAGGGCGGCCTCGCACAGGGTGTCCAGGGCGCGGGCGGCCCGCCGGTCGCCGGGCGACTCGGCGGCGCGGACCTCGGCGTCGTACTCCTCCTCGTAGGGCACGACGTCGCTCGGGACGCGGGGGGCGCGCAGCAGCAGGGACTGGACGAGCAGGTCGTCGAGGGCGGTCGTCACGGGGTGGTCGCTCCCGGTTCGTCGGGGTGGGGGCCCCGGCCCTCCAGCGCCCCTCGGGCGTGGTGGTCCAGGGTGTGGGTGATGGCCGGGGACAGGCCGAGGACACCGGGGACGGCGTCCGGGTCGAGGCCGCAGAGGTAGCGCAGGACGACGACGTCCCGCTGGTCCTCGGGGAGTGCGGCGACGGCGTCGAAGAAGCGAGTGAACCGCTCGATGTGGGCGAAGCGTTCGCCGAGGTCGGGGATGCGGGACTGGGCCTCGGTGGCGAACGCGGCGGCGCGCAGGTCGGGGCGGCCGTCGGGCCTGCGCTGGGCGCGGTGCAGGACGCGGTCGCGCAGCAGGTGCCAGGCGTGGCGGCGGGTGTCGGGGGCGGCGACCGCCTCGTCCCAGGTGAGCCAGAGGATGTCGAAGACCTCGCGGACGGCGGCGCGGGCCCGGCGGTCGGACTGGAGGAAGGCGTGCGCGTACGCGGTGTAGGGGGCGAGCATGGCCTCGGTGAAGCCGCGGTGGGCGACCGGGGGGAGTTCGGCGGCGGGGGGCCGGGCGTCGTCGACGCGGATCTCGATCCAGCCGGCGCTCTTGTGGGCCTCGTGGGCGGCGGACGTCCACAGGCGGTGCACGGGTCTGACGGGGATGTCGAGGGCGCGGACGACGCTGTAGGTGATCGCCCAGCCGGGGTAGTAGCCCTTGCCGCGCAGGAGTTCGGAGATGCGGGTCTTGGAGTAGCCGGAGCGGCCGACGAGTTCGTCGAGGGTGAGGCCGCTGGCGAACAGGCGGGTGCGGACGGGTTCCAGCCACGCGCGGTGGGTGGGTCCGATCCGCGGTTCGATGCCCTCCGGGGGCCGTCCGCGCCGTCGGGCGGGGCGGGCGGCGGGCTCCTCGGGGGTCGGGGACGTCGGGGATAACGTCATGACGTCACCTGCTTGCTGGTCATCGGACCTTCCTGGCTGCCTCGGGTCTGGAAGGCCCCCGCGCGGCGGTGCTGAGGCGCCGCGAAGGAGTCGCCCGCCAGCATGGTGCGTCGGCCGCCCGCCGCTCAACGTGGGCGGGGCCGGCCGGAACAAATGAGCGCGCGCTCGCTTGTACCGCATCGGGGTGTGCCGCGTGGGGGAAACGGGGCGTGATGAACACTTTCGGGGACTTCGGCGGGCTCGCGGCCCCGGATCGTCCACCATGAGGAGGCACGCCTGTTCTCGGCGTCGCACCTTCCTGTCTGGGAGGTCACGCGGTCCCCTCGTGCTGAGACAAGACCCGGAGGGGACCGCGCTCAGCCCACCGGCCTCTCCCACACGGAGACGTGCCGTTCGCTCTCCCCGGTGAACGGTTCACCGGCCCAGCCCGCCCAGCGTCCGGCCGGCCGCAGTCCGGCGATCCGGGCCATCAGGTCGAGTTCGGAGGGCCAGACGTAGCGGAAGGGCACGGAGTGGTGCTCGCCGCGTCCGTCGGCGACGTGGACGTGGTGCGAGGTGGTCGCCTGGGTCGCGGTGTCGTAGACGTCGTACGACCACCGGGTGGGTCCGGCGTGGTACGGGACGACGTGCTGTCCGGCGGGGAGGCGGCGCAGCTGCGGGACCAGAACCTCTACGACGAACCTGCCGCCCGGGGTGAGGTGGCGGGCCGCGTTCTCGAAGCAGGCGACCTGGGCGTCCTGCGTGGTGAGGTTCATGACGGTGTTGTAGAGGAGGTAGACGAGGGTGAAGTCGCCCTCGACGCGGGTCGTCGCGAAGTCGCCGAGGGTGACGGGGATTTGGTCGCCGCCGGGTTTGGCGCGCAGGCGGTCGGTCATCGCGCGGGACATGTCGATGCCGTGGACGGGGACGCCCCGGCGGGCCAGTGGGAGGGCGATGCGGCCTGTGCCCACGGCGAGTTCGAGGGCGGGGCCGCCGGCCGCCTGGGCGGTGAGGAAGTCGACGGTCGCGTCGATGACGGTCTCGGTGAACTCGTCGTCCGTGGAGTCGTCGTAGGTGGCCGCGACGTGCTGTCCGAAGTAGCCGTCCGGATCGTCCATGTCCGGACGGTACTTCAGGGGTGGGAGTGAGTGCGCGGGATTATCGGGGGTCTCAGATCACCAGCAGGAATCCGCCGAACGGGGCTGTGGGGATGGTGAACTCGGAGGCTCGGCGGGTGGTCAGCTTCAGTGTGCCGTCCGTCGGGGAGGTGTCCGTGAAGAGGCGGGCTGTGGCGCGGGTGAGGCCCAACTCGTGGAGGGCGAGGGTGAATTCGCGCGCCTCGCCGGTCGGGGGGAAGTAGGCGGGGGCCGAGGAGTCGAGGCCGGGGGCGATGGAGGTCGTGCGGCCGTTGACGCCGGCCACGTACCAGGTGCGGCCCTTGCGGCGGGCGACGACGAGGTGGCCGCCGGGGTCGGCGGCGAGGTGGCGGGTCTCGTCCCAGGCGACCGGGACGGTGCTCAACAGCTCGCGGACGGCGGCGGGTTGGGCGAGGTAGGTGTCGGGGCTGTCGGCGTAGCCGTTGAACCCGGACTGGTAGACGACGGTGAGGGCGAGTTCGTGGGCGGCGGTGGTGCGGCGCGGGTTCGCGGGGTCGACGTACGGCGACAGGAGGGTCGTGCCGTAGTCGAAGGCGCCGACGGCGTTGCGGGTGATCGCCGCGATGGTGGTCTGCTCGGGGATCTGGTCGGCGTACGGCTTGGCGTTGGCGTAGTACTCGCTGGCGATGCCCGCCTCGACGCCGAGGAGGTGCGGGTAGGTGCGGTCCCAGCCGCGCGGGACGGTCGTGTTGTGCAGGACGACGTGCAGCCGGAACTCGGCGGCGTCTTCGAGGAGTTCGCGCTGACGGGCGAGGAGCTGCTGTTTGTCGCTCTGCCAGACGTCGGCCTTGACCCCGGCGACGCCGAGGTCGGCGAGCGAGCGGAAGGTGGCCCGACGGACCGTACGGTCGGCGATCCGGTCCCGGGGCGAGCTGGCCGAATCGTTGTTCTCGCCACCGGAGTTGAACCACAGGAACAGCTTCAGCCCGCGCCTGCCGGCCTCGGCGACGATCCGCTCCAGCGGGACGCGCGCCCCGCTCGCGTCGGTCATCGTGTCCCACTTGGCGTCGACGAGCGCGTAGGGCCAGCCCATCGCCTTCGCGAGGTCGAACCAGCGCAGGCTCTGTTCGAGGCTGGTGGGGCTGTCGTGCGCGGTGAGCCAGCTGAAGGAGGCGGCGCCGGGGGTGATCCAGGAGGTGTCACGGACCTTCGAGGGGACGGCGAGGTCGGTCGCGAGGGTCGTGTCGGCGAGCTGTGCCGGGGTCTTCGCGACGGCGACGAACCGCCACGGCGTGTGCCAGGCGCCGGTGACGCGGGGCGTGCCGGGGCCGAGGTTGCCGAGTGCCTCGTCGTCGGCGGGGAAGGCGATCGGGTAGGTGACCCGGCCGCCCGAGGTGACCGGCTGCCTCAAGTGGCAGGCGGGGTAGGTGCCGTCGGCTCCGGACTCGCTCGCCAGGACCCACCACTCCGTGCCGTCGGCGGCTTCCGTGCGGGCGAGGAGCGGGAAGGAGGCGCCGCCCGTCGAGGTGGTCGCCTTCCCGAGCACCGGGGTGGTGTGGTCGGCGCGCGGGACGTACCACTCCTGGTACTTGGGGGACTTGAGGGTGTAGGGCTGCGTGAACTGCTCGCCGCCGTCCGCCGGGATCGTCAGCGTGAGGCCGGTCGTCTCGCGGGTCACGGTCCGCGCGCCCCGGTCGGGAAACCGCAGCCGGAACGCGGCGCCCTCCTCGTCGGCCCACAACTCGGCCTGGACGATGAGCCCTTGTGCGGTCCTGAGGGTGACGGTGCGGGTGGCGGCCGTCTTGCGGACCCGGGCGACCTTGCCCTGGAGGAGTTCGTACCGGACGTGCGCGCGGCGGGTGCGGCCCCGGTCGGTGACGGTGAGGCCGGTGGTGAAGTCGGCGTCGTCCAGGGCGAGGCCGAGGGGGCTCGGGGGGACGACGAGGGTGCCGTGGACGGCGATCGAGTAGGCGGGGGTGCCGGTCGTCGCGTCGAGAGTGAGGGTGACGGCGCCCTTCGGGGAGGTCACGGCGATCGGCCCGGCGGACCCGGTGGCGGCCGAGGGGGACCCGGCGGCGGCCTGCGCGGGCCCGGCGGCGATGAGCGGGACGGCGGCGGAGGCCGCGGCGATGACGGTTCTTCTGGGGAGACCGCCGGGAGTGGACTGATTCATGCCGACATGCTTCATTCCGCTTGTGAATTCGAGCGGTACGCCGGATGACCATTACTTTCGAGGGTTAGATTAGGCTAACCTAATAAGCCCAACGGGGCTTGCGTCACGCGGGGAGGTACACGCCCATGGGCCAGCCGAGCATCGCCCCCTATCCGATGCCCGACGGCGCGAAGCTCCCCCGTTCCCACGTCGCGTGGACCCTCGACCCCTCGCGCGCCGCCCTGCTGGTGCACGGTATGCAGAACCGCCTCCTCGCCGCGTTCCCGGCGGGCGTCTCCCCCGTGGTCCAACTCGTCGAGAACATCACCGCGTTGCGCGAACTCTCCGGGGCGCTCGGCATGCCGGTCGTGTTCAGCACGGAGGGCACCGGAGGCCCCGCGGACCAGGCGGACGGCGGCTCCGGTGACCCCGGCGGCTCCAGTGGCTCGGGCGCCTCGGTCGTCGAGCCGCTGACCCCGCGCCCCGGCGAACACCTCCTCGGCAACTCCCGCCCCAACGCCTTCCTCCGCAGCCATCTGGGCCGCCTGCTGCGCGAGAACGGGCGCGACCAGCTCGTCGTCTGCGGGATCTACGCCCACCAGGGCGTCCTGCTGACCGCGGCCGACGCCGCGATGAACGGCTTCGAACCGTTCGTCGTCGCCGACGCCGTCGCCGCCTTCTCCGCCGAGGAACACACCATCGCGCTGAGATGGAGCGCCCGCGCCAGCGTCGTCCGCACCACGGACGCGCTGCTGCGGGACCTGCTGCTGCACCGCGGCCGACGGGAGGCTTGACCCCCGGCGTTCGCGATCCGGTCACCACCGAGTGGTACGACCGTCCCTGTCCGGCCCGGCCCACGAGGCCGGGCCCGCCCATGAATGGAGTGGCTCCCGTGAGTGTGACCGCTGCCCGGGAAACTCTCGCACCCCTGCCGCAGGGGCTGCGAGGCGGTGTGGTCGTCGTCAAGTTCGGCGGCAACGCCATGGTCGACGACGCTCTTCGGCGCACGTTCGCCGAGGACGTCGTCGCGCTGTGGCGGGCCGGGGTCCGGCCGGTCGTCGTGCACGGCGGCGGCCCGCAGATCAGCGCGATGCTGGACCGGCTCGGCCTGGAGACCCGGTTCGAGGCCGGACTGCGGGTGACCACGCCGGAGACGATGGAGGTCGTCCGGATGGTCCTCACCGGCCGGGTGCAGCGCGAACTGGTCGGCGCCATCAACGCGCACGGCCCCTTCGCGGTCGGTCTGACCGGCGAGGACGCCCACACGATGACCGCCGTGCGGCGGCCCGCGTGGGTGGACGGCCGCCCGGTCGACATCGGGCTGGTCGGGGACGTCGTCGACGTCAACCCGGACACCGTGCGCGCCCTCCTCGACCAGGACCGCATCCCGGTCGTCTCGCCGGTCGCGCGCGGCACCGACGGCGAGGTGTACAACGTCAACGCCGACCTCGCGGCCTCCGCCCTCGCCTCGGCCCTCGGCGCCGAGCGGCTGGTCGTCCTCACCGACGTCCCCGGCCTCTACGCCGACTGGCCGCGCTGCGAGGAGGTCGTCCCGCGGCTGACAGCGAGTGAACTCCAGGCGCTGCTGCCGGAGTTGTCGAGCGGGATGCTCCCGAAGATGGAAGGCTGCCTGCGGGCGGTCCAGGCGGGGGTGCGGCGGGCCCAGGTGATCGACGGCCGGGTGCCGCACGCGGTCGTCCGGAGCCTGCTGGCGGACGAGGGGGGCACGACGGTCCTCGCGGACGCCTGAACCCGGGGCGTCTCAGGGGAGGTTGTGCACCAGGACACGTGAGCCCCGCCTCGGCTGCCAGCCGGGCGGGGTGCGCGTGTGGAGGGGGGCCGGGGTGAAGCCGTGCCGCAGGAACAGGGCGCCACTGCCCGCCGTCGCGGTGAACAGGGCGGTCAGGGAGAGCAGTCGGGCCTGGTCGAGGGCGGCGCGCAGCAGGCGGGCGCCGACGCCGGTGCCCTGACGGTGTTCCGCGACGCAGAAGTTGTAGAGCACGCCCGCGTCCTGGGGCGCACCCTCTGCGCCGTACCCCTTCAGGCCCACGCAGCCGTCGAGTTCACCGGCGAGCGACTCGACGACGAGGAACTCGGCGGCGTGGGTGGCGTACAGCTCCGCCGGGCGTTCCCGCAGGGCGCCGGTCAGCGCGAACGGGCGGGACAGCGCCGCCAGTCGCACCGCGTCCTGGCGGCGGGCGGGACGGACCAGGGAGATCGAGAGCGGGGCCGGGTGGGGGGTGGCCATGGTCAGGCGGGTCCTTCCTCTGTCGCGCCGCGCGGACGGCTGTGTGCCGTACCGCCACGACGAGCGGAGCAAGGTTAGCCTTACCTAAGGCATGGACCAAACCTGTCTCAGCCGGCGAGCGAACGCGGGCGCAGGTCGGTCCAGCTGGTCTCGACGTAGGCCAGGCAGGCGTCCCGGGTGTCCTCGCCGAACGCGACCGTCCAGCCGCCGGGGACCTCCGCGAAGGACGGCCACAGCGAGTGCTGGCCCTCGTCGTTCACCAGGACCAGGAAGCGGCCTTCGGTGTCGTCGAACGGGTTCGTGCTCATGTTCCGGGCCTCCTGGAAACGGACGTGAATATTAGGTTAGGCTCGCCTAATCGAGGCTGAGCCTAGTCTGTCCTCTCCCCTCTCACAAGGAGACATCCGCCGTGGCCGACAACGCCTTCACCGAGTACGGGCTCCACGGCGAGGTCGGCACCGACGCGTTCTGGGCGGCCGTGCCGGGCCCGCTGTCGGTCCCCGCCGGCGACGGGTGGCGCACGCTGTTCCTGTGGCGCGGCGCCGAGGCACGCGTCGTGTTCGAGAGCTGGTCGGAGCCGGTCGCGCTGACCCGGTGGGCCGGGACGGACTGCTGGTACGCCGAGGTCCCGATGCCCGAACGGCTGCGTGTCACCTATCAGTTCATGGTCGGCGAGGACGCCCACGCCGATCCGTTCAACCCGGCGGGCGCGGGCGGGGACCGGTCGGTGGCCGCCACGCCCGACGCCCCGGCGCAGCCTCACTGGCCCGCCGTCGGCGCGGACGCGGTGCTGCCGGTGCCGAGCGCCCGGGTGCGGTGGGCCAGCGCGCGGCTCGGGGGGCGGCGTACCGTGCGGCTCCATCCGGTGGGCGGGGGCGGGCCGTTGGTCCTGCTCCTCGACGGCGACGACTGGCTCTACCTCCACCCCGCGACGACCGCGTTCGACTCCGCCGTCGCCGCCGGGGAGCTGCCGCCCGTCACGCTGGCCTTCCTCCCGGCCAAGGACCGCGAGGCCGAGTACACCTGCCGGCCCGAGCTGTGGGAGGCGGTCCGGGACGAACTCCTGCCGCTCGTCGCGGAGTCGGGGGTGCCGGCCGACCTCTCCCGGCTCGTCGTCGCGGGGCAGAGCCTCGGGGGGCTCAGCGCGCTGTACGGGGCCCTGGAGTTCCCCGAGCTGATCGCGGGGGTCGCCTGTCAGTCGGGGTCGTTCTGGTGGACGCCGGAGGCGATCGGGTCCGCCGATCCGCTGGGCGGTGCCGTGGGGGGTTCGATGGCGGATCTGCTGCGGGACGCCGAACTCGGCGGGCTGCGGGTCGCGTTCGACGTGGGGGAGCACGAGCGGGAGATGCTGCCGCACTGCGCGCTGGTGGAGGAGCTGGTGCGGGGGGCCGGGGCGGAGGTGCGGGTGTCCCGGGGGGCCGCGGGGCACGACCGGGCGGGGTGGCGGGGGGCGTTGGTGCGGGACGTGGGGTGGGTGGTGGGCTGAGCGGGGGCGGCGAACACGAGCACGGCGACGGCGGGTGCGGCGAACGCGGGTACGGGGGCCGGGAGTCCTGCGGAACGCTCCGGGCCGTCCCGGTTCAACGCTCCCCGGACCTGCGCGCCCCCGCCTGACCGCTCCTTGGACCTGCACCCCGCCCCGCCTCACCGCTCCCCGAGCCTGCCCGCCGCCCACCTCACCCCTCCCTCTCCCCCTGCCCCTCCCCCTCCAGCATCCGCCACCCCGTCAACGCCAGCCGCGCCCTCACCAGCCCCTCGGGCTCGGTGAGTTCGAGGTCCAGCGCCTTCCCGATCTGCTCCAGTCTCCGCGCCACGCTGCTGTGATGCAGATGCAGGCGCTCGGCGGCGCGACGCAGCGAACCGGTGGCACAGTAGGCGTCGAGGGTCGCCAACTCATCGGCGCCGCAAGCGATCCGGCCGACGGCGACGACGTCCGGGTTCTCCCGGAGCACCTCGTCCGGCACCTCCGCGAGCAGCGCCAGCGCCCCCAACTCGGCGTGCCGGACGACCGGTTGCCGGACGGTCGTGAACCGCAGCGCGACCCTCGCCTCACGCCACGACCGCTCCGGACTCCCCCACCCCCCGATCCCGGCCCGCACCCCATCCGGTGTCCGCGCCTCGTCCAGCCCCGTCACGAGCAGCGCCCCCACCTCCCCCACCCGGGCCGCCTTCACCACCCGCCCGGGGCACAGCACCCCGCCCAGCCGGTCCAACGGCATCCCGGTGCGGACGGCGACCGCGCGCACCGCCTGTCCCGGGGCGAACCCGAGCAGCCGTAACGCCCGCGCGCGGGCCGCGTCGTCGGTGCCGGCGCAGATGACCAGCTCGACGAGCGCGGGGTCGGCCATGGTCGTCCGGGCGGGCCCGTAGCGCTCGACGACGGCCGCGACGGCGAGGGCGAGGCGGTCGAGGAGGACTTCGTCGAGGGAGTTGGGGGGACCGGGGCGCTCCAGCCAGACCGTGCCGAGCTCTTCGTCGTCGAGGGTGACGGGGGCGGTGCTGGACGGCTCCCCCGCCGGCCTCGTACTGGCCGACTCCGCCGCGCGGGAGGCGAGTTCACGGCCCTCCGGCGCCTCCTGCCCCTCCGGTGTGAAGCGGATCGCCCGCCCGGTGCCGTGCAGCCGGACCCCCGCCACGCACTCCGCGAGCCCGGCCGAGGCGCGGACGAGGGCCGGGAGGTCGACGCGGCGGCGCATGAGCGTGTCGTAGAACGCGACGACGCGGATCGCGCCGTGGACGTGGGAATCGAGGTGCGCCAGCCGTTCGGTCAGTGCCTCCATGCGCCGAGCATAGGCCGGGGGCGGGCGCCGAACGGCGCGTGTCGGGCGCGGGAGGCGCGACGGACGGCGGATGCGGCGCCGTACGGCGGGACTTGAGGATGTGGGCATGCATCTCGATCCCGAACTCGAAGCGTTCGCACCGCTGTTCCCCCGCTCGGACCTCTCGGACCCGGTCGCCGAGCGCAAGCAGTACGCCGAACTCGCCGCGTCACGCCCGGCGCCGGACACGACCGGCATGGACATCGAGGACCGCACGGTCCCCGGCGACCCCGCTGTACCCGTCCGGGTCTACCGGCCGCACGGCTCGCGGGGCGCGCTGATCTGGCTGCACGGCGGCGGCATGATCATGGGCGATCTCGACACCGAGCACCCGTGGGCCGCCCGCCTCGCCGCCGCGTCCGGCGCGACGGTCGTCTCCGTCGGCTACCGGCTGGCTCCCGAGAACCGGTACCCGGCCGCGCTGGACGACGTGTACGCGGCCCTGTGCTGGGCCTCGGAGCACGCCGCCGGACTCGGCACGGACGCCGGCCGCATCGCCGTCGGCGGGCACAGCGCGGGCGCCTGTCTGGCGGCGGGGGTGGCGCTGCGGGCCCGTGACGAGAACGGCCCGGCGATCCGCTTCCAGCTCCTCAACGAACCCGGGCTGGACGACCGCCAGGACTCCTGGTCGGCCCGCACCTTCACCGACACACCGTGGAACCACCGCGCCAAGGTCACCTCGTCCTGGCGCCACTACCTGGGCGACACCCCGGCCACCCCGTACGCGGCCCCGCTGCGCGCCACCGACCTCACCGGTCTGCCGCCCGCCTACGTCTCCGCCGCCGAGTACGACCCCAACCGCGACGAGGACATCGCCTACGCCCTGCGCCTCCTGGGCTCCGGCGTCCCCGTCGAACTCCACCAGTGGCCGGGCACCTTCCACGGCTCCCAGGCCATCCTGTCGGCGGAGATCTCCCAACGACAGCTGGCGATGCTGACGGGGGCGGTGCGGCGGGCGCTGGCGGACTGAGAGGACCGTCCGAGGAGGGGGCGGGGGCGGGCCAGGGCGATCGGCTGCACAGGGGACAGCCGAAAAGGCCCGCCGCTCCCCCTCTCCCTCACCTCACCTGGCCACCGCCGCGCAGTACGCCTCGTCGCCCGCCAGCAGGTTCCGGTGCGTGTCCTCCGCCGTCACCACCCCGTCGTCCAGCACGAGCACCCGGTCGGCGGCGTCCAGCAGCGCGGGGCTGCTGGTGATGACCAACGTCGTCCGCCCACGCCGCAGTTCCGCGACGCGCCGGGCGATGAGCTGCTCGGTGACCGCGTCGACGGCGGTCGTCGGGTCGTGGAGGACGAGTACGTCGGTGTCGGCGGCCAACGCCCGCGCCAGCGACAGCCGTTGACGCTGGCCGCCGGAGAGGTTGGCGCCCCGGTCGCGTACGGCGTAGTCGAGGCCCTCGGGGTGCAGGGCGACCACGTCGGTGAGGAGGGACGCCTCGACGGCCTTCTCGACCGTGCCGCTGGTCCCGGAGGGGTCGATGTTGCTGCGCAGGGTGCCGGCGAAGATCTCCCCGTCGTAGGGGTTGACCAGCAGATGCGCGCGGACCCCCTCGACGGACAGTGCGCCGAGCCCGGCCCCGTCCACCCGGACCTCGCCCTCGTAGCCGTCCGGCGGGACGTGCACCGCGAGGACGGCTACCAGGTCGGCGGCGGCGCGTGGCTGGTAGGCGGTGACGGCGACGAACTCCCCCGCCTTCACCTGGAACTTGAGGTCGCGCAGCGTGCCGTACCGGACCCGGTCGACCTCCAGGTCGCCGCCGCTGGCGGGGGTGCCGGTGCCCGGTGTCATCACCGGTGGAGCCGACAGCACCAGCGACATCCGGGTGGCCGAGGCGCGCGCGATCATCACGTACTTCGGCATCTCGGAGAACAGCTTCAGGGGCTCCATGATGAACTGGGCGAGCCCGACGGCCATCACCAGCTCTCCGATGTTGATGCGGCCCTCGAAGGCGAGCCACCCGGCGGTGAGGGTGACGGCGGCGGCGAGGATCGCGTTGAGCGCGAGGGCCGTGCCGGCGTAGATGCCGTTGACGCGGGCGACGGTCACCGCCTGCTGTTTGGCCTCCGTGCTGACCTTGCGGTAGGAGCCGAACGCGGCGTGGTTGCCGCCGAATCCGTGCAGCGGACGCAGTCCGGTGATGAGGTCGGCGACCTTCGCGCCGGCCCGCGCGACCCGTGCCTGCTGCTCCTGGGTGCTCGATCCGATCCGCTTGGACATGATCGACAGGACGGTCAGGATCGCGGCGGACCCGGCGATGACCAGCAGCCCGAGCCGCAGGTCGGCGAGGCCGAGGGCGACGGCGGCGATGAGGAGGGAGACGACGGAGCTGATGAGGAGAGGGACGACCTCGATGATGTCGGCGGTCTGGTCGGCGTCCTCGGTGGCGACGGTCAGGACCTCGCCGGACTTCAGTTCGACGTCGCGGGCGACGGGCTGGAGGCCGCAGGCGGCGACCGCCACCCGCCAGCGGTGTGCCTCGGTCGTGTTGGCCTTCTGGAGGATGCGCATGCCGAACCGCCACGACAGCGACACGGTCGTGATGATCACCGCGAGCGCGGCGATGGAGACGCCGAGCTTGTCGAGGCTCCGGTCACGCATCGTGTGCTCGACGATGAGGCCGAGCGCGATGGGGAAGGCGGTCTCCCCGGCCTGGTACAGGCCCATGAGGAGGGTGCCGCCGGTCATCGCGCCGACGTTGCGGCGCAGCGCGGTGCGCAGGATGTCGGCCCCGGTGCGGGGCTGCTGGGGGTCAGGAGTTGTCATCGAGGTGGCGGGCAATCGCTTCCGGGGTACGCAGGGTGAACAGGTCTCGGATGGTGACGACGGGGCCGAACTCGCGGCGGAGCAGCCCGATCAGGCGTACCGCCAGCATCGAGTGTCCCCCGAGGGACACGAAGTCGCTCACCGCGCTCACCTCGTCGTCGTCCAGGTCCAGTGCCTCGGCGAAGAACTCGCAGACCAGGGTCTCCGTCTCGGTCTCGGGTCCGCGCTCCGCCGCCGTGGTCAGGGCGCCGAGCGGCCGGGCCTCGGGCAGCGCCTTCGTGTCAGCCTTCCCGTTGACGGTCAGCGGGATGCCGTCGACCTGCGCGTAGTGCGTGGGCCGCAGGAAGTCCGGGAGTCCGGCGCCGACCTCGGCCGCGACGTCCGCCAGTTCGGCGCCGTCGAGGACGAGGTAGGCGGCGAGCCGGTACGCGCCGTCGACCTGCGGGTCGGGCTGCGCGACGGCGGCGGCGAACCGGACGGCCGGGTGCGCGGCGAACACGGCCTCGACCTCGCCGAGTTCGACGCGGTGGCCGCGGATCTTGACCTGCTGGTCGGTGCGGCCGAGGTACATCAGGTTGCCGTCGGGGCGGCGCTGCACCAGGTCTCCGGTGCGGTACATGCGTTCGCCGGGCGCCCCGAAGGGAGAGGCCACGAACCGGTGCGCGGTCTCGGCCTGCCGGCCGAGGTAGCCGCGCGCGATGCCCACGCCCGAGACGTACAGCTCGCCGGGGACGCCGTCCGGGAGGGGGCGCAGCCAGGGGTCGAGGACGTGGACGTCGGTGTTGTCGATGGCGACGCCGACGACCGGGTCGGCGCACTCGAAGGTGCCGACGCCGAGGGTGTTGATGGTGTACTCGGTCGGCCCGTACAGGTTGTAGCCGACCGTCCCCTCCGTCTCCGCGAGGCGCTGCCACAGCGTCGGCGTCACGGCCTCGCCGCCGAGCAGGACGAGCGGGGGCCGCCGGTTCGGGTCGTCCAGCAGGCCCTCGGCGACGAGCTGTTGCGCGTAGGTCGGGGTGACGTTGATGACGTCGATCCCGAACTCCAGGCAGTACGCGACGAGTCGGGGCGCGTCGCGGCGCAGCTCCTCGTCACAGATGTGGACCTCGTGCCCGTCGGCGAGCCACAGCAGCTCCTCCCACGACATGTCGAACGCGAAGGACACGGTGTGCACGATCCGGAACATCCGGTGCCCGTGCTGCGCCAGGACCGGTTCGAAGATGCGGCGCTGATGGTTGATGAGCATGTTGGTGAGACCCGCGTACTCGGTCACCACGCCCTTGGGCTTTCCGGTCGAGCCGGAGGTGTAGATCGTGTACGCCGGGTGCCGCAGCCGGTCCGGGTCGTCCGGGGTGAACGTCACGAACGGTTCGGCGTCCGGCAACGGCCGGTCCAGCTCGACGAGTTCGGCCGAGCCCGGCAGCCGGGCCGACACCGAGGACACGGTCAGGACGACGTCCGGCCGCGCGTCCTCCACGATCGCCGCGATCCGCTCGTCCGGGTGGTCCAGCTCCAGCGGCACGTAGGCCGCGCCGACCCGCAGGACGGCGAACAGGGCGACGATCGACTCCAGCGAACGCGGGATCGCGAGGCCGACGTTGGTCTCCGGGCCGATCCCGCGCCCGGCGAGCACGCCCGCCAGCTCGCGGCTGCGGTCCCTCAGTTGCGCGAAGGTCAGGGTGTTGCCGGCGGCGACGAGCGCGAGCCGCTCCGGGTTGCGCTCGGCGGCCCGGTCGAAGCGGTCGACGACCGTGTCCGTGGTGATGTCGGTCTTCTCGCCGGGTACGGGGGTGGCGCCGAGTCCCGGCAGCGCGCCGAGGGGTCCGCTCGCGCGGGCCAGGTCGCGCAGGACGCCGAGGTAGCCGTCCAGCAGTCGCCGGGCGTCGTCCGGACTCCCGTACCGGTGCTCCAGCTTGACCGTCAGCCGGTCGCCCGGCGTCACGACCCAGGTGTACGGGTAGTGCGTCGAGTCGTCGGCCTTCACCTCGACGATGCCGTGCCGCGCGTTCATCTCGGCGAAGGCGTCCATGTCGAGGAAGTTCTGGAGCACGAACAGGTTGTCGAACAGGGTGTCGTGGCCGCTGGCCCGCTGGATCTCGCCGAGCCCGAGGTGCTCGTGCTCCATCGCGGCGACCCGACCGGACTGCACGCGCTCCAGGTAGGCGCGCGCGGAGTCCTGGGCGTGGGCCCGGGTCCACATCGGGACGGTGTTGAGGAGGACACCCACGACGTCGTCGAGCCCCTCCCCCTCGCGTCCCGACACGGTCACGCCGAACACGGCGTCGGTGCGGCCGGTGTACGCGCCGAGCAGCAGCCCGAAGGCGCCCGTGAGGACGGAGTTGAGGGTGACGCCGTGCGCCTTGGCGGCCTCGCGCAGGAGATCGGAGTCGTCGGGCGACAGGGTCTGGACGAGCGTCGGGGGCAGCTCCGTCGACAGTTCGGGGGCCGGGCCGGCCAGGAGGGTGGGTCCGGGGAGTTCGGCCAGTTGCTGTGCCCAGAACCGCTCGGAGACGGCCGTGTCCTTCGCGGCCAGCGTCCGGGCGTACTCCTCGAAGCTGGGCGCGGGGGTCCGCGTCAGGTCACCCGCGTACGCGTCGAAGAGGTCCCGCAGGACGATCTCGCGCGACCAGCCGTCCCACAGGAGGAGGTGGTAGCTGAACAGCAACCCGTCACGGCCGTCGGGCAGTCGCACGACCGTGAGCCGGATCAGCGGCGGCTCGCCGGGGTCGAACCCGGCGTCGCGGTCCGCGACCCGGAAGGCGTCCACCTCTGCCGCGGAGGCGAGTTGAACGGTCCGGACGTCGACCCGCCTGCCCGCCTTGAGGACTTGGACCGGGTTGCCGTCGTCGTCGGTGGTGAAGCCGGCGCCGACGACCGGGTGGCGGTCGATGACCTGGGCCATGGCGTCGGCCAGCCGGTCGGCGTCGAGGCGCCGGTCGAAGGTGAACCAGCTCTGGGCGACGTAGTGTCCGGCCTGCCCCGCCAACTGAGCCTGGAAGAACAGGCCGCGCTGGAGGGGGGTGACCGGCGCGGTGCGCTCGGCGGTCGTGGCGGCGTCCGCGATCCGGGTGAGGGCCGTCGTCCACGCGTCGGTGATCGTGTCCGGGACGCCCTCGGCGAGGACGAACTCCGCGTGCAGGCCGTCCTGTTCGACCCAGGCGTTCACCTCGACCGCGTACGGGCTGCCCTGGTCGCCCGCGTCGAGGTGCAGCGCCTGCGACTCGCTGCCCCGGCCCAGGTAGTTGAACAGCACCTGCGGACGGGCGGTGAGCAGCGGGGCCGTCTGCGGGTTGAGGTACCTGAGCCGGCCGTAGGCGACGTGCCCGTCCTCGTCCGGCTGCCGGTCGGCGACCTCGCGGGCCGCCTCGACGGGGTCGGTGTGCGCGGTGAGGCGGACCGGGGCGATCGAGGTGAACCAGCCGACGGTGCGCGTGTAGTCGTGGTCGGCGCGGGCGGGAACCCGGCCGTGCCGCTCCAACTCCACGGCCAGGTCGGTGGGTTCGGCCTGGATCTCGGTGAGCGCGGCCCGCAGGGCGCCGACGAGGAGTTCGGTGAGGCCGACTCCCAGGGCGGCGGGGGCGGTTCGGGTGAGGCGGTCGGTGACGTCGGCCGGGAGGACGGTCGAGGTCTCCCGCAGCACGCCGGGTTCGGGGAGCAGTCGGGGTGCTTCGAGGGTGGTGATCCAGTGGCCGAGGGTGCCGGTGTCCTGCTGCGCCTGCGCGGCGAGGGCCTCGGCGTACCGCGCGTACGGGGTCGTCGGCGCGGCGAGCGCCTTGCCGGTGAGGGCCGTTGTCAGGTCCTCCAGGAGGATCAGCCACGACACGGCGTCGACGGCGAGGTGGTGCACGACCGCGACGAGCGTCCGGCTCTCCGCCAGCCACGCGAACCCGGCGATCCGTCCGGCCTCGGGGTCGAGCCGGTCGGCGAGGTCGTCGGCGGCGGCCGACGGGCTCAAGGTGCTGCGGACGAGGGTGAGTTCGGCGTCGGGTTCGGTGGCGAGCGTCCAGACGCCGCGTTCGTCGGTGAGCCGGAGCCGCAGCGCGGGGTGCGCGGCGACGACGGCCCGGACCGCGCGCTCGACGTCCGTGAACCCGGTGCCCTCGGGGGCGGTGAGGGTCCTCGCCTGGACGAACCGGGCGAGGGAGCCGCCGAGTTGGCGTTGGCGGAGGATGATCGGCGTCGGGACGAGCGGGCCGTCCTCAGCGACGACCGGCGCCTTCTGAACGACGGGAACGCTCACCCGGCCGGCCAGCGCGCGGGGTGTCCGCAGGAGGAAGACGTCCCGGGGTGCGATGGCCAGGCCCAGTGCCCTGGCCCGGTTGATGACGGTGATGGCGACGATGCTGTCGCCGCCGGCCCGGAAGAAGTCGGTGTCGGCGTCGATGTCGGCGCCGGGGAGGGTGTCAGCGAAGATGCCGATCAGGGCGTCGAGGGCCTGGGGGGCGAGGGTGTCGGCCGGGCTCCCGGAACCGACGACACCAGCGGCGGCATCGGCGCCGAGACCCTCGAAAGCGGCGGAGTCCTCGGCGGCCCGCGCCACCAGCGCCTTGCGGTCCAGCTTCCCGTTCACCGTCAGCGGCAGCGCGTCCACGGCCAGCACCCGCCCCGGCACCATGTGCACCGGCAGCTTCGCGGCGAGCCGCTCGCCCAGGTCGCCGGGCACCCGCCCGACGACGTGCGCGACGAGGTGGTCCCCGCTGTCCGCGACGGTCACGGCGACGTCGGTCACCCCGTCGATCTCGCGGACGGCGGCCTCGACCTCGCCCAACTCGATCCGGAACCCCTTCAGCTGGACCTGGTCGTCGGCCCGTCCGGCGAACTCCAGCTCCCCGCCGAGCGTCCGGCGGGCCAGGTCCCCGGTGTGGTACATCCGGGACCCGTCCCCGGCGAACGGGTCGGCGACGAACCGCCCCGCCGTGAGCCCGGCCCGCCCCAGGTACCCCAGGGACACCTGGTCCCCGGCGACGTAGATCGCGCCGGTCCTGCCGGGCGACACCGGCCTCAGCCGGTCGTCGAGGAGGTAGGTCACGAGGCCCGGGATCGGCCCGCCGATGGGGCTGACCTCGGCCGTGAAGTCCTCGTCGGTGAGCACCCGGTGGGTGACGTGCACGGTCGTCTCGGTGATCCCGTACATGTTGACCAGCTCGGGCGTGCCCGTGCCGTGCCGTTCGACCCAGCCGCGCAGCCGGACCGGGTCGAGGGCCTCGCCGCCGAAGATCACCCGGCGCAGTGCGGGCAGCGGCTCGCCGGAGAGCCGGTCGGCCTCGACGAACTGGTAGAAGGCGGACGGGGTCTGGTTGAGGACCGTCACCCCGCGCTCGCGGACCATGCGGTGGAAGTCGACCGGCGAGCGCGTCAACCCGTAGTCGGGGACCAGGAGTTCACCGCCGTGCAGCAGTGCGCCCCACAGCTCCCAGACCGCGAAGTCGAAGGAGTAGGAGTGGAACTGCACCCACACGTCGTCGGGCCCGAACCCCATCGCGGGCTGCGTGTTCGCGAGCAGTGTCACCACGCTGGAGTGCGGGACGACGACCCCCTTGGGCCGTCCGGTCGAGCCGGAGGTGTAGATGACGTACGCGGGGTCGTGCCAGCCGATCTCGAACGGCTCGGCGTCCAGGGGAAGTTCGGCGGAGAGCTCGTCGCTCTGAACGATCACGCGGGCGTCGAGGCCGATGCGGGCCAGCAACTCCGTGAACCGGTCGCGGTGTTCACCGTCCACGAGCACGACCTGCGGCGCGGAGTCCGCGAGGATGTGCTCCAGCCGCTCGTCCGGATAGGCGAGGTCGAGCGGGACGTACGCCCCGCCCGCGCCGACGATCGCGAGCAGCGCGACGACCTGTTCCACCGAGCGGGGCACGGCGACGGCGACCCGCTTGCCGGCCCCGACCCCGGCGGCGCGCAGGGCGCGGGTCAACTCGGCCTTGGTGTCGGCGAGTTCGGCGTAGGAGAGGGAGCGGGACGTGCCGTCCAGGGCGACCTGGGTGACGGCGGTGGCGCCGGGGTTGCGGGCGGCGGCGGTGTCGAAGAGGGCGCCGAGGGAGGTCCGCTCGACCGAGGGCGCCGTGGAACGCGGTCCGGCGACAAGGGCGTTCGGGTCCGCGAGCAGCGCCGTGAGTGTCGAGGTGAAGGTGTCGAGGACGCTGCGCGCGTCGCGTTCGCCGAGGACCTCGGCGTCGTAGATGAGGTTGAAGCGGTCGCGTTCCACGACGAGGGTCAACGGGTAGTGCGGGGCGCCCTCGTTGACGATCTCCGTGACGGCGAGGGTGTCGCCGGGGCGGCGCAGGGCGGTGACGTCGGTCGCTATGTCGAAGACGACGAGCGTGTCGAAGAGGGCGCCCGCGCCGATCCGGGAGAGGGAGACGTGCTGGTGGGCGAGGACCGCGCTCTGGTGCTCGCGGACCCCGGCCAGCAGTTCTCCTGCGGTGGTGGCGGCGTCCCAACGGGCGCGTACGGGGATCGTGTTGATGAACAGGCCGACCATGTCGGCGATGCCGGGGACATCCGCGTCGCGGCCGGAGACCGTGGAGCCGAAGACGACGTCCGTGCTGTGCAGGAGGGTGCCGAGGGTGACGCCCCAGGCGCTGTGCACGGCGACGCTCAGCGGTACGCCCGGCGTCTCGATCGCGGCCGGCGCGGAGACGTCGGCGAACGAGTCGGAGGGGGTGTGGCCCTCGGCGACCAGGGAGGCGCCGGTGAAGCCGTCGAGTTCGGCGCGCCAGATCCGGTCGCTCTCGGCGGCGTCGCGGGCGGCGAGGGCGCGGACGTAGTCGGCGAAGCCGCCGATCGGGTAGACGCTGCCGGGCGCGTGGTACTCGGCGAGCAGGGCGCGCAGCATCGGCGGGACGGACCAGCCGTCGGCGATGATGTGGTGGACGGTCTGGACGAGCACGGTGCGGCCGTTGCCCGCGCGGACCAGGGTGTAGCGCATCAACGGCCCTGCGGCGAGGTCGAATCCGGCGCGCCGGTCGCGTTCCGCGAGGTCGTTGAGTTCGGCGTCGGTGATGCCGGGGCGGTCGAGGACCGTGAAGGGTGCCTCGACGCCGGACTCCAGGACGGAGACGACGCGGCCGTCGGCCAGGGCGGTGAAGCGGGCGGCGAGGTTGGGGTAGAGGTCGAGGAGGCGGGTGGCCGCAGCCGCGAGCCGCGCCTCCGAGATCTCCCCTTCCAGCGTGAGGAGTTGCTGCTCCACGTACGCGCCGGAGGAGTCGTCGTCGAAGACGGAGTGGAAGTAGAGGCCCTCCTGCAACGGCGTGAGCGGGAGGATGTCCTTGAGGCGGGGGCCGTCGAAGGCGTCGACGTCGGTCTGAGTGAGGGGGACGAGGTCGAAGTCGCTCGGGGTGTGGCCGCCGGTCTCCAACGCGGCGAGTCCGGCGAGCGCGGCGTCGAAGTGGGCGCCGAGGGCCGTGATGTCGTCGTCGGTGAAGACCCCGGACGGCCAGGAGATGGTCGTCACGAGCTGGAACTCGCCGGTGGCCGCGTCCGGTTCGGCGATCGCGTTGAACTCCAGGGCGCGCGGGAGGCGCATCGCGGGGTCGCGCTTCTCGCCCAACTGGCCGGTGGCGCCCGCGAGTTCCCAGTCGCCGTCGGCGCCCGCGTCGAAGCGTCCCAGGTAGTTGAAGAGGACCTGGGGTGCGGGGGCGGCGAAGTCGGCGCCGTGCAGGTGGCGCAGCACGCCGTAGGAGAGGCCGTTGCGCGGGACGCGGGCGAGGTCCTCCTTCACGGCCTTGAGCGCGGCGGCCAGGTCGTCGGTGGTGCCGGGGTCGACGGTCACCGGGAACAGGGTCGTGAACCAGCCGACCGTACGGGACAGTTCGGGTTCGAACCCGGCGGAGTCCGCGACGAACCGGGCCTCGCGGCCGTGGCCCTCCAGCTCGATGTGCGCGAACGTCTGCTGCTGGCCGCACTCCGCACGGAACCGGGAGAGCGCGACGGCGAGGGCGGTGAGGAGGACGTCGTTGACGCCCGCGTGGAACTTCGCGGGGATCTCGCCGAGGAGCGCGGCGGTGGTCTTGGTGTCGGTGGTGAGGACGCGGACCTGTTCGTCCGCCACGGTGTCGGCGGCCGACAGGGCGCGCCCGCCGAGGAGTTGGTCGGGTCCCGGCAGTTCCCGCTCGTAGTGGGCGCGGTCGGCGTCGAGTCCGGCGCGCTCCAGGAGCTGGGTCCAGCGCCTGAACGACGTCCCGACCGGCGGGAGTTCGACGTTGGCGCCGGAGCGGTACTGCTCCCAGGCGGTGGCGAGGTCCTCGCGGAGGATGCGCCAGGAGACGCCGTCGACGATCACGTGGTGGGCGACGAGGACGAGTTGGCGGGCCTCGGGGCGCCAGACCGCGCGGAGCATCACGCCGTCGTCGGGGTCGAGGCCGGCGGTGGCGAGGGCGACGCAGTCGTCGAGGGGGCGGTCGCTCTCCTCCCAGTCGATCGCGGCGCGGCGCGGCTGCGGGACGTCGAAGCCCCAGTGCTCGCCCCTGACGAGGCGGGCGCGCAGGATGTCGTGGCGTTCGGCGAGGGCGGTGAGGGCCGCGTCGAGGGCGTCGCCGGTGAGGTCGGCGGGGGTGTTGAGGACGACGGACTGCACGAACCCGTCGACGGCGTCCGTCGTCTCGCCGAGCCAGCGCAGGACGGGAGAACCGGTGACGGTGCCTGTCGGGACGTCCGCGTGGTCGGTGGCGGAGACGTCCTCGCGGCTCGCGACGGCGGCGAGGGCGCCGACGACGCTGTGCGTGAAGATCTGCCGGGCGGTGACGTGCAGGCCCTGTTCGCGCAGGGCGCCGAGCAGGGAGATGGCGAGGATGCTGTCGCCGCCGAGCTGGAAGATGTCCTGGTTGACGCCGACCTCGTCGAGGCGCAGCACCTTCGCGACGGCCGCGCAGACGATCCGCTCGTTCTCGGTGGCAGGGGGCACGATCGTGCCGGTGCGGACCTCGGGTTCAGGCAGGGCCTTGCGGTCGAGCTTGCCGTTGGCGGTGAGCGGGAACTCGGTCATGACGACGACGTGGGTCGGCACCATGTACTCGACCATGTGCTCGGTCGCCCATGCCTTGACGTCGTCGGCGGTGAGCGTCTCGTGTCCGGCGGACGGGATGACGTAGCCGTCGAGGTAGGTGCCGCCGGCGGAGTTCTTCTTCGCGACGACGCAGGTGTAGCGGACGCCGGGGTGTTCGGCGAGGCCGACCTCGACGTCCTCGATCTCCAGGCGCATGCCCCGGATCTTGATCTGGTTGTCCACGCGGCCGAGGAAGTCGAGGGAGCCGTCGGGGGCGAAGCGGGCGAGGTCGCCGGTGCGGTAGAGGCGGGAGCCGTCGTCCGCGAAGGGGTTGGCGACGAAGCGGGAGGCGGTCAGGCCGGGCGCGTTGACGTAACCGCGGCCCAACAGGAAGCCGCCGACGTAGAGTTCGCCGCCGACGCCGACCGGGACCGGCCGCAACTCGTTGTCCAGGACGTAGAGCTGCGTGTTCGGGTTGGCCTTGCCGATGGATGTGGTGAGGCGTCCGGCCCTGCCCCGGTAGATGACGTGGGAGACGCCGATGGTCGTCTCGGCGGGGCCGTAGCCGTGGTACATGGGGATGTCGAGCTTGGTGCGGAACCGTTCGTACAGCTCCGGGGTGAGGACCTCGCCGCCGCACCACACGTGCCGCAGGCTGTCCAGCTTCCCCGAGTCGCCGGCCATCTCCAGGAGGACGTCCAGCATCGACGACACCAGATAGGTGAAGGTGACGCGCTGTTCGGCGATGACGCCGAGGAGGTGGTGGGGGTCGCGTTCGCCGCCGGGGCGCAGGACGACGAGGCGTCCGCCGCTGACGAGGGGGAGGAAGATCTCGTTGATGGAGATGTCGAACGACAGGGGCGCCTTGAAGAGGGAGGCGTCGTCGTGGCCGAAGTGCAGGATCTCGTTCACCTGCCACAGCAGGCGTTCGCTGATCGCCTCGTGGCGGATCATCGCGCCCTTGGGGCGGCCGGTGGAGCCGGAGGTGAAGATGACGTAGGCGAGCCCGTCGCCGGGGGCGGTGATGCCCGTCCCGCCGGCCGGGTACGTGTCGTACGCCCACTCGCCCAGGTCGACCGCCACGGCCGGGGGTTCGGCCTCGTCGTGCTCGCCGGTCGTGTTCAGCTGGAGGACGGCGCGGGCGTCCTCGACGACGACCGCGCGGCGGGCGGCCGGCCACTGGGGGTCCAGCGGGACGAAGGCGCCGCCCGCCTGGAGGACCGCGAGCAGGCCGACGACCATCTCGGCGGAACGGCCCAGGGAGATGCCGACGACCTGCTCCGCGGCGAGGCCGCGCTCCAGCAGGTGGTGGGCCAACTGGGAGGACAGTTCGGCGGCTTGACGGTACGTCAGGGTGCGGTGCTCGTCGACGATCGCGATCTCGTCGGGGCGGGTGCGCGCCTGTTCCCGGAACATCTCGACGATCGTCGGGCGGTCCCGGTCGGCCCGGTTGTCGTTCCACTCCGCGAGGGCCCGGAGCCGGGCCGCCGCGCTGGAGGGGGCGATCGTGCCGAGCGGGCGGTCCGGGAAGTCGGCGAGGTCGTCCAGGGCGAGCTGGGCGTCGCCGGGGTCGACACCGTCGGGGACGGGGATGCCGTCCACCTCCCGGCCGCTGTTCCCGGCCCAGGCGAGGACGTCCGTGAACAGGGTCGCCGGGGTCAGCTCGATGCCCTCGGGGCCGGCCCCGGTCGCCCAGAACTCCAGCCCGATGGCACACGCTTCACGGATGGCCCGGTCGGAGTGGCCGCCCCCGGTACGCCGCCGCACTTCGGCGAGGCGCTCGGGAGAAAGCCGTACAAATCGAGGAGTGGATTCCAGCATCGAAGACTCCGCGTCCCTTTCACGTGATGAACGTCGGCACCAGGGGTGGGGGGGGCAATCAAGTCGGGGATCGGACCGGTGTTTAGGGGCGCGAGGAACTGCGCGACAAGCCACGACGGCGCAGCACCCTCGCGACAACCTGAGGCGGCACCCCCTCAGGAGCACCTAGCTGCCTTCGCGCCAAGCTCGCCAAAGCCGCGCATACCGCCCGCCCAGCGCGACGAGTTCGTCATGGGTCCCCTGTTCGACGACCTGTCCGGCGTCGAGCACGGCGATCCGGTCGGCGGACATCGCCTGCGTGAGCCGGTGTGCAACGAACAGCGTCGTCCGCCCCGCACAGGCCGCCAGCACAGCCCTCTCCAGCTCGGCGGCGCCCTCACTGCCCGCCTCGGCGGTGGACTCGTCCAGCACGACGACCGGCGTCCGCGCCAGCACCAGCCGCGCCAGCGCGATGTGCGCGACCTTGGTCACGTCGAGCCGCTCGCCCCCTTCGCCGACCGGCGTGTCGATCCCGTCCGGCAGGGCGGACGCCCACTCCCACGCCCCCACCGTCCGCAGCGCGTCCACCAGTTCCGCGTCGGTCGCGGCGGGCGCGGCGAGCCGGAGGTCGTCGGCGAGGGTGCCGGAGAACACGTGGCTCTCCTGGGTGAGGATGCTCACGAGCGCCCGTGCCCCGGCCTCGTCGAGGGTAGCGAGGTCGGTGCCGCCGACCCGGACGGTCCCGGCGTCGGGCGTGCCGATCCCGGCGACGAGCGCGGCGAGGGTCGTCTTGCCGGCTCCGGTGGCGCCGACGAGCGCGAGCGAACCCCCGGCGGGGATCGACAGGCTGACGTCCCGCAGGACGGGCCGGTCGGTGCCGGGGTAGCTGAAGGTGAGCCCCTCGACGCGGACCCCGTAGGTGCCCGCGGCGCCGGGGGCGGCGTCGCCGACGAGCCGTCCGTCGCCGCCCTCGCCGAGCACGCCGACGAGCCGGGTGAGGCTGGCCCCGGACTTCTGGGCCTCGTCGAAGGTGAACATGATCGCGCCGAGCGGCGTGAACAGGCGGTGGAAGAGCAGGGGTGCGGCGGAGACCTGGCCGAGGGTGGCGGCGTCGTTCTCCAGGAGGGCGTAGCCCACGAGGAGGATGAGGGTCAGGCCGATGAACTCGGCCCGGTTCTCGCGTCCGACGAACCGGCCGAAGAACCGGAAGACCTCGATGCCGTAGTTACGCACCCGCCAGGACTCGGCGTCGACCTTCTCGCGGAAGGTGTCCTCCAGGCGGTAGGCGCGGACGGTGTCGATGCCGTCGAGGCCGCTGATGAGGGCCTGCGCGCGGTCGGCCTGGGCGGCGCGCTGCTTGCGGTAGAGGGGTGCGGAGCGCGGCAGGTACCAGCGCAGCGCGAACGCGTACGCGGGCAGCGCGCCGGCGCCCGCGAGGCCGAGCCGCCAGTCCAGGCCGAACATGCCGGCGGTGGCGATGGTGACGAGGACGCCGGCGGAGAAGACGGTGGGGATGGCGGTGCGGATGCCCCGGGAGATGACGGCGACGTCGTCGCCGACCCGGGAGAGGACGTCGCCGCGGCCGACCTGTTCGACGCGCGAGCTGGGCATCCCGAGGACGGCGCGGACGGCGCCCTCGCGGAGCTTCGCGAGGAGGTCGGCACCGAGCCGTCCGATGAGGTAGGTGGAGGCGGCGGTGGCCACCGCGCCGAGAAGGGCGGCGGCCACCATCGTGACGCCGATGGTGAACAGGACCGAGCGGTCGTCTCCGCCGACGACCCCGTCGACCACGCGGCCGAGGAGGAGGACGGGGAGGACCTGGAGGGCGGCCCCGGCCACCGTGGTGAGCACGGTGGCCGTGGTCAGGCCGGGTACTTCGCAGCAGTGCGCGGTGACCCAGCGGGTGGCCTCACGGCCGGTCGCCGTGCGCAGCACCGCCGGTGCGGGGCGCGTGGCGGTGCTCACGCCGGCGTCGGGCATTACTGGCTGACCGCCTTGACGAGTTCGTCGATCGCGTACGGCATCGAGGCGAGCGTGGCCTGGGAGGTGGCGGCGCCGACGGCCGGGCCCTCGCTGTCGAGGAGGTAGGTGACCTTGTTGTTCTTGACGGCGTCGAGGTTCGTGAAGAGCTTGAACTTCTTCAGCGCGTCGGTGTCGGCCTTGTCGTTGATGACGATGACGCGGTCGACGTCGACGAGGTCGACGCGCTCGGGGGAGAGCGCGGTGGAGAAGCTGCCGCCGGCGATCTTGTCGATCTCGGTCTGGTACTTGAAGCCCATGCCGGTCAGGAGCTGGCCGCGGACGTCGGTGGAGGTGAAGGGGTTGATGGCGTCCTTGTACCAGGAGAGCGCGACGGCGGTCTGGTTCGCGAACTCGGGGTGCGCGGTCTTCGCGGCGGCGAGCTGGTCCTGGACGCCCTGGATCAGCTTGGCGCCTTCCGCCTCCTTGCCGAGGGCCTTGGAGATCTGGAGGGCGTTGTCCTGCCAGCGGGCGCTGAAGGGCTCCTTCTCGGCCTTGGTGCGGCCGACGGTGGGCGCTATCTGCGACAGCTTGTCGTAGGCGGCCTTGTCGATCTCGGAGTACACCGCGATGATCAGGTCGGGGCGCAGGGCCGCGATCTTCTCGTAGTTGGGGCCGGAGTCACCGTTGTTCATGATGACCTCGGGCTTGGTGTCGCCCCACTTGTCCTTGACCCAGGGCCACTGCGTGTTGATGTCCGGGGACTGGCCGGCCGGGTTCGGGTACTGGTCGACCATGCCGACGGGCTTGGTGCCGAGTTCCAGGACGGTCTGGTCGTCGGTGTAGCCGACGGTGACGACGCGCTCGGGGGCCTTCTTGACCGTCGTCGAGCCGAAGAAGTGGTCGACGGTGACGGGGAAGGCGCCGGAGGCGGAGGAGCTGGGCGACGTGGAGGCCGCGGCGTTGTCCTTGTTGTCTGAGTCGCTGGAGCCGCAGCTCGCGAGGAGACCGACGCCGAGCGTCGTGGCGGCCAGGGTGGCCGCCAGCCGCTGCCAGGGCTTCATGAGCGTCGTTCTGTGGAGGAGCATCCCGCAATCCCTTGCCTTCTCATTGTCCTGCTTGTCCGGCGCCTCGTTCAAAGGGCAGGCAAACCTTACCCAACAAACTGAGGTTAGCCTAGCCTAACCATCACAATCGCCCTGATCACTCACCGACTTGGACGTGCGCCGGGGCGTGGGTGCGCCCGATCGGCACGATCATCGGCCGGTCCCCCACCGGATCGTCGACGACCAGCGCCCTCAACCCGAAAGCCTCGTCGAGGAGTTCGGCGGTGACGACGTCCCGGGGATGCCCCTGGGCGAGGATCGCGCCGTCCTTCATGACGACGAGGTTGTCGCTGTAGCGGATGGCGAGGTTGAGGTCGTGCAGCACCATGACGACGGTGCGCCCGGACTCGTGCAGGTCGTCCACGAGGTCGAGGACGTCCACGGCGTGCGCGAGGTCGAGATAGGTGGTCGGTTCGTCGAGGAGCAGCAGGTCGGTGCCCTGAGCGAGCGTCATGGAGATCCACACGCGCTGGCGCTGACCGCCCGACAGGGAGTCCACGGGCCGCTCCGCGAGGTCCAGGACGCCGGTCATCGCGAGGGCCTTCTCGACGACCTCCGCGTCGTCCGACGACCACTGCCGCAGCCAGCTCTGGTGCGGGTGCCTGCCGCGTGCGACCAGGTCGGAGACGGTGAGCCCCTCGGGCGCGACCGGCGCCTGCGGGAGCAGCCCGAGCTTCTTCGCGACGTCCCGGGTCCGCAGCCGGGCGATGTCGTCGCCGTCGAGGACGACGGCGCCCTTGGTCGGTTTCAGCAGCCTCGACAGGGTCCTCAGCAGGGTTGACTTCCCGCAGCCGTTGGGCCCGATGATCGTGGTGACGACACCCTGCGGCACCTCCACGTGAAGGTCGTCGATGACGGTACGGCTGCCGTATCCGACGGTGACGCCCTTCGCGGCCAGCCGCGCGGTCGCGGTGGCCGGGGACTCGATCTCGGTGATGTGCTGAGCGACCACAGGGCCCCCTCGTATTTAGGTGTGCCTAACCTTTGTACCAGCTACTTCAGGTTCGCCCGCACCAACAGATAGACAAGGAACGGCCCGCCGATCGCCGCCGTCACCACGCCGACCGGCAGGGTCACCGGCAGCAGGGAGCGCGCGACGAGGTCGGAGCCGAGCAGCAGGACCGCCCCGAAGAGCCCGGAGGCGGCCAACGGGGGCGTGGGGCAGCGCCCCAGACGCATCGCCACCTGCGGGGCGACCAGCGCGACGAACGGCACCGGGCCCGCCGCGCTCACCGCGACCCCGGCCAGCAGGACCGCGCACAGCAGCAGCACGGCCCGTACCGCGGAGTGCCGTACGCCGAGGCCGGCCGCGACGTCGTCGCCGAAGTGGAGGGGTTTGAACTGGAAGGCGACGCAACTCACCGCGATCAGCAGGGGGATCGTGCACCACAGGGCGATCCACACCTCGTTCCACGACCGGTTGTCGAGCGAGCCGACCAGCCACGCCTGCGCGCGGGCGACGTCGCGGATGTCGGCGCGGACCAGCAGCCAGGTCGTCAGGGCCTGCATGACGGCGCTGACCGAGATGCCGATCAGGATGAGCCGGAAGCCGTCGATGCCCCGCCGCCAGGCGAGGAAGTAGACGAGCAGGCCGGTGCCGAGCCCGCCGAGCAGCGCCGCGGACGACAGTCCGAGGGTGTCGGTGATCGCGGTGGCCGCCCCGCCGGAGACCGTGACGAGGAACACGGCGACGGTGCTCGCACCGGAGGTGATGCCGAGGATGTCCGGGCTGGCCAGCGGGTTGCGGGCGATGGACTGGGTGATCGCGCCGGAGACGCCGAGCGCGATCCCGACGACGAGGCCGGCCAGGGCGCGCGGCATCCGCAGGTCCATGATGACGAACCTGTCGACCTGTTCGCCGCCGCCGAAGAGCGTGGAGACCACCCGGTCGAGGCCGATCGGGAAGTCGCCGGTGCCGATGGAGAGGCAGAACAGCAGGAAGGCCGCCGCCGCGAGGACCAGGGTGACCAGGGCGATCCAGGGCCGCCAGACGAACGAGACCCGGCCGAGCCTGAGGCCCGGCGTCATCGAGGGCTTCAACTCTGTCCCGTTCATGCGCTCTTGAACTTTCCGCGGTAGACGAGGACCGCGAAGAACGGCGCCCCGAGGAGCGAGACGACGACGCCCGCGTCCAGTTCGCCGGGCCTGACGACGAGCCGGCCCACGATGTCGCAGACCAGCAGGACGACGGCGCCGAGCAGTCCGGCGTAGGGGACGAGCCAGCGGTAGTCGGGTCCGGTGAGGTGGCGGGCGATGTGGGCGACCATCAGTCCGAGGAACGCGATGGGTCCGCAGGCGGCGGTCGCGGCGCCCGCGAGGAGGGTGATGGCCGCGATGCCGATGATCCGGCTGCGGGTGACGTCGACGCCGAGTCCGCGCGCCACGTCGTCGCCCAGGTTGAGCAGGTTCATCGCGGGCAGGGTGACGAGGGCCAGGAGCAGGCCGGCCGCGATGAAGCCGGTGATGGGCCAGATGACGTCGAAGCCGGTCCCGGCGACCGATCCGGCGTTCCAGAACCGCAGGGCGTTCAGGGCCTGTTTGTCGCCGAGGGCGATCGCGGTGGTCATCGCCGCGAGGAACACGGTGATGCCCTGCCCGGCGAGGGCGAGGGTCAGCGGGTTCCCGGCGCCCCGGCCGATGCTGGCGAGCCCGAACACCACGACTCCGGCGAGCCCGGCGCCGAGGAACCCGAACCACACGTACTGGTAGGGGCTCGCGAACCCGAACAGCGAGATCGCGGTGACGACGGCGAAGGACGCGCCCGCGTTCACGCCGAGCAGCCCGGTGTCGGCGATGGGGTTGCGGGTGTAGCCCTGGATGAGAGCGCCGCCGACGCCGAGCGCGAGGCCGGCGACGACAGCGAGGACCGTCCGGGGCACGCGGACCGTCTGGACGATGAGCCGGATCTCGGTGAGCCGCTGGTCGTCCTGCGGCCCGGCGAACAGGCCGTGCCACACCTCACCGAGGCTCAGCGCCCGTGCCCCCACGGCGAGGGAGACCGCCGAGGCGATCACGAGGACCACCACGAGGGTGCCCAGACCTGCGACCCGGCGCCGGCGGGTGCGGTGCAGTCCCCCGGTGGCGGGGCGCGCAACAGTAGTCGTGCCCATGACGTCGTACGTTATCTCTTCGCTCTGTGGGTGACGGCGGGCCCCGCGTGCGCGCGACGCGGGGCCCCGGTGTCAGCGGGTGGTGCCGTCGGCGCCCGAACGGACCTCGTCCGAGGCGGACTTCAGGCCCCGGTCGAGAAGCGAGTCGAGGATCTCGCCGACCCTGATCGCCGTGTTGGACAGCAGCGAGGAGGTGATGCCGTGGGTGTGCTCGGTGCCGCCCTGGAGGTAGATGCCGCAGTGCGTGCCGGGGGCGGTGGCGATGCGGTAGTCGCGCTCGACGCGGACCCGGCCCTCGTCGTCGCGCAGGCAGCGCTCGGCGACGTCGCCGAGGAGGCCGAGCGGGTCGGCCTGGCGGTAGCCGGTGGCGAACACCACGACGTCCGCGTCCAGATACGTTTCCTCGCCTGTGACCAGCGACGTCACGGTCGCGGTGACCTTGTCGTCGCTCTCCTGGACGCCCGTGAGGCGGGCGACGTTGAGGAATTTGAGGCGCTCGGTGCCGAGGACCTTCTCCTGGTACGACTGGCGGTACAGGTCGTCGATGAGGTCGATGTCCACCACGGAGTAGTTGGTGTTGCCGTGGTAGTCCATCAGCCGCCGCTTGGTGTCCTCGGGGGCCGCGAAGTACTCGTCGACCGCCTGCGGGTCGAAGATGCGGTTGGCGAAGCCGCTGTCATCGGCGGGGCTGTAGCCGTAGCGGGAGAACACCGCGCAGACCTCGGCCTCGGGGAAGCGGCGGTGCAGGTAGGCGACGTTCTCGGCGGCGGACTGGCCGGCGCCGACGACGACGAACCGCTCGGGTTTCGTGCCGTCCAGCCCCTCGACCTTGGCGAGGAGTTCGGAGTTGTGCCAGAGGCGCTCGCCGCTGGTCACCCCCTCCGGCAGGAGCGGGCGCAGTCCGGTGCCGATGACCAGGTTGCGGGCGCGGTGGACGGCGAGGCCCTCGGCGGAGCGGACGGTGACGTCGACGTACTCGACCTCGCCGTCGCGCAGCACCGGTTCGACGCCGACGACCTCATGGCCGTAGCTGACCTGGTCGTCGACCTTCGCCGCGGCCCACTCGAAGTAGTCGTGGAACTCGACGCGCAGCGGGAAGAGGCTCTTGTGGTTGATGAAGTCGATGAGCCGGCCCTTGCTCTGGAGGTAGCACAGGAAGCTGTACTCACTGGAGGGGTTCCGGAGCGTCACCAGGTCCTTGAGGAAGGACACCTGCATGGTCGCGTCGTCGATGAGCATGCCGCGGTGCCAGCCGAAGCGCGGCTGCTGCTCGAAGAAGTGGGCGGTCACCGCCTGCTCCCGGCCGACGCGGGCGTTGTGCTCGTCGAGTGCGATCGCCATGGCCACATTGGAGGGGCCGAAGCCGATCCCAATGAGGTCGTGGACCAGTGGTGCGTCAGCAGGAAGCACCTGTGACATGTCTCTCCCATCGTGCGGGGCAGTCGCCATGTGTCGGCGTGGGGGAAGCGGAAGACGGGCATGCCGAGAAGCGGCACACCGGCAACTTAGGTGAGCCTAAGCTAATCCCTCGGAGCTGTCGATAGGCGGGGTGTGAACCAGCCGACATCAACGGACGATCCGGGCCCGCCCGTTGAAAGCTAAGGTAAGCCTTGCTTTACTTGCTCCGGCGCTTCACTGATCCGGTCAGCCCTGCCCTGAGGAGGAACCCCATGCGGGTCGTCATGTTCGGTTACCAGACCTGGGGGCACCGCACCCTCCGAGCACTTCTGGACTCCGAGCACGACGTGGTGCTGGTCGTCACGCACCCCAAGAGCGAGCACGCCTACGAGAAGATCTGGAGCGACTCGGTCGCCGATCTCGCCGAGGAGCACGGCGTGCCGGTGCTGATCCGCAACCGGCCGGACGACGAGGAGCTGTTCCAGGCCCTCAAGGACGCCGACCCGGACATCATCGTCGCCAACAACTGGCGTACCTGGATTCCGCCGCGCATCTTCGCGCTGCCCCGGCACGGCACACTCAACATCCACGACTCGCTGCTGCCGAAGTACGCCGGGTTCTCCCCGCTGATCTGGGCGCTCATCAACGGCGAGAGCGAGGTCGGGGTGACCGCGCACATGATGAACGACGAGCTGGACGCGGGCGACATCGTCCGCCAGGAGTCCGTGGCCGTCGGCCCCACCGACACCACCACCGACCTCTTCCACAAGACGTGCGACCTCATCGCGCCCGTCACGGTCGCCGCCCTCGCCGAGATCGCCTCCGGCAGGACGGAGTTCACGAAGCAGGACCGCTCCCAGGCGACCTTCTTCCACAAGCGCGCGGAGACCGACGTCCGCATCGACTGGAACTGGCCCGCGGAGTCCCTGGAGCGCCTGGTCCGCGCCCAGTCCGCGCCCTACCCCAGCGCCTTCACGTACCACCGGGGCAAGCGCCTGGAGATCCTCGCCTCCTTCGTCTCCGAGGCCCGCTACGGCGGCACCCCCGGCCGGATCTTCTACCGCGAGGGCGACGGCGTGGTCATCGTCGCCGGCGCCGACGCGCGCACGGGCGGCAACCACGGCCTGGCGATCACCCGCGTCCGCACCGAGGACGGCCGGGAGCTGGCGGCCACCGACTACTTCACCTCCATGGGCGGCTACCTCACCACCCACCCCTGATCCGTCGGCCCCGGTACGGTCCCGGGGCCGACGTCCGGTCGCCGCCGTCCCCGATCCCTGTCGGGGGCGGCGGCGATCGTCTTTCCCCGGGCGGCGGGGCGATTCTTCGTAACGCGGTGGGACTGCATACGGTATGACCAGATCATCACCTGCCCGGGAGTTCGGATGTCCGGTAGCCGCCGTACGAGACCTGTTGAAGCCTTCGAGGCCATCGAGCCGCCGGGGAACGCCCAGCTCGCGCTGACCGTTCTCGGGGTGACGGTGTCGGTGGAGGCGCTGGGGGAGCTGTCCGGTTCGGCGGTGCTGCTCCTGGGCCTGCTGGTGTTCCTGCCGGGCGCCGCCGCCGCGCTGTGCACCGTACGCCAGACCGCGTTCGTCGCCGCGTGGACGGCGCTGGTCGTGAGTACGACGGTGCTGGCCCGGGGACCCGCCGGGCACTGGCTGGACCGCACGCTCATGGTGGTCATCACCATTGCGCTGGGCGTCGCGTCCACGTACGCCTGCGGCTACCGCATCCGGCGTGAGCACGAGATGCTCCGGCTGCGCTCGACGGCCGCCGCGATGCAGCGGCACATCCTGCACCCCCTCCCCCTGGTCACGGACGACGTCCTGGTCAACGGCGTGTACGAACCCCTCCACGAGGACCGGCTCGTCGGCGGTGACATCTACGACGTCGTCGACTCCCCCTGGGGCACCCGCGTCCTCATCGGCGACGTCCAGGGCAAGGGCCTCGCCGCGGTCGGCGCCGCGTTCGCGGTGATAGGGGCGTTCCGCGAGGCCGCCCACCGCGAGCCGACCCTGACGGCCCTGGTCGACGCGCTGGACGCCGCCGTCGTCCGCCACAACTCCTACGCCACCGACACCGGTGAGGACGAGCGGTTCGTGACGGCGCTGATCCTCGGCATCGACCGGGAGGACGAGGTGCAGGCCGTCAACTGCGGGCACGTCCTGCCGTATCTGCTGCACGACGGCAAGGTCACCTCCCCGCAGCTGGACTCCGGGGTCCCGCTGGGCCTGTCCGCGCTCGCCGCCGAGCCGACCACCGTCGGCTGGTTCGGCTTCCCGCCGCACTCGACCCTCGTCCTGAGCACCGACGGCCTCACCGAGACCCGCGCCGCCGACGGCACCTTCTACCCGGCCGACGAGCGCCTGACCACCCTCGCCGACCGCTCCCCCACCGCCCTCCCCCAGGCCCTCTACGACGACGCCCGCGCCTACGCCGGACACGGCGGCCGGCACGACGACGTCGCCGTCCTCACGGTCCGCCGCGCACAGCGCCGCCCCTGACAGTCATGACCGCCGCCCGTGCGGGTATGTGCCAGTGACGGCACGGACTCGGGAGGGGTCGTGGAGTGGCGGACGGACGATTTCGGCACATCGCACGGGGGCCGGCCGCGCGCCCTCCTGCCGGACGGCACCGAGCCGGACCCGGTCTACTTCGACGTCGGCAGCGGCGCCGACATCCCCAAGTCCACCGAGTGGTGGGTGTACGACGGGACGCTCGGCGCCCCCGAGGCGAGCCATCTGCGCGCCGCCTGCTCCTGCGGCTGGCGCGGCACCACCCACCACCCCCTGGACTGGACCCGGGTCCCCCGCCACCACCCCTACGACTACGACACCTCCGCCCTGCGCCGTGAGTGGACCCGGCACATCGAGGAGGTCGAGTCCCGCTCGGTCCCCCTGCCCGCCGACGTCGAGGCCGCGATCGACGAACTCGACCGGCGCATCGGCGACTTGGCCGACCAGGCGCCGCTGGCCGCGCTGCGCGCCGTGACCGCCCTGGAGCGGATCGCCGCCGAGGCGGGACGGGAGGCGGCGTACAACGTGCGGGCCGACGAACTCTCCTGGGAGGCCGTCGCGAAGGGGCTCGGCCTGACCGAGGAGGACGCCCGCTCCCTGTTGTTCCGGTTCAGTTTCCGGAACTGAGGCGTCCAGCGGGCGAGACGGACGCCGACACTCCGTTGACGGACGCCGACCCCACTCCGTACGCTCGTGATCGGCATTGAGTGTCAGCGTCAAGCCCTGGCTCGCTGACCGGCAACCCTCCCGCGCGGTGGGGTGCTCCAGGTGAAAGCCCGGCGGGGTCGTCGAGGACCCCGCAAGCGCGTGACCCTGTCGGACAGGGTCCTGATCCGGGAGGGACCGGTATGCCGCACCGCAGTGAACTCCGTTCCCCCCTCGCCGTTCTCGCCGCGTCGGCCCCCTTCTCCGGTCTCTCGCGGCGGTGGCACATCGACCTCCAGCGCTGTACCAGCGCTCTGTGTCGCGGCTGACCGCGTCTTCCGCCACCGCCTGACCCTCCCCCCCTTCTTCCTTCACGCCTCCGTACCCCCACGCACCCCGGAGGTGATCACTCCGCGCGCCCGTCCGCCCTGCGGCGCGCGGTGACACGAACAGGAGACCCCGTCCCGTGACGGCTCAACTTCCCCTGCGCTCCACCAGATTCGCGGCGACCACCGCGCTCGTCACCTCCTCGCTGCTGCTCGCCGCCTGCTCCTCGGGCGGCGACGACACCACCGCCGGCGGCGCGAGCACGCCCCGCTCGGGCGGCACGCTCACCTTCGCCGTCGGCTCGGACTCCGGCTGCGTCGACCCGCAGCAGGTCGGCAGCAACGACACGATCTACTCGGTACGCCAGCTCGTCGACTCGCTGACCGACCAGGACCCGAAGACCGGCGAGATCGTGCCGTGGCTCGCGAAGAGCTGGCAGGTCAGCGCGGACGCCCGGCAGTTCACGTTCCAGCTCCGCCCCGGGGTCACCTTCAGCGACGGCTCCGCGCTGACCGCGCAGGTCGTGAAGGACAACTTCGACGCGGTCCCGAAGCTCGGCGCCCTCGGCACCCTCGCGCAGGGCTATCTGAGCGGCGTCGAGAGCACGACGGTCGTCGACCCACTGACCGTCAAGGTGACGTTCAAGGCGCCCAACGCCCAGTTCCTGCAAGCGACTTCGACACACTCCCTGGGCATCGAGTCCTCGGCGAGCGTGAAGCTCAGCCCTCAGGAGAAGTGCAGCAAGGGCGTCGTCGGCTCGGGGCCGTTCACGCTCACGCAGTACGTGCAGAACCAGTCGGTCACGCTGGCCAAGCGGGCCAAGTACGCGTGGGGTTCGTCGCTGTGGAGCAAGCAGGGCGAGGCGTACCTCGACAAGCTGGTCTTCAAGGTCGTCCCCGAGGCGGGCGTGCGCGCGGGGAGCCTCCAGTCCGGTCAGGTCGACGCGATCAGCAGCGTCGGCAAGGCCAACGAGGCGGCGCTGCAAGGCGTGAACCTCCAGCGGCGGGCCAACCCGGGCGTGGTGTTCGGGCTGTCGCTGAACAACTCGCGGCCGGTCCTGAAGGACGTACGGGTCCGGCAGGCGATCCGGTACGCGATCGACCGGCAGCAGATCGCGACGACGATCTTCCCGACCGGCACCCAGCCCGCGACCAGTGTCCTCGCGCACACGACGCCCGACTACGCCGACCAGGGCGCGGGGCTCACGTTCGACGCGGCGAAGGCCAAGTCCCTGCTGGACGCGGCCGGCTGGAAGGCGGGCGGGGACGGCATCCGCACGAAGGACGGCGCGAAGCTGAGCCTGACGGTGAAGTGGTTCGCGAACTCGGCGACCAACCAGCCCGCCCTGGAGCTGATCCAGCAGCAGCTCAAGGACGTCGGTGTCGGCATCGTCCTCCAGCAGCTCCAGATCGCGCAGCTCGCCCAGGTCCAGCAGGCCGGTGACTTCGACGGCCTGTGGGGCAACATCACCCGCGCCGACCCGGACATCCTGCGCTCCTCGTTCTCCACGAAGCTCGCCAACATCTACCGGCTGCCGGTCACCCCGCTGGACACCCTCCTCACCGAGCAGGCGGCGGCCACCGACGCCGCGAAGCGCAAGGAACTCGTCGGCCAGGCCCAGAAGCTGATCGTCGACAACGCCTACACCGTGCCGGTCGTCGAGCTCCAGACCCAGCTCGGCGTCGCGAAGAAGGTCCACGCCCTCGCCTTCGACGCCTCCAGCCGCATCCAGCTCCACGACACCTGGATCGGCTGACATGACCCGGTACGTGCTCACCCGGCTCGCCCAGGCGGCCGGCGTGCTGTGGGCGGCGTTCACCGTGTCGTTCCTCGTCCTGTACTACCTGCCGGGCGACCCGGTCTCGGCGATGGCCGGGGCCGGGACGGACAGCGCGCAGATCGACCCGGCCCAACTCGCCGCGCTGCGCCACGAGTACGGCTTCGACAAGCCGCTCCCGGCGCAGTACGCGGACTACCTGGGGCGGGCGGTGCGCGGCGACTTCGGCGACGCGATCTCCACCGGCCGCCCGGTCTCCGCCACCATCGCCGACGCCCTCCCGCAGACCCTCCAGCTCACCTCGCTGGCGCTGCTGCTGGCGGTGGCCGGCGGGGGCGGGCTGGCGTTCCTGGCGACGTACACGCGGGCCCGCTGGCTGCGGCAGACGCTGCTGTCGCTGCCGCCGCTCGGGGTGTCGGTGCCGACGTTCTGGGTCGGGCTGGTCCTCGTCGAGCTGTTCTCGTTCCGGCTGCGCTGGTTCCCGGCGTTCGGCAACGACGGCTTCGACGGGCTGGTGCTGCCCGCCGTGACGCTCGCCGTCCCGACGGGCGCGCTGGTCGCGCAGGTGCTGGCGAAGAGCCTGCTCACGGCGCTGGACCAGGCGTACGTGGAGACGGCCCGCGCGAAGGGGGCCGGGCGGTGGCGCGTCCATCTGCGGCACGCGCTGCGCAACGCGTCGCTGCCCGCGCTGACGGTCGTGGGGCTGCTGGTCGGGCAGCTCGTCGCCGGGTCCGTCGTCGTCGAGACGGTGTTCTCGCGCGACGGGCTCGGCCGGGTGACGGCCGCCGCCGTCTCGACGCAGGACATTCCGCTGGTGCAGGGGGTGGTGGTGTTCGGGGCGCTGGTGTTCGTGCTGGCGAACCTGGTCGTCGACCTCGTCTATCCGCTGCTCGATCCGCGGATCGTGGTCGCTCGGAGCCGGAAGGTGGTGGCCGCGTGAGTCAGGCCGTGCTGGAGAGGGTCGACGAGGCGCCGCCGGCGCCGGCGCGTGAACGCCGGCGTGTGGTGGGGTTCCTGGTGCGGCGGCCCGGTCTCGTCGTGTCCGCGGTGGTCGTGGTGCTGGTGGTGCTGGCCGCGTTCTGGCCGGACCTGTTCACGTCCAAGGACCCGCTGAAGGGGGTGCCTTCGGAGAACTTCCGCGAGCCGAGCGGTCAACACTGGTTCGGTACGGACGAGTTGGGGCGGGACGTGTTCTCGCGGGTCGTGCACGGCGCCCAGTTGTCGCTGAAGGGGACGCTGGTCGCCGTCGGGGTCGCGTTCGTGATCGGCGGGGTGCTGGGGCTGCTCGCCGGGTTCGTCGGGCGGTGGGTGGACGACGTGCTGATGCGCGTCGTCGACGTCCTCCTGTCGATCCCCGCGCTGTTCCTGTCGCTGGCCCTGGTCACCGCGCTCGGCTACGGCACGGTCAAGGTCGCGGTCGCCGTCGGCATCGCGAGCGTCGCCCCCTTCGCGCGGGTCACCCGGGCGGAGGTGCTGCGGGTGCGGCAGGCGGTGTACGTCGAGGCGGCGCACGCGTCGGGGGCCCGCTGGTACTCCGTCCTGTGGCGGCATGTCGTGCCCAACTCCGCCGGGCCGGTGATCGTCCTCGCGACCATCGAACTGGGCAGCGCGATCCTCGCCGTGTCCGCGCTGAGCTTCCTCGGGTACGGGGCTCCGCCGCCCGCGCCCGAGTGGGGAACGCTGATCTCCGACGGACGCAACTACCTCGCGAACGCATGGTGGTTGACGGTGCTGCCGGGGGTGGTGATCGCGGCGGCGGTGCTGTCGACGAACCGGATCGCGCGGGCGCTGGACGACGAGTGGGGGCAGGCATGAGTACCACCGAGGCACTGCTGGAGATCCGCGGCCTTGCCGTCTCGTACGGCACCCGCACCGGCGACCGCGTCCCCGCCGTGCGCGGCGTCGACCTCGACGTCCGGGCCGGTGAGATCACCGCCGTGGTGGGCGAGTCGGGGTCCGGCAAGAGCACCACCGCGCACGCGATCACCCGCCTCCTCGCGGCGAACGGCCGGATCGACGCCGGGACGGTCCGCTTCGGCCGGCACGATCTGACGGCGCTCTCCGAACCGGAGCTGCGCACGATCCGGGGTGCCAGGATCGGCCTGGTCCCGCAGGACCCGACGGTCTCGCTGAACCCGGTCAAGCGGATCGGCGAGCAGGTCGCGGAGGTGCTGCGCATCCACGGCCTGGCGACCCGGCGTTCGGCGGCGCGCGAGGCGGTCGACGTCCTCGCGCAGGCGGGTCTGCCCGACCCGGCGGTCCGGGCCCGGCAGTACCCGCACGAGCTCTCCGGCGGCATGCGCCAGCGCGCCCTGATCGCCATCGCGATCGCCGCCCGCCCGGAGCTGATCGTCGCGGACGAGCCGACGAGCGCGCTGGACGTGACGGTGCAGCGCGTCATCCTCGACCACCTCCAGCACCTCACGGAGACGACGGGCACGGCGATCCTCCTGGTCACCCACGACCTGGGCGTGGCCGCCGACCGGGCCCGGCGGCTGGTCGTCATGTCCGAGGGCAGGGTCGTCGAATCGGGCCCCACCCGTGAGGTCCTGACGGACCCTCAGCACGCCTACACCCGGCGCCTGCTGGCGAGCGCCCCGAGCCTCGCCGAGGCCCGCCCGCGCCCCGCGGCACCGCTCACCTCACCCACCCCGCTCCTCGAACTCCGCAACACCGTCAAGGAGTTCAGGCTCCCGGGCGGCACGCCCCTGCGCGCGGTGGACGACGTCAGTCTCACCCTGCACCGGGGCCGCACCCTCGCCCTGGTCGGCGAGTCCGGCTCGGGCAAGTCGACGACCGCCCGCCTGGCCCTGCGCCTCACCGACGCGTCGGCCGGACAGATCCTCTTCGACGGCGCCGACGTCACGGCCGTACGCGGCGCGAAGGCACGCGAACTGCGGCGCCGGGCGCAGCTCGTGTACCAGAACCCGTACGCCTCCCTGGACCCCCGGTTCACGATCGGCGAGACGGTCACGGAACCGCTGCGGGCCTTCCGGGTCGGCGACCGCGCGTCCCGGTCGGCGCGGGCCCGGGAGCTGCTGGAGCGGGTCGCGCTGCCGGCGTCGTATCTGGAGCGCCGTCCGGCGGAGTTGTCGGGCGGGCAGCGTCAACGCGTCGCGATCGCGCGGGCCTTGGCGCTCTCGCCGGACCTGGTGGTGTGCGACGAGCCGGTGTCCGCGCTGGACGTGTCCGTGCAGGCCCAAGTCCTGGAGCTGCTGGCCGAGTTGCAGGCCGACACGGGGGTGGCGTACCTGTTCATCTCGCACGACCTGGCCGTGGTCCGGCAGATCGCGCACGAGGTCGCCGTCATGAGGTCGGGCCGGGTCGTCGAGACGGGCACGGCGGACGACCTGTTCGCGCGACCCGCCCACGCGTACACCCGTGAGCTGCTCGCGGCGATCCCCGGCCATCACGTACGAACGGACGTCGCATGATCACCTCGCTGTCCTTCCTCACCCCGGGCAACTTCGCCGACGACGACCCGTACACGGGCCTGGAGGAGACGCTCCAACTCTTCACGTACGGCGAGTCATTGGGCTACGACGGCGCCTGGATACGCCAGCGGCACCTGGAGCACGGCGTGGGTTCGGCGGCGGTGTTCCTGGCCGCCGCGAGCCAGCGCACCGAACGCGTCGAACTCGGCACGGCCGTCATCCCGATCGGCTACGAGAGCCCGTTCCGCCTGGCCGAGGACCTCTCCCTCGCGGACGTCCTCTCGCAGGGCCGCCTCCAGATCGGCTTCAGCACGGGCATGCCGCACGCCGAACTCCTCGGCGACCTGGTGTACGACGGCGACTGGCGCTCCTTCGACCTGTCGTACGGCCGTGTCGCGCGCGTCGTCGAGAACCTGCGCGGCGAGTTCCTGGGCGACGCGGACACGGTGATCCACTCCCCCGGCAACGTCCAGCGGCCCCGGCTCCAGCCGTACAGCCCGGGGCTGGTGAACCGGCTCTGGTACGGGGGCGGTTCGCTGCGCTCGGCGCGCTGGGCCGGGGAGCAGGGGCTGAACCTGCTGACCGGCAACATCGTCACCGGCGAGGACACCGACGACTTCGTGACCGCGCAGGCGAACCTGATCGCCGCGTACCGCCGTGCGGAGCCCGGCGCCAGGGTGGCCGTGGGGCGGGTCGTCGTCCCCCTGGACAGCGCGGACGCCGCCGGTCGCGCGCGGTATCTGAAGTACGCGGAGAGCCGGCACGCCCGCACCCTCGCCCCGCAGGGTCCGCGGCGGACCCTGTTCGCGCCGGACGTCGTCGGGACGGCGGAGGAGATCCTGGAGCGGCTCGCCGCCGACCCGGTGGTGGCCTCGGCGTCGGAGCTGCGCCTGGAACTGCCGTACGAGTTCCGGCGGGAGGAGTACGAGCAGATCCTGCACGACGTACGGCACCTGGTGGCACCGGAGTTGGGGTGGAAGCCCGCCGACTGAGGCGGCGCCGGGGGCCGTTGGTGTCGTCGGTATTGACGGCCCCCGTCGCTGCTGTCATTGTTTCCGGCACCGAGACATCAGACGTCTGACATCTGATGTAGGAGCCGAGCGAAAAGACGCGCCCATGTCCCTCGCAGACGACCTCGCGGAGCGGTTGCTGACCGCGATCATCGACGGGCAGTACCCGCCGGACAGCGCCCTGCCGCCCGAGGGCGAGCTGTCCGAGCTCGGCGGGGTGAGCCGGCTGACCGTGCGCGAGGCCGTGAAGGCGCTGCGCGCGCAGAACGTCGTCCGGGTGGTGCGCGGGCGCGGCACGTACGTCAATCCGCCGGACCGGTGGACGGCGCTCGAACCCGTGGTGCGGGCCGCCTCCCGGTCGGCGAGCGGGGCGCTGTCGGAGCGGCTGATCGAGGCCCGGCGGCTGATCGAGAACGGGGCCTGCGAGCTGGCCGCGACGCGGCGTACGGAGGAGGATCTCGCCGGGCTGCGGCGGCAGTTGGAGCTCATGCGGGAGGCCGCCGAGCACGCCGACACCGAGCAATTCGTGCAGGCCGACATCGACTTCCACGACATCGTGATGCGGGCGTCGGGGAACCTGTTCGTGCCGCTGCTGTTCGAGCCGTTCGGGGCGCTGCTGGTGGAGGGGCGGCGGGAGACGTCGGCCGTGCCGGAGATCCGGGCGCATGCCATCGCGCATCACGAGAAGGTGCTGGCCGCGCTGGAGTCGGGGAGCGCGGAGGAGGCCCGGACGGCGATGGACGGGCACATGAACCAGACGGCGGACGATCTGCGGACGCATGTGATCAAGCAGGGGTGAGCACCGGTCCTGCCGGCTCTCGCGGGGTCGTGTCCATGAATCCGGGGTCGTATCCATGAAACGAGGCTGATGTCCCATGCCCACGCACACCCCTGAGTCCACCGTCCTGGCCGGTGTCCCGCCGGTCCGCGAGGTGTCCGCCGCCGAGGTCGCGGCCCGTCTCGCCGGGGCGCCCCGGCTGGTCGTCCTCGACGACGACCCGACCGGCACCCAGACCGTCGCCGGTCTCCCGGTCCTCACGTCCTGGTCGGTCGACGACCTGCGCTGGGCGCTGCGCCAGGACACGGCCGCGTTCTTCGTCCTCACCAACACCCGCAGCCTGTCCGGGGAGTCGGCCGCCGAACGCAACCGTGAGGTGGTGCGGGCGCTGCGCGAGGCGTCGGCCGCCGAGGGGGTCGCGTACGTGCTGGCCAGCCGGGGGGACTCGACGCTGCGGGGGCACTTCCCGCTCGAAACCGACGTCCTCGCCGAGGAGTTGACGGGAGTCGACGGAGTCGTACTGGTCCCGGCCTACATCGAGGCGGGGCGGCTGACCGTGGGCTCCCGGCACTGGATGCGGACTCCGCGGGGGCTGCTGCCCGTCGGCGACAGCGAGTTCGCGCGCGACGCGACGTTCGGATACCGCAGCTCCTTCCTCCCGGACTGGGTCGAGGAGAAGACCGGCGGCCGGGTGCGTGCCGACGAGGTGCTCCGGATCACCCTCGACGACCTGCGCGGCGGCGGGCCCGCCCACACCGCCCGTCTGTTGTCGACGCTGCGGGGCGGCCGTACAGCGGTCGTGGACGCGGTGTGCGACGACGACCTGCGGGTGCTGGCGGTGGCGGCGGCCGAGGCGAAGGACACCCGGCTGCTGTACCGGGTCGGCCCGTCGTTCGTGCGGGCCCGCGCGGGACAGGAGGGCCGGCCGCCGCTCACCCGGGCCGAGTTGAGCGGGCTGCGGACGGCGGGCGGGCACGGGCTGATCGTCGTCGGCTCCCATGTCTCGCTGACGACACGGCAGTTGGCGCGACTGCGGGAGTGCGGCGGTGTCGCCGAGTACGAACTCGACGTGACCGCCCTGCTCGACGGCGACCGCCGCGACGGCCATGTCGACGAGGTCGCGTCGGCCGCCGCCGGGGCACTGGGCTCGGCGGACGTCGTGCTCCGCACCTCGCGCACCCTGGTGACCGGCGTGGACGCGGACGCGAGCCTCGCGATCTCCCGGCGGGTGTCCGCCGGGCTCGTGGAGACCGTCCGCCGGGTCAGTGCGCTGCGGCGGCCCGCGTTCGTCGTCGCGAAGGGCGGGATCACCTCCAGCGACACCGCGACCGAAGGGCTCCGCATCCGCCGCGCGTGGGCGCGCGGGACGCTGCTGCCGGGGATCGTCTCGCTGTGGGAGCCGGTGGAGGGGCCCGCCGCCGGGATTCCGTACGTCGTGTTCGCGGGGAACGTCGGTGACGACGAGGCGCTGGCCGACGCGGTCGCGCTGCTGCGGTGAGGTAACACCCCTTTCTTCTCGTTGACTTCTCTCGGAGAGGACGAAGATGTCCGCCCTGCCTCATATCGCCGGCCTGCCTCATGTCGCCGCCCTGCCCCGTACCGCTGTCCTCGGTCTTGGGGCCATGGGTCTGCCCATGGCCCGCCGCCTCGCCGCCGAACTCCCTTTGTCCGTCTACGACATCGACGCCGGACGCCGGGCCGCTCTGGCCGCCGAGGGCGCGCATGACGCCGCGTCGCCCGCCGAGGCCGTGCGGGACGCCGACGTGGTCGTGGTCGCCGTGCGCGATCAACTCCAGGTGGAGGGGGCGTTGTTCGGGACGGCGGGGGCCGTCGAGGCGTTGCGGGCGGGGGCTGTCGTCGTCCTCACGAGTACGGTCGGACCCGAGGCGGCGCGGGGGACTGCTCAACGGCTTGCCGAGCGCGGGGTGTTGACGGTGGACGCGCCGGTGAGCGGTGGGCCGGTGCGGGCCGGTGCCGGGGATCTGCTGATCGTCGTGGGCGCCGAGGAGGCCGCGCTCGGGGCGGCGCGGCCGGTGCTCGAACGGCTCGCGTCGACGTTGACCGTCGTCGGGGCGCGGCCCGGGGACGGGCAGGCGATGAAGGCCGTCAACCAGCTCCTCGCCGGGGTGCACATCGCCGCCGCCGCGGAGGCGATCGCGCTCGCACGGGGGCTGGGGCTGGACCCCGCGACCGTCGTGGAGAGCCTGAGCCAGGGGGCCGCCGGGTCGTTCATGTTCGCCGACCGGGGGCCGCGCATGGTCCAGTTGTACGACGGGACGGGGGAGGCCGAGGTCAAGTCGCGGCTCGACATCTTCGTGAAGGACATGGGGATCGTCACCGGTGTCGCGCGCGACGCGCATGTGCCGGTGCCGCTGGCGGCAGCCGCCGAGCAGGTGTATCTGCTGGGCGAGAAGGCGGGGTTGGGGGCCCGGGACGACTCCTCCGTGGTCACGGTCCTGTCCCCGTCACCGTCCCCGTCTGCGTCTGCGTCTGCGTCTGCGTCGCGGGAAGGGGCCGGCCGATGAGCCACGGCGCGCTGCTCGGGATCGCGGCGGCCGGTGTCGGTCTGCTGCTCCTGCTGATCCTCAGGGGCAAGGTCCAGCCGTTCGTGGCGCTGGTCGTCGTCAGCATCGGTGTCGCCCTCGCGGCCGGGGTGCCCGCCGCCGACCTCGTGAAGACCGTCGAGGAGGGGATGGGCGCGACGCTGGGGCACATCGCCACGATCATCGCCCTCGGTGCGATGATCGGCCGCGTCATCGAACTCTCCGGCGGCGCCCACGCGTTCGCCCACTCCCTCATCGACCGCTTCGGCGCGAGACGCACCCCGTTCGCCCTCACCGTCGCCGGGTTCGTCCTCGGCATCCCCGTCTTCTTCGAGGTCGGCCTGATCATCCTGATGCCGATCGCGTACGGCGTCGCGCGGGCGTCCCGCAAGCCGCTGCTGGTGTACGCGCTGCCGATGGGCGCGGCAATGCTGACCGTCCACGCGTTCCTGCCGCCGCACCCCGGTGCGGTCGCCGGGATCGAGGCGATCGGCGCGAGCCAGGGGCTGGTGCTGCTGATGGGGATTCCCCTCACGGCGGCCGTGGTGGTGCTGGGGTACTTCGTGTCGCGGCGGATGACGCGGCGGGAGTATCCGATGGACCCGGCGGTGCGGGCGGAGGTGTACGAGGCCGACTCGGGCGGCTCCGGCGCCGGTTCGACCCCGGTGCGCGCGGGCGACGGTCACGGCACGGCCGTTCTCACCGAGCCGTCCGCCGTCGACACCGACGTACCCCCGCCGTCCTTCGGCATGGTCCTCGCCCTCATCGTCACCCCGATCCTCCTGATCCTCCTCGGCACGATCGGCGAGAACGTCCTGGCGGAGGGCTCGACCCTGCGCGCGGTCCTCACCGTCCTCGGCGCCCCGATGGTCGCCCTCCTCATCGATGTCGCCCTGTGCGGCTGGCTGCTCGGCGCCCGGCGCGGCTGGGACCGGGCCCGCGTCGCGGAGGTGATGGGCTCGGCGCTCCCTCCCGTCGCCATGGTCATCCTCGTCGCCGGCGCGGGCGGCGTCTTCGGCAAGGTCCTCGTCGCCAGCGGCATCGGCGACGCGATCGCCGACGTCCTCGAACGCACCGGCCTCCCCGCCCTGTTCCTCGCCTTCCTCACCGCCCTCGCCCTGCGCGCGGCCCAGGGCTCAGCCACAGTCGCCCTGATCACGACAGCCGGCATCCTCACCCCCCTCCTCCAACGCGCCGACCTCACAACCGGCCAACTCTCCCTGGTCGCCCTCTCCATGGGCGCCGGCGCCCTCACCCTCTCCCACATCAACGACGCCGGCTACTGGATGTTCACCCGCCTCGCCGGCCTGGACGTCGCGTCGGGTCTGCGGACGTGGACGGTGCTGACGACGGTGATGGGGTGCGCGGGGTTCGTGCTGACGGTGGGGTTGTGGGTGGTGGTGTGAGGCGGCTCAGCGTTCGACCTGGTACCGGCTCTGCGAGACGACGTCCTGGCGGAGTTTGTTGGTGAAGTCCAGGGTGCGGGCGATGCGGTCGACCCCTCCGGCCTTGCTGTGCCTCAGCGCGCTCCTGAAGTTGTTCTCGAGCGTGCCGCTCATCCGGGCCATGAGGTCGTCGGTGAGATGGTCGAGGTCGATGTTGAGCAGGTCCCGCACCGTGGGCTGCCGCAGTCGCGTGAGGGTGTAGGCCGACATGGCGGTGAGCGGGTAGAGCCAGTTCTCCACGGAGTCGCCGAGCAACGGCTTGTCCTCCGCCTGGTGCGCGAGGAAGCCGCGTATCCGGAAGTGGACGTCGAGGCAGAGCCGGTAGATGTCCAGGTCGTGGCGGGCGGTGAAGATCTGCTTGTAGTGCTGGTTGTCGAGGAGCAGGCCGTCGGAGTGTCTGAGCGCGGTGTGCGGTTCGCGCAGGACGAAGGCCATGAACTCGCGGGCGAGCCGGGCCATGCTGACCACTCGGTCGAGCGGGAAGCCCTGGTTGCGGTAGTAACTGGCACGGCGCTCGTAGTAGTAGCCGCCGGCCTGGTTCAGGCTCTCCTCGATGTCCTTCTGAATGGGTTCGGTCGCCCGCAGCGCACCGGCGGGCAACTGGGTCTGGCTGTTGGTGGCCCGGATGATGCGGTCGCGGGCGGTGCCGGACTCGGGCGCGACCACGATCTTCACCAGGAGCGAGCGGTCGCGGTGCTGCCCGCCGTTCTGGACGTAGCTGTAGATCTCGTGGCTGGTCTGGAGGCCGTTGACGATCTGCGGTTCCTTGACGACGATCCGCTTGCCGACGATCTGGGCGGCGTCCGCCACGACGGTGACACCGTTGTTGAACCACCAGAAGTCCTCCCCGGTACCGGACTTGAGGGTGTCGCCGATCGCGTTGTTGACGTCCGTGGAGCCCGCGTAGTCGCGCACGTTCGACTCGAACAGCTCCAGCCGCAGGGCTTCGTTGTCCGACGTGATGAACTGGTAGTACTCGTCGAGCCGGGCCAGGCACACGTAACCCTCGCCCAGCGACGTGCTCATCGGGGTCTCCGTGAAGACCAGTTGCGCGACCGCCTTGGCGCCACGGGCGGTGCGCTCACGCAGGTCGGCGGCGTTCAGGTACTCCAGGTCCGCCTTCGCGTCGGACGTGATCGTCTCCAGTTCCCGGCGCAGCCGGTCACCCTTGGACTTGACGTTGGGATGGGGGGTCTCGGCGGACTTGTTGGCGTAGATGACCTTGACGTGGACCTGGGGGAACGACGAGGCGAGTTCCTCCAGGACGTGCAGGAACCGCCGGGTGCGGTCGAGGAGTTTGGCGTTGGTGTGGCCGATCAGGTCGTCCTCGTCGCGGCCCATGTCGAGCAGGGTCGGCAGATGGAAGTGCAGCTTCTCGATCACCGTCTCCTGGTACCCCGAGGAGTTCTTCGCCTGGAGGATCACCAGCTCGATCTTGCCCGCCCTGGACGACAGGTACTTGTGCGTGTCGGCGGTGATGTACCGCTCGTCGACGAAGGTCCAGATGCCGTCGATGCCGCAGTCGTGGGAGCCGTCGACGATGCCGTCCATGATCTCGTCGTTGTCGAGGTCCCAGTCCTGTAACGCCTTGTCGGCGGCGAAGAAGGTGAAGAAGTCGTCGCGTGCCTTCTCGGGCGCCTGCTTGCGGTGCTGGTCCTCCAGGATGCGGTCGAGCAGACGCTGATCGTTGCTTTGTGTGGACGTCACAAGAGCTCCCCTACCCCGGCGTCGGATTCCCCCACGGCATGTTGGCAGGACCGGGTGGTTCCCGACACCCCGTTCCCCGGATTCGTCGGCGGATCAGGTTCCCTCCGTCGGCAGCCACACCCTCATCGTCGAAGGCCCCCGATTCGCCCACGAGTGGTACGGCACCAGCACCACCCCGGTCGGCTGGACGTCGGCGGTGGGGCTCGGTTCGTGGAGGGGGTGGTACGGCCAGCTGGTGTCGGCGGCTTCGGTCGTCACCGAGCCCGATGCGACGACCGTGTGCGCGGGGCCGTCCTCCAGGCGTCCGCCGGGGTCGACGCGGAGGGTGTCGACGTCTCGGTCGCCGGGGAGGTCGACGGATTCGGCGCAGTAGACGACGGGGCCGCGCTGGACGGCGACGGTGCCGCGGACGGCGTCGATGCGGGGGTCGGGGGTGAGCCAGCGGGGGGTCATGGGGAGGGTGAGGGTGATGTCGTCGCCGGGGCGGAAGACGCGGGTGACCTGGGTGGTGCCGGGGTGGACGGGGCGGCGGGTGCCGGTCGGGTCGGTGAGCCAGGCGGCGGCGCCCCGGGTCCAGCCGGGGACGCGCAGGGAGAGGGTCCAGGGGTGGGCCGGGGAACGGTCGACGGTGACGGTGACCGTGCCGTCGTGGGGGTAGTCGGTGCGGATGCGCAGGGCGTACTCCCCGGTGCTGATCTCCGCGTCGGCGTACTGGTGGAGCTGGATGCCGTGGTCGTCGGTGGTCGCGAGCTGGGTGGGGAGCGCGGCCAGGGTGCGGGCGACGTTCGTCGGGCAGCAGGAGACGGCGAACCAGGGGGCGCGCAGGCTGGACTGGGCTCGCGGGCTCTCGGCGTCGGGGGCGGGGACGGTGCCGCGGACGCGGCGGTGGAGGGTGTTGGCGTAGAAGAAGGAGCGGCCGTCCCGGGAGGGGGAGGTGGCGACGACGTTGAAGAGGGTGCGTTCGGCGAGGTCGGCGTAGCGGGGGTCGCCGGTCGCGAGGAGGAGCCGCCAGGCGAGCATGACGGAGGCGACGCCGGCGCAGGTCTCGGAGTAGGCGCGGTCGGGCGGCAGGACGTGGTCGTCGCCGAACGCCTCGTCGCGGTGGTGGGAGCCCATGCCGCCGGTGAGGTAGGTGCGGCGGGCGACCGTCGCCTCCCACTGGCGCTCGACGGCCGCGAGGAGTTCGTCGTCCCCGGTCTCGACGGCGACGTCCACCGCCCCGGCGGCGAGGTAGAGGGCGCGGACGGCGTGGCCCCGGAAGACGGTCGCGTCCCGGACGGGTACGTCGTCCTGGAAGTAGGCGCGCCCGAACTCGCCGTCACCGAGGCGATGTTGACCCCGGCGCGCGATGAACAGGGCGGCCTGGTCGAGGTAGCGCTGTTCGCCGGTCGCGCGGGCGAGTTCGACGAGCGCGGTCTCCACCTCGGGGTGTCCGCAGATCCCGGTGTTGCCGCCCTCGCCGAACACCGTGCAGACGTGGTCGGCGGCCCGGCGGGCGATCTTCGCGAGTTCGCCCTCGCCGCGCGCCCGGGTCTGCGCGACGCCGGCCTGGATCAGGTGGCCGTAGCAGTACAGCTCGTGGCCCCAGGCGAGGTCGCTGTAGCGGGGCTGCTGGCCGGGGCGTCCGAAGGCGGTGTCGAGGTAGCCGTCGGGTTCCTGGGCGAGGGCGACGGCCTCGGTGAGCGCGGCGATCTCGGGGTCGCGGTCACCGTCCCAGGCCATCGCCTCCATGAGTTTGTAGACGTCGGAGTCGGCGAACTCCCGTCCCCTGCGGTCGTGTCGGATACGGCCCTCGGCGGCGGCGCGGAAGTTGCCGATCCAGCCGACGCGTTCCATCCAGTACCGGCAGTGGTCGAGCGTCGCGGTCGCGTTGGTCCGCCTGCGCCCGGCCCAGAACCCGCCGGTGATCCTGACCTCGCCGAGCCCGAGGGGCCGCAGCCGGCCCCGGCTCGGCACGACGGGTGTCGCGAGGGGGCCCGCCATGTTGTCCGTCACCAGTTCAAGCCTTCCGGTCGTCGGAAACCATCCGAAGCCAGTGGGGTCGTCCTCACCAGCGGGGTCATCCCTTGAGCGCGCCCGACATGAACCCGCGCACGTAATGCCGTTGCAGCAGCAGGAACAGCAGCAGACAGGGCACCGCCAGCACCACGACGCCCGCCTCGGTGGCGCCGTAGTCGACCGCACCCATGCTCTGCTGGCGCAGATTGGCGACGGCGAGCGGCAGTGGCGCCTTCGCGCTGTCGGAGATCAGGATCAGCGGCGCGATGAAGTCGTTCCACGCGGCGAGGAACGCGAAGAGTCCGACGGTGATGAGCCCCGGCCGTACCGCGGGCAGCAGGATGCGCCGCAGCGCCCCCGCCGTCCCGCACCCGTCGACCAGCGCCGACTCCTCCAGCTCCCTCGGCACCGACTCGAAGGAGATCCGCATCATGAAGGTGGCGAACGGGAGTTGGAACATCGCGAGGACCAGGCTCAGCCCGATCAGCGAGTTCTGGAGATGCAGCCGTCCGAGGAGGACGTACAGCGGGATCAGCAGTGTCGCGTACGGCACCATCAGGATCGCCAGCGTGACGAGGAACAGCACGTTCTTGCCCGGGAACTGGAACCGCGCGAAGGCGTATCCGCCGAGCAGCGAGACGCCGAGGGTGAGGGCGACTGTGAGGAGGGACACGAGGGTGCTGTTGAGGAAGTACTGCCACAGTCCGGCGTCGTAGTCGAGGAGGGTGCGGTAGTTGCCGAGGCCGTACCCGGACTCCTGGGCGGTGCCGGGTTGAGGGCTGACCGATGCCCAGGTGTTCCAGAGCAGCGGGAACAGGAAGATGACGGCGAGCCCGCCCGCGACGACGTAGTACGGCGTCCGCATCCCTTCTCCGCGCGTTCCCTCCACAAGGCCCCCTTTCACGCGTCCTCCTTTCGCAGCCCTCGGAACTGGAAGGCGTTCAGCAGGAGCAGTGCGGCCAGCACGAGGATCGAAAGGGCCGCCGCCGTACCGAGGTTGAGCTTCTGGAACGCCTCCCGGTAGATCAACTGCACGACGGTCACCGTGCTGTTGTCGGGCCCGCCCTTGGTCAGCACGAAGAACTGGTCGAAGGCGAGCAGCGATCCGGTGACGCAGAGCAGGAGCGACAGTGCGAGGGAGGGCCGCAGCAGCGGCAGGGTGATGGACCGGAAGATCTGCGACCGGCTCGCGCCATCCATGCGGGCGGCCTCGTACAACTCGTGCGGGATGCGCTGGAGTCCGACGAGCAGGATCAGCATGTAGAACCCGGCGAACTTCCACACGACGAGGAACACGGTCGACCAGAGCGCCGCGCCGGGCGAGCCGAGGAAGGACACGGGGCCGTCGGCGAGCCCGAGTCTCTCCAGCATCTTGCTGAGCGGCCCGGTGTTGGGGCTGTACATCCCCCAGAACAACAGGGACGCGGAGGTCAGTCCGAGGGCTCCCGGCAGGAAGTACACGGTGCGGAAGAAGCCCGCGCCCGGCCGGGACTCCTGCACCAACAGGGCGAGGAGCAGGGCGAGTCCGAGGAGGACGACGGTGACGACGCCGGTGTAGAGGAGGGTGAAGCGGACGGCGGGCCAGAACAGGGAGCCGTCGGTGACGTCCGTGAAGTTCTCGGGCGCGTTGCCGCCCCGGTCCCCGGCGAGCAACGGCCAGTCGCTGAGCGACATCTGGGCGACGAGGACGAGGGGGAAGAGGAAGAAGACGGCGACGAAGACGGCGGTGGGGGTGGCGTACCCGATGCCCTGTGCGGTGCGGGTGCGCCACCAGCGGCGGCGGGGGCGGGGCGGGTCCGGGGCGGCGGACGGCCGCGGGGCCGCCGCCCGCTCGACTGCCTTTACCTGCATGGGATCTCCTCCCTGATCGGGTCGGTCGGTCGGCCGGCGACGCGAGCGGGCCGGCCGGCGGGTGACGCGATCGGGCCGGTCAGTCGGCCAGCGACGCGGAGACCTCCTTGTTCTCCTTGTCGATCCCGCTCCCGTCCCCGAACACGGCGTCCCGCATGAGCTTCAGCCAGGGCCCGTTGGGGTCGTTGAAGGTCTGCCCGAACTTGAGGGCGTAGGGCGTACGGCCGTCCGCGACGAGCTGGTTGATGGTGACCAGGCGCGGATCGGCGGCCGAGTACTTGTTGGACGCGAGGTCGGTGCGGGCGACGACGTCCTTGTGCGCGGCGACCACGTTCACCTGCGCGTCGTCGCCCAGGGTCCAGGCGAGGAAGTTCCATGCCTGGTCGGTGGCCTTGCTGGTGGCGGCGATCCCGATGGCGTCGCCGCCGACGAACGTGGACTTCCCGCCGTCGGGCCCGGGGATGGGGGCGACGCCGAGGTCGAGGTTCTTCGGCATCAGGCCGAGCGTCGTGGAGGGCATCGGCATGACGCCGACCTTGCCCTTGGGGAAGACGCCGGTCCAGGTCGTGCCGGTCTCCTCCTTGGCGCCGGGCGCGACGATGCCGTCCTTCACCCAGCCCCGGTAGACGTCGTACACCTTCTTCGCGGTCGGGGAGTCGAGGGTCGCGGCGGTGCCGTCGTCGTTCAGCACCTCCTGCCCCGCTGCCCAGATGGACGGCCACCAGGTGAAGACACCGCAGCCGCCGCAGTTCCCGCCGAAGAACGTGCCGTCGACCCCGCCGCCCAACTTGTCGACCGCACGGGCCTGTTGATCCCATTCGGCGAGGGTGGTGGGCGGCTTCGACGGGTCGAGTCCCGCCTTGTTGTAGAGGTCCTTGTTGTAGAAGAGGACGGAGAGGTCGAGGGTGTGGGGGACGACGTACTTCTTGCCGTCGTGCGTACCGGCCTTGATGTGGGACTGGGCGAGTTTCCCGGCGAACGGCAGGGCGTCGATGCGGGAGGTCAGGTCGGTGAAGAGGCCGCTGGACGTGTAGTTGGGGACGAACACGACGTCCGAGGCGAACAGGTCGGGCAGTTCGCGCGAGCCGGCCGCGGCACCCACCTTCGCCTGGTAGTCGTCGGTGGGGACGACGGTGAGTTCGACCTTGTTCTTGTGGCTGTCGTTGTACGCCTTGACCAGCGCCTCGCTCTGCGGCCGGGTCGCGGCGCGCGTCCACATCGTGAGCTTCGTGCCGTCGTCGACGCCGCCCACGCCTCCCGACGCCTTGCCGCCGCCTCCACCGCCGCCACCGCCGTCGTCCGACGAGCCGCAGGCCGTGGCGAGGCTCGCGGCGGCGAGGAGCGCCACGGTGCCGGTGACGAGTCGGCGTACGCGTCTGTTGGTGCTCCTCATGTCGATCCCCCAAGTCCCGCGGAAACGAACCGAAAAGGCTTTCAGAAAACTAGGACCGGCCTGACGGCTCGTCAATCCCCCTGTCCGACACGGTTTCCGCCGGGTCACCGAAACCTGTGGAAACGCCGTCCGTGCCACCTTGCCGAAAACAACTCGCGTACCGTTTACGCACGCGACGCGAGAAGGAGAACCACATGACCCCGGCCCCAGGCCCCGCTCGTTCGCAGCCCGCCACCCTCGGTGACGTCGCGCGGCTGGCGGGCGTGTCCATCGCCACCGCGTCCAAGGCGCTCAACGGCCGCAGCCAGGTCCGCGCGGAGACCCGGCAGCGGGTGATCGAGGCCGCCGAGCGCCTCGCGTTCCGCCCCAACCAGCTCGCCCGCAGCCTGATCGAGGGCCGGTCGGGCACGGTCGGCCTGCTCACCAGCGACCTGGAGGGCCGGTTCAGCATCCCGATCCTGATGGGCGCCGAGGACGCCTTCGGCGCGGGCGAGGTCGCGGTGCTGCTGTGCGACGCGCGGGGTGACGCGATCCGTGAACAGCACCATGTCCGGGCGCTGTTGGGGCGCCGGGTGGACGGGCTGATCGTCGTCGGCAGCCGGACCGACGCGCGTCCCTCGCTCGGCCGCGACCTGCCGGTGCCGGTGGTGTACGCGTACGCGCCCTCGCAGGACCCGGAGGATCTGTCGCTCGTCCCGGACAACGTGGACGCCGGCCGGATCGCCGTCTCCCATCTGCTGGCCTGCGGGCGGACGCGGATCGCGCACATCACCGGCGACCCCGGGTACGCCGCCGCGCACGACCGGGTGACGGGTGCCCGCGCCGCGCTCGGGGACGCCGGGCTCGCCCTGGTCGGCGAACCCCGGTTCGGGGCCTGGTCGGAGGGGTGGGGGCGGGCAGCGACCGTGCTGCTGCTGGACCAGCACCCCGATGTGGACGCGGTGCTGTGCGGGAGCGATCAGATCGCGCGGGGGGTGATCGACGTGCTGCGGGAGCGGGGGCGGCGGGTGCCGGAGGACGTGTCGGTGATGGGGTTCGACAACTGGCAGGTGCTGACGGCCGCTTCACGTCCGCCGCTGACCAGCGTGGACATGAACCTGGAGCAGGTGGGGCGGGCGGCGGCGCACGCGCTGTCGGGGGCGATCGCGGGGGCGCGGCGCTCGGGGGTGGAGACCGTGCGGTGCCGGGTCGTGATCCGGGGTTCGACGGCCCCGCTGTCGTGACGCCGGGGCCGGTGCAGGGCCCGGGGTTCGACGGCTCCCGAACTCCGCTTCCTCCGCACTCCCTTGACACCGCATCAGCTCACTCCTACCTTGCGAAAACCTTTTAGGCCCCTTTCCGTGCCTCTCGTCACCCCCACCCAGGGAGCCTCCGATGAGAAGACCGCACGCCCTGCTCCTCGCGTTACTGCTCACGTTCTGTCCGTTTCTCGTCGCGCCTCCGGCCCACGCGGCGCAGACGATCGGCTTCCCCACGTTCAACGGGCCCGCGATCCCGAACCCGCCGGTCGGCTACACGACCGGCGACATGATGAAGTCGATCTACGACTCGGAGAGTTCGGGCACCGACTTCTGGATGGACCGCCTGCTGGCCCGCACCGGCGACGACCCGGCGGGCACCTGGCTCATGAGCCGGGGGCGGGCGGTGTTCATGAAGACCCACAACCCGGCCACGCTCGGTTTCGGCGGGCAGGTCGCGTACTGGGAGAGCATCAGCAACAACAACGCCTACACGGTCGCGATCACCCCCGGTACGTTCACCGAGCAGGTCGCCCAGCGCCGGCAGGTCCCGAGCCACTGGCGCAGCGTCCACACCAGCGGCCAAGTCGCGGTCACGCAGACCAAGTTCATCACCGACAACAACGTCGCCGTGACGAACCTCGCGATCAAGAACAACGGCACCGCGTCGACGACGCTCCAGCTCCGCGCGACGTCGCCGTACGCGACGACCGGCAGCGGCAGTGAACTCACGGGCCAGGTCAACGCGTACAACAACCTCACGACCATCAAGCCCCGCCTCACCGGGGACGGGTTCACCGTCTCCAGCGGCGGTCTGAACCGGTCGGTGACGGTCGCGGCCGGGGCCACGGTGACCGTGAAGGTCGTGATGGGTTTCGTCACCGACGAGATCCCGGCCTCGCTGACCGAGTACAACGCGTACGCCGGGTACTCGGCGGACACCGCGTTCGCGACGCACGTGCGCGCCTACAACCAGTGGTGGGCGAAGAACGTCCCCTACATCGACGTACCCGAACCGGCGATCAAGAAGAACATCTACTACCGCTGGTGGCTGATGCGCTTCAACAACCTGGACGCCGACATCCCGGGCCAGACCTTCCAGTTCCCGACGTCGACCGAGGGCGTCCTCGGCTACAACAACGCGATCGCGCTGACGCAGCCGATGCACATCGACGACCTCAAGTACCTGCGGGACCCGGCGTATTCGTACGGTGACTGGCTGAGCGTCGGCCAAGTCTCCAAGGGCGGCCGGTTCCTGGACAACCCGGGCGACCCGGAGAACTGGTCCAACAGCTACACGCAGTACATCGCCGAGGCGGCGTGGCGCAGTTACCAGCTCCACGGCGGCCAGCCCGGCATCGCGGCGAACCTCGCGCACTACGCCGAGGGCGACGTGAAGGGCCAGCTCGCCTACTACGACCACGACAACAACAAGCTCATCGAGTACGACTGGGGCGCCCTGACCGGCAACGACGCGGACGCCGTGTCCTTCCACTGGAAGCCCGGCAACATGGACCGCGCCGAGTCCGCCTACCAGTACAGCGGGGCTCTGGCGGCGGCGCAGGCGTACGACGCGATCGGCAACACCGCCAAGGCGGCCGAGATGCGCACGCTCGCCGGCCAGATCAAGGACGCGATCGTCAACGTCCTGTGGAACCCGAACCGGCAGCTCTTCGAGCACCGGCTGAAGTCCACCAACGAGTGGGTGCCGTGGAAGGAGATCAACAACTACTACCCGTTCTCGGTCGGCGCGGTCCCCAACACGGCGACGTACAAGCAGGCGCTGCGCCTGTACGACGACCCCGCGCAGTACCCGGTGTTCCCGTTCTACACCGCGAACCAGGTCGACAAGCAGGCGGCGGCCGACGCGGGCCAGCCGGGCTCCAACAACTTCTCGACCATCAACTCCACGGTCCAGTTCCGGCTCTACTCCTCGGTGCTGCGGAACTACCCCAACTCCTGGATGAACGCGACCGACTACAAGAAGCTGCTGTACTGGAACGCGTGGGCGCAGTACGTGAACGGCAACACGCAGTGGCCGGACGCGAACGAGTTCTGGGCGGACTGGAACGGCAGCTCCGTCAACTACCGTTCGTGGATTCACCACAACATCCTCGGCAGCTCCAACTGGACGGTCATCGAGGACGTGGCGGGTCTGCGCCCCCGCAACGACGCGAAGGTGGAGCTGTCGCCGATCGACATCGGCTGGTCCCACTTCACCGTCAACAACGTCCGCTACCGGGGCGCCGACCTGACGATCGTCTGGGACGACCCGTCCGACGGCGTGGTCCGCTACCCGGGGGTCCCCGAGGGGTACTCGATCTTCATCAACGGCAGCCGGGTGGCGACCGTCAACTCGCTGGTGCCGTTCACGTGGGACCCGGCGACGGGTGACGTGACGACGAGCGGAACGGTCGGCTACCACACGGCAGTTGCGGGCCTCAAGGCGCCGAACCAGGTCGTTCAGGACAGTCCCCGGATGACCGACATGCTCGCCAAGGCGGGCGTCGACCTCACGGCGAACCTCACCAACCTCGCCTCCGGCGCGACCGCCTCCGCCTCCTACACCGGTTCCGGCAGCGCCGCTTCGGGCGCGGTCGACGGCTACCCGACCAACGAGCCCTTCTGGGGCGCGGGCGGCTCCCCCAACGCGCAGGACTGGTACGAGCTGAACCTCGGCGCGTCCCGCACGCTGAACGAGGTCCGCCTCTACTTCAAGGACAGCCGCCCGGCCAGTACGACCTACCGGGCGCCGGCGTCGTACACCATCCAGTACTACAACGGCAGTTCGTGGGTGGACGTGCCGAGTCAGACGAAGACTCCCTCGGTGCCGCGCGCCAACTACAACCTGGTGACGTTCCCGGCGGTGAGCGCTCAGCGCGTCCGGGTGCTGGCGACGAACGCGTCCGGGGCGAAGACCGGGCTCACCGAGGTGAAGGTGTTCAACCGGGGCGGGGTCCAGCCGCCGTCCAACCAGGCGCTGTCGGCGACCGCTTCGGCGTCGTACACGTCGTCGTGGGAGAGTGTCGCGGCCGTCAACGACGGGATCGATCCGCCCTCGTCGAACGACACGGTGAACCCGCGCTGGGGCACCTGGCCCGAAACCGGCCAGCAGTGGGCCGAGTTGACGTGGCCGACCGCGAGGACCGTCGACACGGCCGACGTGTACTTCTTCGACGACGACCAGGGCATCGACATGCCGTCGGCGTGGAAACTCCAGTACTGGAACGGCAGTGCGTACGTCGACGTGCCGGGGGCGAGCGGGTATCCGCTGGCGAAGAACCAGTACAACCACATCACGTTCACCGCCACGAACACCAGCCGGCTACGGGTGCTCCTGACCAGTACCGGCAGTAGTTCGGTCGGTCTTCTCGAAGCGAAGGTGTACGGCCCATGACCAGATACAGAGCACTCCTCGCGCTGCTCGCGCTCGCGGTCGCCTTCCTGGTGGTGCCGCAGCAGTCCGCGTCCGCCGCCGTGGCCTTCACCTCGACGGGCGTCAACCAGAACGGCGGCAACTGCCTGGACCTGCCGGGGAGTTCGACGACGAACGGGACGCAGTTGAGGGCGTTCTCGTGTTCGTCGGGGGCGGGCCAGAACTTCACCTACACGCCGGTCGCGGGGACGAGCGACGTGTACACCGTCACCGCGCAGTCCGGTCAGTGCGTGGACGTGTACGGCGCGTCCACGGCCGACAACGCGGCGGTCATCCAGTGGCCGTGCCACGGCGCGAGCAACCAGCAGTGGCGGCTCACGCCGGTCGCGGTGAGCGGGACCGACAAGACGTTCAACCTGGTGTCGGTCGGGTCGGGGAAGTGCGTGACGCCGAGCGGGGGTTCGTCGGCGTCGAACACCAACCTGGTGCAGTTGCCATGCAGTTCGACGGCGGGCCGGGTGTGGCGGCTGCCCGGCTTCAACGGGGGCACGACCACGCCGGGCACCTTCACCAACCCGCTGAAGCAGCAGGGGCCGGACCCCTGGATGACGTACTACAACGGCAACTACTACCTCGCGACGACCACCTGGAACTCGACGATCACCATGCGCAAGGCGCCCACGCTCGCCGGGCTCGCCACCGCGTCCGACCAGGTGATCTTCAATCTGTCCCGGCCGAACGGGGCGGGCACCATGTGGGCGCCGGAGTTCCATCTCCTCAACGGCCCTAACGGCCAGCGCTGGTACTTCTACTACACGGCCGGGCGTGAGCCGTTCGACCTCGGCACCCAGCGCATCCACGTCCTGGAGAGCGCGGGCCTCGACCCGATGGGCCCGTACACCTTCAAGGCCGACCTCCTCGACCCGTCCCAGGACAACACCTGGGAACTCGACCCCGGCATCCTCCAACTCAACGGCCAGCTCTACCTGTTGGGGACCTTCTACAACGGCTCCCAGCCGATGTTCATCCGCCCCCTCTCCAACCCCTGGACGGCCAGCGGCACCCGTCGCGTCCTCTCCACGCCGACCTACAGCTGGGAGACGGTCGGCGGCGCGGTCAACGAGGGCGCCGAGGTCCTCCAACGCGGCGGCAAGACCTTCATCGTCTACTCCGCGAGTCACTGCTCCACCCCCGACTACAAGCTGGGCATGCTGACCTACAACGGCGGCGATCCCCTCAACTCCTCCTCCTGGACCAAGTCCCCCAACCCCGTCTTCCAGCGCTCCAACGCGAACGGCGTCTACGGCGCCGGCCACAACGGTTTCTTCAAGTCCCCCGACGGCACCGAGGACTGGATGGTGTACCACGCCAACAGCTCCGCCGGCGGCGGCTGCGACATGAACCGCTCCACCCGGGCCCAGAAGTTCACCTGGAACACCGACGGCACACCGAACTTCGGCACACCGTTAGCCCTCGGCACACCCCAGACGGCGCCTTCGGGCGAGTAACGCGCGCGGTCTAAGGTCTCCCCCTGTCGCACGACGCACAGGGGGAGACCGATGACGCCGTACCAGGTGGGCCGCACACTCGGGGGAACGACGCTCTACGTGGCCATCGGCCTGGCGGCGGTCTGGGTCGCCACCGGCCGTTGGCGCGACTATCCGCCCGCCGAGGGGAAGACCGCCGCCGAGGTCGAGGCCGTCGTACGTTTCCGCACCCGCCTGGTCAAGTACACGGTCCTCGGGGTCGCGGGCCTGTGGCTGCTGACGGACATCGCGATCAGCACGTGGGTGGTCTACCACGGCGACTCCACCGCCCACCCTCCGGCGGGCGGCGTACCCGCACCCCTGACGCCCTGACGCCCGCGCAGGCCGGCGAAGTCGGTTCCTGCCCCGGGGGCCGGGCTCAGGGGCGGTCGAAGGTGATGTCCGCCGCATCGTCCTCGTTCGACGCCTCGACGAACGTGAGAGTCCCGTCCTGCGCCTCGAAGACTCGCACCGACATCCCGCTGTCCTCCCCGCCCGGGAACACGAGGGAGAAGCGGGGGTCCATCTCCATCAGGAAGTTCCAGCCGTCCCGCCGGTCCGTGTCCAGGACATCGGCATGCCGGCCGGTCGCCCGCCACGTGCCGGCCGCGTCGACAGCGACGGTGATGCCGATGCCGTACTCCTCAAGGCACGTCGAGCGATTGGCCCACCATTCGAGGCGGGCCCGGCCCGTGAATCCGTCCATGAGCACACTATGCACGGCGTCGGGGGCGGCCGGGCGAGTTCGAGGCGCACCCGCGTTGCTCTGCCGTCGGCAGAGCGACGGCCCGATCCGACTCGACCACCGTTACTGTCCCGTCGCATGACGACGATCACCGCGCGCACGGTCGAGTACCCGGCCGACGGTCTGACGATGGTGGGGTATCTCGCGCTCCCGGCCGGAGTCGATCGCCGGCCCGCGGTGCTGCTCGGGCCGGAGGGCATGGGGCTCAGTGACGTCGAGCGCCGCCGGGCCGACGCTCTCGCCGAACTGGGATACGTGGCGCTGGCCTTCGACCTGCACGGCGGGCGCTATCTGGGTGACCCCGAGGAGATGCTGGCCCGCTGCATGCCGCTGCTCGCCAGTCCCGACCGGATGCGGGACATCGGCCGTGCGGCGCTGGCCGTGCTGCGCGCCGAGCCGCGGACCGACCCCGACCGGATCGCCGCCGTCGGCTACGGCACCGGGGGCGCCGTCGGGCTGGAACTCGGGCGCGACGGCGTCGACTTGCGGGTGATCGGGACGGTCAACGGGCTGACCACGGGCCGGCCGGACGAGGCGGCGCGCATCCGCTGCCCCGTGTGGGCGGGCGTCGGGTCGGAGGACCCGATCATGCCGCCCGCGCAACGGGCCGCGTTCACCGCCGAGATGCAGGCGGCGGGCGTCGACTGGCGCCTCGTGGTCTACGGCGGCGCCCTGCACGCCTTCCACCACCCGCCGGTCGACCACCCCACGGTCCCCGGCGTAGGTCATCACCCACGGCACGCGCAACGAGCTTGGCACGACGTCGTCGAGCTGCTCGCCGAGTGCCTGACCGCACCGGAGTGATCCGACCGGCAGCCGATGTTCGGCCGAGGCGCCCTCGCACACAGCCACAGGCAACCGGAGAGCTCAGCTCAACCGCACCAACAAAACCCCCGGCACCCCTCCCACCGAAACCCGCACCCCCTCCCCCTCCCACACCGCGGCCCCACTCCCCACGGCGGACGGATGCAGCACCTCGGCACGTACGGCACTCCCCGCCAAGTGCGCGACAGGCACCCGGAGTTCACCACCGCCACCCCGCCGCCACACGGACAGGTACGACGGCCCGCCGGGCACCCGCATGCCCAGGGCCAGCCACTCGTCCCCCCATCCGGGCAGCCCGAGCGGCCAGAACGGAAGGGCGTGTGCGAGGTCGGATCGGATCACCCGGTACGTGTCCAACGCCTCGCGCACGAGCCGCATCTGATGATCCGTCATCCGGTCGAGGTGCCCCGAGAGGTGTATCCGCCCCAACAGCGCCCCGCCCAGCGTGAACGAGATCAGCTCGTCGGAGAACTCCGGCTGGGGGTAGGCCCAGACGGCGCCCTGCTCGGGCGGCGCGGCGGTGGGGGCGGAGGCGGCGATGGGGGGATAGCGCAGGGGGTCCTGCTGGTCGCTGGTGGACTGGAGCTGGGCGACGGCGAGGGTGGCGCCGTCCATCCGCATGCCGCCGGAGGCACAGTTCTCGATGACGAGGCCGGGGTAGCGGTCCAACACCCCGGACAGCCAGTCGAGGTAGGCGTGACCGTGCCCCAACAGGCCGGCGCCCGGGGCGAGATCACCCGGGGCGACCGTGCCGGGGTCGATCACGATGTTGTAGTCCAGTTTGAGGTACCCGACCCCCCAGCCCCCGACGATCCGGTCCACGGTCCGGTCGAGGTGGGCGCGCGCGGCGGGGTGGCGCAGATCGAGCTGGTGGCGCCCCTGTTCGGTGAGCCGGACGCCGTCGCGCTGGAAGAACGCCTCCGGCGGGAGTGCGGACGCGACGGGGCTGCGGACCCCCACCACCTCGGGCTCCAGCCAGAGTCCGGGCACCATCCCCCGCTCCCGAATCCGCGCCAGCACCCGCTGGATTCCCCCGTCGGGGAACCGCCGGACCGACGGCTCCCACTCCCCCACGCCGTCCCACCACCCGGCGTCGTCGTCGTACCACCCGGAGTCGACGCAGAAGTACTCGGCGCCGGCCCGCGCGGCGGCGTCGATCAGCGGGTACAGCTTCTCCGAAGTGGGGTCCCCCATCAGCGTGTTCATGTAGTCGTTGAAGACGACCGGCAGCACGACGTGATCGGGGTGCGGACGCCGCACGGCCCGCCGGTACGACGTCAGCGCCCCCATCGCCGCGTCGAACCCGGCCCCGACGGCGAGCGCGACCGGCACGGTCGTGAACTCCGCGCCCGGCGCGAGCCGCACCCGCCACTGGTGGGCGGCGTCGGTGGGCCCGTTCAGCGCGAGGTAGGTGCCGTGCTCCCGCTCCCCCAGGTCCCAGCGCCAGCCGGCCGGTGACTCGATCTGCCACAACCAGGCCCGCCCGCCGCCTCGTTCGGTGAGCGCGCCCATCGCGAGATGCCCGTCGGTGGGCCAACTCCCGCGCCCGGTCAGCGTGTACGCGGCCCGGCTGTCGTGCTGATGGGCATCGGCGCCGATGTCCGCGACGGCGTCCCGCAGCGGCTCGGCCGCCCAACGGCACTCCGCGAGCCAGTCGTTGCGGGCCCGGTGCACGTCGAGCACGTCCGGCGAGGGCAGCCCCCCGAGCACCAGGCTGCTCACGGACTGGACGACGAGGGGTTCGGCGCCGTCGTTGAGCAGCCGCACCCGCGACCTGAGCACCGGCAGCCCGTCGAAGGACGTCAGCTCGACGAACGCCGTCAACCCTGTCCCGGCGTCGTGGAGTTCGAGGGTCAGCGAGTCCCCGGCGACCGAATGCCCCGCGTACCGCAGCCGGTTGCCGAGCGCGGTCCCGGTGAAGCGCGGCCCGGACCATCCGCTCCCCTGCCCGAACGCCGTCAACTCCACCATGGGCAGGGCTGCTTCGGGGTCCACGACCTTGCCGGACGTCCCGAGCCGCACCACCCGGGGCGTGCCGTCCGAGGCGACCCCGAACTCCACCTCCAGGCCCTGCTGCCCCCAGACAAGCCCGTCCACCGTCCCGGTCACGGCACCTCCCCGTCGTGTGAATCCGTCGTTACGGTCTCTTGACGACCCCTATGTGACCGGTCACAATCCTGGCATGGATGTGACCGGTCACACAAGCCGCCCGGCGAGCATCAGGGACGTGGCGGGCGCCGCGGGGGTCTCGTACCAGACGGTCTCCCGGGTCATCAACGACCACCCCAGCGTCCGCCCGGCGACCCGCGAGCGGGTCCTCGCGGCCATCGACACGCTCGGCTTCCGGCGCAACGCGACGGCGCTCGCCCTGGCCAGCGGGGTCAGCCGGGGCGTGACCGTACTGACCGCGAACACCACGCACTACGGGTACGCGGCGATCCTCCAGGGCATCGAGGAGGCGGCCCGCGCCGCGTCGTACGCGGTGGGGATACGCGTCCTGGAGACCGACGACGAGACCGCCGTCGCCGCCGAGGTCCGGCGCGCGGCGGACGCGGGCGGCGGGCTGGTCGTGATCGCGTACGATCCGGCGGGCGTCCGCGCGCTGGCCGCCGTCCCCGACGGCGTCCCGGTCGTCGGCGTGGTCGAGACCCCGGCGAGCCCCCCGCAGGGCGACCGCCCGTGGGTGTGGACGGACGACCGCGAGGCGGCGTACGCGGCGACCCGCCACCTCCTCTCCCTGGGCCACGCGACCGTCCACTACGTCGCGATCCCCTCCAGCACCCGCCGCACCGCCGCCCGCACGGAGGGCTGGCGGCGGGCGCTCAGGGAGTCCGGCTCCCCGATCCCCCGCCCGCTGCAAGGGAGTTGGGGCCCGGCGGGCGGTCACACGGCGGGCCGCAGGCTCGCCCGGGACCCGGCGGTCACGGCGGTCCTGTGCGGCAACGACGACCTGGCGCTCGGCGTGCTGCGCGCCCTGCACGAGTCGGGCCGCCGGGTCCCGCAGGACGTGAGCGTGGCCGGCTTCGACGACGCCCCGCACTCCGCCTACCTCACCCCGTCCCTGACCACCGTCCGCCTCGACTTCACCGGCCTCGGCAGAGCCGCGTTCGCCCTGCTGCACGGCGCCCTGGAGAAGTCCGCGCAGATCGCCCCGCACCCCGTCTCCGTACCGGAACTGGTGATCCGGGAGAGCTCGGCAGCGCCACCCACCGCCCGCTGAACACCCCCACCCCACCGACGCGTTCGCCCCACTCGGCACATCGCACAACTGAACACCCAGCACGAGCACCGCTGTTCTGATCCTGCTTCCTGAACCACCCGTTCTCGAAAGGCACGTGATGCAGACAAGAGCTCTCCCCGCCCTGGCGCTGGTGTGCGCCCTCGGTCTGGCCGCCACCGCGTGCAGCGACCCGACCGCCGGTGACTCCTCGGCGGACACGAAGCAGTCGGCCGTCGACCCGACCGCCCGCCTCGACGGCGTGAAGCTGACGATGTGGACGGCACAGAACACGGTCACCGCGCCGAAGCAGGTCGTCGACGCCTTCGAGAAGGCCACCGGCGCGAAGGTGGAGACGCAGGCGGTCCCGGACCTGTACGAGCAGAACGTGCCGACGAAGCTCGCCTCCGGCGATCGCCCGGACCTGATGTTCTGGCAGCCCTCGATCTCCACACTGCCGTTCATCCAGCCCAAGCAGAACCTCCTCACCCTCGACGGCGAACCGTGGGTGGCGAAACTCGGCGGCACGGAACAGAAGTTGGGGGTGATCGACGGCAAGCGGTACGCGGCGATCGTCACCAGCCCCGCGATGCTCGGCGTCTACTACAACAAGGACGTCTTCCGCCGGGCCGGCCTCACCGAGAAGGACTTCCCGACCTCCTACGACCAACTCCTCGCCCTGGGCCGCACGGTCACCGACAAGACGGACGCGGCGGGCTTCTACGAGGCCGGCGGCGACAAGTGGCCGCTGCAATGGCAGATGCAGCTCCAGCTCACCGACCTCGGCCCGCAGTGGTGGGAGGGGCTGAACCGGGGCGAGAAGAAGTGGACCGACCCGGTCGTGGTCGCCGCGATCAAGAAGTACAAGGACGGACTCCTCGACGCCGGGCTCGCCCAGAAGAACTACCGCACCGGCACGTTCACCGGCCAGGCCGACGCCCTGTGGAAGGGCGAGGCGGGGATGGTCCTCAACGTCACCTCGTTCCAGAGCCAGTTGCAGGCCAAGTACTCCACCGCCGAGATCGACCAGAAGATCGGCTGGTTCCCCGTCGCCAACTCCTCGGCGACCGGCCTGTATTCACCGGACCAGACGAACGGCGTGGTCACCTTCCGCACGGGTGACGAGAAGCGGCAGAACGCCGCCCGGCAGTTCCTCGCGTTCTGGCTCGGCCCGGACTACGCCGACTACATCGCGGCGATGAAGATCCCGTCCGTGCAGCCGTCGGTACCCACCCCGGCCGGACTCCCCGAGACGTCGAAGGCCCAGGTCGCCGCGTTGCCCAAGGCGATCGGCGTGTTCCAGGCGAAGGCGATCGTCGCGCCGGACACGCATCTCTACCTGGCGGACATGATCTACGGAAAGAAGAGTCCGGAGCAGGTCGCGCAGGCCATCCAGGACCAGTTCGCCCAGGTCGCCAAGGCGCAGGGCGCGCCCGGGTTCTGACGATGACTCAGACTCTGCCGCGCGCCACGTCCAGCCCGACACGAAAGAGCACACCGGGCAGGCTCCCCCGCGCCGCCGTCCACCACCCCTGGTGGTTCGCGCTCCCCGCGATCCTCGTCTTCGCCGGTTTCTTCCTCGCCCCCAACCTGCTCAACTTCTACTACCCGTTCACGAACTGGTCCTCCTACCACGCGAACATCTCGTTCACGGGCCTGGACAACTTCAGGACGGTCGCCGAGGACGGCTCCCTGCTGCGGGCGATCCGGACGACGCTGCTGTACGCCGTCCTCGCCGCACTGTTCCAGAACGGCTTCGGGCTCGGCCTCGCGCTGCTCCTGGAGGCGGACACGCGGTTCAACCGGTTCTTCCGGGCCGTGTTCTTCCTGCCGGTGCTGATCTCGGCGCTCGCCACGGGGTACGTGTTCCAGGCGCTCCTGGACCAGGACGGCGCCCTCAACTCCGTGCTGGGGACGGACGTTCCGTGGCTCGGGTCGACGACCTGGACTCTGGTGATCGTCAGTGTCATCCACGGCTGGAAGTGGATGGGCCTCGCGATGCTGATCTACCTCGCGGGGCTCAAGGGCATCCCGAACGACATGCTCGAAGCCGCGCGGATGGACGGCGCCGGGCCCTGGCGGACCTTCCGGTCGGTGCGCTGGCCGATGCTCGCGCCGGCCGTGACCTTCAACGTGACGACCGCGCTGATCGGTTCGATGAACACCTTCGACATCGTCCAGGCCACGACCGGCGGCGGCCCGGCCGCGTCCACGGAGGTCTTCAACATCTACATGTTCCGGATCTTCGGCCAGGGCCTGTACGCGCAGGCCGCCACGATGAGTTTGGTGCTATTCCTCATCGTGGCGGCGCTGGCGGTTCCGCTGGTCTTCGGCTTGCGTCGAAGGGAGCAACTCCTTTGAACCCTCCTCCTCGCAAGCAAGCAGGATTCCTGGCTCACGCTGCTCGACCACTCGACGAACGATCAAGACTCACGCGATCAACACCAGCCGGGTTGGCACCAGCCCGGTCCCCGAAAGAAGGGAGGTTGGTGTGCTGGCTTGGCTCTCGCTCAGCAGCCCGGTAAGCGTACCAGCGCCTGGTCCACGTCTGTGGCGATTCGCCCGCCCCACCCTCGTCGTCCTCATCGCCGCGCTGGCGATCGGCGTGCCCCTGTGGCTGGTCGCGGTCACCTCCGCGAAACCGCAGGGGGAGGCCGTCAAGCCGAACCTGGACCTGCCGCAGCACTGGCAACCCGCAAGCAACTACCAAGACGCCGTGAACCAGGGCGAGATGCTGCGCGGGCTGCTCAACTCCCTTCTCGTCGTGGTCCCTTCGGTCGTCCTCGTGCTCATCCTCGGCGCCGGGGCCGCGTGGGTGTTCGCGCGCCGCAAGTCCCGTCTGGTGTCGGCGGCCTACGCGCTGTGCATCAGCGGGCTGCTGCTGCCGCCGGCCGTCGTGACCGTCGTGATGGAGCTGCGTCAGCTCGGACTCGCGAACACCCGGCCGGGGATGATCGCCGTGTACACCGGGATGTACCTGTCGACGTCGATCTTCTTCATGACGGGGTTCATCCGCGCGATCCCCTTCGAGCTGGAGGAGGCGGCGCGGATCGACGGGGCGCGGCCGGCGCGGATCTTCGTCCGGATCGTGCTGCCGCTGCTGCGGCCGGTGATCGCGACCGCGACGATCATGGTGACGCTCTACGCGTGGAGCGACGTCTTCTACGCGTTCTTCGTCCTCGGCGGCGGAGAGCGGGCCACCCTGCCGCTCAACCTCTACCAGGTGGCCAGCGCCCAGCTCTACCTCAACAACTGGCATCTCGTCTTCGCGTACGTCGTGGTGATGAGCCTGCCGATGGTCGCCGTGTTCCTCGTCGGCCAGCGAAAGATCGTGTCCGGAATCACCAGTGGAGCCGTCAAATGACCGGAGGTCCAGCAGCGTGACCGCCCCCACCCGCACGAGATCCCGCGTACGAACCGCCCTTGTCACCACCGCACTTGGAGCCGCCCTCATGGCAGGCGCACTCCCCGCCGCAGGAACGACCGCAGGAACGACCGCGGAAGCACCGCAACGCCTCTCCGTCGACCTCGCCGCCCCCGAGGGCCCGGTCCAACTCGGCGCGAACGGCGCCCTGTACGGTCTCGGCGACGACGGCGTGCCGAGCGACGCCGCCCTCGCGCCTCTGAAGATCACCAGCATCTCGCAGAAGCCGGACGGCGGTCTCCAGCACCCGAACGGCGACGCGCAGGCCGTGTCGAAGGCGTTCTTCCGCAACGGCGGCGGCGAGATCAACGTCATGATGCAGGACATCTACGCCAAGTGGCCGTACGAGGACCTCGGCATCGACGACTACCTCCCCAAGGTCGACAGCATCACCCGTCGCATAGCCGCCGACCCGAACAGCGAGCGGTTCGTCTACATCCCGTTCAACGAACCGGACTTCATCTGGTACAAGCTCAACGGGCCGCAGGCGGAGTACGAGGTGGAGCGCGACCGCTTCCTCACGCACTGGAAGACGGTGTACGAGCGCATCCGCGCCATCGACCCGGACGCGGTGATCGCCGGACCCAACGAGACCGGCTACTACCCGCGCTTCCTGCGGGACTTCCTCACCTTCGCCAAGCGTGAGAACGTCCTGCCGCAGATCATGACGTGGCACGAACTCAGCTCCGGCTCCCTGCGCGACTTCCAGGGCCACTACGACAACTACCGGGCTTTGGAGCGGGAGTTGGGGATCGGCCCGCTGAAGATCAACATCGACGAGTACGCGAACCGGCGCGATCTGTCCGTGCCGGGCCAACTCGTGCAGTGGATCTCGATGTTCGAGCGGAACAAGGTGTACGCGAACATGGCGTACTGGGACGCGGCGGGCAACCTGAGCGGCCAGGTCGTCCGCTCCAACATCCCCAACGGCGGCTGGTGGCTGTTTCGTTGGTACGCCGGGCTGACCGGCGACACGGTCGAGGTGACACCCCCGCAGGCCGACACCATCGACACGTTGCAGGGGTTGGCGTCCCTGGACGCCTCCCGCCGCCAGGCCCAGGTCCTGCTGGGCGGCTCGGCGGGGGACGCGGACGTCGTCGTCCGGAACGTCCCGCGCAAGCTGTTCGGCCGCACGGTCACCGCGACGGTCGCCGAGGCCGCCTGGTCCGGGTACGAGGGTGAGCACGCGGCGCCGCAGGTACTGAGCCGCCTCAAGACAGAAGTGGCCGCCGACGGCACGGTCACCGTTCCCCTCCGGGGCCTGCACAAGATGTCGGCGTACCGGATCGTCCTCACCCCGGCCGGCACCGGCACCCCCGCCGCGGCGTCCGTCCCCTGGTCGGCGTCGTACGAGGCGGAGAGCGCGGCGATCACCGGCGGCACGGTCTACACGCAGGGCACCGTCCAGAACGCCAACGGCTACGCGGCGTCCGGCACGAAGGACGTCGGCTCCCTCAACACCCCTGCCAGCAAGGTCGACTTCACGGTGTCGGTCCCCGAGGACGGCACGTACGACCTGGCGGTCCTGTACGGCAACCAGTCCGGCCGCCCGGCGACCCAGCGGCTCTCCGTGGACGGCGCCGCGCCGCTCACCGTGACGTACCCGTCCACCCAGAACTGGACCTACCGCGCCAAGAAGGTACTCCCGCTCCAACTGTCCGCCGGAACCCACGTGTTGTCCCTCGCCAAGGGTGACGCCGAGGTCACGCTGGACCGGATCGACCTGACCCGGCGCACCGAGGCGACCGCGTCGTACGAGGCGACCCTCGCGGACGTCAGCGGGCGTCCGGTGTTCGACTACTCCTCGTCGGCCGGGACCGGTACGGGTGCGCTCGTGCTGCGGGGCGGCGACAAGGCCGTGTTCGACGTGTACGCGCCGCGCGACGGCTACTACACGGTCGTGCCGAAGGCGTCGGGGCCGGTCCGACTCGCCCTGCACGGCGCGGAGTCGGCCGCCGTACCGAACCGTGCGCTGCGGCTGTACCTGGTCGCGGGCAACAACCGGATCACGGTGACGTCCGGGCACGCGTCGTTGCGTTCGCTCGACGTGTCCGGGGACGGGTCCGACGCCGGAACGCTGTCCCGCGGCGCCGCCGACGCCGTCCTCACGGGCGGCGCCAAGCTCGTCGACTCCGTCCACGCGCCCGGCGGCTCGTACGTCGGCGGCCTCGGCAACAGCCCCGACAGCACCGCCGAGTTCACGGTGAACGCGCCGAAGTCCGGGCGCTACCTCCTGGTCGTCCACTACGCGCACAACGACCGGCGCGACAACGGGCACGCCTACAACACCGACATCATGTCCCGCACGGCGGACGTCGAGATCGGCGGCGTCTCCCGGCAGGTCACCTTCAAGAACACCTGGAGCACCGACGACTACTGGACCGTCGGCGTCCCCGTCGACCTGAGCAAGGGCGCCAACACCGTCACCTTCGGCAACCCGACGGCCTGGGCACCCGACATCGCCCGCATCGAACTGGGGCGGGTCTTCGGGAAGTCCTGAGTTGAGAGAGCACGGTCGGCCCCGGCGAGGGTACGACCGTGCTCGACCGCCTCGTACTCAGGCGGGTTCGGCGATGAGGGCGGGGCCCCGGGTGTGCATCCACGCGGGCAGAACGGTCAGCGCGCCCACCGCGACCAGGATGCCGATCGCGCCGGTGAGCAGCCACAGCTCCGGGGGCATGATCTGCGTGCCGAAGAGCCAGTACAGGCCGAGCCCGGCCGGGACGCCCACCGCGATTCCGGGTACGGCGGGCAGGAGTTGGGCGACGCAGAGCGCCGTGACGACCTGGTGGGGCGTGGCTCCGAGGGTGCGGGTGACGGTCAGGGCACGCCGGGCCTGCACGGCGGTGCTCCAGCCGAGAAGCACGGTGTTGAGCAGGGACAGCACCGCCAACGCGAGGGTGACGGCGAGCAGTACCTGTCCGGTCCGGTCGGTCCGCACTTCGAGGGGGCCGAACCGTTTGACGGCGGGGGCCGCGTCGAGTTCGGCGTGGAAGGTGAGCAGTGCGGTGACCATGAGGGTGGTGGCGGCCGTGCCGGCGGCGGCCAGGACGGCGCGGCCGGGCCGCCGGGCGAGCAGCCGGCTGCCGAGCAGCAGGGGGACGGGCAGGTACGCCGTCAGCGCGTTCAGGCGCGGGCGGTACGTGAGCAGGTGGGCGGGGTCGGTCAGGGCGCCCGCGGTGTCGGTCCGGGCGGCGCGCAGGGCGGGGCCGAGGACACCGGTCACGGCGATGACGACAGCGAGCACGATCGCGGTGACGACGGTGCCGGTGTCCGGGGGACCGACGATGTCGATCAGCCCGGCGCTGGGGTCGACCACGTGGGGCGCGGCCAGGGTCCCGGCGGTCAGTCCGAGCGCGGTGGCCACGAGGGTCAGCGCCAGGTACGGCACCAGCAGGACGGCGGTGACGGTGCCGGGGCCCGCGCCGACGGCTTTGAGCAGTGCGGCCCGCCGGTGGTCGCGGGTGGCGCGGACGGCGGCGAGCGCGGTGAGGGTGACGATCGCGGCGACGGCGAGCAGCGAGCCGCCGATGACCAGGGTGGGCCGGGTGGCCTCGATCATGGCCGTGTCGGTGTCGAGGACGTCCTGCCAGTAGTGGAAGTTGACCCAGCTGTCGCCGGTGACGGCGTGGACGGCCGAGGAACGGCCGAACTCGGCGGTCGCGGCAGGGTCGGACAGCTTCAGGTGGATCAGGTGGACGGCGGGCGCGTCGCCTGCCGCCGCGCGCGCGTCGGCCGTGGTGAGCCACACCATGCCGCCGTAGTCGGACGCCCCGGGCCCCTGTGCGACGTTGCTCCACGGGTACACCTCGACGGCCGCGCTGATCGCGGTCCCGACGACCGCGATGCCGCGCCCGCCGACGGTGATGCTGTCGCCGGTGCGCACACCGAGTGCCTGCGCGAAGCCTCGCTCGACCACGGCTCCGCCGGGACGCACCCAGGTCCCGGAGGTCACCAGCGGCCGGTCGACGGCGGACGGACCGCCGCGCCCCATGACGGCGGAGCGCGCGGTCTGTCCGTGCGCCCGGACGGTGGTGTCGAAGGCGAGGAACGGGCCACCGAGCGCGGTGACACCCGGCGCGTCCGCGAGGCGTTCGGCGAGGCCGGACGGGTCCGTGCTCGTCGTCGAGACCATGACGTCGGGGCCGGCGGTGGCGGCGCGTGTCTTCGCGTACCCGGTGGACACCGCGTCGGTGGTCGCGGAGCCGAGTGTCAGGCTGGCGCCGGCGACGGTGACGACGAGCAGGAACATGACGGCTTCGCCGGGGCGGCGGCGCATGTCGTGCAGGATCAGACGCCAGATCAGGAGCAGCTGTCCCATGGTCAGCCCTCCCAGCCCAGCAGTGAGCCGAGCCCGCCGCCGCTGCCGTCCAGGTGGGTGTCGTCGGCCACCGCCCCGTCCCGCAGGAGGACGACTCGGTCGGCCGTGGCGGCGACCCGCTCGTCGTGGGTGACCATGACGAGGGTCTGGCCCGCGGCGCGCAGTTCGCCGAACAGGCGAAGGATGTCGTGGGTCGCGGCGCTGTCGAGGTTTCCCGTGGGCTCGTCCGCGAGAACGACCAGCGGCTCGTTGACCAGCGCGCGGGCGATGGCGACCCGCTGCCGCTGGCCGCCGGAGAGCGCGGAGGGCAGATGCCGGGCCCGGTCGGCGAGCCCGACGCGATCGAGGAGTTCGGCGGCGCGGTCGCGGGCGGTGCGCGGTGACGCGCCGGCGAGCAGCGCGGGCAGTTCGACGTTCTCCGCGGCGGTCAGTTCGTCCATGAGGTGGTACGCCTGGAAGACGAACCCGACGGTACGACGCCGCAGCCGGGCCAGCGCCCGTTCACCGAGGCCGTCGACGCGGGACCCGCCGAGCCAGACCTCGCCCTCGGTGGGCCGGTCGATGCCGCCGAGGAGCTGGAGCAGCGTGGACTTGCCGCAGCCGCTGGGCCCGGTCACGGCGAGCGCCTGCCCGGCCGGAACGTCGAGGTCCACCCCGTCGACGGCCCACACCGCGTTCTCGTCCTGCCCGTACACCCGGGCCAGCCCGACCGCCCGCAGCACCGGTCCGGCCGCCTCACCGGGTCGGCGGTCGTCCGTGGCCCTCCGCTGTGACCGGCGCCTGGTGCGCTGACCGTCTCTCGTCATCCGATTCCTCCGCGTTTCCCCCTGGCTGTGCGGGTGGACCAGGTCCGCCCGCACACCTCCAACCAGCGCAGATCGGCCTGCAACCGGAGCGCGATGCCCTCCAGGAGCAGCCCGGCCTCCGAGCTCGTGTCGTGCGCGAGAGCGGCGTGCTGGGCTTCGGCGAGGCCGCGCAGCAGTTCCCGGCGCCGAGCCTCCACCAGCGCGACCGGGTCGGCCAGGCCCGACTCGGCGGCGGCCACGAGTTTCAGGTGGAACTCCGTCACGTCCACCCGGGGGCCCGCGCTCTCGACCATCCAGGCGGCCACCCGCTCCCGCCCGGCCGCGGTCAGCCCGTACACCTTGCGCCGGGGGCCGCGCACAGGCGTGTCCTCACGCTCCTGGACGACCAGGCCCGCCTTTTCCAGCCGGGTGAGCGTCACGTAGATCTGCCCCGCGTTCAGTGTCTCCCCCAGCGGTCCGAGCGCCGCCACCAGCCGTTTGCGCAAGTCGTATCCGTGCGACGGCTCCTTGGTCAGCAACGCCAGCAACACGTCCTGCACGGACCGCCCTCCTCACATGACGCCGTAATAGATAGCGGTTAGCCAAAGGAGGCGTCAAGCCTGGCCACCCCCTCCTAGCCGGCCTCGGGGGTGTCGTCGGGCTAGCGGGCGACCCAGTACGTACGGGTGTTGGTGAACTCCCGGATGCCGGCGGAGGACAGTTCCCGGCCGTGGCCGCTGCGTTTGGTGCCGCCGAAGGGCAGGCGCGGGTCGGAGGCGACGACGGCGTTGACGAAGGCGGCGCCGGTGGTGATGCGGCGGGCGAGGGCGACGCCACGGCTCGGGTCGGCCGTCCAGACGCTCAGGCCCAGGCCGAAGGGGGTCGCCCCGGCCAGCCGTACGGCATCGTCGTCGTCGCGGGCGACGCTCACGGCGGCCAGCGGCCCGAAGGTCTCCTCGTCGAAGGCCGGCATCCCCGGGCCCGTGCCCGACAGCACCGTGGGCCGGAAGAAGAAGCCGTCGCCGGGCAGCGGCTTCCCGCCGGTCAGCAGGCGGGCACCGGCCGCGACCGACTCCTCCACCTGGCGGGCGATCGCCGTGCGCAGGTCGTCCCGGGCGAGCGGGCCGACCTGCGTCGACCGGTCCCTCGGATCTCCGACGCGCAGTTCCTCCACCCCGCGCACGAAGGCCGCGGTGAACGCGTCCGCGACCGCCTCGGCCACGATGAACCGCTTGGCGCACACACAGCTCTGGCCGGAGTTGGTGAAGCGCGCCCTGACGGCGGCAGCCGCGGCGGCCGTGACGTCGGCGTCGTCCAGGACCACGAACGCGTCCGAACCGCCCAGCTCCAGCACGGACTTCTTCGCCGCCCGCCCCGCCGCCGCGCCGACGGCCGCGCCCGCCCGGTTGCTGCCGGTCAGGGTGACAGCGGCGACACGGTCGTCCGCGATCAGCCGCGCGGTGACGTCGGGCACGTCCTCGTCCGCGAGGACCAGCGCGGTCACCAGGTGCTCGGGGAAGCCCGCCTCGACGAAGAGGTCCTGCAACGCCAGTGCGCACCCGGTGACGTTGGAGGCGTGTTTGAGCAGGACGCCGTTGCCCGCCACGAGGGACGGGATCGCGAAGCGCATGACCTGCCAGACGGGGAAGTTCCACGGCATCACCGCCAGCACCAGACCGACGGGTTCGTACGCCACCCAGGCTTCGACTCCGTCGATGTCCACATGTTCGTCGGCGACGATGCCCGGCCCCTGCCCGGCGTAGTACTCGGCGGTCAGGGCGGACTTCTCCACCTCGCCCTCCGCCTCGACGACCGGCTTGCCCATCTCCCGGACCGCCAGATCGGCCAGCAGCGCCTTGTGTTCGCGCAGGACGCGGGCCAACTCGGCCGCGCGCGCGGCGCGTTCGGCCACGGGGACCAGGGCCCAGTCCCGGGAGGCGAGGTGCGCACGCCGTACGGCGGTCTCGACGCGGGTGGCGTCCCAGGCGTCGTACGAGGCGAGGGGCCGACCGGTGGCCGGGTCGACCGTGGCTATGGTGGCGTTCATGCGGTGGGGGCCCCTCCCTTGTCCTGTGCGGAGAGGTGCTCGAAGGTCTCGCCGGTGGCGGTGATCGTGCGGGTGACGTCCCGGCCGCCGTAGACCCAGTAGATCCGCATGACGCCCTCGCCGCGGTTGAGGAAGCGGTGCGGGATGCCCGCCGGGACCCAGGTGGCCTGGCCGACCTCCAGGTCGAAGAACTCGCCGTCGATCTCGGCGGTCGCCTCGCCTTCGAGGATCAGGACGGACTCCTCGACGTTGTGGCTGTGCAGGGGCAGGCCGGTGCCGGGCCGGAAGACGGTCTGGCCGGTGGTGATGACGGCCCCCTCCGAGTTCCACCTGCCGATGTAGGGGAGGGTGGCCACTCCCCCGCCCCGGTCGAAGCGTTCGACCTTGTCGGGGTGGATGAGCAGGTTCGGTGCGGCGGGTGCTGTGCACATGCGGCGGCTCCGATCGAGAGGTCAGGAGTGGTGGAACAGGCGGCGGGAGAGGGTGTTGACCTGACTGCCGGGGACCACGTACTTCGCCACGGCCGCACGCCAGACCCTGAAGTGGGGAGCGGCACGGTGGGCCTCGACGGCGGCCTCGTCGTCGTAGATCTCGTGGAAGACGAAATGATGGTCGTCGGCGAGGTCGCAGACGACGTCGAAGAAGCGGCAGCCGGGCTCGTCGGTGAAAGAACGCTCGGCGTTCTCCTCGATGGCCTTGAGGAACTCCTCGCGGCAGCCGGGTACGACCCGGAGGGACACGGTCAGGGCGATCATGCGGGCGACTCCTGGGGAGTGACGGGAGCGGGCAGGGGTATGGAAGTGGCTTCGGCGATCCGGGCGAGGGCGGCCCAGGTGTCGTCGGCGAGCGTGATGCCCTCGGTGCGCAGCCGCTCGGCGGTGCGGATCTCCGGCTCACCGGGGACGAAGATCTCCGCCGTGCCCGGGGCGGCCGGGGTGGACCTGGTCTCCTCGACCAGCGCCTCCATCCGCCGCTCGAACTCGGCCGGGTCGGCCATCGAGGAGATGTCGACGCAGATCAGCAGGTGGCCGACGCCGCTGCGACCGGTGGCCTGATAGGGGCCGACGACCCCCGTGCCGAAGGCGCTGCCGGTCAGCACGCCGGCGAGCACGTCGAACATGAAGGAGATCGCGTAACCCTTGTGGCCGGCCATCGGCAGGATCAGGCCCTCGATCGCGCGCTGCGGGTCGGTCGTCGGCACACCCTCCGCGTCCGCCGCCCAGCCCTCGGGGATCGGCTCGCCGCGCTCCCTGGCGTGGTAGATCTTGCCGCGCGCGACGGCGGTGTTGGCGATGTCCATCACGACCGTGCCATACCGGCCGCCCGGCGCCGCGATCGACCACGGATTGGTGCCGATCCGCTTCTCCCGCCCGCCCCAAGGGGCCATCGCCGGGCTGGCGTTGGTGGCCAGCAGCGCCACACAGCCCTCTTCGGCGGCACGGCGGGTGAAGTACGCGGCGGTCCCGAAGTGACCGGAGTTACGGACCGCGACCGCGCTGATCCCGTGCCGGCGGGCGCGCTCCACACCCCAGCTCACCGCACGGTCGGTGAGCACCTGCCCGAGGCCGTCCCGGCCGTCAGCCACGAGCACCGCGCCGTTGTCCGTGACCACCAGCGGATCAGCGACGGCGGCCGTGGCCCCGCTCGCGAGCCGGTCGAGATACCAGGGCAGGCGCAGCATGCCGTGGGACGGATGCCCCCACAGCTCGGCGGTCACCAGGGTGTCGGCGAACAGACGGGCGTCCCCGGACGGAACGCCATGCGTTTCGGCGGTGGCCGCGGCGAACCCCAGCAGGTCGGCGGCGCCGACGGTGTACGGCATGAGACGGCACCCTCGTTCCGGGAGTCGGGTTGATGTATTCACTACTGTATACATCAAGGGGTGCGGGAAAGGCCATGAGTGGGAAGGGCCGGTCGGTCGGCGTGCGAAGCCCCGTCAGGGGCCCGCGTCAGATCACGGCATCCAGTTGGACGTCCACGCCGGGCATCGGCTCCTGGCTGGTCAGGCTGTCGATGAGGGCCTGGAGGGTCTGGGCCAGATGGTGCGAGCAAGCCGCCTCGGCCGCCCGGGTGTCCCCCTGGAGGATCGCCTTCAGCATCGCGCGGTGCTCCTCCAGCGAAGTCGCCATACGGCGCGGCCCGCTGTGCGAGAGGTGGCGCAGACGCACGGTCTGGCTGCGCAGGTCACGGATCGAACGAGCAAGGTAGGGGTTCCGGCAGGCGGCGATGACGGCCTGGTCGAACGCCTCCGTGATGTCGTAGAAGCCCTGGTAGGCGCCGGCCTGCCCGACGGCGTCCAGGGCGCGGAACGACTCGTCGAACTCCTCCAGCCGCTCGCGCAGTGCGCCGAAGGGGGTGAGGACCCGTGGGTCCGTCGCTCCGGACGCGGCCACCGAGGCGGCGGCTCCGGGCTCCAGCATCATGCGGAACTCGAACAGGGACCGCACTCCGCCGAGCGAGATCGCGGCGACCCGGGCCACCTCCCCCGGCACGAAGTCGACCAGCCCCTCCTGGGCCAGCCGCCGGATCGCCTCCCGTACGGGGGTCCGCGAAGCACCCAGCTCCTCGCCGATCTGGACCTCGCCCAGCTTGGCGCCCGGCCTCAGCCGCAGCGACTCGATGTCACCCTTCAACCGTTCGTAGACAGCTTCACTCTTGCCAGTCACCCGCGCCACGGAACTCCCTGCCCAGCCATCGGCGTACTCACCTGTATACAGCCTACGCACGGTGCCGACAGGGCTCAAACACCGCGACGGACGGCACCGCCCCCCGGCCCTCGGGAACGGTAGCTTGTCCGCCATGAGCGTGATCACCGAAGGACAGCGGACCACGGGCCGCCTCGCGGGCAAGGTCGTCGTCGTCACGGGCGCGGCCCGGGGTCAAGGGGCGGCTGAGGCGCGGGCGTTGGCGCGGGAGGGGGCGGTCGTGGTCGCCACGGACGTGCGCCCCGAGGGCGAGGGGTGCCGGCGGCTCGACATCAGCAGCGCGGACGACTGGGACGCGCTCGCCGCCGAGCTGCGGGAGACGTACGGCGCGGTCCACGGGCTCGTCAACAACGCGGGGATCATCGAGCGGCACCGCCTCGAAGACGTCAGCGCCGAGGACATGGAGCGGGTCCAGGCCGTCAACACCACCGGCCCCCTCCTCGGCATCCAGCGGCTCTCCCCGCTGATGCCGCCCGGCTCCTCCATCGTCAACATCGGCTCGGCGACCGCCCTCACCGGCTACTACCCCGTCGCCTACACGGCCAGCAAGTGGGCCCTGCGCGCGGTCTCGAAGATCGCGGCGACGGAGCTGGGGCCGAAGGGCATCCGCGTCAACTCCGTCCTCCCCGGCTACATCGAGACCGAGATGACCGCCCTCGCCTCCCAGGCGTTCCGCGACGCCACCATCGGCGAGACGCCCCTCGGCCGCAGCGGCACGGTCGACGACATCGCCCCTCTCGTGGTCTTCCTCCTCTCCGACGAGTCCTCGTTCATCACCGGCGCCGAGATCCCCGTCGACGGCGGCCTCACCGCCCACGGCGGCGTGAAGTCGATCTCGGACGCGCTCAAGGGGTGACCCCGCCCCCTCCCCCGCCACGTTGGTAGCGTCGTCCTGCCCGTGCCGCCACCGGCGCGGGCGTTCGTCCGTACGAGTCCGCATGAGAGAGAGCAGATGTCCTCCCCCACGATCCGCAGGGCCGTCATCCCCGCCGCAGGGCTCGGTTCGCGCCTGCTGCCCCTCACGAAGGCGATCCCGAAGGAGATGCTGCCGGTCGGCGACAAGCCGGTCATCGAGCACACGGTGCGCGAGCTGGTGGACTCCGGCATCACGGACATCACGATCGTCGTGTCCGGCGGGAAGTCCCTGATCCAGGACCACTTCCGGCCGAACCCGGCGCTGGTGGACCAGTTGCGGGCGGACGGCAAGACGGCGTACGCGGACGCGGTCGAGGAGGTCGCCGAGCTGGCCCGCCGGGGCCACATCACCTACCTGGACCAGCGCGGCCCGTACGGCAACGGCACCCCGGTGCTGAACGCGGCCCGCTCCTTCGGCGACGAACCGGTCCTCGTCCTGTGGCCGGACGACGTGTTCGTCGCGGAGGTGCCCCGCGCCCAGCAGCTGATCCGCGCGTACGAGGCGACGGGCTGCCCGGTCCTCGCCCTCCTCCCGATGGACCCCAAGGACTCGCAGCGCTACGGCGTGCCGCTCGTCAAGGAGGACCTCGGCGACGGCCAGCTCCGCATCACCGGCCTGGTCGAGAAGCCGAAGCCGACGGAGGCCCCGTCCTCCTACGCGGCGATCGGCGGCTACGTCATCACCCCCGGCATCGTCGACGAACTCCGCGAGCAGACCCGCCGCTGGCACGAGCACCGCACCGGCGAGATCTACCTGACGGACGCGATCAACGCGTACGCCGCGACCCGCGCGGTGTACGGCCAGGTGATCCAGGGCGAGTGGTACGACACCGGCAACCCGGCGGACTACCTGGTCGCCCAGATGGCACACGCCCTCTCGCACCCCGAGTACGGTCCCGTCCTGCGCGACCTGGTCCGCACCCTGGACCCCACCGCCGAATAGCCCTCAGGGCGCCGGGAGTTGACGGCCCGTCAGCACCAGGTCCGCCCTCTCCCGCGTCCCCGCCACGAGGTCGGCGTTGCGCTGGTCCGTGCCCAGCACCCACGCGACGGCGGCCTCGTGCGTCTTCCCGAACTCCTCGTGCCGGGCGACGAGTCGGCGCACCCGGTCCGTCTCGTCCGGCGCGCAGAACCACACCTCGTCCAGCTCCCCCCGCACCCGCGCCCACGAACCGGTGTCCAGCAGCAGGTAGTTGCCCTCCGTCACCACCAACCGGGCCTTCGGCGCAACAGGGATGACCCCGGCGATCGGCTGCTCCAGCACCCGTTCGAACCCGGGCGCGTACACCACTTCCCCCCTCTCCTCCCGCAACCGCCGCAGCAGCGCCGCGTACCCGCCCGCGTCGAACGTCTCCGGCGCCCCCTTGCGGTCCCGCAGCCCCAGCCGGTCGAGTTCGACGTCGGCGAGGTGGAAGCCGTCCATCGGGACGTGCGCGGCGAGGTCGCCGAGGTCCCGCACCAGGCGCTCGGCGAGGGTCGTCTTGCCCGCGCCGGGGCTGCCGGCGATTCCGAGGATCGCGCGGCGGCCGGGGCGGGCGAGGGCGGCGGCCCGGTGCAGGAGGTCGTCGTAGGTCATGGGACCAGTGTCGCGGGGCCGGTCCCGATTCCGTCCGGAACCGGCCCTCTTGTGCTCAGTAGGAGCGTGTGCCGATCAGGTCGGGCAGCGGGTTGACGAGTCCGGCGGACTGCCGCCGGGCGTCGGGTCCGGTGGGCCAGACGGCCGGGCAGTGGGTGCCGGGGCGGGGGGTCCTGAGGGTGAGGAGGTAGGTGTCGATGGCGCCGCGGGCGCAGGGGCTGAGCCAGTAGTCGCCGTGGCCGACGCCGTCGTAGGTCAGGAGGACGGCCTCCCTGCCTATCTGCCGTGCCGCGTTCGCGGCCCAGGCGTGCGGGGTGGCGGGGTCGTAGCGGCTGTTGGTGAGGAGGATCGGCGGGGTGCCGTCGACCTTGAGGGGGCGCGGCGGGTTGGTGACCTTCGTCGGCCAGTTCTGGCAGCCGGTCATCACCGTCCAGGCGAGCGGGCTGGACCGGGTGACGGGGGCGACCTCGGCGAGGCCCCGCTTCTCCTGGACGAGCGCGGCGTACGAGGGGACGCCGAAGGGGTAGTCCTGGCACATGACCGCCGGGACCGGGTAGGGCGCCGGGTCGCCGAAGGCGGCGGGCAGGCGGACGGGGTCGGCGCTCGGGTCGTCGATGTCGCCGAGGAGGTCGGCGAGGCTGTACCAGGACGCCGGGTCGTACAGGAAGCCGAAGACGGTCAACTGGACGTCCTGGGGCTTGAGTTTCAGCCCGCCCGGCAGTTCCAGCGTGCCGGCCTCGGCGCGCCGGTACAGGGAGTCGAACAGGGCACGGGCGTCCCGGCCGTGGAGCGCGCAGGCGGGGGTTCGGGCGCACCAGTCGGCGAACTGGCCGTAGACCTCCTCGACGGCGAGGGCCTCGGTGCGCTGGAACGCCGAACGGCCCAGGCTGTGGTCCATGTTGGAGTCGAGGGCGAGCGCGCGGACGCGCTGCGGGTGGCGGGCGGCGTACTGCTGGCCGATCGCCGTGCCGTAGGAAACGCCGTATTGACATGCTCCTCGTGTTGGAGGGTGAGGATTCTGGCCTTCCCCGCTGGTTGCCGTGCCGCTACACGGTGTGGTTTCCGGCGGAGAATCCGTGGCTTCCTGTTTCCTCGCGCTGTGCCGGGATCGCTCCCGGTCTTACCGGCGCTCCGCAGGCTGATGCCGCCAGTCCGGCGGCCGTCTTTACGTTGATCGCGGCGTTGTGGTCCCGGTCGTGGACGGTGCCGCAGGCGGTACAGGTCCATTCCCGGACGTTCAGTGGTTTGGGTCCGTCCTTGGCGCCGCAGGTGGAACAGGTCTGGGAGGTCGGCTCGAACCGGCCGATCCTGACCAGGGTGCGTCCGTATCTTTCCGCCTTGTACTCCAGCATGCTGATGAACGAGGACCATCCGGCGTCGTACACGGACTTGGCCAGCTTCGTGCGTGCGAGTCCAGCCACCAGCAGGTCCTCCACGGCGATTCCTTGGTTCTCGGAAATCAGCTTTGTGGAGAGCTGGTGGTGGAACTCGCGGCGTGCGTCCGCGACCTTGGCATGCGTACGGGCGACTTTCAGGCGGGCTTTGGCACGGTTCTTGCTTCCTTTCTGCTTACGGGACAACTCCCGCTGGGCCTTCTTCAGCTTCTTCTCCACGCGCCGCAGGAAGCGCGGGGAGTCGATTTTCGTACCGTCGGACAGGACCGCGAAGTGGGTCAGGCCGAGATCGATGCCGATGGTGCGGTCGGTCCTGGGTATCCGGGCAGCGTCGGCGGCGGGGTCGGTGTCGACGACGAAGGAGGCGAAGAACCTGCCGGCCGCGTCCTTGACGACGGTGACGGAGGTGGGGGTGGCAGGCAGGACGCGGGACCACTTCACCTTCACCGCGCCGATCTTCGGCAGGTCGAGCCGCCCACCCCCGGTGATCTTCCAGCGGGCGTTGGCCGTGAACCGGATCGACTGCCGCCTGTCCTTGCGGGACTTGAAGCGCGGCGGGCCCATCCTGGGCCCCTTGCGGGTGCCCTTGAGAGAGGCGAAAAAGTTACGGTACGCGGTCTCGGCATCCCGCAGGGACTGCTGGAGCACCACCGCGGAGACATCGCCCAGCCAGGACCGCTCCACGGTCCGCTTCGCCTCTGTGATCAGACGGGTGGACAGCTCCCCGGCCTTGGGGAACGGCCGCCCGGCCGCTCTGGCCTGCTCACGCACGCGCACCGCGTCGTTGAACACGACACGGGCGCACCCGAACGCCCTCGCCAGCGCTCTCTGCTGGCCGGGGTCCGGGTACAGCCTGAAGGAGTACCGGAGCTGCACGACCATCACGGTACATACGTGGGTCATGGACGAGATACGGAAGACCAGAACTGGTGGTCACTGTGTTTTCGTGATCCATGTCCGCCGGGGTTCACCAGGAGGGGGCCGATGCGGCGGGCGGGGTCGGTGGCGCGGTGCCGGTTGAGGGCAAGGGGGATCGTGGCGCCCTTCGGTTTCCTGTGGTCGACCGGCACCTTGAGGGTGGCGCACTCGAAGCCGCGGGTGCCGTCGGGCGCGGTACAGGGTTTCCAGGCGATCGTGCCGGGCGGGCGTGGCGCGGTCTGCGGGGCGGCGGCGGCCGTGCCTGTGAGGAGGCCGGCGAGGAGGGCTGCGGCGAGGGCGCCGACCGCCGTTCCACGCCGGGCTCTTGTCCGTCGGCTGTGCGATGACTGTGTCTGCATGCCGGTCATTGTTCGCACTCCGGCGGGGCGCAACAGGGCTTTCACGTCAATGGAGTTGACGGGCGGCGACCGCGACCCCGCCGGCCACGGAAGGTGACGGGGCTCACAAGCGAGACGCGCCCGTTCCGTTGGGGCCGGGACTAGCCTGGGCGCGTCGACGCCTGGGAGGAGAGGGTCCATGGCCGTCCGCCGCAGCCGCATCACCCCCCTGCGCGCCGCCCAGGTGTACGAGGCCGTCCTCGGCCTGCTCCGCGAGGTCGGGTACGAGGCGCTGACGATGGAGGCGGTCGCCGCCCGCACCCGCGCCGGGAAGGCGACGCTGTACCGGCAGTGGGGGAGCAAGCCCCGGCTGGTCGTCGCCGCGCTGAACCACCGCGAGCCGCTGAGGATCGCCGAGGTCGACACGGGCTCCCTGCACGGCGACCTGTACGAGATCGTCGACCGCGTCGGTGACGAGGCCCTGTCGCGCGGCCCCGTCCTGCACCTCGGGGTGGGCAGCGCGATCCTCGGCAACCCCGAACTGCGGCGCTCGCTGCGGGAGTCGATGCTGGAACCGGCGATGGCCGACGTCGCCCGGGTCCTGCGGCGTGCCGTGCGGCGCGGCGAGGTCCCCGGGGACTGTCCCGCGCTGGGCCTGGTCCCCGGGATGCTGTGCAGCGTCATCCTCGCCCGTCCGCTGCTCGGCGAGGAGCCGCTGACCGTCGCCGAGATGCGGCGCCACCTCGACGCGCTGGTGTTCCCGGCGCTCGGCCTGCGCCCCGCGTTAACCGGTCCCTGAGACTCGGCCCGCGTCGACCGGTCCCTGAGACTCCCCGACCCCCCACACAGCTCCGCCCGGAGTCACCAGGAGAAACGACATGCATGTGCTCCTCGTCGAGGACGACCCGGAGATCGCCGGCCCCCTCGCGCGCGGTCTCGCCCGTTACGGCCACGACGTGCGCTGGGTGAGCACCGGGCAGGACGCGCTGCTCGCCGAGGACGACCCGGAGATGGTCCTGCTCGACCTGGGCCTGCCGGACATGGACGGCCTGGACGTCTGCCGCCGCCTGCGGGAGCGCAGCGAGGTCTCCCTCATCATGATCAGCGCGCGCGGCTCGGAGACGGACAAGGTCGTCGGCCTCGAACTGGGCGCGGACGACTACATCGTGAAGCCGTTCACCGTGCGGGAGCTGATCGCCCGGATGCGGGCCGTGCAGCGCAGACGGCTGGCGCCGCCGCCCGCGCCGGCGCCGCTCCCCGGTGTCGTCATCGGTCTGCCGCGCGCCTCCCGGGGCCGGGACCGGTACGGCAGGCTCTCCGTCGACCGACTCGCCCACCGCACCTACCTCGACGAGACGGAGGTCCCCCTCAGCCCCAAGGAGTACGCGCTCCTCGTCTACCTGACCGACCGCCTCGACACCCTCGCGACCCGCGAGGACATCATGGAGGCGGTCTGGGACAGCAACTGGTTCGGCCCGACGAAGACGCTGGACACGCACGTCTACGGGCTGCGCCACAAGCTGGGGGACGCGGTGTGCATAGAGGCGGTGAGGGGGGTCGGCTTCCGGCTGTCGGTGAAGTCGCCCGCGGCGACGCGACAGCCGGCGTCGTAAGTCAGTCGGTAAGGCAGTCGTAGGACAGGGGGCTACCCCACGGCCACCGCCTCGGGCACCCGCGCCGCGAGGAACGCCGTACGCCGCCGCAGCCGGAAGCCCAGCGACTCGTACAGCCGGATCGCGTTGGTGTTGGAGGCCCCGGTGTGCAGGAACGGCACCTCGCCACGCTCCCTGATGCCGTGCGCCACGGCCAGTATCAGCCGGGTGCCGAGGCCCTGTCCCCGGTGGGCGGCGTCGGTGCACACCGCGCTGATCTCGGTGTGTCCCGGCGGGTGCAGCCGCTCCCCGGCCATGGCGACGAGCGCGCCTTCCCGCCGGATGCCGAGGTAGGTGCCCATCTCGATCGTCCTGGGCAGGAACGGTCCGGGCTGGGTGCGTGCCACCAGGTCGAGCATCTCGGGTACGTCGTCGGCCCCGAGGCGGACGGCCTCGGCGTCCGGTGCCGCGGCCAGGCCGTCGTCGACGAACTGGACGCCGTCGACCTGGAAGGTGATCTCCCAGCCCTCGGGGACGGGTCCCCGGTAGCCGGGCAGCGGCACCTCCTCCCCGGCGCCGGCGAGGGCGGCGAGGTCGGCCCAGTCCGCGGTGTCGGGGTCCTCGGGCAGGGCGAGCCAGGGCGACATGTCGACGGGGTAGCGCAGCACCCGCCCGCGCCGTTCGGCGAACCGGGCGTGCGGTCCGGTCAGGGAGTGCAGCGCCGGGTTGTCCAGGACGTGACTCACCGGGCTCCCTCGATCTCGATGACGACCTTGCCGCGCGCGTGGCCTTCCTCGACGGCCCGCAGCGCCTCGCCCGCCTGCTCCAGCGGGTAGCGCGAGGTGACGTGCGGGTCCAGGTCCCCGCGCAGGACCAGCTCCGCCACCGCCTCCAGCACGGCGGTGCTCCGGGCCCGGGTGACGCGCTCGCCGCCCAGCGCGGCGACGGCCTCCTCCGAGGCGCCGGCCGTGATCAGCCGGCCCGGCCCGCTCACGAGTCCGGCCGCCGCCTCCAGGACGTCGCCGCCGACGAGGTCGTACACCGCGTCGACGGGGGCCGGGACGCGGGCCGTCCAGTCGTCGCCGGACGCGACGTGCACGGCGCCGAGGGACTCGATGAACTCCTTCTTCGCGGCGCCGGCGACGCCGACGACCTTCAGGCCGAGGGCGTGGGCGATCTGGACGGCGGCCACGCCGACGCCGCCGCCCGCGCCGGTGATCAGGAGGGTCGACCCGGCGGGCAGGGCGAGCTGGTGGACGCCGTCGTAGGCGGTCGCGGCGGCGACGGGGAGGGTCGCGGCGTCGGCGTACGACAGGGCGGCGGGCTTGTGGGCGGCGATGGTCTGCGGGAGCAGGGTGTACTCGGCGTAGCCGCCGGTCAGGGCGGTGCCGAAGACCTCGTCGCCGACGGCGAAGGCGGTGACGCCCTCACCGACCTCGACGACCTCGCCGGCCGCCTCGCTGCCGAGGACCGCGGGGAAGGCACGCTCGCCGGTGTCGCCGGGGCGGCGGTAGCCGGAGCGCAGCTTCCAGTCGACGGGGTTCACGCCGGCCGCGCGGACGGCGATCAGCAGCTGTCCGGGGCCGGGGCTCGGGCGGTCGACGTCGACGAACGCCTGGGTCTCCGGGCCTCCGTAGCGGGTGAAGACGTATGCCTTGGACATGGCTCCCTCTCTCCGGCTCGCGTGTGCCGCGCATCCTGCCCGGCTGTGGCATCCATCACCAAGAACCCCAGGTGGGGTGGTATTCCCGGGCTCAGGGAGCGTTCATACGGACGTAATGATCGGCAGGTGGACGGCGCGGGTCGGGGCGGGGGCGTCCGCGTATCGTGGACGGCGCACGAACGTCTCCCCCAGACAGGCACCGTCCCTCATGAACGTCACCCGAGGTTTCGCCGGGCGCCCGCGCGTCCACAATCCGGGGCTGCCGCCCGGCCAGTACGACGCGGGCGACGACTGGCCCGTCCTGTCCGCCGAGGTCACGCCCGATCTCGCGCCCGCCGACTGGACGTTCCGGATCGACGGCCTGGTCGCCGAGGAGCGCACCTGGTCCTGGCAGGACGCGCACGCGCTGCCGGGTTCCGAGTACCGGGGCGACATCCACTGCGTGACGAGCTGGTCGAAGTTCGGTGTCCGCTTCGGCGGGATCTCCCTGGACACGTTCCTGGCGGCCGTCCGCCCGGACCCGGCCGCCACCCACGCGGTCGCCTGGTCCCACACCGGGTACACCACGAACCTGCCGCTCGCGGACCTGACCGGCGGGAAGGCGTGGATCGCGTTCTCGTACGACGGCCGGCCGCTCGCGCCGGAGCACGGCGGGCCGGCCCGGCTGCTGGTGCCGCACCTGTACTTCTGGAAGAGCGCGAAGTGGGTCGCGGGCATCAGGCTGCTGGACCACGACGAGCCGGGGTTCTGGGAGCAGAACGGCTATCACGCGCGGGGCAACCCGTGGGAGGAGCAGAGGTACTCCGGTGACTGAGACGTTCGCACCCGAGACCCGGTTCGCGGTGCCCGGCCGGATCGCCGTGTCCAACCGGGCGGCGGCCGTCTGGCAGACGGCGACGCTGACGGAGGTCCGCCGCGAGACGCCGTACGCGTCGACGTTCCGCTTCGCGGTCCCCGCCTGGACGGGCCATCTCCCCGGCCAGCATCTGATGCTCCGGCTCACCGCCGACGACGGCTACACCGCGCAGCGCCACTACTCGATCGCCTCCGCGCCGGACACCTCCGGGCACATCGAGCTGACCCTCGACCACGTCGAGGACGGCGAGGTCTCGGGCTGGTTCCACACGGTCGCGAAACCCGGTGACGAGGTCGAGGTGCGCGGCCCGCTCTCCGGTTTCTTCGCCTGGCCCGGCGACCGCCCCGCGCTGCTGATCGGCGCGGGCTCCGGGGTCGTCCCGCTGATGTCGATGCTCCGCCACCACCGGGCGCACCGGCTGGACGTCCCGCTGCGGCTGCTGGTGTCCGCGCGCGGCCCCGAGGAGCTGATCTACGCGCGGGAGTACGGTCCGGAGACGACCCCCGTGTTCACCCGGCGCGCGCCCGAGGGGGTACGGGTCGGGCGGCTCGACGCGGAGCACCTGGCGCCGGTGTTCGCCGAGTCGGACGACTGGGAGGCGTACGTGTGCGGCTCCAACGCGTTCGCCGAGCACGCGTCGCGGCTGCTGGTGGCGGCGGGTCAGCCGGTGGACCGGATTCGGATCGAGCGGTACGGCTGAGCCGTACGTCGTTTCTTGCGGCAACCTGTGATGTGACCGCAGATCCACTGACACACAGGGCTGGTGTCCTTCGGGAGGCCCGGGGGAACCCCTCCCGGGTTGATGCCCGTCGGTGGAGGACCCGTGCGCGTACTGCTCGTCGAGGACGACCGGCCCGTGGCCGACGCCCTGAGCCTGGGCCTGACCCGGCACGGCTACGACGTCACCTGGACGGCCACCGGGCGCGCGGCGCTCGCGGCCCCCGAGCCGGACATGGTCCTGCTGGACCTGGGGCTCCCGGACATCGACGGCCTGGACGTGTGCCGGGAGCTGCGGGCCCGCGGTGACGTCCCGCTGATCATCGTCAGCGGACGCGACAGCGAGACGGAGAGGGTCGTCGGCCTCGAACTCGGCGCCGACGACTACCTCGTCAAACCGGTCCTTCTGCGGGAGCTCGTCGCCCGTATGCGTGCCGTGCACCGCCGCCAGCACAGTGTCCCCACGACCGGGCCGGCCAGGGAACTCGACGTGTACGGCCGCCTCTCCGTGGACCGTCCGGCCCGCCGTGTGTACCTCGCCGGAACTGAAGTCCCGTTGCGCCCCAAGGAGTTCACCCTCCTCGTCTTCCTCACGGACCGGCTGGACACGGTCGTCACCCGTGAGGCGATCATGGACGCGGTGTGGGACAGCAACTGGTACGGCTCGACGAAGACCCTCGACACCCACGTCACCGTCCTGCGCCGCAAGCTGTTCGGCGCGCTGCGGATCGAGTCCGTGCGGGGTGTGGGTTTCCGGGCGGTCGTCGAGCGGGCGGCGGCGGGGGTGTCGTAGCGGGCGTCCGCTCAGGTGCGGCGGGCGTCCGACGCGCGCAGGCCCGCGTTGACGAGCATCCGGACGGCGACGGTCGCGGCGGCGGTCGCCAGGGACGTCCAGGAGGGTGCGGCGGCGAGGCGGACGAGGCCCGCCGCCAGGAGGAAGTCCGTCAGCAGGGCGACAGTCGGGCGGACACGGCGCAGGGTGACAGCGACGCGGGCGGCCGACAGCAGGCCCAGGAGGGTGATCAGGAGGGCGAGTTGGCGCAGCGCCTCCGTCATGACGGGCCGCCTTCCTTCGCCAGCTCCTTCTCGATCTCCTTGCCCAGGAAATGGTTCAGGGCGGTACGGATGGCGGCGATCGCGGCGAGCTGCCCGATCTCGGTGAACGTCGGCGCGACCGCCGTCCGCAGGATGTCCCCCGCGAGCTGGAACTCCAGCCCCAGCGTCAGGAACCGCCCCATCGACAGCCGGACCCGGTCGAACCCCCCGCCGCGCAGGAGGCGCAGGAACGCCCACAGCGCGCCGGCGAAGATGACCAGCGCACCGGCGAACTCCACGAGGTGCACCATCGTGTCGACGACGTCCTTCAGCGCCGACTCGGGCAGCAGGTAGCCGTCCACGCTCCGCCCCTCTCTCCTCGTCTCGGCGGTCAGCGCCAGTAGTCGTTGGCGGCGGCGACGGTGGCGAACTCGACGGCGACGACGTGTCCGATCGCGATCAGCGCGTGCGGGTCCTCGGCGTACACCGGCCGCAGCCTGCCGCGCACCGCGTCGTCGGGCTGGGTCGCCTTGATCACCAGGCGTGCCATCTTGAGGGCGAGCGCGCGCCCTTCCTCGGGGGTGGCGGTGATCAGGGTGTTGTCGGGCACCAGGGCCATGGGTTCCTCCGTCGTGTGCGGGTGGCGCGGCGCCGGTCGGACGCCGTGTCACGAGCCTCGCGCGGGGGTGGTGTCCGGGTCGTGAGTGGTTCTGCTCAACGGGTACCTACTTCGCGGCCCACCAGGCGGCGATCTGGGCGCGGGAGGTGAACCGGAGCTTGGTGAGGATGCGGGTGACGTGGTTGTCGACGGTGCGCGGGGACAGGACCAGTTCGGCGGCGATCCGGCGGTTGGTCATGCCGGTGGCGACGAGGGCGGCGATCTGTTCCTCGCGGTGGGTGAGTCCGGCGCCGTCGCCGTGCGGGAGGGCCGGGGTGTGCGGGGTGCCGGGGTCGTCGAGGGCGTGGGCGACGGCCGCGTCGGGGCCGTGGACGGCCGCGCCGGCGGCGAGTGCCCGGTCGTAGGCGGCGGGGGTGAGGGCCGCGCGGATCGGGCGGTCGTCGGCGGTGGTGGTGACGCCGGCGTCCTTGCGCAGGCCGCGGGCGGTGCCCAGGAGGCGTGCGGCGCGTTCGGGGTCGCCCTCGGACGCGGTGATCAGGGCGAGCTGTTCGAGCATGTCCGCGACGCCGATGCCGTCGCTGAAGCCGCGCAGCATGTCGAGGGCGGCCACCGTCCGGAGTCTGGCCTCGGCCGGTTCGCCCCGGTCCCAGGCGTGCCGTCCCAGGACCATGAGGAGGCGGGCGCGGGCCCAGCGCTCGCCGTGTTCCTCGGCGTCGGCGAGCGCCCGTGCGCTGGTCTCGGCGGCGTCCGGGTGGCCGTCGAGGGTCTGGGCGATGCCGAGGCCGCAGCGCCAGCCGATCTCGCCGTGGCGGTCGCCGAGGGCGATGTGGTCGGCGACGGCCTGGGCGAAGCGGGTGACGGCCTCGGCGGTGCGTCCTTCGCGCAGGGCGAGGGCGGCGCGGTGTCCGCCGACGGCGGCCAGGACCGTCTGGTCGCCGAGCGCGGCGGCGAGTTCCCCGGCCTCGTCGAGGTGGCGGCGGGCCGCCGTGAGGTCGTGCTGGGTGTAGGCGACGTGGGTGGCGACCAGGAGGGCCCGCGCGCGGGCGGCGGTGGGTTCGGGGGCGGCGGTCAGGGCGCGTTCCAGGTAGCGGCGGCCCTCGCTGAGGCAGCCGCCGGCGAGCCAGTGGTAGGCCAGCGCGGCGGGGAGGGCCAGCGCGGCCTGCCCGTCGGCTCCGGGGTCCGTCCGCTGGTACTCCAGGGCGGCCATCAGGTTGCCGTGGTCGGCGTGCAGCCGGGCCAGCGTCTCGGCCTGCGCGGGTCCCGACCAGTCGCGGTGGCAGCGTTCGGCGAGGGCGAGGAAGTGGTCGCGGTGCCGGCTGCGTACGCGGCCGTCGTCGCCGTCGGCCGTGAGGTGCTCGGCGCCGTACTGGCGGATGGTCTCCAGCAGCCGGTAGCGGGGCCGGCGTTCGGTGCCGGCGAGTTCGACGAGGGACTGGGTGACGAGGCGGTCGAGGACGTCCATGACCTCGGCCGCCGCAAGGCCCTCACCTGCGCAGACGTCCTCGGCCGCCGCCAGCGTGAAGCTGCCGGCGAAGACCGTCAGGCGGCTCCACAGGACACGTTCGGCGGGGCCGCACAGCTCCCAGCTCCAGTCGACGGCCGCGCGCAGGGTCCGCTGGTGGGGGCGGGCGGCGCGGCTGCCGGCCGTGAGCAGCGCGAAGCGGTCCGCGAGCCGTTCGACGACCGGTTCCACGCCGAGGGTGCGCAGCCGGGAGGCGGCGAGTTCGATGGCGAGCGGGAGGCCGTCGAGGTCGGCGCAGAGCCGCTGGACGGCCTGCCGGTTGTCGTCGGTGACGGTGAAGCCGGGGCGGACGGCCGCCGCGCGCTGGGCGAGGAGTTCGGCCGCGTCGTCCGGCGGGAGCGGGGCGACGTTGACGACGTGTTCGCCGGTCAGGCGGAGGGTCTCGCGGCTCGTGGCGAGGATGCGCACCTCGGGGGCGGCGGACAGGAGGCGCTGGGCGAGCTGCGCGCAGGCGTCGACGAGGTGTTCGCAGTTGTCCAGCACCATCAGCAGCCGACGGTCCGACAGGTGTGCGGCGAGCAGGTCGGCGACCGGCCGGGTGCCCTGGTCGGCGACACCGAGCGTGACGGCCGCCGCCTCGACGACGAGGTCCGGTTCGCGTACGGGGGTGAGGTCGACGAGCCACACCCCGCCGGGGAAGGCGCGCGCGGACGCGGAGGCGGCCTCCAGCGCGAGCCGTGTCTTGCCGACGCCGCCCGCGCCGGCCAGCGTCACCAGACGGGCGGCGCCGAGCAGGCGGCGCACCTCGGCCATCTCCTGCCGCCGGCCCACGAAGCTGGTGAAAGCGGCCGGGAGAGCACCCGCCGCGCGCGTCACGCTGGTCACGCCGAAACCCTCTCACGGCTCCTGACGCCGCCGCCCGCGCGTAGGTACCTGTTGAGCAGAACTGCTCACGACACGGCCCGCTCCCCTGGCATTGACTCAGGGCATCCGCCCCGTACGCATCAGTGGAGGCCCCCATGTCGCACCACCTCGACTCCCCCGCCGCCCGTCAGGACGTCCGCCTGGACATCACCGACTTCTACGTGTTCCGAGGTGAGCGGGGCACGGTGTTCGTCCTGAACACCAACAACTCGATCTCCGGCCCCGAGGCGCCTCGGGGCTTCCACGACGAGGCCCGTTACGAGGTCCGGGTCGACACGGACGGTGACGCGCGCGAGGACCTGACGTACCGGTTCACGTTCGGGGCGCCGTTCCCGGACGGGGCGCAGTCCTGGGCGCTGCACCGGGTGACCGAGGGCGAGGGCGCCGTCGAGATCGCCGCCGGTGTCACCGGCGCGGAGGCGGCCGGGAGCGCCGGTGAGCGGGTGTGGGCGGGGCGGGCCGGGGACCCGTTCTGGATCGACCACGACGTCCTGGCGGCGGTCGGGGAGGCGTTCGGGCACGGGGAGCGGGTGGACCTGTCCGGCTGGGACCGCGCGCGGGCGTCCAACGTGTTCGCCGGCCGGTCGGTGAACTCGCTCGTCCTGGAGGTGCCCGACGAGGAGCTGCTGCGCCTGACCGGCGGCGTCCGGGCCGTCGGCGCCTGGGCGGTGAGCGTCCTGGCCACCGACGCGGGCGGCTGGCGGCAGATCCAGCGCGCCGGGCACCCCATGTTCCACCCCGTCTTCAGCCAGCACGACCCCGACCTCGGCGACCGCTACAACGCCTCCCGCCCCGACCAGGACGCGGAGCTGTACGCCGGCCTGGTCGCCGACCGGGTGGCCGCGGTGGTCGCCGCGTACGGCACGACGGAGAACGCGTACGCGTACGGGGAGTCGGTCGCCGCGTTCTACTTCCCGGACGTCCTGCCCTACCGCGTCGGCACCCCCGCCGGGTACGGCTTCGCGGGGCGCAACGGGCGCACGCTCACGGACGACGTCGTGAGCGTGATGTTCAGCGTCGTGACGAACAGGCCGTTCGACGTCGGGGTGACGAGGGAGAGTGTGACGGCGCCGCCGAGCGGGGTGTTCCCGTACGTGGCTCCGGCGCGCTGAGGGTCGTGGTGTCCGGGGAGCTGAGGGTCGTGTGTCCGGGGAGGGGCAGGGGCTCTGACGTCCGTCAGATTAATACTTGACACCTGTCAGACGCGAGCTAATCTGACAGGTGTCAGCCAGGCGGTTCCGTGTCCTGCCTGTGCCCTCCTCATCCAGGAGTCCCCCATGCCCCAGACAACCGGCACCACCGACGCCGAGGTCGTCGCGATCCGGTCCGCCGCGCCACCGCACCGGCACCGCTGGTGGGTGCTCGCCGTGATCGGTGTCGCCCAGCTCATGGTCGTGCTGGACGCGACGATCGTGAACATCGCGCTGCCGTCCGCGCAGCGGGACCTCGGCTTCTCCGACGGCGACCGGCAGTGGATCGTCACCGCGTACGCGCTCGCCTTCGGCAGCCTGCTGCTCCTCGGCGGACGGATCGCCGACCTCTTCGGCCGCAAGATGACCTTCCTGGTGGGCCTCGTCGGCTTCGCGGGCGCCTCCGCCGTGGGCGGCGCCGCCCAGAACTTCGAGATGCTCGTCGGCGCCCGCGCCGTCCAGGGCCTGTTCGGCGCACTCCTCGCACCGGCCGCGCTCTCCCTCCTGACGACGACGTTCACCGACGCCAAGGAGCGCGCGAAGGCGTTCGGCGTGTACGGCGCCATCGCGGGCGCGGGCGGCGCCGTCGGCCTGCTGCTCGGCGGTCTGCTCACCGAGTACCTCGACTGGCGCTGGACCCTCTACGTCAACCTCGCCTTCGCCGCGGTCGCCTTCGCCGGCGGCGCCCTGCTGCTGACGCGGACCACCCGCGACAAGGACGCGCGGATCGACGTACCCGGCGCGATCCTGGTCGGCGGCGGACTGTTCTGCCTGGTCTACGGATTCTCCAACGCCGAGTCCCACGACTGGACCTCGCCCGCGACCTGGGGCCTGCTGGTCGTCGGAGCCGTCCTGCTCGCCGCGTTCACCTGGTGGCAGACCCGAGCGAGGAATCCGCTGCTCCCCCTGCGCGTCCTGCTCGACCGCAACCGGGGCGCGTCCTTCCTGTCCGTGCTGATCATCGGCGCCGGGATGTTCGGGGTCTTCCTCTTCCTGACCTACTACCTCCAGCAGTCCCTGGGCTACTCCCCCGTCGAGACCGGCCTCGCCTTCCTCCCGATGATCGCCGGACTGATGCTGGCCTCCACCCTCGCGACCACCGTCCTCGTCCCCCGCATCGGCCCCAAGCCGGTCGTCCCGCTCGGCATGGGCATCTCCGCCGCCGCCCTCGTCTGGTTCACCAACCTCGACCTGACCAGCGCCTACGCCACCGACATCCTGCCCCCGCTCGTCATCGGCGGACTCGGCTTCGGCCTCATCATGGCCCCCGCGATGGCCCTGGCCACCGACGGGGTCCGCGCCGAGGACGCGGGCGTCGCCTCCGCCGCCGTCAACACCATGCAGCAGATCGGCGGCTCCCTCGGCACCGCCCTCCTCAACACCCTCGCGACCAGCGCCGTCACCAGCTACCTCGACGGCCGCGACCCGAAGGACCCGATGGTCCTTGCGCAGGCCGGTCTGGAGGGGTACTCCACCGCCTACTGGTGGTCGGCGGCCTTCTTCGTCGCGGGGCTCGTCATCAGCGCGGTCCTGTACCGGCGGGGCGCTCCTGTCCACGACCCCGACGCCGCACCCGCCGTCCACATGTGAGGGTCCCCGGCCGCGCTTTCGACAAATGTCGAGCGCGCGGCCGGAGAACTCCCTGCATCGGTCGGTGGTGACCGGTTTCAGCTGGACCGTACCGTCTGCGCACCGTCGGATTCCCGCCCCTGCCGCCGACCGCGGTGAAGGCCGGGAACCTGCTGAGATCGGAGCTGTGGATGAGTACAACAGTTACCTTTGTGGGGCTGGGCAACATCGGGGGGCGGGTCGTCGCCCACCTGGTGAAGGCCGGTCACGACGTCGCGGTGTTCGACCTGAGCCGTGCCGCCGTCGACGCCGCGGTGGAAGCGGGGGCGCGGCCGGCGGAGTCCGCCGCCCAGGCCGTCGAGGGCGCCGCAGCGGTCTTCCTGAGCCTGCCCACGCCGACGATCGTGGAGTCGGTGGTCGCCGAGATCCTGCCCCGTGCCGCGAGGGGCACGGTGATCGTGGACCACAGCACGATCGACCCGGACACCTGCCGCCGTCTCGCCGCGACGACGGCGGCGGAAGGGGTGAGTTTCCTGGACGCGCCGGTCAGCGGCGGTGTGCAGGGCGCCGAGGCCGGGACCCTCGCGGTCATGGTGGGTGGTGACGAGGCCGCCCTGGAGCGGGTGCGCCCGCTGGTGGAGACGTACGCGGGCAGTGTCGTGCGGGTCGGGGACAGCGGCAGCGGTCAGGTCGTCAAGCTGGCCAACAACCTGATCACGGCGATCAACATCGCGGCGCTGGGCGAGGCACTCACCACGACCGTGCGCCAGGGCGTGGACCTGGACACCGCGGTGAGCGTGCTGACCAAGAGCTCCGCCAACAGCAACGTCCTCTCCAACTACTTCCCGCGCACGCTGTTCACCGCCGAGCGGCCGACGGGTTTCGCGCTGGACTTCATGCACAAGGACCTGGGCCTGTTCCTGGCCTCGGCCGCGTCGGGCCCGGTGCCGCTGCCGCTGTCGAACGCGGTCCGCGACCTGTTCTCCATCGGCCGCCGGCTGGGGCGCGGCGGCAAGGACTTCACCAGCGTCGTCGAGTTCTACGAGGATTTCGCGGGCGTCCGTCTTCAGACCGAGGAGGGCGGCAAGTGAGCGGCACCGGTGTCGAGAGGTCCGTCGTCCACCAGTTGGTCGGCGGGGTGTGGGGGCCCGCGGACTCCGGCGAGTGGATCGAGGTGGAGAACCCCGGCCGGCGCGAGGTCATCGGCCGTGTGCCGGCGTCCGGTGCCTCGGACGTGGACCGCGCGGTGGCCGCCGCCAAGGAGGCGTTCCCCGCCTGGCGCGCACGGCCCTCCCGCGAGCGCGGCGCCCTGCTGATCAAGCTGGGCGACAAGGTCGCGGAGCACCAGGAGGAACTGGCGCGGATCATCGCCTCCGAGACGGGCAACGCCCTGCGCACACAGGCCCGTGGGGAGGCGGCCTCGGCGGTGGACATCTTCCGCTACTACGGGCAGGTCGCCTCGGAACAGAAGGGCGAGACGCTCCCGCTGGGCGACGGCCTGCTGTCCTACACGGTGCGTGAACCGCTGGGCGTGGTCGGTGGGATCGTGCCGTGGAACGCTCCGGTGCAGTTGTCCGCGCTGAAGATCGCCATGGCGCTGTCGACGGGCAACACGCTGGTGCTGAAGACGGCGGAACTCGCCCCGCTGGGGGTGCTGCGGCTGGCGCAGTGGGCGGCGGAGATCCTGCCCGACGGCGTACTGAACGTGCTGTCCGGCTCGGGAGCGGTGGCGGGCGCGCGGATCGCCTCGCACCCGGACATCGCGAAGCTGACCTTCACCGGGTCCACCGGGGTCGGGCGCGGCATCCTGGCCGCCGCCGCGGACCGGATCGTGCCGGTCACCCTGGAGCTGGGCGGGAAGTCACCGGTCATCGTCTTCCCCGACTCCGACGACGACGCCACGGTCGACGGCGTGATCATGGGCATGCGGTTCACCCGTCAGGGCCAGTCGTGCACCGCCGGTTCGCGCCTGTACCTGCACGAGGACATCTTCGACTCGTTCCTGGAGAAGCTGACCGCGAAGCTCGCCGAGCTGAAGATCGGTGACCCGCTGGACGAGGACAGCGACATCGGCGCGATCGTCAGCGAGGCCCAGTACGACAAGGTCTGCCGCTACATCCGGTCCGGCCTCGACAAGGGCGGCAAGCTGGTCACCGGCGGTGTGCACAAGCCGGTCGACCGGGACGGCTACTACGTCGCGCCGACCGTCATCAGCGGTGTCGACGCGGACTGGGAGATCACCCGCGAGGAGGTCTTCGGACCGGTCCTGGTCGTCATCCCCTGGCGCGACGAGGACGAGGCGGTGGCGTCGGCGAACGACTCCTCGTACGGGCTGGCCGGGTACGTGTGGTCGAAGGACATCGGCCGGGCGCTGCGGACGGCCAACCGGCTCCAGGCCGGCTGGATTCAGATCAACCGGGGCGGCGGGCAGATCCCCGGCATGGCCTACGGCGGGATCAAGCAGTCGGGTCTGGGCCGTGAGTACTCCGTGAACGGCGCGCTGGAGAGCTTCACCCAGCACAAGAGCTTCACCATCGCCTACCCGGCCTGATCCGCCCCGGCCCGTTCGGCCGGTTCCCCACCCGCGCACCTCGCGCACCCGCGTCACGCACGACGTCCGACAGGCGTCGCCCGAGCCCGGACCCGCACCGGCCTGTTGTTCTCCCCACCCCGCTCCGGCGGCGCCTGTCAGCGCGACGGCTCCGCCGTACCCGAAGGAGACCCTCCATGGGTACCAGCACTCCACCGCCACCGGTCCACGGTGTCGAACTCACCGACGACGGGCTCGCGCAGAGTCTGAACAAGCGTCATATCAGGATGATCGCCGTGGGCGGCGCGATCGGCGTCGGCCTGTTCCTCGGGGCCGGCGGTGGCATCGCCAAGGCCGGTCCCGCGCTGATCGGCGTCTACGCGATCACCGGCGTCTTCATCTACATCATCATGCGAGCCCTGGGCGAGCTGCTGATCTACCGTCCGGTCAGCGGCAGTTTCGCCGAGTACGCCCGCGAGTTCATGGGTCCGGCCTACGGCTTCATCACGGGCTGGGGCTACTGGACGACGTGGACGGTGATCGGCATGGCCGAGATCACCGCGGCGGGCATCTACGTGCATTTCTGGTTCCCCTCCGTCCCGCAGTACGTCACCGCGTTCGTCGTCCTGGTGGCGCTGGTGCTGCTGAACCTGCTGAAGGTGGGGGCCTTCGGCGAGGCGGAGTTCTGGTTCGCGTCCATCAAGGTCGTCGCGATTCTGGGCCTGATCGTCGGCGGAACCCTCGTCGCGGTGTTCGGCATCGGAGACGCCGGTGCCGCCAGCAGCTTCGCCCACCTGTGGAACCACGGAGGCGCCGCCCCGCACGGCTGGCTGGCGGTCCTACTGGCCTTCCAGATCGTCGTCTTCTCCTACCAGGGCGTCGAGCTGATCGGCATGACCGCCGCGGAGACGAAGAACCGCGACACCGTCCTGCCCAAGGCCATCAACTCCATCCCCTGGCGGGTGGGCATCTTCTACGTGGGCTCGCTGCTGGTCCTGCTCACCCTGTTCCCGTGGACGGAGTTCAACGCGGGCGAGAGCCCGTTCGTGAAGGCCCTCACGCACATCGGTCTGCCGGCCGCGGGCAGCGTCATGAACTTCGTCGTCCTCACCTCCGCCCTGTCCTCGTGCAGTTCCGGTCTCTTCAGCAACGGGCGTCTCCTCAAACGGCTGGCGGCGGACGGGGTCGCCCCGGCGCGGTTCGCCACCCTCAACAAGGGCCATGTGCCCGGGGCGGCGATCCTGGCCTCCGGCGCCGCCATGATGCTCGGTGTCCTGGTCAACGCGCTCGTGCCCGACCAGGCGTTCGTCTACATCTCCTCCGTCGCCACCCTGGGCGCCATCTGGAGCTGGCTGGTCATCATCGTCTGCCACATGATCTACCGGCGCCGGGTGGCCCGCGGCGAGGTCCACGAGAGCTGGTTCAAGCTGCCCTTCGCCACTCCGCTGAGCTGGCTCGTGATCGCCTTCCTGGCCTTCGTCACCGTGATCCTCGGCTTCGACCCCGACAACCGGATCGCGCTGTACGCGCTGCCCGTGTGGGCCGCCGCCCTGATCGGCGGCTACCTGTACGCCAGGCCGAGGATCGCCGCCCGGGAGGCAGCCGCGGCGAGACGCGTGTCCGGGTCGGTCACCGGCCCGCCGGCCGTCGCCGCCGTGGCGGGCGAGGAGACGCCGGCCCGCCCCGCCGACTGACGGCCACCCGGCCGCTGTCGTCCGGACGGCCGGGCGCACGGACCTTCTGCCGGTCCTTCTCCCGATCCACGGTCCGTCGGCCGGTCCTTCTCCCGGCCCCACAGTCAGGCGGGCTGCCGAACCACGGCGGCAGCCCCCCCCCCCCCCCCCCCCCCCTGCCCAACACGCCCCGCGCCTAAAAAAAAAACACCCAACCCCCCCCACAACCCAACAACACCGC
>NZ_JBEXLS010000005.1:0-556312 GCF_040610055.1 Streptomyces sp. NPDC004539 | reverse complement strand
CTCGGCTACGGCGACCCCGAACTCCGGGGCCATTCCTTCGAGTTCCGCATCAACGGCGAGGACCCCGGCCGGGGCTTCCTGCCCGCACCGGGCACCGTGACCGTGTTCGCGCCCCCCTCGGGCCCGGGTGTCCGGCTGGATGCGGGTGTCGAGTCCGGATCGGTCATCGGCCCCGCCTGGGACTCCCTGCTGGCCAAGCTGGTCGTGACCGGCGCGACCCGTGAACAGGCGTTGCAGCGGGCCGCCCGCGCGCTGGAGGAGTTCCAGGTCGAGGGCATGGCCACCGCCATCCCCTTCCACCGCGCGGTGGTCCGTGATCCGGCGTTCGCTCCCGAACTCACCGGGTCCGCCGAGCCGTTCACCGTCCACACCCGGTGGATCGAGACCGAGTTCGTCAACGAGATCCCCGCGTTCTCGGCCGGCGCGGATGCGGAGACCGAGGACGACGCCGACCGCGAGACCATCGTCGTCGAGGTCGGCGGCAAGCGTCTCGAAGTCTCCCTGCCGGTCTCCCTGGGCATGTCCCTCGCCCGCACGGGCCTCGCGGCGGGCGCCAAGCCGAAACGCCGCGCCGCCAAGAAGTCGGCGGCTGCGGTGTCCGGCGACACCCTCAACTCCCCGATGCAGGGGACCGTCGTCAAGGTCGCCGTCGAGGACGGCCGGCGGGTCGAAGCTGGGGACCTCGTCGTCGTCCTCGAAGCGATGAAGATGGAACAGCCGCTGAACGCGCACAAGGCGGGCGTGGTCAAAGGGCTGTCGGTGGCGGTCGGCGCCGCACTGGCCTCCGGGGCGGTGATCTGCGAGATCAAGGACTGAGGCCCCCGGACTCCCTCCCCCAGACCCCCTCCCCAAACCCCTGCCTCCCCCTGTGTCTCCCTCCCCCTCGACCGAAGGAGCTGCCATGGCCGACGATTTCGTACCGGTCGTCGATCTGTCCGACCGTGTGTCCGAAGCCGGCCGTGCCGAGGTGGCGCGAGCCGTGCGGCGGGCGTGTGAGACCTCGGGGTTCTTCACGGTCGTCGGACACGGTGTGCCCGAGGAGCTGGTGGCCCGGATGCACGCCGTGACCAAGGGGTTCTTCAACCTCCCGGAGGAGGAGAAGGAACGCAGCGCGAACCGGGGCGCGGGAGTGGCGGGACTGCGCCGCCCTGGCGGACCGTACGAGGCGTTCGCGGCGCACGTCACCGGTGACCTCGGCGAGGAGGAACGCGCACGGCTCGGGGACTACCCGGCGACCTGGAAGGTGGCCAACATCTGGCCGGACGACGGGTTCAAGGCCGTCTGGGGCGAGTACACGGCATCGATGACGGCCCTCTCTGCGGACATCATGCGGCTGTTCGCACGAGCTCTGGAGATCGACGAGGACTTCTTCGACCGGCGGTTCGACGCGCACGTCTCACTGCTCCTGGCGAACCACTACCACCCGAGGGCCGAGGCCGACGGACCGCGTCGGGAGGCCCACACCGACTGGGGCAGCCTGACCGTCCTGTACGTCGCGGACGCGCTCGGCGGACTCCAGGTGCGGCGGGCCGAGGGGGAGTGGCTGGACGTACCGGCCGTGCCCGGCGGATTCGTCGTCAACATCGGTGACCTGATGGCCTTCTGGACCGGCGGCCGATGGAAGTCGACCGTCCACCGGGTCGTCGACCCGGGCCCGGGCGCTGTCCCCTCGCGCCTCTCGATCCCGTTCTTCTACCTGCCCAACCACGACACCACCATCGAGCCGCTGCGCCCCTGGGCGGCCGGCACCGAGGAGGCGGACATCGGCCGGGTGACCGTCGGCGAGTGGTTCTCGCGGAAGATGCGGACGACCTACCAGGCCGCCTCGTGAACCCCGCGCGGACCGCCCCGATCAGCGGACGCGTCTCCCTGCCGCCGAGCGCGCTGCTCCACGAGGAGACCCTCGCCCCGCAGTTCGCCTACGAGGCCGAACACCTGCTGCCCTGGTACGTCGCCGTCGAGAAGGTCCTCGTCGTCGAGTACGGGCGCCTGGGCGTCGTCCCCGAGGAACGGCTCACCGAACTGGGGCGGCTCCTGTCGGAGGTCACCGCCGAGAGTCTGCGGGCGGACCCGGACGACAACATGTCGGACATCGCGTTCGCCCTGGAACGCCACGTGGAGCGCCGGCTGACCGTCCCTGTCCCCGCCTGGCACGTGGACCGCAGCCGCAACGACCTCCAGGCGTGCGCGCAGCTCCTCTTCGCCCGCGACCAACTCCAGCGCACGGCAGCGGAGTTGACCGAGTTCGCGCGGACCGTGCACCGGGTCGCCGGTGAGCACCTCACCCTCCCCATGCCCGGCCACACCCACCTCCAGACCGCGCAGGTCATCACCCCCGGGTTCTACCTGGCCGCCGTCGGCGAGCAGATCGTCCACACCCTGGGCCGGCTGCTCGCGACCTACGACGGGATCGACCTGTGCCCGCTCGGCGCCGGTGCGATGGCGGGACAGGAACTCCCCTGGGACCGCGACGACATGGCGGAGCTGCTCGGGTTCCGGGCCGCCCGGCCGCACGCCCTGCCGTCGGTGGCCTCCCGGGACTGGGCGGTCGAGGTCACCGCCGAGTTCTCCGTCCTCGGGGTCCCGCTGAGCCGGTTCGCCACCGACCTCATGAACTGGGGCAGCGGCGCGTCCGGGTTCGTCGACCTGCCCGACGACATGTCCGGGATCTCCTCCGCGATGCCGCAGAAGAAGAACTTCCCGGTCCTGGAGCGGGTCCGGGGCCGGACCGCCCACCTCGGCGCCTTCCACCTCGACGTCGTCCTGGGCCAGCGCAACACGCCGTACTCCAACTCGGTCGAGGTCTCCAAGGAGGCCGGCGCGCATCTCTTGGCCGCGTTCACCGCCGTACGCAGTGTGCTGCGGATGTTCCGGGCCGTGCTGGAGAACCTGCGGTTCGACGCGGGGCGGATGCGGGCGGTGTGCGAGCGGGAGTATCTCGGCGGGTTCACGCTCGCCAATCTGCTGACGCTGGACGAGGGGGTGCCCTGGCGGCGGGCGCAGGTCATCGCCGGGCGGTACATCGTGGCCGCTGTCGAGCGGGGAGTCGCGCCGAGTCCGGGGGACGCCGGGCTGCTGCGGGGGGTCGCGGCCGGGCACGGGGTCGAACTCGCCGATCCCGGGGGTGCGTTGGCGCTCGCCTTCGACGTTGAGGAGAGCCTGCGCCGCAAGCGGTCGGCGGGGTCGGCGCATCCGGACGCGGTGCGGGAGGTGCTGGCCGGGCAGCGGGCCCTCCTCGACGAGCGGTGCGCCGAGTGGGAGCGGCGCGGTGCGCGGGTGCGCGCGGGCCTCGCGGAGACGGACCACCGGCTGGGCCTGGCGGGGCCGGGGAGCGGGGGCGCGGGATGAGCGGGGGAGGGGGACGGTGGGGGGTGGACGGACGGGCCGGGGCCGGGACCGGGGGCGGTGCAGGCGCCGATGCCGGTGTCGGTGCGGGTGCACGTGCGGATGGCAGTGCCCGCGCCGGTGCCGAAGCCCGTGCCGAAGCCCGTGCCGGTGCCCGCGGCGGTGCCGGGGTCGGTGTCGCGAACGGGACCTTCGGTGAGCTGCTCCAGGGCGTACTGCCGGACGACGACCGGGACTTCCTCGTCACCTTCCCGATCACCCGCTCCTCCCGCGCAGAGTTCCGGCCGCTGCCCGCCCTGCGGGACGTCATCGTCCAGCCGCCGCACAAGACGAAGTCCCGCCGGCTCGCCGAACATGTCCTCGGCGCCCTAGGCCGCCCCGGCGGCGGACTCCTGCGGATCACCACGACCCTCCCCGAGGGCAAGGGCCTCGCCAGCTCCTCCGCCGACCTCGTCGCCACCGCCCGCGCGGTCGGCGAGACGTACGGCATCCGCTTCACCGGCCGGGAGATAGAGGCGTTCCTGCGGGACATCGAGCCGTCGGACGGCGTCATGTACCCGGGGATCGTCACCTTCTACCACCGTGAGGTACGCCTGAGGGAGCGGCTGGGCTTCCTCCCGCCGCTCACGATCGTCGCCCACGACACCGGCGGCACCGTCGACACCGTCCTGTTCAACCGGACGAAGCGGGCCCGCAGCACGACCGACAAGCGGGAGTACGCCCGGCTGCTGCGGGAGCTGACGGCGGCCGTGCGCGACGGCGACCTGCGGACGGTCGGCGCGATCGCCACCCGCAGCGCGCAGATGCACGCCCCGCACGCCCCCCGGGAGCACTTCGACGACCTCCTGGACATCTGCCGGGACGCCGGCGGCCTCGGTCTGGTCCTCGCCCACAGCGGCACCAACCTCGGCGTCCTCCTCGCGGGCGACGGCGCCGAGCACATCGACCGCGTCGCCCACGTCCGCAAGGCGTGCGCCGCGCTCACCGGCAGCGTCTCCGTCTACCGCTCGCTGGGCCCGGAGCCCGAGCCGGACGGCGACGACGGCCCCCGAAGACCCGAAGCACCCGTCACCACCACCTCCGCCGGCCACCACCCAGGGACCTGACCATGCTCTTCGACAGCGTCGTGGACACCATCGGGCACACTCCGCTGGTGCGTCTGCGCGACACCGGCGCACCGGGTGTCGACGTCTACGCGAAACTCGAACTCCAGAACCTGTTCGGCATGAAGGACCGTGTCGCCCGCACGATGATCCTGGAGGCGCGGCGCACCGGCGCCCTCCGCGAGGGCGCCCCCATCATCGAGAGCTCCTCCGGCACGATGGCGCTCGGCATCGCCCTCGTCGGCACCTCCCTCGGCCACGACGTGCACATCGTCACCGACCCCCGGATCGACGAGGTCACCCTCGCCAAACTCCACGCCCTCGGCTGCCGGGTCCACGTCGTCGAGGCGATGAGCGCACAGGGCTGGCAGAGCGCCCGGCTGGAGGCACTCGACCGGCTCCTCGCGGAACTGCCGGGCGCGTTCTGGCCGCAGCAGTACAGCAACCCGGACAACCCCGGCGCCTACCGGCAGCTCGCCGCCGAGATCCTCGCCGACCTCGGCCCGGTCGACGTGCTCGTCGGCTCGGTCGGCAGCGGCGGCTCCCTGTGCGGCACCGCCCGCGCCCTCAAGGAGAGCCTGCCCGCCCTGAAGGTCGTCGGCGTGGACGCCGTCGGCAGCGTCCTGTTCGGCCAGCCCGACCTGCCCGGCCGGCGGCAGAGCGGACTCGGCAACAGCCTGCTGCCGAAGAACCTCGACCGGCGGCTGATCGACGAGGTGCACTGGCTGAGCGACGCCGAGGCGTTCGCGTCGACCCGCGCCCTCGCCCGCGAGCAGCAGATCTTCGCCGGGAACACCTCCGGCTCCGTCTACCGGGTGCTGGGCGACCTCGCCGCCCGCGCCGAACCCGGCACCCGTATCGTCGGCATCCTCCCCGACCGCGGCGACCGCTACACGGACACCGTCCACAGCGACGCCTACTGGGCCCGCGAAGGGCTGCGCGAGCAGGACACCGCGCCCGCCCCGCGGCTCGCGGCGCCCGGGCAGGTCGTCCACGGCTGGTCGCGCCGCACCCGCGACGGGGACGGCACCGGCGGACTGACCCGGCGTCTGCTGTTCGTCGAGTCCAACACCACCGGCACCGGCATGCTCGCCCTGGAGACCGCCCGCCGCCTCGGGGCCGAACCCGTCCTGCTGACGAGCGCGCCCGAACGGTACGCGGGGCTCGCCGACACGGAGTGCGAGGTCCTGCGCTGCGACACCAACTCCCTTCCCGAGCTGCGCCGGCACATCCAGGACCGGTTCCGCCGCGAGGAGATCGCGGGTATCACCACCACCAGCGACTTCTACGTCCCCGTCGTCGCCGACCTGGCCGGCTGGCTGGGGCTGCCCGGCAACCCCGTCGCGGCGGTCGCCGCCTGCCGCGACAAGTCGGCGCTGCGGCGGCTGCTCGCCGAGGCCGGGGTTCCGCAGCCGAGGTTCGCGGCCGTCACCGCTGTCGCCGAGGTCGCCGGGGCCGTCGACGCGGTGGGCCTGCCGTGCGTGGTGAAACCGGCCGACGAGTCCGGCTCCACGAACGTACGGCTGTGCGCCACGGTGGCGGAGGCCGAGCGGCAGACCGCCCTCGTCCTCGCCGCCGAGGTCAACGCCAGGGGGCTGCCGACGGCCGGTGTCGCCCTGGTCGAGGAGTACCTGGAAGGGCCCGAGTACAGCGTCGAGCTGTTCGGCCTGCGGGGCGAGACCCGGTGCGTCGGCATCACCGAGAAGAGCGTCACCGGCGCCCCGTACTTCGTCGAGCACCGCCACCTCTTCCCCGCCCCGCTCTCCCCGGCCCTCGCCCGGCAGGTGGAGGACGTCGCACGGCGGGCCGTGCACTGCGCCGGGATCGGACTCGGCGCCACCCACACCGAGGTGCGGCTCACCGCCGACGGACCGGCGATCGTCGAGGTCAACGCCCGGATGGCCGGCGGCATGATCCCCGAACTGGTCCGTCTCGCCACCGGCACCCGCCTCCTCGACCAGCACCTGCGCGCCGCCCTCGGCCTGCCCCCGGAGCCGTTCACGGAACCCGTCCGGCACGCCGGCATCCAGTTCCTGCTGGCCGACCGTGCGGGCGAACTCACCGGCTTCACCGGCGTCGAGGCCGCCCGCGACACCGACGGCGTCCACCAGGTCACCGTCACCGCCCGCCCCGGCACCGCCGTACGCCCGCCCCGCGACGCCTACGACCGGCTCGGCCACGTCATCGTGAGCGGCGACTCGCCCACCCAGGTCGTCAAGGCGTGCGCCGAAGCCGTCGGCCTGCTGACCCCCGAGATCCGCACGGCCCGGGAGGCGACGGCACGATGACCGACGTCACCGCCCGCCCGCCCGTCGCGTTCGCCTCCCTGCCCGCCGCCCTCACCCACTGGGCCCGCGAACGCCCCGACACCACCGCGTACACGTTCATCGGCGCCGGACTCGCCGTCGAACACACCGTCACCTACCGCGAGCTGGAGACGTCGGCGCTCAGGATCGCCGCCCACCTCCGGGCCGCCGCCCGCCCCGGCGACCGGGTCCTGCTGCTGTTCCCGCCCGGTATCGACTACCTCGCCGCGTTCCTCGGCTGCCTGTGCGCCGGCGTCACCGCCGTCCCGCTCTACGCGCCCCGCCCCGGCGCCCGGCTCGACCGCGTCGAGGCCGTCGTCCGCGACTGCCGTCCCGCGCTCGCCCTCACCACCGAGATCCTCGCCGGGAAACTCGGCGACACCCTGCCCGGCGGGCTGCCCGTGCACACCGCCGAGACGGCCCTCTCCGGCGGGCCCGCACTGCCCCGGCCCGTCGAACCCGGCGCCGACGACCTCGCGTTCCTCCAGTACACCTCCGGCTCCACCGGCAACCCCAAGGGCGTGATGGTCGGCCACCGCAACCTGGTGGCGAACGAGACGGCCATCGCCGCCGGGTTCGGCATCCGCCCCGACGACGTCATCCTCAGCTGGCTGCCGCTCTACCACGACATGGGCCTCATCGGCACGGCCCTGCTCCCCCTCCACCAAGGCGTCCCGGCGGTCCTCCTCGACACGTTCTCCTTCGTCCACGACCCGCTGATCTGGCCGCTGGCGATCGACCGCTTCGGCGCCACCTGTTCCGGCGGACCGAACTTCGCCTACCAGCTCCTGATCGACCGCCACGACCCCGAGCGGCTCGCGGGCACCGACCTCGGCTCCTGGCGGATCGCGTTCAACGGCGCCGAACCCGTCAGCGGCCGGACCCTGCGCGACTTCGCCGACCGCTACGCCGGACACGGCCTCGACCCGCGCGCCCCGCACCCCTGCTACGGCCTCGCCGAGGCCACCCTCTTCGTCACCGGCGCCGCCCCGGGCGCCGGCCACCGCACCGGCCGGTTCGACCGCCGGGGCGTCGAACAGGGACGCCTCCTCCCCGCCCCCGGCACCGGCGCGGACACCGTCGAGATCGTCTCCGCGGGCGGCGCCGCCCTCGACACCGCGGTCGTCGTCCGAGGCGAGGACGGCGGCCCGCTGCCCGACGGACACGTCGGCGAGATCTGCGTACAGGGGCCGGGTGTCGCCCACGGCTACTGGGGTGACGCCGCCGGCGAGGAGACCTTCCGGGCCCGGATCACCGGGCACGAGGGGACGTTCCTGCGTACCGGGGACCTCGGCGCCCTCCTCGACGGACAGCTCTACCCGGTGGGCCGCAGCAAGGACCTGATCATCGTCGCCGGACGCAACTTCCACCCGCACGACCTGGAGAGCGTCGGCTCCCTCGCCTCCCCGCTGCTGCGGCCCGGCGCCGCCGCCGCGTTCCAGCCGGACCCCGGGGAGCGGGACGTCGTCCTCGTCCTGGAGACGACCCGCGAGGGCGTCGGCGCGCTGCGCGCCGACGACGGGACGGCGGGCCGGGCGCTGGTGGAGCGGGTCCGGCGGGAGGTGGGCACCGAGTGCGACGTCCACCTCGCCGACGTCGTCCTCGTCTTCCCCGGCTCCCTGCCGAAGACGTCCAGCGGGAAGATCCGCCGCGCCGAGTGCCGGCGGCGCCACCTGGACGGGCGGCTGCGGCCCGTCGTACGGCCCCGTCCCTCCGCCGCGGAGCCGGCGGAGGACGGCGGCGGGTCCCCCGGCGAACTCCTCGGCCGGCTCGCCGCCGCGCAGTTGGGGTACGACGTCGGCGCGGACGACCGCCGCCGGCCGCTGGCCGCGCTCGGGCTGGACTCGCTGCGGCTGGTCGCGCTCAAGTCGGGCGCCGAACGGGTCCTGGGCCGGCCCCTGGCACCCGGTCTCTTCCACGGGGACCGGTCCCTGGACGAGATCGCCGGGGAACTCTCCGAGGGGGGCCGCGCGGTGGCGGCGTTCGGTGTGACGGCCGCCCCGGACGACGTCCCCGGCAGCCACCCCGCGTCCGAGGGGCAGATCCAGCTCGCCTTCGGCGACGAACTCCTCCCCGAGGACACGGCCAACATCCTCCCCACGGCCGTCCGTATCGCCCGCCGGCTGGAGCCGGAGCGGCTGCGGGCCGCCCTCACCGCCGCCCAGCACCGGCACCCCGCGCTGCGGACCGTCCTCGGGCCGATGGGCAGCGGCACCCAGATCGTCCACGAGAGCCTTCCACCGGACCTCACCCTCTGGGAACACGGCTGCGAGGACCCGGAGGAGATCCACCGCCTGCTGGGCCGGGCCGCGTTCCGGAGGTTCGACCTGACGGCCGGCCCCCTCGTCCGGGCCGCCGCCGTCCTCACCCCCGACGCCACCTTCCTGCTGCTGGCCTGCCATCACGCCGTGGCCGACTACTGGTCGCTGCGGATCGTCCTGGCGGGAATCCTCGGGGACCTTCTCGGGGGCGATCCCGGAGACGGCGAGGGCCGGGAGGGAGCGGGTCGGGAGGCCGGGGGGAAGGCTCGTGCGGAGGCCGGTCCCGGCACCGGTCCGGCCTCCGCCCCCGTCCCCGGTCCCGCCGGGTGGGCCGCCGAGCAGGCCCGTTCGCGAGACGCGCAGGCCGGTCGGCTCGCCGAACTCGCCGCGCGCTGGCACCCCTCGCGCGATCGCCTCCTCTTCCCGACACCCCCGGGCAGACGCCGCCGCAACCCCGCGCAGGTGCTCGACTTCGCGGTGGAGGCCACGACCACCCGCGCCCTCCACGACCGGGCCCGTGCCCACGGGCACACCCCGTTCGTCCTCCTCGCCGCCGCCTATCTGCGCGCCCTGCACCGGGCGACCGGACACCGCGAGATCGTCATCGGCACACCGCACCACGGCCGGGGCGACTGGCGGTACGCCGAGACGGTCGGCTACCTCGTCAACATGCTGCCCCTGAAGGGCGACTTCACCGACGGCGACGGACTCGACGCCCTCACCGAACGCACCCGGCGCGAACTGCGCACCGCCCTCGACGCCGCGGACATCCCGCTCGCCCGCCTGCTGAAGGCCCTCGCCCCCGAACGGCAGGGCCAACACCCTCTGTTCCAGGCGACGTTCACCTTCCAGCAGTCCGCCGACGACCGACTCGACGACGGGTTCGCGATCCCCTGGAGCGGCTGCCGCCAGACCTTCGGCGGGGTCGAGCTGCGAGCCGTCGACCTGCCGCCGCGCGACGTCGCCTTCGCCCTCAGCCTCTACGGCGCCCGGCATGGCGACCGGCTCGTGTTCCGCCTCCAGTACCAGCGCGACGCGGTCCCCGAGAACGTCGCGGCCCACGTCCGCGACGAGTTCCGCACCGCCCTCGACGAACTAACCGCCCCATCCCCCAACGAGACGTCCGGAGGTTCGCGATGAAGCGCAACGACAAGGCCGGCAGCGTGGCGTCCGCCGACGATCTGGCGGGAGCCTTCGCGGCGTCGCTCGCGGCGTTCCCGGACCGGGTGGCGGTACGGGACGGTGAAATGGCGTGGACCTACCAGGAGTTGGACGAGATCGCGGGAGGTCTCGCCGCGTCCTTGGACGCCGGCGGCCGTCCGGTGGGGATTCTGCTGGAGCGCTCGGCGTGGCTGGTGGCCGCCGCTCTGGCGGTGGTGCGGGCGGGGTGCGCGTACGTGCCTCTCGATCCCGAAACTCCGGCCGCGCGCCTGGAGTTGATCGTGGAGGACGCGGAACCGGCGGTCGTGATCACGTCCCGGGCGCTGGCGGACCGGGTCCCGGAAGGTGTTCCGGCCGTTTACGTGGACGATCCGCTGCCGGTGGCGAAGCCGGTGGCCGTCAGCACCCGTGACACCTGCGCCTACATCATCTTCACCTCGGGAACGACCGGTCGTCCCAAGGGAGTTCAGGTCTCCCACGGCAACCTCCTCACGCTCCTCGCCGCCTGCGAGGAACCCTTCGGCTTCGGGCCCGACGACGTGTGGCCGCTGTTCCACTCCTTCTCCTTCGACCTCTCGGTCTGGGAGACCTGGGGCGCGCTCCTGTACGGCGGCACGGTCGTCGTCGTACCGAAGGAGACCGCCAAGGACCCGGTCGCCTTCCGGGAGTTGCTGCGGGGGTCCGGGGCGACCGTGCTGACGCAGACACCCACCGCCTTCCAGCAGTTGTGGGCCGAGGACAGCCGGCACGAGGAGCGGCTGCCGCTGCGCTGGGTCGTGTTCGCGGGGGAGGCCCTGTACTTCTCCGACCTGCGGGCCTGGGTGCGCAAGTACGGCGACGAGGCGCCCGGTCTGGTCAACATGTACGGGATCACCGAGACGACCGTGCACGCGACCTTCCGCCGGGTGCGCGCGCGGGACGTCGAGGAGAGCGCCTCGCTGATCGGGGCGCCGCTGGACGGGTACGGCTTCCTGCTGCTGGACGAGGATCTCGCGGAGGTGCCCGCCGGGACGACCGGCGAGATCGTGGTGATCGGCGCGGGCGTCAGCCTCGGCTATCTGAAGCGGCCCGAGCTGAACCGGGAGCGGTTCGTCGAACTGCCGGGCCACGGAAGGGGATACCGGTCCGGAGACCTGGCCAGGCTGACGCCGGACGGGGAGTACGAGTACCACGGGCGCAAGGACGACCAGGTCAAGATCCGCGGCTTCCGGGTCGAACTCGGCGAGATCCGCTCGGCGTTGACCGACGTCCCCGGTGTCCGGCACGCGGCCGTCGTCGCCACCGTCCCGGCCGCCCCCGCGAACCCGGTGCTGAAGGAGCGGACCGTCTCGGCCGAGATCACCCGTATCCGCAGCCTCGTCCGGGGCACCGTCCCGGCCCGCGCGACCACCGATGCGGGCGGCCCCCGGATCGTCGCCTACGTCGTCCCCGAGGAGGGGCTCGACGCCGGCCGGCTCTTCGCGCGCCTCAGGGAGCGGCTGCCGCACTACATGATCCCCGCCTTCGTCGTCCCCCTGGACGCCCTGCCCCTCAACATCAACGGCAAGGTCGACAAGGCCCGGCTGCCCGCCCCGACCGTCGAGGGCAGCCTGCGGGAGACCACCCCACCCACCGGGACCCCCGCCGCGGACGGCGTCGTCGGCACCCTCGTCGCCCTGTACGAGGACGTCCTCGGCGTCCGGGGCGTCACCGACAACGACTCGTTCTTCGGCGTCGGCGGCGACTCCATCCTGGCCCTGAAACTCCGGGCCACCGCCGAACAGCGCGGCCTCGCCCTCGACCTCGCCGACATCTACTCCCTCCAGACCCCCAAAGCCCTCGCGGCCGTCGCCGACCAGGCCCCGGCGGGGGAGGAGCCCGTCGCCCCGTTCAGCCTCCTCGGCGCCGAGGACCGGGCCCGCCTCGCCACGGCCGACGGCATCGAGGACGCCTACCCCGTCGGCGTCCTCCAGGCCGGCCTGCTCTTCCACAGCGCCTACCGCCCCGGCGTCAACATGTACTGCGACGTCTTCACGTTCCGTTTCCGGGACACCTACGACCACGCGGCCCTGGAACAGGCGATCACCCGCCTCGTCGACCGCCACGACATCCTGCGCACCTCCTTCGACCTGACCGGCCACTCCGAACCCCTGCAACTCGTGCACCGCACGGCAGCCACCGCCCTCACCGTCACCGACCTCACCCGCCTCCCGCCCGCCGAACAGGAGGCGGAGCTGACGGCGTGGCACGCCCGCGAGGAACAGGTGCCCTACGACTGGGCGCGGCCACCGCTGACCCGGTTCCACACCCACGTCCTCAGCGACGAGGTGTTCGTGTTCTCCATGAGCTTCCACGACGCCCTCCTCGACGGCTGGAGCGAGGCGTCCCTCATGACGGAGCTCATGACCGACTACTGGGCGTCGAAGAACGGGGACCGCACGCAGCCCGCCCCGCGCCCCGCCCGCCGCTACGCCGACTTCATCGCCCTGGAGCAGCGCGCCCTGCGCGACCCCGACGTCCGCGCCTTCTGGGCCGCCGAACTCGACGGCGCCGAACCGGCGTTGCTGCCGAGGCTCGCCACCGGCGCCGCCGACGTCCACGAGGGCACGATGGGCTTCCTCAGCGTCGACATCACCCCCGAGCTGTCCGACGGCCTCGACCAGGTCGCCCGCTCCTGCGGCGTGACCGTCCGGCACGTCCTGATCGCCGCCCAGGCCCGCGTCGTCTCCCTGCTGACCGGCCGGGACGACGTCGTCCTCGGGGTCGCCTCCAACGGCCGGTTCGAGGGCGAGGGCGGGACCGACGTCTACGGCCTGCACCTCAACATGGTCCCCTACCGGCTGCGCAGCCACGGCGTCCGCTGGAGCGACCTGATCCGCGCCGCGCTGGAGAAGGAGACGGCGCTGCTGCCGATGCGCCGCTACCCGCTCGCCGAGATCCAGCGGCTCACCGGCATCCGGGAACTGACCGACATCAGCTTCAACTACACCCACTTCCACAGCTACCAGCGCCTCGCCGCCGCCACCGACCTGGAGGTCCTGGACGCCGAGGCGTACATCCACACCAACTTCACGCTGCGCGCCGAGTTCAACAAGGACCCCTTCAGCGGACTCCTCGCCCTCGACCTCGAAGCCAACATGGAGCGGCTCACCGAGCGGCAGCTGCGGGACGTCGCCGCCCTGTACCGCACGGTCCTGGAGAGCGCCGTCACCTCGCTGCACCGGGTGCCCTCCCGGCGGGAGCTGCTAGGGGAGGAGCAGTGGCGGGACCTGCTCGCCGGGTTCGGTGACCCGGCGCCCCGGCCGCTGTCGGCGGGCGGCTGGTTCGAGCGGTTCGAGGAGGCAGCCGTCCGGTACGCCGACCGCACCGCCGCCGTCTGCGGACCGGACACCCTCGACTACCGCACCCTCGCCGCCAGGGTCGGTGAACTCGCCGGTCACCTGGCCGGACTCGGCGCCGGACCCGGCACGGTGGTCGGCCTCGGCGCGGGCCGCGGACTCGGCTTCCTCACCGCCGCCATGGCGATCATGCGCACCGGCGCCGTCCACCTCCCGCTGCCCGCGGGCCCCGTCCCGCGCGTCGCCAGCATGCTGCGGACCAGCGAGGCCGCGCTGATCATCGCCGACGACACGTTCACCGAGGCCCTCACCGAGGCCGCCGGCCCGGTCCCCGTGCTCGGCCTGCGCCGGGTGCTCGCGGACTCGGCGGGGCACGCCCCGTACACGGGCCCGGTGCCGTCGGGGAAGGACAGCGCGTACGTCACCTTCACCTCCGGCTCCACCGGTGAGCCCAAGGGCGCGCTGATCCGGCACGACGGCATGCTCAACCACATCGAGGCGAAGATCGACGCGCTGGACATCGGCGCGGACGACCTCGTCTCCCAGGACGCCGCCGCCACCTTCGACATCTCGGTCTGGCAGATGCTCGCCCCCCTCACCGTCGGCGGCGCGACCGTCGTCTACCCGGACGAGATCAGCCAGGACCCGCCCCGCCTGCTGCGGGCGCTCGCCGACGACCGGGTGACGATCCTGGAGGTCTCCCCGTCCGTCCTGAACGTCCTCAACGCCGAACTCGCCCACCACGGGCCGGCCGCCTTCGCCGGGCTCGCGCTGCGCTGGGTGGTCTGCGCGGGCGAGGCCCTCGCCCCGAAGACCGTCAACACCTTCCGGCGGCTGCTGCCCGAGACCCGCTTCCTCAACATGTGGGGTGCCACGGAGATCTCCGACGACGTCACCCACCACCCCGTCACCGAGGACGTCGACGAAGGAGTCTCCTGCGTCCAGCTCGGCCGCCCGATCCGCAACTCCGCCGTGTACGTCCTCGACGGCCACCGCGAGCCGGTACCCGTCGGCACCCCCGGCGAGCTGTACGTCGGCGGCCTGGTCGTCGGCGCCGGATACCTCAACGACCCCGAGCGCACCGCCAAGGCGTTCGTGCCCGACCCGTTCGCCGGCGACCCCGCCGTCCTCGCCTACCGCACCGGCGACCGGGCCCGCCAACTGGCCGACGGAGGCTACGAGTTCCTGGGCCGTATCGACAGCCAGCTGAAGATCCGGGGCCAGCGCGTCGAACTCGGCGAGATCGAGGCCGCCCTCGCCGCCCTCGACGACCTCCAGGAGAGCGCCGTCATCGCCCGAGTCTTCGACGAGGGACGCGGCAGACAGCTCGTCGCCTTCTACGTCCCGAAGATCGCCGAAGATGCCCCCGGAACCTCGGGAGCCCCCGGCGGGGCCGGCGCCCTCGTCCGGCTGGACGTCACCCCGGCCGACGTCCGCGACCGCCTCGCGAAGGTCCTGCCCCGCTACGCCGTCCCCGACTTCCTGATCCGCCTCGACGAACTGCCCCGCAACACCAACGGCAAGACCGACACCAAGGCCCTCGCCGCCCGTGACGTCGACAGCCTCGTCACCGCCGCCCCCGCACACGCGGACGACGCGCCCGCGACACCCGCCGAGGCCGAGATCGCCGACATCTGGACCTCCGTCCTGCGCCTCACCGACCGCCCCGGCGCCACCACCGACTTCTTCGCCCTCGGCGGCCACTCCCTGCACGCCACCCAGGTGATCGCCCGGCTGCGCGAACGGCTCGGCGTGGACCTCCCGCTGCGGGCCCTCTTCGACAACCCGACCCCGCGCCGGCTCGCCGCCCTGTGCGCCACCGGACCCGGCCGGCCCGCCGCCGAGATCCCCCGGCAGGCAGACCGCACCGAGTTCCCGCTCGCCGGCAACCAGGCCAGCCTGTGGTTCCTCCACCAGCTCGACCCCGACGACCGCTCCTACGAAGGCGTCGCGCTGCTCCACCTCGACGGCCCCGTCGACGTCGAGGCACTGCGGCACGCGGTCGACACCCTCGTCGACCGCCACGAGATCCTCACCATGCGCCTCGCCGCCCGCGACGGCGTACCCCACCAGGTGCCCGACCCGGCGGCCCGGGTCCGCCTGGAGACCGAGGAGGTCACCGAACGGCCCGCCGACCCGGCCCGGCACGTCCGCGAGCGGGCCGCCGCGCACCGCTACGACCTGGAGCGCGGCCCGCTCGCCGTGATCCGCCTGTACTCCTTCTCGCCGACCGAGCACATCCTGCTGTGGAGCAGCCACCACGTCGTCTCCGACGGCTGGTCCATCGACGTCGCCGTCCGCGAGATCGCCGAGGCGTACCAGGCCCACCAGGAGGGACGCCCGCCCCGGCTGCCCGAACTCCCCGTCCAGTACGGCGACTACGCCGCCTGGCAGCACGCCCGCCTGACGGCAGGCGCCGCCGAGGAGACCGCGTTCTGGCGCGACTACCTGGACGGCTACTCCGGCGAACTCCCCCTCCTCACCGACCACGAACGCACCGAGGACCGGGCCCGCACCCCCGGAGGGACGACCCGGACCTGGGACGAGACCACCACCCGCCGCCTCACCGGCCTCGCCCGCGCCCGCCGCAGCACCCTCTTCATGCTCGTCCAGGCCGCCACCGCCGTCGTCCTGGCCCGCCTCAGCCGGCAGACCGACGTGGTCCTCGGCAGCGCGGTCGCCGGCCGCTCCGTCCCCGGCACCGAGCACCTCCTCGGCTTCTTCGCCAACACCCTGCCCTGCCGCTACCGCCTCGACCTCGACCGGGGCTCCACCCACCTCCTCGACACCGTCACCACGAGCGCCCTCGCGGCCCTGGAGCACCAGCTCTCCCCGCTCCAGGAGATCGTCCGCACGACCGGCGTCCCCCGCCGGCCCGGACTCCCGCCGCTCGTCCAGGTGATCGTGACCGTGGACAACTTCCCCGTCGAACTCGACCGGCTCCCCGGAGTGACGGCCTCCCTGGAACAAGTACCGCCGCGGACCAGCCTCTTCGACCTGCTCTTCCGCTTCCTCGAAGGAGACCGGCTGCGCCTCGACGTCCAGTACGACGCCACCCTCTTCACCGAGGCCACCGCACACCGCCTCACCGACGCCGTCGCCCGCGTCCTCGACGTCTTCCTCGACGACCCGGACCGCCCCCTCGCCGACATCACCCTGGCCACCGAGCGGGAACACGCGGAACTCGCCCGCGTCTGGACCCAACTCACCGGCGAGACGCTGGACTTCGCCCACCCGGACCGGGTGGCCGCGGTCGCCGACTCCCCGCACTGGCCCGCGTTCTTCGAACGCCTGGAGTCCGAGGGCCTCCTCACGGCCCTGCTGCTCACCTTCTGACCGACCGGGCGCGTGACACGAGCGAAGGGACGACCCGATGACGAACGACCGCGCGGAACAGCTCCGCCGCCGCATTGCCCCACGCCCCCGGTCGCGCGCCCCCCGGCCGTCCGCCCTGCCCCGGGCGGAGAACCTGACGAGCGCGTTCGCGGCGTCGCTCGCGGCGTTCCCGGACCGGGTGGCGGTACGGGACGGTGAAGTGACCTGGACCTACCGGCAGTTGGACGAGGCCGCCGCTCGTCTGGCGGCTGCCGTGGACGCGGGTGGCCGTCCGGTGGGGATTCTGCTGGAGCGCTCGGCGTGGTTGGTCGCCTCGGCGCTCGCCGTGGTGCGGGCGGGTTGCGCGTACGTGCCTCTCGATCCCGAAACTCCGGCCGCGCGGCTGGAGTTGATCGTGGAGGACGCGGAACCGGCGGTCGTGATCACGTCCCGGGCGCTGGCGGACCGGGTCCCGGAAGGAGTTCCGGTCGTCTACGTGGACGATCCGCTGCCGGTGGCGAAATCGGTGGCCGTCAGCACTCGTGACACCTGCGCCTACATCATCTTCACCTCCGGAACGACCGGTCGTCCCAAGGGAGTTCAGGTCTCCCACGGCAACCTCCTCACGCTCCTCGCCGCCTGCGAGGGGCTGTACGGGTTCCGTCCCGAGGACGTGTGGACGCTCGCCCACTCCTTCGCCTTCGACTACTCCGTGTGGGAGATGTGGGCCCCGCTCCTGAGCGGCGGCAGTGTCGTCGTCGTACCGAAGGAGACGGTGACCGACCCCGAGGCGCTGCGCCGGCTGGTGCGGGACGAGCGGGTCACGGTGCTGAGCCAGACGCCGACCGGGTTCCGGCAGTTCGCCGCCGAGGACGCCCGCTGCACCGACCGGATCGCGCTGCGGTGGGTGGTGTTCGGCGGGGAGGCGCTGCGGTTCTCCGCACTGGAGGGGTGGGTGCGGAAGTACGGGGACGAGGCGCCCGGTCTGGTCAACATGTACGGGATCACCGAGACGACCGTGCACGCGACCTTCCGCCGGGTGCGGGCGGGAGAGGTGGGGGAGAGCGCCTCGCTGATCGGGAAGCCGCTGCCGGGTTACGGGTTCGTGCTGGTCGGGGAGGATCTCGCGGAGGTGGCGGCCGGGGAGATCGGGGAGATCGTGGTGACGGGGGCCGGTGTGGCGCTCGGCTATCTGAAGCGGCCCGAGCTGAACCGGGAGCGGTTCGTGCAACTGCCGGGCCACGGAAGGGGATACCGGTCCGGAGACCTGGCCAGGCTGACGCCGGACGGCGAGTACGAGTACCACGGGCGCAAGGACGACCAGGTCAAGATCCGCGGCTTCCGCATCGAACTCGGCGAGATCGAACAGGCGTTGAGCGCCCTGCCCGCCGTCGCCGAGGCCGCCGTCACCGCCCGCGAGCTGCCCGGCCGGGGCGCCAGCCTGGTGGCGTACGTCGTCCCGGCGGGCCGACAGCCCGTGGAGGCGGGGGAGTTGCAGCGGGACCTGGCCCGGACCCTGCCCGCGTACATGGTCCCCGACGTGATCGTGCCCCTGGAGCGGATGCCGCTCACCCGCAACGGCAAGGCCGACCGTAAGGCCCTCCCCGCCCCCGCGCTCACCCGGGCCGCCGTACCGCACCGGCCGGCCGACCCGGTGGAGGAGCGGATCGCGGCGCTCGTCGCCGGACTGCTGCACGCCGACGGCGTCGACCCCGGCGCGGACTTCTTCGCGCTGGGCGGCCACTCCCTGCTCGCCACCCGGCTGCTCGCCGCCGTCCGCGCCGGCTTCGACGTCGCGATCCCCCTGCGCGCCTTCCTGCGCGAGCCCACCGTCCACGCCCTGGCCGCCCTCGTCCGCGCCGCCCCCGCCTCCCGGACGCCGGCCGTCACCGTCGTCAAAGCCCCCGACGCCCCCCACCACCCCGCCACCGACGCCCAGCGGCGCCTGTACTTCCTCGCCCAGCTCGCCCCCGACGACCCCGCCTACCACCTGCACACCACCCTCCTGCTGACCGGCGCCCTCGACGTCCGCGCCCTGGAGCGCGCCTTCACCGAGACCGTGGCCCGGCACGCCGCGCTGCGGACCGTCCTGCGCCTGGAGGGCGGCGAGGTCGTCCAGGAGATCCGCCCCGCCCAGCCGGTCCGCCTGACCGCCGAGGAACGGCCCGGGGCCGACCTCGCCCGGCTGTCGCGCGAGGAAGCCGTACGGCCCTACGACCTGAGCCGCGACCCCCTCCTGAGGGTCCGCCTCATCCGCACGGCACCCGACCGGCACGCCCTGCTCCTGACCGTCCACCACGCCGCCACCGACGGCTGGTCCAACGCGATCCTCGGCCGCGAACTCACCGCCCTGTACGCCCGGTTCCGCCGCGACCCGCACGCCCCGAGCCCCCTCGCCCCGCTGCCCCACACCTACGCCGACCACGCCCACAGCATGCGGCGCTGGCTCGACGGACCGGACGCCGAGGCCGACCTCGCCTACTGGCAGGACCGGCTCGGCGGACTCCCCACCGTCCACCGGCTCCCTCTCGACGCACCCCGCGCGCCGCGCCGTACGTACGAGGGCGACGTCCTCACCACCCGGGTCGACGGGCCGCGGACCGCCGTACTCCGGCAGGCGTGCCGGGAGGAGAACGTCACCCTCTTCAGCCTCCTCCAGACGGTCTTCGCGCTCCTGCTGTCGCGCCGCTCCGGCAGCGACGACATCGTGCTCGGCAGCCCCGTTGCGAACCGGCCGGCCGCCGGACTCGAAGGCGTCATCGGCATGTTCGTCAACACGCTCGTGCTGCGGGTCCGCCTCGACGGCGCCCCCACCTTCCGCGACCTCCTCGCCCGCGTCCACGAGCGGACCACCGCCGACCTGGAGCGCCAGCACGTCCCGCTGTCCGTCCTCACCAAACGCCTCGCCCCGCCGCACGACCCGCACCACGCCCCCCTGTTCCAGCTCATGCTGGTCCTCCAGAACAACGAGGCCGTCCCCCTCGACCTGGACGGCCTCGACGTGACCCCGCTCGACACCCCGGCCCCGGCGGCCCAGGCCGAGCTGATGCTCGACGCCGCCGAGACCGCCGACGGACTCCTGCTGCGCTGGCGCTACGACACCGCGCTCTTCCACCGCGCCACCGTCGCCTCCCTAGCGCAGGAGTTCGGACACCTCCTCACCCGCCTGACCGCCGACCCGGCCGCCCGCGCCCTCCCCCTCCCGCCGCACACCGGACCCGCCCTGCTACGCCTGCGCCACCGGCCGGACGGCCCGCCCCCGGTGTTCGCGCTCCCGGGAATCCTCGGCCTCCCCGAGTCCTTCGCCCCGCTCGCCGCCCACTTCACGGACCGCTCCTTCCACGCCCTCGCCACCGCCCGCCTGATCCGCGCCCACGACGGCACCCCGTCCGCCGACGCCCTCGCCGCGGACTGCGCCCGGATCGTCGCCGCCACCGCGCCCGGCCGCCCCGTCCACCTGATCGGCCACTCCTACGGCGGCGCCCTCGCCTTCCACACCGCCGAGGCCCTGCGCGCCCACGGCACCCCGGTCGCCGCGCTGGTCCTGCTCGACGCGCTCGACCCGGTCACCCTGGGACACGAACTCACCGGCACCCCCGACGAACGGTTCCTCGGCTTCCTCGCCACGCTCGGCGGCCTCTTCCCCGCGCTCCTGCGCCACCGCGACACCGACCTCGGCCACCTCCTGCGGACGACGTCCAGAGCCGACGTCCTGAAACAGGCCGCCGACGCCGTCGGACCCGAGGCTCTGGAACTCCTCGACGGCGGACTCGAACCGGCCCTCGACACCTACCTGCGGATGAGCCGCGTCCCCTGGCCCGCCCCGCGCCCCGCGCACCACCCCGCGCTCCTCGTCCGCGCTGACCGCCCCGGCGGCCCGCGCGCCGAGGGCGACTGGACCCGCCACCTGCCCGGCACCCTGCGCACCGTCCGCCTCGACGCCGACCACGAGGGCATGCTGCGCGGTCCGCACGCGGCCCGGCTCGCCGTACTCGTCCGTGACTTCCTCACCCGCCACGACACCGCATCCGCACCAGCGAAGGGCGCGCCCGCCAGATGACCCCCACCCCGACACCGGCCCCGCCCCCGCTCGCCAAGGCGCTGGTGGCCGGCTCCGGCGTCATGAGCCTCGCCAACTCGGTCACCGTCCCGTTCCTGGCGGTGTTCCTGCACCGGGAACTCGGGCTCCAGCCGGGCATGATCGGCTTCATCATCGGTTCGTCGGTGTTCTTCTCCGTCTTCGCCGGGTTCGTCGGCGGCTCGCTCTCCGACCTCCTCGGCCGGACCCGGCTGCTGCTGGTCTCCCTGCTGGGCGTGATCGGCTCCTTCATCGGCCTCTACCACAGCCACGGCGTGCTCGCCGTGTTCACCTTCAACGCGACGATGGCCCTCAGCAGCAGCGCCTTCGGACCCGTCGGCAAGGCGCTGCTCGGCGACCTGCTGCCGCCGGAGCGGCGCGTGAAGTGGTTCTCCTACCAGTACATGGCCGTCAACATGGGCTTCGCGGTCGGGCCGGTCGTCGGCGCGGCCGTCGGGCTCGCGGGCGACCGCTCGGCGTTCCTCGTCGGCGCGGCCGGATACGGCGTCTACCTCGCCGGGCTCGGCACGCTCCTCCTGCTCGGCGGGGCCCCCGCCGCCGCGACCGCCCGGCGCGAGGAGGACCAGCTCTTCGGGAGCGTCCTGAAAGGGCTCGCGGACAGCGCGAAGGTGGCCGCCACCGACAAACGGCTGCTCTGCCTCATCGTCGCCGGACTCCTCCTGGAGGCCGTGCACGGCAGGATCTCCTCGCTGCTCGCCCAGCACCTCTCGACCGGCTTCACCGACGGCACCACGATCCTCGGGTACGTGCTCACCGCGAACGCCGTGACCGTGGTCGCCCTCCAGCTCGGCGCCACCCGGCTCATGGAGGGACGCAGCCCCCTCACCTCCCTCACCGCGGGCGGCCTGCTGACCGTCGCCGGCATGGCCGGCTTCGCCTTCTCGGAGACGACCTGGCACTTCGTCACCTCGATGGTCGTCTTCTCGCTCGGCGAGATCCTCATCTACCCCGCCGAGTTCGCGCTCATCGACCGGATCGCCCCCGAGGAGCGGCGCGGCGCCTACTTCGGCGCGCAGACCTTCGCCCAGCTCGGCGTCTTCGTCGGCCCCTATACCGGCGGACTCCTCCTCGCCGCCTACGACGGCACCGTCATGTTCCTCGGCGTCGGCTCGTTCGCCGTGCTCAGCGTCCTCATCTACCTCATCGTCGGCCGCCGGATACCCGGCCTCGCCCAGCCGCCCGCCCCGAAGAGCGAGGAGCACGCCGATGACGTGGCGTGAACGCGGCGTCCGCCTCCTCGCGCTGCCCGGCCTGCGCGCCCAGCGCCGCCGGGGCACCCTGCGGGCGGCCGGGCTGCGGGAGGGCGCCGAGATCCGGCGCGACCGGCGCGGGGTCCCCTTCGTCTCGGCCGCCGACGAACACGACCTGTACTTCGCCGCCGGGTACGCCCAGGCCGGCGACCGGCTCTGGCAGATGGACGTCCTGCGGCGCAGGGCCGCCGGACGGCTCGCGGAGATCCTCGGCCCGCCCGTGCTCGCCCAGGACGTCCGCGCCCGCGAGCTCGCCCTCGTACGAGCCGCCCGCCGCTCCGAGGCGCTGCTCTCCACCCGCCACCACGCCAACCTCACCGCGTTCGCCGCCGGCGTGAACGCGGCCGTGCGGCGCATGCGGCGGCGTGGTGCACTGCCCGTGGAGTTCCTGCTGCTGCGGTACCGCCCCGAGCCGTGGACGCCCGTCGACTCCCTCGCCGTCGTCAAACACCTCGGGTTCGACCTCGGGCGCAACCTCGGGCACGAGGTGTTCCGGGCCAGGCTCGCACGTGAACACCCTGAGCATGCGGGGGCCTTCACGGCCCCGAAGTACCCGGAGGGCGGGGCGGTCACGGTCCGGGACGGGCTGTCGGCGGGCGAGGGGTCCGTGTCGCGGGGCGGGGAGGCGCGCTTCGGTGGACAGGTGACGCCCGGCGGACAGGCGTCACCGGACGGACAGGCTTCGTCCGGTGTGCCGCTTCCGCCCGGCTCCCGTGCCTGGCTGGACGTGCTGCTCGACGGGGACCGGCCGCTCGGCTCCAACGCCTGGGCCGTGTCGGGGGCGCGTACGGCGTCCGGGCATCCGCTGCTCGCCAACGACCCGCACATCGTCCTCACCCGGCCCAGCCTCTGGTATCAGACGGGCCTCGGCCTGCCGGGGGAGAACGGTTACGGGGTCACCGTCCCCGGAATCCCCGGCCTCATCGCCGGCGCGGGCCGCCATCTCGCCTGGGGCATCACCAACGCCACCGTGGACACACAGGACTTGTGCGTCCTGCCGCCCGACGCGTCCGTGGCCTGGTCCGAGGAGAGCGAGATCGTCGTACGGGGCACGGCGTCCGTCCGGGTCCGGGCGGGCGGTGGTGACCGGTGGGTCGAAGTCGGTCCGCCGGGCACGGACGAGCGCCGGTACGGCCTGTTCTGGAGCGGCTTCGAGCCGTCGGCGGAGCTCGCCGCGTGCCAGGACATGTGGCGGGCCCCCGGCCACGCCGGGTTCCGGGAGTCCCTGCGGGCGTTCGGCGTGCCCGTCCTCAACGTCGTCGTCGCGGACCGGCACGGCACGATCGCCCTCAAGACCGCGGGGAACGTCCCCCGCCGGGTGCCTGGCAGCAGTGGGACCGTGCCGGGGACGTTCGAGCAGGTGAGCCGGTCCTGGGAGGGGTTCCTGTCCTTCGACGAGCTTCCCGAGACGGTCGATCCGGACGACGGGTACGTGGTCTCGGCCAACCATCGGCTGCTGCCTGAGGGGGTGGGGCCCGATGTGGGGGTGGACTGGCTGGCGCCTTATCGGGCTGAGCGGATCGAGGAGTTGATCGGGGAGGCGAGTGGGGAGCCGGACGGGGAGTTGATCGGGGAGGGGGACGGGGCTGAGGGGCCGACCGGGGTTGAGGGGCTGGCCGGGGTCGAGGGACGCGCCGGGGTCGAGGGGCCCGCCGGGGTCGAGGGGTCGGCCGGGGTCACCGCCGCCGACTGTGTCCGCTGGCAGTCCGACGTCCTCGACGGCCGGGCCCGCCGTATCCTCCCCACCCTCCTCGACGCCCTCGACCAGGCACCCCCGACGGACGACCGGCTCACCGCCGCCTGCCACCGGCTCCTCGCCGCATGGGACGGCCACGCGTACGGCCACCTCGCCGCCCCCCTGGTGTTCTTCCGGCTCACCCAAGCCCTCGCCGACCACTGGATCGGCACCAGGCTGGGCGCGGACCTCGCCGCCGCCATGCCCGACACCGCCCTCCAGGTCGACCACCTGATCCTCACCCCCGCCGCGAGAACGGCACTCGGCGAACCGGACCGGCTCCCGGACATCGTCGCCCGAGCCCTCACGGAAGCGGCCCACCGGATCGCCCGGGAACAGGAACACGGCGAGGACCCGGCGCTCTGGCGCTGGGACCGGGTCCACCGCATCACCGACCAGCACCCCCTCGCCCGCGCCGTCCCCGCCCTCTTCGGCACCCCCTCCACCCCCGCCGCCGGCAGCTCCCACACCGTCGCCCTCACCTCCGCCGCCCCCTCCGGCACCGTCATCGACGGCGCCCCCTGGCGCTTCGTCGCCGAAGTCACCCCGACCGGCCCCCACCTCTGGGACACCCTCCGCCACGGCGCCTCCGGCAACCCCGGCTCCCCCCACTACGACGACCAGACCCCGTCCCACACGGAGGGCCGCGCCCACCGGGTCCCCCTGGTCCCGACGGCACCGGACGTGCTGCGGCTGCGGCGACGGTGACCGAGCGGGTGGCGAGTGGCGGTCGGGCTGAGGAGAGGCCGGTGCGGAAATGACCCGTTCGGATGAAACACGGGGGCACGGGCGGGGCGGTGGAGACCGGAGACGGAGACTGGGCGGGCAACAGCGAGGGACGTCATCTTGCCTCTGCACAGCGTGAGTTGCCGTCCGGGACCAGCGTGGGGGTGGGGTCAGTGGCCGAGCAGTCCGGCAGGGCGTCGGAGGGGGCGGACGGGGTCTCTTCCCCCGGAGAGGTCTCTCCCGACGGAGGAGACGTCGTAGCGGCTGGCACGGACCCCGAACGGCAGCCCGGAGGTGGCGGCCGATGGGGGAAGGCCGTGGGTGCGGTCGCCGCGCTCGGGGGATTCGGCGGACTCGCCGTACTGGTACCGGTGTTGACGGGCATGCTCGGCGGCGGGCAGCCGGACGCCACCCCCTCCGGCTCCGCGACGAGAGCCTCGTCCGAGGTCTCGTCCGGGGTCTCGTCCGCCAGGCGCGAGGACCTCTTCGTCACGTTCGAACAGCCCGCCGCCCGTGGCGACGCGCAGGTCGAGATCGGCCTCTGCCCCGAGTTCCGGGGACGCTCCCGGCTCGCCGACGGCTACCGGCTGTGGCTCGTCGGACGCGTCGCCACCGAGGACGCCTACACCCTCTTCGGTGAGGCGAAGGTGTCCGCCACGACCGGCACGTGGAACCTCAAGACGCAGGTGGGCGCGGAGGAACAGACCGGGGCGGTCTTCGAGATCTTCGCGGTACCCGTACCGGTCCGGGTGTCCGACTACCTCCTCGACGCCACGGACTACCAGGGCCGCCACCTCGCCCCGCACGGCGACGGCACCTCGATGCTCGGGCTGCGCAACACGGCCCTGCCCCCTGACGCCGACACGCGGCACGGCGACAGCATCACGGTACGGCGGAGCGAGGTCAACGGCTGCTGAGCGGGACCGGGGGCGCCCACGCCGGGCGCCGTCCATTCGCTCGCGCGTTCGCCCGTTCATCGGCCCGTGTGATCCCCTCCGCAGCGGCGCCACCCGGCGCGAGGGTGGCGCGTTGGGGTTCCGTGACAGCAGTGCAGTGACGGTTCTGCAACCGGGCCGCCGATCGGCTCCCGACCCCGGTTCTCTGCTGTCACGCTCGCGAACACGCAGGTCACGGTATGGAGAGTTACGACGTGTGGACATGTGCCGAGACCCCCGGGACCCTGCCCGCGCCCCGGCGCGGTCGACCGGTCGACGGAGGTCTGCTCGGCCGGGAGACGGAACTGACACACCTGCGCGCGGCGCTCGCGGGACACCGGCTGGTGACGGTGACGGGCGCGGCGGGGATGGGCAAGAGCAGGCTGGTCGCGGCGGTGGTGGAGGCGGGGGCCGTGGTGTGGGTGGGGGAGGGCGGGGAAGGCGGCGACGGCGGGCTGGCGGAACGGGTGGCTCGGGTGGCGTGGAGGGTGAGCGGTGCGGGGGGTGTCGGTGATGGTGCCGGCGGTGATGTCGGCGGTGGTGTCGGTGGTGTGCGGCAGGCGGAGGCGGTCGTACAACCCGACAGCCCGACGGGCGGCCTCGTGGCCCCCCGCTCCCCGCGTACGCCGGAGCACTCCCGGAACCCGGACCTCCGGCACACCCCTGACCCCGCACCTCACGCCCCCGTCCCTGGTGTCCCCACCCCTGACGCCCCCGCGCCCGGCACCCCCGACCCCGTCGCCGCCCTCCGCGCCCTCCCGCACCCCCTCCTCGTCCTCGACGGCGTCGACCCCGTCCACGCCGAGTGCGTCGGCCTCGTCCAGGGACTCCTCATGGCGCTCCCGGCGCTGAAGGTCCTCGTCACCGCGCGCCGCGCCCTCGGTCTCGGCGAGGAACACGTGCTGAGGCTGGGCGCGTTGGGGCTGACCGGCCCGGCGGTGGAGCTGTTCCTCGAACGGGGCAGCAGCGCCACGGGCCGCGAACTGCGGTACGGCGACGACGGCTTGGCGGCGGCCGAACGGATCTGCCGGCTCCTCGAAGGCGTCCCCCTCGCCATCGAACTCGCCGCCGGCCAGCTCACCCGGCACTCCGTCACCGACCTCGCCGCCCGCCTCGAACGCGACCAGTGCTGGCTCACCGGCCCCCACCCCGGCCCCCGCAGACATCGCTCCCTGCGGGACGCGGTCGGCGCCGGATACCGGCTGTGCGAACGGGAGTCGAGGGTCGTGTGGGCGCGCGCCAGCGTCTTCGCGGGCTCCTTCACCGAGCCGACGGCCGTCTTCCTCTGCGCCGGCTCCGGCGTCGAACCCCACCAAGTCCCGGGACTGCTCGCCCAGTTGGCGGCATCGGGCGTACTGGAGACACTGGGCGAGCCCGGCGGCGTACGGCCCTCCCGCTACCGGATGACCCGCGCCGCCCGCGACTTCGGCGCCGAACGCCTGCGGGAGGCGGGCGAGTCGACGGTCGCGCTCGACCGGCACGCCCTGCACTACCGCAGGGTCGCGGCCGTCGCGGAGAACCTGTGGGCCAACGGCCAGCAGCGGCAGGCGGTCCGGCTCGTCCGGGAGGAGTACGACGACCTGGCGGCGCTCGTCCGCCGGGCCCGCTCGCGTCCCGGGCAGGCCGAGGGGGCGCTGGAGACGGTCGTCAGCCTCTGGTTCTGGTGGGCCGTCCACGGGCACGCGGCGCAGGGGTACGCCCAGCTCCGCCGGCTGCTGCCGCTGGTCGAGGCCGACAGTCCCGTACTGCCGCGCGCCCGCTGGCTGACGGCCTGGCTCGGCACCGGTGATCCCGAGCCGGCCCGGGAACTCCTCGGGCGGGCCTGGACCGGCGCGGTCCTCGCGGGCGACGACGCCACGGTCGGCCGTATCGCCCATGTCGAAGGGGTGCTGGCCTGGCGGGACGGCTCCCTCGGCGTGGCCGAGTCCTGCTTCGCGCAGGCCGCCGACCTGATCCCGCCCGGCGCACCCGGCGGCCCCTCGCCGACGGTCAGCCTTGCGGCGCTGGCGATCGTCCAGTCGTACCGGTCGCCGCGTACGGCCCGGCGCACCGCGCACCGCGCGCTCTGCATCCCCGGCGTGGCGGCCGACTCCTGGGCGACCCTCCTCGCCCGCTACGCCCTCGCCGTCACCGACCACCCCACCCATCCGTCCCGCAGCCGGCACCGGGCGCGGCGGGCGCTCGCCACGATCGACACCCGGATCGACGCACCGCAGGGCACGGCGGCGCTGCTGCGGCTCATCGCGGACGTGGAGTGCGGGCGGGCGGCGGACGGGGGGTGGGGGGCGTTCGTGCCGAACGCCGCCCCGCCGCTTCCCGGGCGGGACGCCTGACCTCCCTCACAGCACGCTCGCCCCCTCCCGTGCCGCCACCCCCCAGGCCGCCGCGCACAACGCCCGGTCCACCCCGACCCCGTACAGCGCGCCAGCCAGCCACACCCGCGCGAAGCCGCCCGGGTCGGCAGGGAGCAGCCGCCCGAACGCGTCCCGCTCCCGCTCCCCGGCGCCGGCGTCCAGCGCGTGCAGCAGGTCCGCCGCCGTACCGAGCCCGGCGTCCCGCAGGGCCCGGACGTCCCGGGCGACCCCGCCGGGGACGGAGAGGACCCGCCGGCCACCGGTGACGGCCTGGGCGAGCCGACGCCGCAGCAGGTACGACGGAGCCTCGCCGACCTCCGGCACGCTCTGGGGGGCCCGCGCGTCCCGGTCCACCTCCTCGGCCGCACCGTCCCGCCCCAGCACGTCCACCCGCTGGAGCCGCTCCACCCCCACACCCACCCGCACTCCCCCCTCGACCGACACCGCCAGCAGCTCCACCCGGGCATCCACCCCCGCCACCAGCCGCCCCACGACCCGCACCGCGGCCCCCACCGCCCCCGCGAGCACCCGCAGGTTGTCCCGGCAGGGCAGCCCGGGATCGTCATGGGCGACCCCGAGCCGCACCGTCACCCCGCCGCAGTCGGCCAGCAGCCAGTCCCCGCCCGCCTCCCGCACCGCCCCCACGATCACCGCGTCGAGGAACAGCAGGTCGTGCGCCGAACCGTCGAGCGCCCGGGCGACCTGCTCCCCGACCGGCACCCGCCACAACGCGTCCAGCGGAGCCGCGTCCCACCCGGCCCCGGACACTCGTACGGCCCGCACCCCCGCACCCGCCCCCAACCGCCCGGACGGCGAGACGGTCGCCCCCGACACCGCGAGCCCGGCGGACGCCAACTCCCGGTGCGTCAGGGCGGTGTCACCGAGCCGGACGGTCCGCTCGACCGCCCCCGCCGCCCGCGACACCCCGCCCGGCGCCACGTCGGACACGGTGTACAGCCGCCCGTCCGCGTCGGCGACCCAGGTGACGACCCCGGCGTACCCGGTGGCCGTCGACACCGGCTCGCAGAACACCCCGTACAGCCGCAAGGACCCCTCGGGCGTGTACGACTGCCGGGCCCGCCCCCGCAGTTCGGTCAACTCCCCGCCCGTGGCCGCCGGAAGCCGGTACGCCACCCCCAGCACCTCGCGCAACGCCCCCTGGAGATCCCCGAGTCGGTACCCGGCGTCCCCGGCGCGCGCGGCCCGCACCCCGTTCACGACGGACACCGCCGCGGCGGCGGCCCGGTGCAGCCCCGCCAGCCGCGCGCCGTGCGCCGCCCGCAGCAACTCCGCCTGGAGCACGGCCCCGGCGCCGTCCGTCCCGGCGTCGAGGACGGCGGCGGCAGCGTCGAAGAGGGCACGGGCGGCGTGGACGGAGGCGTCGTCGGGGGACTCCGGCGGCTCCACGGCCGCCGGGCTCTCCGGCTCCGCGACGGCGCCCGGCCGTTGCTCGGTGACGGCCTGCTCCTGCGCGACCGGCGCCAACGACGCCACGGCGGCCCGGTGCAGACAGTCCGGCGCGAGCAGACACCCGCAGTGGATCGCGTCCGCACTCCCCACCACCCCACCGGAGAGGGTGAGTCGAAGATCCGTCTCGTCGTCGACGGCGACCCGTACGCTCCCCCCGTCCCCGTCCGCACTCACCGGCCGCCCCGCCAGCTTCGCGACCCCCGCGTCCAGCCGCTTCCGCAGCCGGGGCGACAGCCGTTCCACCAGCTCGGCGGTCACCGACGGTACGACGGGCGGCAGTTGAGACGCCATCCGGCCCTGGTCCAACGCGATCTCCCCGCTACGCAATCTTCTCGCCCACCCAACGGGCCAGCTCCATCGGACTCAACGCGGCGACCGGCATCCCGGCCGCCACCAACTGCCCCGCCACACCTGTCGAGTAGCGGGGCCGCCCGGCGTCGTCGAGGCTCGCGCACCCCAGCACATGACAGCCCGCCCCGACCAACGCCCGTACCTCCGCGAGGAGTCCGCCCAGCGGATACCCCTCCTCGAAGTCGCTGACGACGACCACGAGTGTCCGTGACGGCACGGTCACCAGCTCCCGCGCGTGCCGCAGACCGGCGGCGATGTGCGTACCGCCGCCGACGCTCACTTCGAGGAGCAGCGAGAGGGGGTCGCCGACATGGCCGGTGAGGTCGATGACCTCCGTGGAGAACGCGAGGAAGTGCGTCTCCAGCGTCGGCACCCCGGCCAGGACGGACGCGGTGAGCGCCGCCCAGATCGTGGACGCCTCCATGGACCCCGAGACGTCGGTGACCAGGATCAGCCGCCAGTCCGCCGACCGCCGCGCCCGCGTCCTGAACACCGGGCGCTCCGGGATCACCTGGACGACGCCGTCCGCCCCGACGCGGGCGCTCGCGAGGTTCGCCCGCAGGGTCCGGGCGAGGTCCAGTCCGCCGCCCGGCCGCCGGCTGGGGCGGGCGACGACCGTGCCGTGCAACGCCGGGCGCAGCCGGGTCGCCAGCTCTCGCGCCAGCTCCTCCACGAGCCGGCGCACCAGGGGCCGCAGCGCCGCGATCCGTGCCTCCGGGAGGCCGCCCGCGTGCCGCAGCACCGTCCGCAACAGCTCGACGGACGGGCGTACCTGACCGGCGTCCAGCTCCTCGACGACGTCACTCCGACCGGCCGCGACGGCGGCGGCCAGCACCTCCTCCCGGACCCCGGCCCCGAACAGCACGGCCAGCTCCTCGGCCCACTCCCGGGCCCCGGGGTACGCGACCTCCCGCCCGCCTCCACCGATCCGGCCCCGGCTCCCTTCCCCACGGCCGCTCCCGTACAACTCGTCGAGCGCCGTCGCCAACCGGGCCGCGTGAGCGGGGAGTTGATCGCCGGTGCGGCCTAGGAGGAGGCGCCAGCGGGTGGCGGGGGAGAGGTCGAGGTGGGGGCGGGGGGAGGGGGGATGTACGCCGTGGTCGGCATCAGTATCGGCGTCGGCACCGGCATTGGCACCGGAGTCCGCATCCGCATCGGTATCGGTGCCGGCATTGGCGTCCGCACCGGTGTCGGCATCGGCGTCCGCATGTGCATCCGCACCCGCGTCCGTGTGCCGCACCGGCTCCGTTGACCCGACCGTGACCGTGACCGGGGCCGGGGTCGGTGCGGCTGTCGGAGCCGTGTCCGGCTGCGGGGCCGAGGAATCCACGGGGGCCGGTGTCGTGACCACTGCGGAGGCCGCCCCCTGCTCCGTGGCCGGGAACTCGGCGAGGGCCGGCACCTGCTCCGTGGCCGGGATCTCCGCGAGGGCCGACGCCTGTGCCGCGACCGGCGCCGTCTCCACCACCCCCGGCAGCAGCCCCCACCCCCGCAACCCCTCCCGAGCCGCGAGATCCGCCGCCACCCACGCCGCCGACGCCCCCGCCTCCCCGACCCGCGAGCCCCCCACCCGCTCCTCCACCACCGAGAGCAACCGCTCCCGCGCCGCAGGGCTCAACGTCTCGAACCCACCCCGCAACGCGGGCAGCCGATCGAGGAAATCCCGGTCCGGCAGCGTCGACACCCGCTCCAGCAACGGTTCGAGCGAGGCGCCCGCGGCCTCCAGCAACGGCCCGGCGACGGTGAACAGCCCCGTCAGCCGCCCGGTCAACGCGGCCCGCCCCGGCCCGTCGACGGCGGAGTCCACCCACGACCCGACCCGCTCCCCGAACCCCGCCGCCTCCTCGTGCCCCAACAGCACCCGCACACCCCCGGCGGCCCCCCGCATCAACGGCGACCCCTCCCCGGCGAGCCGCGCCAGCGCCTCACCCAGCCGAATCCCACCCAACTCGTCGGCCCGATGCGCCAGTTCCAGCAGCCCCCGCGCGTCCTCCACCTCCTCCGACCCGACCAACCCGTCCACCTGCCGCACGGCGGCAGCCGTCAACGCCTCCGCCACGGCGACAGACTTGGCGACACGACGCGCCCGCGCGTCCCGCGTACGGCCCTCCGCCGCTTCCCGCGCGAGTCCCTCCCGCGCCCCCGGTCCGTCCCCCGCGTCCCCCTCCAGCCCCGGCACATGCCCCGCCCGCAACCGGTCCAACAACCCGAGCCCCGCGAGGAGTTCACTCAACGTACCGGCCCCCGGCAGCACCTCCCCGACCTCGTCGAGCCGCTCCTCCGCCAACTCCACGAGCCCGCACTCCGCAGCCTCCTCCAATCCTCGCAGCACCTGCGCGGCCGTCGCCCCGCCCGCCTCGGTCTCGGCCCGCCACCGCTCCCGCAGCACCCCCTCGGCGGCCTGCGCGGCGGTCACCCCACGCATCCCGGCCGCCGTCAGCATCGCGGCGGTCGCCGGCGTCCACCGCACCTCCCACCGGGACGTCAACGCCGCACCCCCGCCCGTGCCGACGACCTCCTTGCGCTCGCCGTACGGCACCCGGCACACTTCCAGCCGGACGAGCAGCACCTCCCGGCGCCGGTCGAGCCGGGACCGCAGCGGATCGAGCCGCAGATCCCGCGCCGCCGCGACCGTCCGCTCGGGTCCCGGCAGGCCCAGCGCCGCCACCTCGGTCTCGACGGACGGCCCCAGCCCGCTGCGCGGCGCCCCCGGAGCGGCCCGCCCCACGCGCTCCCCGACGAGCACCCGCTCCATGGCCCGCGCGACGGCCCGCCCCCTCCCGTACGGCTCCCCCTGGGCCAGCACGGACTGCACGGCCTCCACCAACTCCCCCCGCCCGGCGGCCGGCAGCCCCCGCAGCCGCCCCAGATCCACGGCGACCCGCACGATCTCCCGCGCGTCGGCGGGCCCCGACGGATGCCCGGACTCCCGCAGTGCCGCACACACCTCCACCGAGGCCCGCACCAACGCCTCCTCCAGCACCGCCGGCTCCCCACCGGCCGCCAGCACCCGGTGCTGCCACTCGGGGTCCCTGATCCCGGCGGGATACCCGGACCGCTCGTCGAGCAGGGCGTAGGTGTAGGGGATGAGGGAGGTGATCCACCCGCCGGGGGAGGCCACCGGGGCAGACCCCGGCAGCCCGCTCCCCGCCTCGACCGCACCACTTCCCGCCTCGACCGAACCGTCCCGCGCCTCGACCGAACCGTCCCGCGCCTCGACCGAACCGTCCCGCGCCTCGACCGCACCGCTCCCCGTCTCGACCGCACCGCCCCCCACCAGCGCGGGCGCGTGGAACGCCCCCACCACCACAGCCGCCCGCTCCCCCCGCGAGGTCGCCTCGGCGAGACACTTCCGCATCCACCGCTCGCGCGCGAGATCCCCTTCGGAGACACCCCCGTCCGCACCCTCCGTGTCCGCCCGCAGTGCCCACCCCGTCAGCAGCGCGGCCCGCCGCACCGCCTCCGGGGGAGAGCCGGGGGCGGTGGCCTCGACGAGCCGGTCCCACAGGTCGTCCCCGTTTCGTCCGGTCAGCCGGGACCGCAGCGCCCCCACGAGACCGGAGCCCCCCGACCCCTCGGCCCCGTCGAACCCCCGCTCCCGCAACGGCAGATCGCACGCCACGACCGGCACCCCGTGCCGGGCCGCCCACCGCACGGCAGCCAGCTCCGGCGAGAAGTCGGCGAACGGATAGAACGCGGGCCCCGACGCCCCGCCCTCCGGCACGGCCGCCAGCGCGACCGGCGCGACGGTGTCCTCGTGGGCCAGCCACGGCACCCACTCCTGCAACTCGCCCGGCAGCTCCACCAGCAGCACATCCGGCCGGGCCGCCGCCAGCAGCGCCGGCACGGCGGCGGCCAGCGACGGCGCGTGATGCCGGACCCCGATGAGATAGGGACCGTCGGGATCGGTCAGCGCGGCGAGCGCGTCCTCGGGCCGCACGTCGACAGCACTCACCCCTCCAGCACCCCCCGCAGCTCCCACAACGTCCGCCAGGTGGCCGCGCCCTGCTCCGCCCGCCGCCGCACCGGCCCGTCCCAGTACCCCCGCAGCCGTGCCGCGTCGGACGGGTCGTCCTTGCGGACGACGCCCAGCAGATGCCCCGGCAGCAGCCCCAGCACGTCCCGGTCACCGGGGAAGTACGCGGCGGCGAGCCCCAACGCCCCCGCCACGGCGACCGCTTCGGCCGTACTCATCACCGTGGACGGCCGCTCGACCTCCCACCCCTCGGCGGACCGTCCCTCCCGCAGATCCCGGAACGCCGTCACCAGCGCCTCCACGACCGCGTCGTCCACCCGGAACGGCGCCCCCGCCCGCTCCACCGACGCGCGGGCCTGCCGGCGCACGAGCGCGACCTCCGCGTCGAGGTCGGGAATCGGGCCGACCGTCTCGAAGTTGAAGCGCCGCTTGAGGGCGGCGGACATCTCGGAGACCCCCTTGTCCCGGAGGTTCGCGGTGGCGATCAGGCTGAACCCGGGCGCGGCGTGCGCCAACGCGGCGTCCGTGCCCGCGAGTTCGGGAACGGCGATCCGGCGCTCTGAGAGCAGCGAGACCAGGGAGTCCTGGACCTCGGGCAGACAGCGGGTGACCTCCTCGACCCGGGCGATCCCGCCCCGCCGCATCGCGGTCAGCACCGGCGACGGCACGAGCGCGCCCGCGCTCGGCCCCTGCGCCAGCAACAGGGCGTAGTTCCAGCCGTACTTCAGCTGGTCCTCCGTCGTCCCGGCGGTCCCCTGCACCACCAGCCCGCTGGTCCCGCACACGGCGGCGGCCAGCAGCTCGGACAGCAGCGACTTCGCGGTACCGGGCTCCCCGACGAGCAGCAGCCCGCGCTCCCCGGCGAGCGTCACGACACACCGCTCGACGAGCGCCCGCTCCCCGACGAACTTCCCCTCCACGACGAGCCGCCGGGGCACCCCCGGGGGCACGTCGGCCCCCTCGGGCACCTTCAGCGCCTGTCCGCCGCTGCCCATCACGAACGTGACGACCGCGCGGGGCGTCAGCAGCCAGCCGGGAGGCCGCGCCCCGCCGTCGTACGTGGCGAGGAACGCCAGCTCCTCGGCGTACCGCTCCTCGGGCGGCACCACCTGACGAGGGGCGGAGGTGAGCGTGTCGGTCATCGTCGGGTTCTTTCCGTAGCGTCGACAGGAAGTCGGTCGAAAGGGCGTTGGTCGAAAGGGTGTCGGCCGGAAGGGGACCGGTGTGCGGTCACTTGCGCCGCCTCCGGCCCCGCGTGGTCCGCAGCGTCTCGAACGCGGGCCCGTCGCCGTCGCGCACCCGCTGCCACGCGCGCGTGAACAGCTCCGCCACCGGCACCGTCGGCGCCGTCCGGGCCTGGCCGCCCAGCGGGTGGAGCGCCTCCTTCCAGGTCTCCACCGGCAGCGCGGGAGCCCGCAGGTCGGACCAGCCGCACGGCAGGAACAGCGTCCGCCCGGCCCGCGCCCGCTTCGCCGTGACGACGAGGTCGCTCGCCGCCAGCTCCGTACGCGCCTTCTTGAGCCGTGCGGGCCGCCACCCGGTCCACCGCGCGCAGTTGCGGTCCGTCGGATCGGGCAGCGCGAGGAGCTGGAGGTACAGCACGGCCGCGTCCTCGCTCACCCCGTACTCCGCGGCGACCTCCCCGGCCAGTCCGGGCACGCTGACGGCGGGGTCCTGCGCGAACCCGACCGCACCCGAGGCGTCCGGCGGGCCCGCCGCCACGGCCCGCTCCAACTCCGCCCCGAGCAGCGTCCGTACGGCCCGCAGCGCGGACCCGCGTCCCTCGCCCACGATGCCCTCGATCAGCCCGAACGCCGGATCGTCGGCCCCCGCGAGCGCCCCCGGCGCCACGAGGACCGTCTCCTGGTCGCCGTACCAGGGACGCAGCGCGAACACCTCGCCCGCGCGGGTCGTCCCGTCGGCCCCGGCACCCCCGGTGGCCGGCATCCCGTACGCCTTGCGCACCTGCGCGGCGGCCGGTCCGCCCTTCTCGGACCAGCCGACGTCCAGGTCCATCAGCAGCCCCGGGTCGGCGAGCCGGCGGCGCAGCGCGGCCAGCGCGCCCGGGAGGGCGGCCCGCAGCGGATGCCCGTGGGGGAGCGCGTAGGCCAGGTGTGCGAGGGCGGGGACGGCGCGGCGGAGGTGGTGTCCGGTGGGCATCGCCGTCTCGTCGTCGGCGACGAGGTTGTTGTTCTCGTCGAAACGCTGGACGGTGGTCCGGGAGATCCAGGGCGTGCGCCCGGGGTTGAGGACCTCCTCGGCGGTGTCGACGGACACGCCCGCCTGGGACAGTTCGGCCGCGAGGTTCTCCGGGAGGCGGACGACGCCGCGCAGGAACCGCCGCCAGGTCGCCCCGACGGCGTCGACGCGCGGACCGGAGGTCCACAGGTCGGCGGGGTCCTCGGGCAGCAAGTCGCCGATCATCGACCGCCAGTTGCCCGCCCCGAGCGTGTCGAGCAGCTCTTCGGCCAGCTCGCTCTGCCGCTTCTTGAGCCCCATCCCCGCGAGCTGCTCCGCGTCCGGGTCGTCGGGCCGGGCGGCGAGCAGGAGGGCCGCCTGCGCGGGCCCGAGCCCGCCCCCGGTGGCGTCGACGAGCCCGGCGCCCGCCTCCGGCTGCCAGGGCGCGGGCCCCTTCTCCCGGATCAGCCGGACGACGTCGGCGAGCGCCTCGGCCGACACCGCCGACGGACGCGTCCCCTCGGTCTCCCGCGCGAAGTGCGCGACGGCGTCGAACCGCCCGCTCGGGTCGTGGTCGAGGGCGAGCCAGCGCACCCGCTGCCGGTCGCCGGGGCTGTCGACGGACTGGCAGCACAGCAGGACGACGGTCCGCCCCTCCCGGCGCAGCACCTGCCCGACCCGCGCGGCCGTGCCGTGCTTCTTCTCGTACGGCTCGCTGAGCTGCACCTCGCGCCAGGGCGTCTCCCGGCGCGCGAGGGGCCCCTCCAGGAGGGTGCCGAACAGCAGGAGCAGCGACGCGCGGTGCTCCTCGGCGAGCAGCGGCGACGCCGCCCGGTAGGCGAGCGGGCGCAGCACCTCCAGCAGGGCGGTCCACCCGGTCTCCATGCCGGGGACGGTGTACTCGTCGCTGGTCCAGCCGTCCACGTCCGAGGTCTCCCGGGAGCGGCGCGCCAGCGGCGGACCGTCGGCGGGGTGTCCGGCCAGGACGTGGTGGACGGCCTTCAGCTGCCGCAGCGTCGCCCAGCGCCGCTCGTCGCCGTACCAGCCGTACTGCCGCAGGTGCACGATCCCGGCGACCGCGTCCCGCAGCGACCGGTCGTCGCCGTGCTCGGGCGCGAAGTCCGCGAACATGCCCAGCGTCCGGCTGCCGCGCTCGGCCGGCGCGGGCGGCGTGACGGCCTTGCCGATCGACGCACGCAGTTCGAGAACCGCGTGGACGACAGCGGCCACCCCGGTCAGCAGACGTGCCTCCGTCACCTCGGGCAGCTCACGCCCGACGGCTTCCCGGACGACGGTGTCGGCGCCCGGCACCGCGGCCTTCGCGTCGCCCTCGGCGGCGGCGAGCCGGGCCTCCCGCTCCGTGAGAGCGAGGCCCCCGGCCGTCAGCAGCCGGGCGGCGCGCGTGTCGTCCAGCCCCCGCAGCACCGCCGAACCGGCCGTGTCCCTCGGCCGCAGCGCGTGCCAGAAGGCGACCGGCGGGACGAGCGCGGTCCCGGCGGCGAACTCCCGGCCCGGGTCCAGCTGCGTCACCCGGCCCAGCTCCCCGGCGGGCGAGAGGTCGTCCCCGGCGTACAGCACGACCTGCCGGTCCGAGGCGACGGCCACCGGAGCGGCCCCGCCCGGCAGCCGCAGTACGCCCAGCGGCACGCCCCGGCGCCGCCCGCCGCCCACGGTGACGGTCCGGCCGTCGGGCGTACCGGCGGTGAGCCGGCCGTCGGCGTCCTCGCGGACCCAGCGCCCGAGGACCGTCCCGTCGGTGCCGAACGGGCTCTCCTCCAGGCCCGGCCGCAACGGCAGCACCGCGCAGTCCTCCTGACGCAGCGTCGCCCCCTCCAGGACGCCGGTCCGCAGGAACGCCGGCAGCGAGGCGCGGCCGTGCGCGCCGGTCGCCGGGTCGTACTCCAGCCACACCTGCCGCCGCCCGTCCCGCCCGAGCCGCCACAGCGTGGTGCCGTCCCCGATGACGGGCCTGCCGGGCGGTACGACGGTGTCGCCCGCGTGGAGCGCGCGCCCGCCGGTCGCCCGGCCGCCGTCCGGCAGCGGGAGCGACGGGGTGTCGGCGTCGTTGCCGTACCAGCCGGAGAGCTGCTCGCCGCCGATCGTCAGGATCTCGGCGGGGCGGGCCGACCAGTAGCCGGACTGCTTGCCGTCCGTGCGCCACGCCACCAGCAGCTCGCCGTCCGCGTACCGGAACGTCGGCTGCTCCCACCGGTTGAGCGTTACCGGGATGCGCAGGTCGTGGTCCAGGAGGACGCCCTCGGGGCCGACGACGACCGCCTTGTGCCGCCGGGACAGGATCAGCGCCGGCCACGCCTCGTGCACGCGCAGCGTGTCGTCGTCGCTCGGCGGGCGGCCGGTGTCCAGCAGGCCCAGCGCCTCGTCGAGCGCGGGCCAGCCCAGCTCGTCGAGGAGCCCGGCGCGCAGCGTGCGCCCCAGGAGCGGCGCCACCTCGTGGGCGGCGGCCCGCGCGACCGCGTCCGGCGCGACCTGGCCCGCCACCGAGCGGTACGTCCGCAGCCGGTGCACCGCGGCCCGCGCGGTGTTCAGCCCCGCCGCGCCCGTCAGCTCCCCGGCCGCGTCGTCCAGCCACTCCCGGAGCACCTCGCGCAGCACCGGATGCCCGGCCAGCGCCTGCGCGTTGTCCCTCGACCGGCCGCGCCCCAGGGCCTCCACCGACTCGTACAGCAGCCGCCTCAGCCGCGGGTCGGCCGCGAACGCCGCCAGGTCACGGCGGCCCTCCCGGTCGTCCGCGAACCAGTCGTCGAGCCCCAGATACACGCTCTCGCCGGGCTCGGGCACCGCCAGAGGCACCCCCTCGGCCGCGCACAGGTCCAGCAGATCCGGGTCCGCGCCCGGGTACCAGCGTCCGCTGAAGACGTCCACCGGACGCCCCGCCTCCCGCAGCCGGGGCGCCAGCCGGGCGACCAGCGCGAGTGTCGCGGGGGAGCGCCGGGGCGCCGTCCGGCCGTGCTTGCGGTGCAGCTCCCACCGGGCGAGCCAGTCACCGGCGTCCGCACCGCCCTCGCCGGTCAGCAGTTCGTCCGCCCCGCACTCCGCGAGCAGCGCCAGCCAGAACTCGTCGTCCTCGACCGACCCGCCCAGCCCCGCCGGCATGATCTCCAGCAGCCGCGCCCGCACCTCCGGCCGCTCCCCGCAGAGCACCACCAGCGTGGCCCGGTAGGCGTTCCAGAACGACGCCGGGGCCCGCACCGCCGCCGGGGACGCGATCAGGTCGGCGACCAGCGCGCACTCCTGCGCCACCCGGTCCAGCCCGGCCGCCTTGACCAGCCCGCGCGCGTCCTGCGGCAGCGAGGCGTACGGCGGCATGCCGGCCGCGCAGCGCTCCACCGTCAACTGCCGGAACTGCGCCCATGCCTCGGCCGGCGCGAGCCGCTCGGACAGCGCCTTCACATGCTCCTTGAGGGCCTTGACCGTGAGCGCGCCGGCGAAGGCGAACTCCAGGAACACGGCCCGCTGCCGGTCCTCGTCGACCGTCAGCGCGTGCACCCGCTCCGCCTCACGGGCCTTGCCGAAGAACGCGGCGGCGTACGTGGTGTTCTCGTACTGGAGGAAGACCCGCGCGGCCTGTTCGTAGAACGTCGGCAGGAAGTGCGGCACCGCGCGGCCCAGCCGGGCGCCCAGCTCCTCGAACCCCTCCTTGGCCGTCCCCGGACGGGACTTGGCCTGCCGGGCGAGCCGCTCGACGTCCCGGACCAGCGCCAGCGCGTGATGCCCGTTCGCCGGGTCGTTGACCAGCGCCCAGGCCGGGAACCCGAGCGTCTCCCGGCGCACCTGCCCCACCTTGGGCGCCTCCGGCGCGCGCACCAGGCCCAGGAAGTCCAGGGCGAGGTCCTCGGCCTCCCCGAGCGTCCCCGGCACCAGCCGGACCACCGGGCGGTCGTCCAGCGCGGGGTGCGTGTACGTCCGCGCGGTGAGCGTGTCGGCGTCCTCGCGGGCCGTGCTGCCGACCGGGAGGACCGCTCCCGCGTCCAGCAGGGCGCCCGCCGCGTCCACCGTGTTCTCTTCGGGCACTTCGTGTCGCCCCGTAGCCCCGCTCATGCCGCCCGCTCCTCGTCCTCGATGTCGCGCCCCGCGTAGAGCGCCGCCGCCATCCGCATCCCCTCCGACCAGGCCACCGGCCCGACCTGACCGAGCTTCAGGACCCGGCCCGCCGGGTCGGTGAAGACCAGCGGCCCGGTCTCCGTCGCGGACCAGCCGTCGTAGTCGCCCACCCACACGCGGGCCTCGACGCTCCGGCCGCCCTCGACGATCGCGCACACCGCGTGCCCGCCGCGCACGCGGTAGCCGAGCTGGGCCACCCTGCCGTGCAGGAACCGCAGCTCCTTGAAGGCACCGCCCGCGTACTCCTCGACCTCCGTCGCCTCCGCGTCCAGCGCCGCCGGGCGGCGCCACACCTCGCGGAAGAGCTGCGGGGCACGCTGCTCCACGCCCAGCTCCACCGCGAACTCCCGCAGCTCCTCCAGGTCTTCGAGGAGCACCGGATGCGGCAGCCGCACCAGATCGGGGGCGATCCGGACCGTGTCACCGTCCAGATCGACGACCCCGAGCCCGCGCGCCTGGTCCGCGTCCCGAAGGAATCCGGCCACCTCGCCGCTGTCCCACAGGACCACCAGATCACGCAGCGCCGACCGCCACGCCGGGTCCGGCCACACCCTCAGGAGGACCTCCACCGGCACCTCCAGGGAGCGGGTCATCCACCGCTCCACGTCCGCCAGGCACTGCCGTTCGTGCCGCTCCAGCCACTCCGCGAGCTGCTCCAGGCCGGCCACCGCCGGATCGTCCCTGAGCTTGGACGGAACCGATTTCAGCGCCTTCCCGGCAGCGTTCCGGCACACCACCCTGCCGCCGTCGAGAGCGACTTCGTAGCCGCCCGCAGCCGACACCCACCCCATATGTGCCTCCCCAGCACCACGCAGTGATCCACTGCCTCGAACTGTAGAGGGAGCCACTGACAACGCCCCCGGCGCGGCCCTCTCGGGGACCGTCGGTTTCCGGCCGGGGCCGTGTCACACGGGCGTTCCGGTCTCTGACACGAACGCGACGCCGTGCCCCGGGATCGCGGCGGGCCGCACCGACGGCGACAGGAAGAGCCCGCCGGCCGGGACGCCTGATGTTGCGCAAAATATTGACGGTGATGAGAAAAGAGCCTTAGATTCCGTGCCGCGTCCCGGCTCCGCCCCCCGGCAGGAGCCGCCCCAGCTCCCAGCCCCCACGACAGCCCCCAAGACAAGCCCACCCCCTCGACAGGAGCCGTCCCATGCGCACCCTCCCCCGCACCACCCTCACGGCCTTAACCCTCACCCTCTGCGCCGCCCTCGCCACCCCGCTTGCCCACGCGGACACCCCCGCCCCCACCCGCCTCACCGGCACCCTCGACGACGGCGCCACCTGGATCGCCGACGTCCCCGCCGCCTGGAACGGCACCCTGCTGATCTTCAGCCACGGCTTCGGCCCCACCGTCGCCCGCAACGCCCCCTCCGAGGCCGTCCGCCTCGACCTGCTCGCCCGGGGCTACGCCCTCGCCGGCTCCTCCTACGACCCGAACGGCTCGATGTGGGCCCTGGAGAGCGCCGAACGCGACCAGTTCCAGACGATCGACGCCGTCACCGCCGAGATCGGCACCCCCGCGCGCGTGCTCGGCGTCGGACAGTCCATGGGCGGCCTCGTCAACGCACAACTGGCCCGCGACGGCGCCGGACGCATCGACGGCGCGCTCGGCCTGTGCGGACTCGTCGCCGGAGCCACCGACCTCGACAACTACCAGCTCGACGCCGAGTACACGATCGCGCGCCTCCTGCTCCCCGCCGAGGACCTGAAACTCGTCCGCTTCACCTCCGCCGCCGAGGCCGCCGCCACCGCCCAGCGCCTCACCGACGCCGTCACCGCCGCCCAGACGACCCCCGCGGGCCGCGCCAGGATCGCGCTCGCCGCCGCCTACCTCAACCTCCCCGCCTGGGCCCCCGGCCAGGACCGGCCCGCCCCCACCGACTGGGCCGGCCAGCAGGAGCAGCAGTACGCCTGGTTCGCCCAGGGCATCCTGTCGTTCGTCGAGGGCGGCCGGTTCGCGATCGAACAGTCCGTGGGCGGCAACAACTCCTGGAACAAGGGCGTCTCCTACGAACGCCTGCTCGCCGGCTCCGTCCACGCGCCCCAGGTCCGCGCCCTCTACCGGGCCGCCGGACTCGACCTGCGCGCCGACCTCGCCCGCCTCACCGCCGGAGCCGCCGTCACCGCCGACCCCGCCGCCGTCCGCACCGCCGAGCGCACCTCGTCGGCGGGCCAGGGACTCGCCGTCCCCCTGCTGAACGTGCACACGACCGCCGACAGCCTCGTCCCCGTCGAGCAGGAGAGCCGCTTCGGCGCGCGCGTGCGCGCGGCGGGCGACGGCGCGCTGCTGCGCCAGGCGTACGTGGAACGGCAGGGGCACTGCGCGTTCACGACCGCCGAGACCGTGGCCGCCCTGCACGCGCTGGAACGGCGTGTCGACACCGGGACGTGGGGCGCCTCGGCGACCGCCGCCGCCCTCCAGACCTCGGCCGTCGCCCTCGGCCTCGACGGCGCCGCCTTCATCCCCTACCGGCCCGCCCCGCTGACGGTCGGTCGGGACGGCAGGGGCTGACGAGCGCGCGGGGGTACGACTGAGGGGGCGGACGATGAGATCGTCCGCCCCCTCGAGTCCGCTGGATCAGCCCTCGACCCAGCCGTGGTGCTTGGCGAACTGGGCGAGGCCCTGACGCACCTGGAGGATCTGCTCGCCCGTGAGCGAAGGCGCCGTCGACAGCAGCGTCTCCGTGACCTCCCGGGTGAACTCCTCCGTGTTCAGGACGTCGCACAGGACGTCGTCGTCCGGCGTCAGCGGCTTGCCGTCGGCGCCGCGTGCGAGCCGCACGTCGGACGCCTTCGGACCGCGTTCGCCGTCCTCGATCTCGAACTCCACGGCCACGCCGCGGCGGATCTGCGATTCAGGCATCAACATGTCATTGACGTGCAGGAAGACATCTTCCCCGCCGTCGTCGGGAGAAATGAATCCATAACCCCGCGCGCTGTCGAAGCGCACCACACGACCGGCAACCATCCCGACCCCCAACAGCCTCGAAACACCCACTCCGGTGAACTTGTGGCAGATCGTAACCAAGGCCGGGCCCCGAGGGCGACTTCCGGGCGTTCACCGTCCGCGATACAGGGCGGTCAGCGACTCGGTCACGCTCTGCGCGACGGGAAACGGATCGCCCCGCCGCACACCTAGCGTACGGCCCCGGCGCACCGTCCCACACCCGCCGACGGACGATTCCGGACGCACGGGGGCGCCGCCAACCGGAGCCGTCCCCCGGGCAGTTCACGGACGCCCCCGCGCGGGCCCGCGGTTCACCCGTATGAGGTGCACGTCCGTCACCGGGAGCGCTCCCAGCGCCGCGCACAACCGTCCGCCCTGTGATGTCCGGCACATCCACCGGGCCCGGCCGGGTGACCGGACCGCGCGGCTGCCCCGCACCGCGCCGACGGCGCCGTATAGAGACCTGCCATGCGGACACAACGACTTTCCCGTCTCGTGCCGGCCGCCGCGCTCGCCCTGGCCGCCCTTCTGACGTCCTGCGCCGCCCCCGCCGACGGCGCGCGGCCCCTCACCGGGGACGAGGCCCAGCGGCTGGCCCTGGCCCGCTTCCGGATGTACCGGACCGGCACCGCGACGATGGACCTGCGGATCGCCGCGCCCGGCGGGACGACCACCGTGCACGCCGTCGTCGACCACCGCGCGCACCGCGCGGTCGGCTGGTACGGCACCGAAGACACCAGCGGCACGGACGGCGCCCCCGGGCTGCTCGCCTGGAGCCGCGAGGGCCTCGCGGTCGCCCGCCCCGGCACCTACGGCGCACCCGCCGCCGCACCGTCCACGACGTCACCCGCCGCCCCGCCGCCCGCCCGCGACGCCCTCCGCGCGGCGGCCCGCGTGGACAGCGCCGCCTGGACCCGCCGCCCCTACGCCCGCACCCCCCTCGACACCGCCCTCCAACTCGCCCTCGCCCTCTCCGCCGACCGCCCCGACAACGCCCAACTCCTCGCCCAGTCCGGCCCCCTGCACCTGCGCGACGACACCATCGACGGCCGCCCCTACGCCGTCCTCTCCGGCCCCCGCCCCCGCCCCGCCGCCTCCACCGCCCCCCTCACCGGCCGTTCCCCCGTCACCTACTGGATCGCCGCCGACGGGGCCGTACGCCGTGTCACCGCACGCCTCGGGGACGCACGGACCGTGACGCTCGACCTGACGGGGGAGCAGGTCCGGGGGAGCCTCCCCAAGGGGCCGTGGGACCGAAAATGACCGGATCGACGCACCCTCAGGGAGCATCGATCCGGTCATCAGGTTTCGCGGATGTTCGTTTCTCGCACCTACGGCCGCACGCGATCGGCCCCTGCGACTACGCCGACGGCACCCGGTACGCCCGCACGTCCACCCGCCCGGGCAACCCCACCGCCGCCCGCGCGGGCGCGCCGGACGGGTCCGGCAGGTTCGGCTGGGCGGGCGGGACGGGCGCGTCCTGGAACGAGACTCCCGCGGGCGCCGCGACGACCGGCACCGACCCCAGCGTCCGGCCTGCGGGACCGGCGGCCGTCGGCGCCGGCGCCCCGCACAGCTCCCGCCCCGGCAGCCGCCCCGGACTGCGGCGCGACTCCCCGTTGCGCGCGAAACAGTTCCCGCCCGCGTTCCCCGTCGCCAGCACCAGATCCGCGCCGTTGCCCGACACCCGGTTGTCCCGCACGGTGTTGTCCCGCGCCGGATACCCCTGCACATCGGCCAGCACCACACCCGCCGCCCGGTTCCCGGTCACGAGATTGCGCTCCACGACGTTCTCCCGGCCGCCCCCCGACCCGATGCCGATCCCGAAACCGCCGTCCGCCTGCTCCGGACTGCGCGCGTCGTTGTTGTCGGAGAACGTGTTCCCCGCGACGACCGCCCCGTGCTGCGGGCCCAGCGCCTCCAGGTCGTTGGAGTTCAGCGTCAGCCCGACCCGGTTGCGCGAGGCCCGGTTGCCCAGCAGGTACAGCCGCTCCGAGGCGTTCGTCACCTCCAGGCCGACCGCGTTGTGCTCGACCGTGTTGTCCCGGACGACCGTGTCGCACGGCCGGCACTGGCCGACGTAGATCCCCGAGTCCGCCTGACCCGACGCGTACGACCGCTCGATGACCCCCGCGCGCGCGTCGAACGCGTAGATCCCGTACAGGGCGTTGTTGTACGCGGTCACGTAGGACGCCCGGAACCCGCGCAGCGGTGGGAACTTGACCGTGTCCAGCGGGTCGTACGCCGAACCCCCGGCCCGGCCCGCCTGGAGGCGTTCGTCGGTCACGCCGGTGAACAGGACGCCGTTCGCGAGGTGGTTGCGCACGGTGAGGTTCTCGACGACCGAGCCCGCGCCGGTCACGGTGATCCCGTTGGACCGCTCGAACTCCCCGTCGAAGACGACCCGGTTACGGTCCGTGCCGCGCAGCACGACGCGCTCCTTGGCCACCGTCACCGACTCCCGGTACACCCCGGGCGACACCAGCACGAGCCCTCCGGCCCGCACCAGTTCGACCGCCCGGCGCACCGAGGGCGTGTCCTGCGGCACCCGCACGACAGCCGCCGTACCCCCGCTCCCGGACCCCCGGGCCCCCGCGTCGCCACCGCCCGAGCACCCCACGGCCCCCAGCGCGACGACGGCCGCCAGACACCAGCGGACCAGCGCCCGGCCGGGCGGGCGGGGAGCTGCGGAGGACTCGGGAAGAAAAGGAAGATTTCGCACGACGGCACATCTACCGCCCCCGGCACCGCCACGACAGCACCGACGCCCCACGACACACCCAAGGCCCGGTCGGAAAGCCGACCCGGTCGTACCGCCCGGCCCCGCCGGACTCAGTCGAGTTCGTGCTCCGCCCGCGCCGCACGCTCCGCGTCACGCTTCTTGAGCCGCGCCGCCTCCTTGCGGACCTCCGCCTGCGTGGCCCGCTCCTTCTCCAGCCACTCCGGCATCTCCTCCCGCAGGGCCTCGATGTCCGTGCTGGTCAGCGCGTCGGTGACCCCGCCACGGGCGAGACCGGCGATCGAGACACCCAGCCGGGCGGCCACCACCGGACGCGGATGCGGACCGTTCAGTCGCAGCTCCAGCAGCCATTGCGGCGGATTCTCCTGGAGCTGGGTCAGCTCGGCGCGGGAGACGACACCCTCCTGGAACTCGGCGGGGGTGGCGGGGAGGTACACGCCCAGCTTCTTCGCCGCGGTGGCGGGCTTCATCGTCTGGGCGGTCTGGTGCGACTTCATACCCCCAGGGTATCCGCCACCGGCCAGAGGTCCGACCACAGCCGGTAACCTTGCCGCGTGACTGACTCGGCCGATTCCCCCAGCTTCCGGCTCGCCTGTGTACCCGGCGCGACCCCCGCCAAGTGGGTGCGGATCTGGGGTGAGCGCTATCCGGAGGTGCCGTTGACGCTTCTCCAGGTGACGGCCGCCGAGGCATCCGACGTCTTGCGGGCAGGGGAGGCGGACGCCGGGATCGTCCGGCTTCCCGTCGACCGGACGACGTTCAGCGCGATCCCGCTGTACGAGGAGACGACCGTCGCGGTGGTCCCCAAGGACCATCTCGTCACCGCGGCCGAGGAGATCACGCTCGCCGACCTCGCCGAGGAGACCGTCCTGCATCCGAAGGACGACGTCTTCGGCTGGGACAGGCCGCCGGGCGAACCGGCCTTCGAACGCCCCGAGACCACCGCCGACGCCATCGACCTCGTCGCCGCCGGCATCGGCGTCCTCCTTACCCCCCAGTCCCTCGCCCGCCTCCACCACCGCCGCGACCTCACCTACCGCCCCGTCGCCGACGCCCCCCGCTCCACCGTCGCCCTCTCCTGGCCGGAGGAGGCGACGACGGACCTGGTGGACGACTTCATCGGCGTGGTCCGGGGGCGGACGGCGAACAGCACGCGGGGGAGGGCGAAGCCGGAGCAGCCGAAGCAGAAACCGACGGCGAAGAAGGCCCCGGTGCGCAAGACGGCGGCGAGCGGGGGGAAGAAGCCCGCGCGGAAGACCGCGAGCCCCAAGCCCCGCCGCCGCAAGTAGACGACGGCGGGACCGCGAGTCGTTCGGGGGCGCGGGGCTGGATCGATGTGCGGCTACCGCCGCGTGGGCGCGACAAGCCACGACGAGCCCGCACCCGGAGTGCGACCGTCTACGGCACGTAAGTCGCCCTTTGCGCGGTACTGACGATCACCTCACCGTCCCCGGCCCCCAACGACCCGCCGGCGACCCACGCGGCCACCACCGTCCGCACCCGCCCCACCAACGCGTCCTTGCTTGCGAACGGCGCCCCCGCCCACACCTCGTCCAGCAGCGAAGTCCCGTCCGCCTTCACGGGGTTGGCCACCCCGGAATCGACGTTCCCGAACACCACCCGGACCTCGGCCCGCCGCACGTACACGTGCGAGGGGTCCTCGGTGCCCTCGAAGAACGGCGCGAACTCCACACCGCCCAGGGCGAGATGCAGCGGCTTCCCCTCGACGGCCGTGAAGGAGGGGGCCAGATCACCGGAGAGCGCGGCGTTGCGGTAGACCGCGACCGGCAGATACGACGTCGAGGCGCTGCGGGCGACGAGGTTCACGGGCCCATAGAACACCGACTGGAGGGAACGGTCGTCCGGCGTCCGCTCCACCCGCACCCGGAACGGCACCTCCACCCGCACGACGTCCCCGTCCCGCCACTCCCGGGACACGGCGAAGTAGCTCCCCGGCACCGGATTCCCGCTCACCGCCTGCCCGTTGACCGTGACCCGGTATCCGGCGACGGCCCACACCGGCACCCGCAGCCGCAGCTCGAACCGCCCGCTCCCGCGCACGGTCAGCGTCGTCCCCTGCTCGAACGGGAACCGCGTCACCTGCGAGACGGTGACCCCCTTCGCCGTCCACTCCAGCGTCGACGGGCTGAACAGGTTGACGTACAGCGCGCTCCCGTCGGCGGCGACGAAGTACACCGTGTCCTGGTACTTCGTCGCGCTCTCCATGCCCGTGCCCTCGCAGCACGTGGTGCCCTGCTTCGGCGTGTAGTCCCGCACGTGCCCGGGGTTCAGCCCGAGGAAGTACGTGACGAGCGGCTTCTCCGCGTCGGCGGCGTCCCGCTTGGACCCGAGGACCTGGTTGAACAGCGCCCGCTCGTAGTAGTCCATGTACTTCGGGTCCTGCGCGTGCAGGAACAGCGCCCGGCTCAGCTTCAGCATGTTGTACGCGCAGCAGGTCTCCGCCGACGTGTCGCTGACGATCCCCGCGATCACGTCCCGCGCCCGCCAGAACTCCGTGTTGCTGGTCCCGCCGATCGCGTACATGCGATGCGGTACGACCATGTCCCAGAAGTTGCGCGCGGCGTCCAGGTACCGCTGCTCGCCGGTCGCGTCGTACAGCCGGAGGTACCCGGTGAAGATCGGGATGTGCTGGTTGGCGTGCAGCCCGTCGAGGACGTCGGTGTTCGCGGCGCACGCGTCGATGAGCCGGTCGAGGTCGAACAGCCGCGCCAGCGCGAGGTGTTCGGCCCGGCCCGTGAGGTCGTGGAGATCGCACAGCGCCTCGACGACGCCCCCGAACTCGCCGCTGGAGAAGAGCCCCCACATCCGCTGGAGGGTGGCCGCGGGCAGCTTCGAGAGCCGGGCGTACATCCAGTCGGCCATCCCCGACGCGAGGTCGAGGGCGCGCGCGTCGCCCGTCGCGAGGTGCGCGTCGAGGAGCCCGCGCAGGATTTTGTGCGCGGTGTAGTAGGGCGCCCACACCTTCGTGTAGTCGCTCGCCGTCATCGACTCCAGCTGGATGAACTGGGTCTCCGGGTAGGCCGCGAGGAAACCGGCGTGGCTGGGCGCGCCCCAGGTCCGCCGCAGGGTCGCGGTGAGGCCCCGCCCGGAGGAGTCGGCGAACGTACCGCCCGACGTCTCGTCAAAACCGTACGAGGCGAGGTCTCCCGCACCCCTGCGGCTCTGAAGTGCCGTGACGTCGGCGGCTGTCAGCGCCCGCGACCACACGTCGAACCCGTCGAAGGCCCCCGCGAACACCGGGTCGCCGGAGTAGTTGGAGCGGCCCAGCCAGTTGTTGGTGAGCGTCCCGAGCGCGGCCGGGGTCAGGGTCATGCCCGAATTCCGGCCCACCGCCTGCCCGTTGACGTACAGCGTGCCGACCCCGCCGCCGAGGGTGACCGCTATGTGGCTCCACTGGTTCAGCGGCAGCGCGGCCGTCCCGTTGATGCCCTGCTCGCCGCCCGCGCCGCTCGTGGTGATCGCGAACCGGGGGACGCCGCTCGCGTTGCGGGCCGCGAGGTAGAGGTAACGGGCCGTGTCGTTGCCGAAGTCGAAGATCCGGGCCCAACTCCCGTCGTGCGCCGGCCTGATCCACGCGGCGAGGGTGACCGCGGAGGCGTTGTTCAGTACTTGGGCGGGGAGTTCGACGTATTGGTAGGAGCCGCGTACGTTCTCGGCGGCCGTCCCGAACCTCCCCTGGACGCTGAGGACTTGGGGGGACCGGCGCAGGGCCTCGCGGGAGTCGGCCAGCGCTCCGACGATCGTGCGGATCTTCTCCGCGTACACCGCGTCCCCGGTGCTCGCGTACGCCTGCGCCAGCATCGTCAGGAAGTGGCCCGTGTAGTGGCCGCGCAGGTTTCCGTTGGCCTCGCCGTCGAGCCCCTCCCAGCCGCCGGGGGCGACCGCGCCGAGGGTGGAGAGGCCGGCGTTGGCGCGGAAGACCTGCACCAGCCGGTTCACGTCGTACCCGCGCGCGTGGTCGAGCATCAACTGCCGCTTGTCCGCGAGGAGTCCGGGGCCCAGGGAGACCTTGTCCAGCGGGAGCGGCAGCAGCGACCAGGCGGCGGGGGCCGCCGTCGCCGTGGCGTGTCCCGTGCCGGTGATTCCGGATGCCGCGGCGGCGATCATCGCGCTCCTCAGGAGGGTGCGTCGGGAGAGGGGCGGGGCCATGTGCTCCTCGATTCTGCGGGTGTGGGGGTGCAGGGGGGGCGAGCGTGGGGTGTTCGAGATATCGAGCGTCGTTCGAAAGGTCGTCCAGAAGATAGGCAGGAGGCCGCGACACGTCAACGGGACGGACGGACACGGAAGTTTCGACGCCTGCTCCACGACGCCTACGACGACGCCGCGCGCCCCACCGACTCCACCAGCGGCAGCAGTCGGTACGCCACCCGCTCCCGCAGCGCGACCTCCGTCCGCGTACGGACCACCCCCGGGACGCTGATCAGCTTCTGGATGACGTCCTCCAGATGGAGGTTGTCGCGCGCGACCACCCGCGTCAGCAGATCACCGCCGCCTGTGATCGAGAACGCCTCGACGATCTCCGGTACGGCCGACAGCGCGTCGCCGACGTCGTCGAGGTGGCCCTGCGTGACCTCGATGTGCACGAACGCGAGGACCGGGTGGCCGAGGGCGCCGGGGGAGAGCGAGGGGCCGGTGCCGGTGATCACCCCGTCCCGCTCCAGCCGGTCGAGCCGCGCCTGGAGCGTCCCCCGGGCGACCCCGAGAATCCGCGCGTACTCCCGGACGCTGGTCCGGGGCTGCTCCAGCAGCAACCGCAGGATGCGCGTGTCCAGCTCGTCCACCGCCATACCGCCGGCCTTCCCGGTGCCCCGATCGATCACCGCCGACTGTACCAATGGCCCAGCCGGGGGGCTTCGGGGGCGACTGGGGGGAGGGCCAGGGGGCGACGATCGCAGCCCGTAGCCCGTAGCCCGTAGCCCGTAGCCCGTAGCCCGCAGCCCCCGCGCCACCTCGGCGCCGCTCGCAGCCCCCGCGCCACCTCGGCGCCGCCTGCACCCCGCCCGCCCCTCAGAGCACCGGTGCCCGAGGCCCGTCCGGTGACTCGTGGCGTCCCTCCACCACCGTCCGCGCCACCTCCGCGACCTCCTCCGCGGCCAGCAGCCGGAAGCCGTCCGCCGTGACGAGGGAGACCAGGGGGAAGAGCCGGCGGGAAAGGTCGGGGCCGCCGGTCGCGGAGTCGTCGTCGGCGGCGTCGTACAGCGCCTGGACGACCGCCGTGACCGCGTCGCGCTCGCTCATCCCCGGCCGGTACAGCTTCTTCAGCGAACCGCGCGCGTACACCGAGCCGGAGCCGGTCGCGGCGAACCCCGAGGACTCCTCGGACCGCCCGCCCGTCACGTCGTACGTGAAGATGCGGCCCTCCCCCCGGTCCACGTCGTATCCCGCGAAGACCGGCACCACCGCGAGGCCCTGCATGGCCATGCCGAGGTTGCCGCGGACCATCGTTGTCAGCCGGTTGGCCTTGCCGTCCAGGGACAGGGCGGTGCCCTCGATCTTCTCGTAGTGCTCCAGCTCCAGCTGGAAGAGCCGGACCAGCTCGATCGCGAAGCCGAGCGTCCCGGCGATCGCCACCGCGGAGTACTCGTCGGCCGCGAACACCTTCTCGACCTCGCGGTTCGCGATCACGTTCCCCATCGTGGCCCGCCGGTCACCCGCCAGCAGCACCCCGTCCGCGTACGTCGCGGCGACGATCGTCGTGCCGTGCGGCGCCTCGAAACCCGGCGGCGGGGTGAGCGTGCGGCGCGAGGGCAGCAGCTCGGGGGCCTGCGCGCCGAGGAAGTCCAGGAAGGACGACGATCCGGTGGCCGTGAACGCGGACGGCAGCCCGCCGTCGTGCTGGTGGCTCATGAGGGTCCCTTTCGGTCGGGTCGGGATCGGCCTACCCGACCCGCCGTCCCCGTAAGCGCCGGGCACCCCGATGGTCCGTTGGCCCCGCCCTGGACCAGCGCGGAAACGTTCTGCTGTACCAATGGCCCACTCGATCCGAGGTCACTTGAGCCATTGAGGGAGCGGATGGTCTGATGGGCGGGTCGATGGCGCTGCGGAGACCCGCGGCGCCTTTCTCGTGCCCTGACGGGCCGAAGGGGTGGGTGTCACGTGCTGAGGAAGGTGTTCACGGCGCCGGACCCGGGACGGATGCGGCTGCGCGCCGCCTCCCGGGCCGTACTCGGCATCGGGCTCGCGGTCGTGGCCTGCGCCGTCGCGGGGCACTCACTCGTCGCCGCCGTCACCGGCGGCCTCGCGGCGATCCTCGCCCTGTTCACCGTGACGGACGCGACCGTGCGCGGCCAGGCCGTCACCACCGCGCTGCTGCCCGTAGTGGGACTCCCGGTCCTCACGCTCGCCGCGGCCGTCCACGACCGTCCCCTCGTCCGCGACCTGGCCTTCCTCGCGATCATCGGCACCGGCGTGTACGCCCGCCGCTGGGGCCCGCGCGGCCACGCCCTCGGCGTCTTCGCGTTCATGGCGTTCTTCGTCACCCTGGTCCTCGGTACGACGCCGGCGCACCTCCCGGAGCTGTCCGCGGCCGTCCTGCTGGCCCTGGCGACCGCCTCCGCCGTCCGCTTCGGCCTCTGGTGCTACGAACGCGCCCTCCCCGCACCCCCCGTCGTCCCCGTCCCCGACCTGGCCCGCCTCACCACCCGCCAGTCCGTCCAGGCGACCACCGCCGCCGCCCTCGCCCTCCTCGCCGGCCAGGCACTCTCCCCCGAACGCTGGTACTGGGCCGTCGGCGCCACCTGGTGGATCTTCGTCAACACCACCTCCCGAGGCGAAACCCTGGTCCGAGGCTTCCGCCGAGTCCTCGGCACCCTCGCCGGCATAGCCCTGGGCCTCCTCATCGCCGTCCCGGTGAACGGCGCCCCCCTCCCCACAGCCCTCGGCCTGACAGCCGCCGTCTTCGGCATCTTCTACACCGCCGCCGTCTCCTACACCTGGATGATGCTCTGGGTAACCCTCCTGGTAGAACTCCTCTACGGCGTCCTGGGCATCCTCACCCCCGACCTCCTGGCCCTCCGCCTGGCAGAAACAGCCCTGGGCGCCCTGACCGCGACCCTGACGGTCCTCGTCGTCCTCCCGATCACGACGAACAAGGTCACGGACGCCTGGATAGCCCGAGCCCTGCACGTGATCCACAGGTCCGACGACCACACCGACCCGGCAGCAAAGTCAGCAGAACTGGACACTCTCCTACCCCGAGTCCGAGCAGCGGTGGCCCCCCTGCTCCACCCGCTGAACCCGATGCGAGCAAGAAAGCAGCGAGCGAGGCAGGTCCTGAAATCCCTGGAGGAGCACGCAACAGACATCAGAAAGCTCGCGGAACTTTCAAACTAGGGCCAGATCGGTGCTTTTAGGGGCGCGGGGAACTGCGCGAGCAACCACAACGCACCCGCACCCGCCGAACACCCCGAACTGGCACCCCAATAGGCGAAAGGGCCCGCCCCCACCAAGGGAAACGGACCCTCCGGACAAGCAGCCTCCCCGGCCCCCCGGCTAACGCACCGCAGGTGCCTGCTGAGGCGCGATCCCGAGCGCCGTCGTGTACTTGGCCAACGCCAGCTTCCCGATCGCCGGATAAGGACCCAGCGCCTCCGCAGCCGCGCAGTCGACCTCCTTCGCCGCCTCCTCCACCACGACGGAGTCGATCTCCGGCCCGATGAGATACGGCGCGAGCGCGAGCTGCTGGGACCCCGACCCCCGCAACTGCTCGGCGACCGCCGCGACGGACCCTTCCTGGTCCAGCGCCGCCGCCATCACCGGCACCGCCAGCCGCGCGGCGAGCAGCATGCCGGTGATCCCGGCCGCCTGCACCGCCTCGTCCCCGCCGACGGACGCGAGGATGATCCCGTCCGCCGCGGTCGCGACGGTGAACAGCCGGGCCCGGTCGGCCCGCGCCAGCCCCGCCTCGGAGAGCCGCACGTGCAGCGCCTCCGCGAGCAGCGGATGCGGCCCGAGGACGTCCGTCAGATCGGCCGCGACCTTGCTCTCCATCACGGCCTGCCGCACCTGCCGCAGCAGCGCGCTGTCGGGCCCCGCGAGGAGCGGGACGACGACGGCCACGGGCCCGTCGGGCTGCTTGACGTCGGCCCCGGCGGCGAGCGCCTGCTCGTAACGGGCCGTGCGCTCGTCCGCGGCGTGCGCGAGGACCGCCTGGAGGGTCGGGTATTCGGTGTCGTCCCCGTCCAGGTACCCGATGCGCGCGTCGAGACCGGGGAGTTCGGAGCGGGCGATGCTCACGATCTCCTCGGCGAGGCTCCGGGTGGCTTCGCCGGGCGTGCCCGGCACCGCGAGGACGAGCGCGGGCGCGCCCTCGGGAGCAGCCAGGGGCTCGGGTCGGCGGTGCCGACCGGGCTGACGGGGGCGCGGCATTCGTACTGGCAGGCCGGACGCGGGCCCAGTGGGGGAGCTCATGGCGCCGCATGTTACTGGTTTCCTGGGCTCCTCCGTTCGGGGAGGGTGCAGGTGAACGGTATCCGTCCTGATTTGTCTGATGAGTTACGTGCGGATCAGACGTGATCAGCGTGATTTTTGGGTGAGTTGTCCCGGTCGGGCCGTTTGCTCGGGATGAGCCCCCTGGGAGAGGGTGTCCGGCCCGGCCGGGAAGGGGCTACGGCAGGCGCCAGTCGACCGGCTGGCCGCCCTGGCCGACCAGGAGGTCGTTCGCGCGGCTGAACGGCCGGGAGCCGAAGAAGCCGCGGTCCGCGGACATCGGCGAGGGGTGCGCGGACTCGACCGCGGGCAACTGGCCCAGCAGCGGGCGGAGGTTGCGGGCGTCGCGGCCCCACAGGATGGACACGAGCGGCTTGCCGCGCGCGGCCAGGGCCCGTATCGCCTGTTCCGTGACGGCCTCCCAGCCCTTGTCGCGGTGGGCGCCCGGCTTGCGCGGGGCGGTCGTGAGCGCCCTGTTGAGCAGCAGCACCCCCTGCTGGGTCCACGGCGTCAGGTCGCCGTTGGACGGCTGGGGCAGGCCCAGGTCCGTGTTCAGCTCGCGGTAGATGTTGATCAGGCTGCCCGGCAGCGGACGCACCTCGGGCGCGACCGAGAAGGACAGCCCGACCGCGTGCCCCGGCGTCGGGTACGGGTCCTGGCCGACGATCAGGACGCGGACGTCGTCGAACGGCTGCTGGAAGGCCCGCAGGACGTTCGGCCCGGCCGGCAGGTACGTCCGGCCGGCGGCGATCTCCGCGCGCAGGAAGTCGCCCATCGAGGCGATCCGGTCGGCCACGGGTTCGAGGGCCTTCGCCCAGCCCGCCTCTACGATTTCATGCAAGGGTCGTGGTGCCACGGGCGTCACCCTACTGCCGTACACGGCGAGATGATCAACCGATGGCCAAGGCCCGTACGGGCGTGCTCCTCCAAGGTCCCCCCTCAGGTGGTTTCCGGTCTCTTTCGTCAGCCCACGACGGCCGCGCGGACGCACAGGACGTCCGGCAGGTGCGAGGCCAACTGCCGCCAGGTGTCGCCCTCGTCGGCCGACGCGAACACCTCGCCGTTGCGGTTGCCGAAGTAGACGCCCGCCGGGTCCGCGTCGTCCGTGCACAGCGCGTCCCGCAGCACCGTGCCGTAGTGGGCGTCCTGCGGGAGGCCCTCGGACAGCGGCTCCCACGACTCGCCCGCGTCCGTCGTGCGGAAGACCCGGCAGCGGTGGTCCGCCGGGACCCGGTCGGCGTCCGCCGTGATCGGGAAGACGTACGCCGTGCCGCCCCGGTGCGGGTGCGCGGCGACCGCGAAGCCGAACGTCGACGGGAGGCCCGCGCCGATGTCCTTCCAGTGCGCGCCCGCGTCGTCGCTGCGGTAGACGCCCCAGTGGTTCTGGAGGTACAGCCGGTCCGGGTCCTGGGCGTCCCGCGAGACCTTGTGCACGCACTGCCCGAACTCGGGGTCCGGATCGGGCAGGAAGACCGCCGAGACGCCCGAGTTGGAGGGCGCCCAGCTCGCCCCGCCGTCCGTCGTGCGGAACACGCCCGCCGTCGAGACCGCGACCGTCACCGCGCGCGGGTCGCGGGCGTCCGTCAGGACCGTGTGCAGCCCCTCACCGCCGCCGCCCGGGACCCACTTCGAGCGCGTCGGGTGCTCCCACAGCGGCCGGACCAGCTCGAAGCTCTCGCCCCGGTCCTCCGAGCGGTACAGCGCGGCCGGTTCCGTCCCCGCGTACACCACGCCCGGTTCGGCCGCAGCCGGGTGGAGCTGCCAGACGCGCTCCAGTGAGGCTTCCGTGTCCTTCGGGAACTTCACCGCCGGGCTGGCCGGTTCCGTCCACGTCCGCCCCAGGTCGTCGGAGTGGAAGACCGACGGGCCCCAGTGCGCGCTGTCGCCGCCGGCCAGCAGCCGCGGGCTCGGGCCGCGTGTGTCGATGGCGACCGAGTAGATCGCCTGCGCGTTGAAGTACGGATCGGAGTCGAACTCCCACTCCGCGCCGCCCCTCCTGCGCCCGATGAACAAGCCCTTGCGGGTCCCCACGGCGAGCAGTACCTCGGTCATTTCCGGTCACCTCCGCGACGTCTTCGTCCCAGCACCGGCCAGTCTGCACCCCACCGCTGACAGTCACCTCCGGAGTCCGGATCGTCGCAGGTCAGAGCCGTCGGACAGAGGTTCGACCGAGAGTCCTCGGCCACAATTCCGCGGACGCCTGCGCGGGCGGCGGGGGGCGTGGGAACGTCGGGTCACAGGACTCGCCCTGAGCATCCGGGCGGCCGGCTTCGTATGGAAGTGCGGTCGGGGGATGTTCGCGTGCTCATGAGGAGGAAGCCTTCGATGGCGTTCCGTGGTCCGGGGATGTGGCGGTGGCGCGACCGGCGTCCGCAGGTGCTGCTGTGGCGCTGGCGGCGCAACCCCCTCAGACGGCGCACCGACGTCGTCGAGGCGTGGGTGCTGCTCGGGGCGTGGGCGTGCGCCGTGCTGACCGGCGTCCTCGCCGGGTGGGCCGCCGCGGACAGCATGGAGCGCGGGCTGGCGCGCGAGCGCGCCGAGTGGCACACGGTCGAGGGGACCCTCACGGAGGCCGCGCCCGCGCCGTCCACCGAACTGCGCTCGCCGAGCCGCACCGAGCACCTGTGGACGAAGGTCACCTGGCCCGGCCCCGACGGCACCCCCCACTCCGGTCAGGTCCGCGTCGCCGCGGGCAGCGCCGCCGGTACCCACGTCGACGTGTGGACGGACGCCGAGGGCCGCCTCGTCACCGAGCCCACCACCCCCTCGCAGGCCCGTCTGCGCTCCACCCTCGTCGGCACGCTGGCCGGCACCACGACGGCCGCCATCCCCTTCATCACCGGCCGCCTCCTGCGCTCCCGCCTCGAACGCCGGCGCCTGGACCAGTGGGGCGCCGACTGGGCGCACTTCGACCCCCTGTGGGGGCGCAGGCAGACGGGCTGAGGGCGGTCAGGGCGCGGTCAGGCGCCGCAGGTCCGCCACGTACTTGCGCAGGAGCGCCGGGGTCAGGCGCGGCACCTCCCGGCCGGGGCCGAGCGCCGCGCGGAACCGGGCCGACGGGACGTCCGAACCCGGGACCGCCTCTCCCGGTTCCCGGAACGCCCGCAGCAGCGAGAGGACCGAGTACCCGCGCCGGGTCTCGGGCAGACCCCGCAGCGCGGACTCCAGGCGGACGAGCCAGTCGCCGTGGTCGGGGACGCGCTCCACGCGGTGGCCGTCGGCGACGAGCCACTCCACGAACGTGTCGAGGGAGACCCCGTCGTCGTGCGGGTTGACCAGGCCGAACGTCCGGTGCCCGGAGATACCGCGGCCCAGCTCGACGATCGACGACGCGACGAAGTCGACGGGCAGGCCGTCGTAGTGCGCACGGGCGCCCGCCCGGTAGAACGACGCCGGGGCCACCCCCGTCTCCAGGAGGCTGAACAGCAGGCGGCTGAAGGCGTCGTGGACATTGAGCTGCCCGGCGTACCTGCGGTGCCCGAGGATCATGCCCGGGCGGAACACCGTCACCGGCAGCCCGCACAGCTCGTGCGCCTCCCGGAGCAGCACCTCCCCCGCCCACTTGCTCGTCGTGTACCCGCCGGCGTACCCGTCGTCGAGCGGCTGGACCGGGAGCGCGGCGCGGACGTCGCTGTCCTCGTCGAGGGCCCGCCCCTTCCGGGACCGGGCCACGGCCACGCTGGAGACGTACGCGAACGGCTTGAGGCGCCCGGTGAGGGCGAGCCGGATCAGCTCGGCGGTGCCGAGGACGTTGGCGTCGAAGAGGTGACGGTAGGGGAGGACGTGGTTGACCAGGGCGCCCGCGTGGACGATCAGGTCGACCTCGCCCGCGAGCCGGTCCCAGGTCGCCTCGTCCAGGCCGAGCCCCGGTTCGGTGAGGTCCCCGGCCAGGACGTCGAGGCGGCCTTCCGCCGACTCCGCGAAGGCACGCGCCAGTTCGGGGTCGCCGGCGAAGGCGTCGGACAGCCGCTGTTGCGCGGCGGCCGGGTCACCGGCGCGGACCAGGACCGTCAGCCTGCCGTCCGCCGGGGCCAGTCGGCGGAGCCACTCCAGGACCAGGAAGCGGCCCAGGTGTCCGCTCGCGCCGGTCAGCAGGACGTGCCGGGGCTCCCCGGCGGGGCGCGAGAGACGGCGGGCGGCGTCGAGGACGGCCGCGTCGACGAACCGGCCGAGCGCGAGGTCCCCGGAGTGTGCCTCGGTGGCGTCCTCGCCGTGCGCCGACGCGAACGTGGGCCGGGCCGAGGGGTCCGCGCGCCCGGCCTCGACGTGGGCGGCGAGCCGCCGCAGGTCGTACGCGGGGCTGATGATCACGTCGACCGGCACACGGACGCCGAAGGTGTCGTGCAGCAGGTTCGACAGGGACACCGCGGACAGGGAGTCGCCGCCGAGGTCCCGGAAGCGCGCGGTGGGGCTCACCTCGGCCGTGGAGTCCGCCAGCAGCGCCCGCGCGGCCCGCCGGACCGTGTCCAGGACCGGCCGGCCGTGGGCCGTGCGGCGCAGGTCGAGCAGCTCCCGGGCCTCGTGGTCCGCGATGTCGGCGTACAGCCGCTCCAGCCGCTCGCCGTACCGCTCGACGAGCTGGGGCCACAGCAGTTTGCGCTGGTCGGACAGGAGGCCGTTGGCCGTGCTGAACGGCTCGTCCTCCAGCAACAGGCCCCGGGGGATCTCGTACGAGTTGAGGCCGGTGTCCCGCGCGATCCGCCGCAGCGACCCGGCCAGGAGGTCTTCGAGACGCCGCCGGTCGTGCCCGTGCCGCTCCAGGGCCTCCGGTGTGGGGACGACGACGGCGAGGAGGTGGGCGCGCTCGCTGTTGCCGTAGAGGAAGATCTGCCGCACCAGCGGGCTCGCCGCGAACACCGACTCCAGACGGGTGACCGCCACGAACTCGCCCTGGGACAGCTTCAGGACGCCCTTGCGGCGGTCCACGACGGCGATCCGGCGCGGACCCAGCTCCTCGACGATGTCGCCGGTCCGGTAGTAGCCCTCCTCGTCGAACAGCTCGGCCGTCAGCTCCGGTTGCCTGTAGTAGCCGGGGATACCGCCCGCCTTCAGCAGGAGTTCGCCGCGCGGGTGGGGCAAGTCCGTGCCGAAATAGCCGAGTTCGGGTACGTCGGCCAGCTTGTAGCCGGTCACCGGCGGGGACATCAGCAGGCCGTTCACGGCGATCCCGGCGACCTCCGTGGAACCGTACATGTTGAACAGAGGGACGCCGAGGACGGCCTCCGTGAACTCGGTCAGGGCGGCGGACAGCGGGGCGGAACCACAGCTCGCCCAGCCGACGCGCCCGCCCAAGACGTCGTCGCGCAGCAGCGCGCGCACCTCGGCCTCGGCCCGCTCGGGGTCGGCGCCCTCGGAGGTCCGCCGGTCCAGCTCGCTCCGGTGGAGCTGGTGGAGCATCTCGCACACCCTCGGCACGAGGTACAGCTCGGTGGGCCGCACCAGCGCGAGATCCTCGAAGAGCGTCGACAGGTCGCTGCCGGCGGTGAAATGGACGATGCCGCCCCGGGCCAGGGTGTTCGTCAGCAGGAAGTGCCCGGCGACATGGCTCAGCGGCGTGTAGTGGACGGTCACCATGTCCCCGGCGCGCTTCACCCGGTCCTCCCACAGCATCGCCGCGAGCCGCTCCGGGTACATCGCGCCCTTCGGCGTCCCCGTGCTCCCCGAGGTGTAGACGAGCATCGCGAGCGGGTCCTCGTCGTCCCCCGGAACGTACAGGGGCGCCTCCGGCAGGGCCGAGCCCCGGTCGAGGACCTCGGACAGGGCGACGACCTCCACGTCCCGCCCGGCGAGCCGGTCGCGGGCGGCGGCGAACCGCTCAGCCTGCTCCGCCACCTCGGGCCACAGGTCGAACACCACCAGCCGCCGCACCGAGGGCGTGCGCAGGACCAACTCGGCCGCCGCGTCCAGCCGTTCGGCGCTCGCGGCGACGAGAACCGGCTCGGTCTCCGCCAGCACGGCCGCCAGGTCGCCGGGCGACGAACCGACCTGCAACGGGACGTCGACCACGCCCAGATGAGCGCACGCCAGGTCCAGCACCGCGTAGTCCCGGCTCGTGAAGCCGAGGAGGGCCACCCGGTCGCCCGCGACGAGCGGCCTCAGCGGATGGTGGTGCCACTCGCCGGCCACCGCGCGCACCCGGGCCCACAGTTCGCCGTACGTCGTCGTCTCGAAGTACGGCAGCAGACGTATCGAGACCCGGCCGGTGCGGGCGTCCCGCACCTGCTCCCGGGCGCGCTCGCCGACGGCGGGCCGGTCCCGGAAACGCTCGAAGACGTGGGCCATGACTTGGGCGAGTCGCACTGTGATCTCCGCGTCGCATAGATGTCGCACAGGTGTTGCACGGCTGTCGGGCCCGGCCGCCCGCGACGTCGCCTCGACCGGGGCCCGCGCACAGATCAGCCGGGGAACAGCCTCACCCCGTCCGGGGGTTGGTGAACAGCGTCCCCTCGGACCAGATGTAACGGGTCTTCCCCCACCGCGCCGCCGACGCGACGTCCGGGAAGAACCCCCGCCCTTCGAGGTTCGCGCTCGTGTTGCACAGCACCGGGACACCGCTGATCTCCGCGTAGGCGCCGAGGATGCGGGCCGCCGCGGTGTCCCGCGCCGAGGAGATCGTCTGGAGCCGGGCCGTGCCGTCCAGGTGGACGACGGCCGGGACGCGTTCGGCCCAGCCGGGCCGCATCCGGTGCTCGAAGATCATGTACGGGTCGGGGGTGCCCGGGTCGAAGACCTCCGCCGCCCGCTCCTCCAGACAGATCGGCGCGACGGGCCGGTACGAGGCCCGGTTCTTGACGTCGTTGAGCCGGTCCTTCATCCCCGCGTCCGTCGCGGGCGCCAGGATGCTCCGGTTGCCGAGCGCGCGCGGGCCCAGCTCCGCCCGCCCCGAAAGGACGACCACCGGCTCCCCCTCGGTGTGCAGGAGGGCCGCCAGCCGCCGTTCGTCGCAGGGCTCGGCCCGCCAGCCGTCGGGAAGGGTGCCCGTCGTGACGCGCGGCCCGCTGTACACGTCCCACTCCAGCGCGCTTCGGCCACTGCGGAACATCTCGCAGGCCGCCGTGCCGATCGCCGCGCCCGCGTCGTTCGGGAAGGGCGGGACGAACACCTCCCGGAAGACGCCGCTGGCCCGGATCGCGGAGTTCCACTTGATGTTGAGGGCGCAGCCGCCGCCGAGCACCAGGTTGTGGGCACCGTCCGGGAAGCGGCTGCGTACGGCCGTGGTGAGCCGGTCGAGGAGGTGGTGGCCGATGTACGCCTGGTAGGTCGCGATGAGGTCCGCGTTGGACAGGCCCGGCAGCAACTCGTCCCGGTTCGCCGCGACCTTGTCGCCCAGCATGCCCACCTTGTCGACGGGCAGATCACGGAACTCGTCCATCAGCGCGTCGAGGACCGCGAACGCCCCCGTCTCCACCCGCCCCTTGGCCGCGTACGCCATCGCCTTCCCGGCGACCGACAGATGCGCGCGGATGTACCGGTCCGACGTGACGTCGCTCGTGTCGAGCAGGTACGGCTCGAAGCGCGAGCAGAACGCCGCGAAGCTGTTCCCGAAGACCGGCAACAGGGCCTCCACGAAGCTCACTTCACGCGTCGCCGCCCGCACCCGGTACAGGCGCGGCGTCACGAGGCCGTCCCACACCACGACGAACGCGTCCTCGCCCCGGGCCGCGAACGGGCTCGAACAGTACGTCCCCATCAGATGGTTGGCGACATGCGTGTACCCGGCGTAGCGGCCGAGCCCGTGCCCCTCGAACGTCCGGCGCTCCAGCGGCCCGTCCCCGCCGGGGCTCTCGACGTACGGCGCGACCCTCAACTCCACCGGCACACCACCGGAGTTCACCTTCACGGCGGGCTCGCCGTGCACGTCCTTCGTGTACCAGCCGTCGACCACGAACCGGTCGATGTCGGCCGGCGACAGACCCTCGGCGGCGAGGATCTCCGTCACCCGCTCCAGGTCCCCGAGGGAGCTGTACCGTTCGCCGTTGCCGAGCTTCTCGATCTCGTAGCTGAAGACGAGACGGCCGTCCTCGATGACGGCGACCCCGCCGTCGTGCGATGCCTTGATCCCGCAGATGAGCATGTGGTCAGCCACACCTTTCTGGTCGTGGAACGTGCCTCAGCGGCGGTTCAGCCGTACCGGCAGCGAGTGGAGGCCGCGGATGATCGTGCTGGTGCGCCACCGCAGCTCCCCGGGGTCGGCCGCGAGGCTCATCGCGGGGAACGCGTCGAGCAGGGCGTCGAACGCGATCCGCAGCTCCAGCCTGGCCAGCGGCGCCCCGAGGCAGTGGTGGATGCCGTGCCCGAAGGCCAGTTGGCCGCCGTCGGCCGGCCTGCGGACGTCCAGCGTGTGCGGGTCCCCGAAGCGCCGCGCGTCACGGTTGGCGGAGGCGATCGCCAGCAGCACGAAGTCACCGGCCGGGATCTGCGTGCCGTCGACGGTCAGATCCCGCGTCGCGCAGCGGAACGAGGCGTGCTTCAGCGGGCTCTCCACCCGGAGGAACTCCTCGACCGCGCCGGGCAGCAGCGAGCGGTCCGCGCGCAGCGCCTCCCACTGGCCGGGGTCGCGCAGCAGGTGGAGCACGCCGTTGCCGAGGGCGTTGAGGGTCGTCTCGAAACCGGCGACGAACAACAGGTAGGCCGACGAGACCAGTTCGGTCTCCGTCATCTCGTCGTCCGCGTCGTGCGCCGCGACCAGCGCCGAGAGCACGTCGTCGGTGGGAGCACGGCGCTTGCGCTCGGTCAGCGCGCCGATGTACTCGACGACCTCCGTCGTGGCGGTCGCGGCGGCTTCGGGGGAGTCGCCGGAGACGAGCGCCTTCGACCAGGACTTGAAGTTCTCCTGCTCCTCGACCGGCACCCCCAGCAGCAGACAGATCACCCGGATCGGCAGCGGGAACGCGAACGCGTCCAGGAAGTCCACCGGTTCACCGTCCGGGAGGGCGTCGACCAGCCCGCCGGTGATCCGCTCGATCTCCGGCCGCAGCTTCTCGACGGCGCGCCCGGTGAACGACTTGCTCACCAGCTTGCGCAGCCGGGTGTGGTCCGGCGGATCGGAGTTCAGCATGTGGCTGGCGATGGCCGGGGAGAACCCCGCCCGCCGGCCGCTGTCCGGCGCGTTCCGCGCGAACAGCCCGTCCAGCCTGCTGATGTCGGTGCTCAGCCGGGTGTCCGCCAGCGCGGCCCGCACCGCCTCGTACCCGGTGATCAGCCAGACCGGCTGCCCCGCGCACATGGGAACCCCGGGCGGCATCCGCACCCGGTGCGCCGAGCCCTCGGCGCCGAGCTTCGCGTACACCGCGTACGGGTCCTGGACGAACTCGTCGTCGAGTTCCAGCAGGGGGGAGTCCTCGGTCATGGGCGCCTCCTCGGAGAGGGTGTCGGGTTCGGGTGCCGGGCGGGCGGGGCGAACATCCCGGCCACCAGGCGGGCCAGTTCGAGCGCCTGGTCCCGGTTGAGGCGCGGGTCGCACGCCGACTCGTACCTGCGGTGCAGGTCGTCGAGGCCCGGCCCGGCGGTGCCGCCGACGCACTCGGTGACGTCCTCGCCGGTCAGCTCCACGTGCAGGCCGCCGGCGTGGGTGCCGAGCGCCGTGTGGACCTCGAAGAAGCCGGCGACCTCGGCGAGGACGTCGTCGAACCGGCGGGTCTTGTGGCCGCCGGGCGCCTCGAAGGTGTTGCCGTGCATCGGGTCGCACGCCCACACCACCGGCGCGCCGGAGGCGGTGACCTTCTCCACGAGCGGCGGCAGCAGGTCCCGTACGCGGCGCGCGCCCATCCGCACGACGAACGTCAGCCGGCCCGGCCGCCGTTCGGGGTCGAGGCGGTCGATCAGGGCGAGCGCGTCCTCCGGGGTGGCGGTGGGGCCCAGCTTCACGGCGACCGGGTTGCCGACGGTCGCGAACCAGGCGACGTGGGCGCCGTCGAGCTGCCGGGTGCGGTCGCCGATCCACAGGAGGTGGCCGCTGCCCGCGTACCGGCGGCCGGCCGGCGGGTGACGGCGGGTTAGGGCGGCCTCGTAGTCGAGGAGGAGCCCCTCGTGGCCGGCGAACGGCTCGAAGGGCACGGCGACTTCGGGGGACGCGGCGATCTCGGAAGGGGCGGCGGCCGGGTCCCGTTCGTACGCGCGCAGGACGTCCAGGGTGCGGCGCGAGGCGTCGTACACCCGCAGCAGACGGGCCGGGTCCGGGCGGCGGTCGGCCGGGGTGAAGCCGAGGCCGTTGACCGCGTCGCCCCGGTAGACCGGGAGCGTGCGCCCGCCGACGGTCTCCGTCGGCCGGGACCGGGGCTTCGCGTACTGCCCGGCCATCCGGCCCACCGCGACCACCGGCAGCGCCGACGCGTGCGACAGGACCGCGGCCATCCGCTCCAGGAGACGGAGCGTGGCGTGTACGGCCCGCGGCGAGCGGCGGTCGAGGCGCTCGGCGCAGTCGCCGCCCTGGAGGAGGAACGCGCCGCCCTCCGCGACCCGGGCGAGCCGCGCGGTCAGCGCGTCGCACTCCTGCGGGGTGACCAGCGCGGGCAGCGCCGCCAACCGGTCGGTCACGGCGCCGAGTTCGGCCTCGCTGGGCCACTCGGGCCGCTGGTGGGCGACGAGGGTCCGCCAGTGCGCGGCGGCTTCGCCGGTGCGGGTCACCATGGTCTCCGTCCGCCTCTCGGGGCCGTCAGCGCCGGACCGCGTCGATGAGGTCGTGACTGATGCCCAGGTCGTCGAGGAGCAGTCGCAGGGGTCCGGTGTCCCGCGCCGGCACGGGACGGGACGCCGCCCACGCGCGCAGCTGGTCCGGGTCGGTCTCGAAGCCGCCCTGGGCAGCCACCGTCACCCAGGGCTCCAGGTCGGCGGAGCGGAACGCGGCCAGCCCCGTGACGAGGGCCTCCCGGAACATCCCCTGCCGCGCGCCGTCCAGGTTCCGGTAGAGGGAACCGCACAACTCCCGGAACACCACCGCGTGTCCGCCCTCGTCGCGCCGGTGCAGATCGGTGGTGATCCGGTTCATCGGCTGGATCTCCCGGGCCGTCGCGAGCGTGGAGAGGAAGCCGCTGATCGTCGTCTCGGCGGCCAGGGAGAACGCGATGTCGACGATGTCCCGGTCGAACCCGGACAGCCCGGCGCGGACGGCCTCCCGGCCCCGGACGACCGTCCAGACGTCCGGCGCGAACCGCACGTCCGCCAGGTCCCGCCGCCTGCGGGTGACGCCGACGGCGTTGTGGCACATCAGGATGTGGTAGTGCTCGTCGATGATCGTCTGGTGCAGCGCCTCGACGGCGACGTCGTCGCGGCGGACGGGAATCCGCTCCTGGAGCATCAGCCGGCAGGCCGGCAGGATGATCTCGTCCTCCAGGGCCGCGGTCTTCGCGTTGTAGGAGATCCACGCGGCCGACAGGATGCGCGCGCGGGCCTCCCGGTCGAGCCGCTCGGCACCCGGCAGGGCCAGCACCGGCACGAGATGCTCGGGGAAGTCCGGCAGCGCCGGGTCGAAGTGGCCGTCCAGATCGAGTTCGTCCTTCTTGACGGCGACCCGCTTCCCCCACCGGCGCGTCAACTGCGCCAGCAGGTCCCGCTCGTACGCCGGTTCCTCCCGCACGGCGGTCATCGCCACACCTCCCGCGCGGCGCCGAGCGCGACCAGCCGCGCCTGCCAGCGCCGGGCGTCCTCGGCGTCCCCGTCCCGCAGTCGGCGGCCCAGCCCCTCGACGACCGGCCGGATGCCGTGCAGGGCGTTGAGCGTCCAGACGGGTACGCCGGTGAGGTCCGCCGGGGTGGCCTGCTCGACGGCGACTTCGTGTCCGGCCGTCGTGGCGAGGCCGGTGAGGAGGGCGCGGGTCACGCTCGGGAGGAGGCCGGGGCCGGGCGGCGGCCCGCACAGGGTGCCGTCCCGCCACCAGACGACGCTCGTGGACGCGCCCTCCAGGACGTGGCCCCGCGGCGAGAGCAGCAGCGCCTCGTCGGCTCCGGCCGCGACGGCGGCGGCGCGCAGGGCGGCCAGGTGGTCCAGGTCGGCGCCCTTGACGTCGGGCGCGCGGCGGCGGTCGGGCTCCGGAGGGGTCCACAGGCGGACGGCCGAGGTACGTGGTGGCGCGGGGCGCAGCCACATGCGCAGGCGCAACTCCCGTCCGGTATCGACGAGTTCGACGCGCGGGAACCAGCGTCCGTGCGCGGGCAGCGCCTCGGCGACCGCCCGCAGGAACGCGTCCGTGCGGGCCGCGAACCTGGCGCAGGCCGCGCCGAACCGGGCGGCGTGCCGCTCCAGGCCCCGCACACGCCCCTCGTCCACGAGCCAGGAGTCGATGACCAGGACCGTCCCGGTGTCGTCCGCCGCCGACCAGCCGCCGTCGGGGTCCCACCACCGGCGGGCGCTCTGTTCTGTCGTCATCGCTGCGCGCCGCCTACGTCCGACACGGACGGCGCGCGCAGGGCGCGCAGCGACGCCGCCGCCTTGAGGAGCATCTCCTCGTACTCGTCCCCCGGGTCCGAGTCGAGGACGATCGCCCCGCCCGCCCCGATGGTCAGCCGGTCGCCGACGCGCACGGCGGTGCGGATGACGATGTTCAGGTCGGCCGTGCCGGAGAGCCCGAAGTAGCCGAGGGCGCCGGAGTACACGCCCCGGGCCTCCGTCTCCAGCCGGTCGATGATCTCCATGGTGCGCAGCTTCGGCGCCCCCGTCATCGACCCGCCCGGGAAGCACTGCCGGACGCAGTCGAGCGCGCCGACCCCGTCCGCGAGCCGCCCCCGGACCGTGGAGACCAGCTGGTGCACGGTCTCGTAGCTCTCGACGGCCAGATACGGGTCGACCTCGATGCTGCCGACCTCGCACACCCGGCCCAGGTCGTTGCGGAGCAGGTCCACGATCATCAGGTTCTCGGCCTGCGTCTTGGCGCTGGAGGCGAGGGTCGCGGCGAGTTCGGCGTCGCGCACCGGGTCGGCGTCGCGCGGGGCGGTGCCCTTGATCGGCTTGCTGGTGACCGTCCGGTCCCGCTCGACCCGCAGGAACCGCTCCGGCGAGGAGCAGAACACCGAGACGTCACCGAGGCGCAGGAGAGCGGCGTACGGGGCCGGGTTCGCCCGGCGCAGCCTGAGGTAGAAGGCGGTGTCGTCGTCGTGGAACGGCAGGTGCAGCTTGTCGGTCAGGCAGATCTCGTAGCTCTCGCCCAGGTTCAGCTGCCGCCGGCACTCCGCGATGTCCGCGAGGTAGCGGTCCCGGTCGCGCGTGAGGTGGTCCTCGGCGTCCGGCGGCGGCGCGGCGGCGGGGTCGTAGGACGGTTCGGCGCCGGCCGGCTCCAGGTCCGCGAGGAGCGCGGACGTACGGTCCACCCACGCCTGCGCGTCGTGCCGGGTCCGTTCGTCGTGGACGGCCACCACGTAGGTCAGGCCCTCCTGGTGGTCGACCGCGACGAGGCGGTCGGCGAACATCCAGACGGCGTCCGGGGTTTCGGCGCCGTGCCGGGCCGAGCCCCCGCACTCCGCCTTGAGCTCGTAGCCGAAGTAGCCGACATAGCCCCCGGTCAGGTCGAACGGCAGGTCCGTCGCCGGGACGCGCCGCTCGCGCAGCCGCCGCTCCAGGACGTCGAACACACTGCCCCCGACGACACCGGCCCCCTCCGCGTCCCGCACCTCCACCGACCCGCTGCCGGTGCGGTAGGTGAGGACCTCGCTCAGCGGACCCGACGTGTCACCGAGGAACGAGAACCGGGACAGCCCCTCCTCCACCCGGCTGCTGTCCAGCCAGAAGCAGTACGGGACGCCGTCGAACAGCTTGAGGAAGACGGCCTCGGAGTCGGCCCGCGTCGGCACGGCCGCACTGATGATCCCCAGCTCCCCGACCGGCCCGGACGACTCCCCGGACGCCGTTCGGGACGCCTTCCCGGACGGCGCGGCGGCGGACTCGGCGAGGGTCACGGACGGCCGGGGCGCGCGCGGCGCCCGGCGGCTCAGGCCGGTGAAGTTGCGGACGATCTCCCGCCCGTACTGGGAGGCGATCGACTCGGGGTGGAACTGCACGCCCCACTGCGGGAGTTCGCGGTGGCGCAACGCCATGACGACACCGTCGTCCGCCCACGCGGTGGCGACGAGGCTCTCCGGCAGCGGCTCCGGCACGCACAGCGAGTGGTAGCGGACCGCGACGAACTCGCGCGGGACCCCGGCGAACAGCGGGTCCCCCTCGTGGGAGACCTTCGCGAGGTGCCCGTGCCGGGGTTCCGGCGCGGCGGTCACCGACGCCCCGGCGAGGTGCGCGATCAGCTGGTGGCCGAAGCAGACACCGAGCACGGGCAGCGCGGAGCGGCGCAGCAGACCGGCGAGGAGGCCGACGTCACGGGGGTTCTGGGGGCGTCCGGGGCCGGGGGAGACGACGATGTTGTCGAACTCCTCCAGCCGCAGCCCCGACAGCCGCGGATCGTCGTTGACCATGACGACCGGCTCCCGGCCGTTGATGCCGGCGATCAACTGGTACAGGTTGAAGGTGTACGAGTCGTAGTTGTCCAGCAGCAGGGTACGCATCACGGACCGTCCAAGATCTTCCTGAGGGCCTGGACGTCGGCCGGTTCCAAGGTGATCCCGAAGACATCCTCGGGAGCGGAGAGCGCCTCGTCCTTGTCGAGTTCCCGTACGGTCGCCGGCTCCCCGGGACGGAGTTCCGTGAGGGTGCTGCCGACGAGGAGGTGCCGTACGCCGGGCCGGGTGCGCTGGAGGACCGCTCGGTGGTTGAACGGCGAGCGCGGGTGCGTCAGACAGAAGTGGTTGAGGAGTTCGAAGTCCGACGGATAGCGCACGTCGGTGGTGAAGCCGTACAGCTCCGCCGGTCCCTCCGGCCGCAGGAACCGCAAGACGTGCTCACCCGACGGCTCCCGCACGAGGTCGAACGGCCAGTCGCCGTCCAGCCGGGCGTGCTCCGCGAGCCGGATCGGCTCGTGCGGTCCGTGCGCGCCGAAACTCACGTCGTACACCCAGCGTTCGCCGTCCAGCTCCACGCACAGGGCGACGTGCAGGGCCGGCCCGAACCTGCTCCCGGTGCGGATACGGGTCCGCGCGGCGAACGCCGTGAACGTGAACCCGATCCGGTCCAGGACGGCCGCCGCCAGCACGACCTGCTCCAGGCACCAGCCGCCGCGCCCCCGCCGGACGATCTTCTCCTGGAGGCTCTCCAGGTCCAGCGGCACCGCCGTGCGCCCGAGCACCGCGTCGAGGTTGTCGAAGGCGATCGCGTCGACGTGGGCGGTGTGCAGCGCCCGCAGCGTGGCGAGGTCCGGGGCCACGTCGCCCCGGTGGCCCACGCGGGCCAGATAGGCGTCGACGTCGACGGCGGCGCCCTGCCACATCGACTCCGCCGGTACGCCCCTCACGTGAACTGCCCGGCGAGCACGGCCGCGAGGACGGTCCAGCCGAACCAGGTGTTGGCGACGAACGTGTCCCAGCACGACTTCGGGTCGTCCAGATCCACCCGGAACAGCAGCCAGGCAAGGAGGACGCCGGCGGCGACGGCGAGCGGGTAGAACCCCCACCCCGGGGACGTCCCGGACCCGGCCCACAGCACCCCGCCGACGCTGACCAGCATGAACACCGTCAGCCACGCCTTGGTGGCGCCGCCGAAGAACAGGGCGGAGGACCGGACGCCGATCTGCCGGTCGTACTCCTTGTCCTGGTGGGAGTAGACCGCGTCGTGGATCAGGGTCCAGAAGGCGCCGGCCGCGTACAGGCCGTACACCTCGGGCGGGTAGTCGAAGCTGCCGGTCGCCGCCGTCCAGCCGATCAGCACGTACACGCTCATGACGAGCGCCAGGAACGCGGAGGGCCAGACGAAGATCCGTTTCATGAACGGATAGGCGACGATCAGCGGGTACGAGGCCGCTGCGACCAGGGCCGTCTCCACGTTCGCCACCGCCAGGACCAGCAGCGCGACGACGCCCTGCGCGGCGGCGAACAGGAGCGCGCTGCCGACCCCGATCGTCCCCGACGCGACCGGCCGGGACACGGTCCGGGCGACCCGGGAGTCGACGTCCTTGTCGATCACGTCGTTGACCGCGCAGGCCGCGCCGCGCACCAGCACCGCGGCCACCGCGAGCACCACGATCACGAGGGGGTCGGGCCGCCGGTCGGCGGCGAGGACCGCCGCCCACAGCCCCGGCAGCAGGTAGAGGACGTACCCCGTGGGCCTGTCCAGGCGCATCAGCAGGAGATACGCGCGGACCGAGTGCGGGCTCCTCGTGACGACGTCTGTCGATATCTTGTGCAGCATCAGAGTCCGATCACCATGTCACCGGAAGATGGGTCAACCCGCCGATCAGCGTGTTGTGGCGCAGTTCCAGCTCCTGTGCGCCGACGGCGAGGCGCAGGGCCGGGAAGCGGGCGACGAGCTGGGCCAGCACCACCTGGAGCTGGGTGCGGGCCAGCGTCGCGCCGACGCAGTGGTAGGCGCCGTACCCGAACACGAGGCTGTCCGCGGTGTCGCGCGTGACGTCGATCCGGCCGGGGTCGGTGAAGACCGTCTCGTCGTGGTTGGCCGCGATGGTGTTCAGCAGCACGAAGTCGCCCGCCCTGACGGTGACTCCGTCGATGTCGAAGTCCGTCACCGCGTAGCGGGGCATGCCGCCGGTGTGCGGGTTCGGCATCGACATCCGCAGGGTCTCCTCCACGGCGCCGGACACCAGACCGGGGTCGGCGTGCAGCGCCTCCCACTGGCCGGGTTCGGCCAGCAGCAGCGCCACGCAGGTCCCGATCCGGGCGACCGTCGTCTCGTACCCGCCGAACAGCAGCAGCGCCGTCAGCCCGAGGACCTCGTCGTCCGTGATGCCCTCGGTCGCGCAGATCCGGGAGATCGCGTCGTCGCCGGGGGAGCGCCGCTTGTCGGCGACGAGCCCCTTGCAGTAGGCGAACAGCTCACCGAGCCCCTGCCGGGACCTCGCCGGGTCCCCGACGTTCGCGGCGTCCTGGGTCCAGCCGCCGAACCGGTCCTTGTCCTCCTGGGGCACGCCCAGCCACGCGCACATCACCTGGATCGGCAGCGCCAGCGCGAGCGCCTCGCGCAGGTCCACCGGGGGCTTGCGCGCGGCCAGTTCGTCCAGGAGCCGCCCGGTCACCTTCTCGACGTAGGGCCGCAGCGCCAGCATCCGCTCCGGCGAGAAGTGCGGCTCCAGCAGGGCCCGCAGCCGGGCGTGGTCGGTGGCGAAGCCGCCCAGCAGACCGGCGAGGACCGCCGACCCGCTGTCCTTCGTCGCCTGCGGATCGGGGTTCGAGCGGCTGAGCCGGTCGTCGTCGAGCAGCTTCCGCACCCAGGAGTGCTCGGTGACCAGCCACGCCTCGCCGCCCTCGGCCGTCCGCACCCGGTGCACCGGGCCCCGGGACCGGAGCGCGCGCAGCCCCGGCGGGAGCCGCAGCGCGTGCGGCTGCTCGAAAGGCAGTTGGGCTGGGGTACTCACTGACGGCCTCCGCCGGATCGGGGGTTCGGACATGCGGTGGGCGGGCAGCCGCCCGGTCACGCGGCGGGCTTGCGGTGGACGATGCGGTGGAACAGCGCGGTGAGTCCGGCCGTCGCGGGCGGGGACAGCTCGGCGCGCGCGAGGTGCTCCAGGGCCGCGTCCAGGTGACCCCGGGACCGTTCCTCCGCGGTGCGCCGGCCGCCGGACTCCTCGACGAGGGCGACGATCTCCGCCACGTGCGCGGCCGACGTGTCGTCCGCGTGCCACAGCCGGTCCAGGCGTGCGGCGGCCGGGCCGCCGGCGGTCAGGGCGGCCAGCACCGGGAAGCTCGGGTTGCGCCGCTCGATGTCGCTGCGCACGGGCTTGCCGGTCACGGCGGGGTCGCCCCAGATGTCCTCGACGTCGTTGAGGATCTGGAAGGCGAGCCCCAGATGCCGGCCCGCCCCGCGCAGCGCGGCCACGACGGGCGCCGGGCCGCCCGCCCGCACGGCGGGTGTCACGAGCGCGCACTCCAGCAGCGCGGACGTCTTCTCCGTCACGATCCGGTCGTACTCCGCGACCCCGGTGCCCGGACCCAGCCGGACCGTCAACTCCCGTGCCTGGCCCGCGAGAACCAGCTCGGTCGCCTCCGCGAACACGGCGGAGACCGCCACGCGGCCGGGCCCGGGGTCGTCGACGACCATCCGCAGCGCGAGCGCCTGCAAGGCGTCCCCGGCGAGGATCGCCGGACCGGCGCCGAACACCTTCCACGCCGCCGGGCGGCCCCGGCGCAGCTCGTCCGTGTCGATGATGTCGTCGTGGATGAGGGTCGAGTTGTGCAGCAGCTCCAGCGCCGCCGCCTGACAGCGCACGTCCTGCGGGCGCAGACCGAGGCCGTCGGCCGCCGTCAGCATGAGGCCGGCCCGGGTCAGCTTGCCGCCGTCCGTGCCGCTCGGGGCGCCGTGCTCGTCGGTGAAACCGAGGTGGTACGAGCAGATCCGGGCCAGGGTCGGCTCCAGTGCGCGGACCTGGCTCCGCATGACGGGCGTCACCGTGTGGTGCGCCGCCCTCGGCGGCACGGAGACCGGGGGCCCGGTGTCGAGTGCGCTCATCGAGATTCTCCTCCGGTCGCACGCCGGACCAATTACCGGCCGGTGTCCGTGCGTATGGGGTTCGCGAATTGCACCGCTGAAAACCACTATTCCTGAGCGTTCCGACGGCCATCCTGAACGACCTCTCACGACCGTGTCAACGACGTCACGTCGGCCTCTTCGGGTTTAGTAAAAACCCTAAAGAACTGCGGGCCGGGTCTGGATTAGACTGCGCTGCGGAGCGGTGACCGCCGTGCGGCGCCGGGGCCGGGAATTGTTCACTGAATGCCGGAGAGGCGGAATGGCCGTGTCAGTTGATTCCGGGCAATTACCAGAGGGCAGGCCGTTCGACCCGTACGGCGCGCACCGCGACGACCCGTACACGTTTCTGGCCGGCCTCGGCGAGACCGAGCCGGTGTTCTACGCCCCCCTGCTGAACGCGTGGTGCGTCACCCGGCGCGAGGACATGGTGGCCGTGCTGCGGGACGACCGGAACTTCTCGGCCCGCGACCACAACCCCCGGTCCTCGGTCGAACTGCCCGAGGACGTGAGCCGCATGCTCCGCACCTGGCGCGGCGCCGGCGCGCTGGCCGTCGGCTCGCTGGACCCGCCCGAGCACACCCGGATCAGGGAGGTCCTCAACGTCGGGTTCACCCCGGCCAGGGTCAGGGCCTTCGAGCCCACGGTCCGTGAGATCGCCGCCCGCCTCGCCGGACAGGCCGCGGACTCGGCGGAGTTCGACTTCATCACCGCGTTCGCCGTGCCGTACGCCCTGGAGGTGATCTGCCGGCGCCTCGGGATTCCGGACGAGTACCTGGACCGCCTGCGCACCTGGTCCGAGCAGCGCATCGAGCTCATGATGCTCCAGAGCTACACCGACCCCGACCGGCTGCGCGAGTTCGCGCGCGGGCTCATGGAGTTCGGGGCGTTCGCCCGCGCCCTCGCCCGGGAGCGGCTCGCCTCCCCGCGGGACGACCTGGTCAGCGAACTCCTCCACGAAGGCAAGGGCGGCCGGACGCTCACCGTCGACGAGGTCGCCGTCCAGATCCCCACGCTGATCTTCGCGGGGCACATGACCTGCGCGGAGGCGCTCGGCACGATCTTCTTCCAGCAGCTGCGCTCGCCCGGCGGCTGGGCCGAGGTGGTCGACGGGACGATCGCCCCGCGCGACCTCGTCGAGGAGGGGCTGCGGTTCGACAGCCCGCTGGCGGGCATGTACCGCACCGCGCTGCACGACGTCGAGGTCGGCGGGGTCCGGCTCGCCGCCGGGAGCCGGCTGCTCCTGCTGTACGGGGCGGCCGGCCGGGACAGCCGGGTCCACGCGTGTCCGGCCGGCTTCGGCCCCAGCGGCGACTCCTCCTCGCATCTCGCGTTCGGGCACGGCATCCATTTCTGCCTCGGGGCCGGATTCGCCCGGATGGAACTGGAGGTCGCCATAGAGGAGATCGCCGCCCGGATACCGGACCTGACGCTCGTACCGGGACAGCAGCCGCCGCACCGCCCGGTGTTTCCGCTCCGGGCGCTGAGCGAATTGCCGGTACGGCAGCTGGCGCCCGCGGAAATCAGGTGAATTCCCCGGCGTATCGAATATGAGGACACGGATGAACGGCCCGCCAGGAGAAATGGCGGGCCGTTTCCTACGCCCTCACGCGCGGACCCGCGACGTCACGCGCGGACCGCCGTCAGGAACACGTAGCCGCTTTCCGGCGTCGCCGCCGACAGCCGCATGAAGTCGATGAGCGAGGTGGCCTGCTCCGCGCCGACCAGCGCGGTCAGCTTGTCCTTGACGGTCTCCACCGCGTCCGCCATCAGATCGAGCGTCCGGCCCACGTTGTCGCTGATGTCGCGGATCTCCACGTCGACGAAACCGTTGTCGGCCAGCGCCTGCCGGTACTCGTCGATCGTGCCCAGGGACTTCACCGCGTAGTTCGCGCAGATGTGGTCCAGAACCACCCGCCCCTCGGGGCTGACCGGACCCCGCTCGATGACGTCCGCGACGGCGAGCCGGCCGCCGGGACGCAGGACGCGCGCGGTCTCGGCGAGCACCTGGCCCCGGTCCGGCATGTGCCACATCGACTCGAACGCCCAGGCCGCGTCGAACGAACCGTCGGCGAACGGCATGTCCATCGCGTCCGTGAACTGGAACGTCGCCCGGTCCGCGAGACCCGCCTCGGCCGCCAGCTCGTTGGCCTTCGCCACCTGCACATGGCTGACGGAGATGCCCACCACGTCCACGTCACTGGCCCGCACGAGCCGGAACGCGGGGTGGCCGATACCGCAGCCGATGTCCAGGACCCGCTGGCCGGCCCGCGCGGCGACCCCCTCGATCATCAGGTCCGTCAGCCGGTCGGTGGCCTGCGCGACCGAGCTGTCGTCGGCGTCGTCCTCCCAGTAGCCGTAGTGCTTGTTCGGACCCCACGCGGAGCCGTAGATCTGGCCGATCCCGTCGTACACGCCGGCGACGTCACTGGGAGCGGGGAACTGCGTCATCAGGAACTCCGTATCTCTGGGAGGACGGCGGAAAATCTCTGGGAGAACGGTGGAAATCCGCTGCGCCCGGCTGGACGGACCCAGCCGAGCGCGTGCGTGATCTGTTTCTTCGCTCACTTCTTCTCGAAGCGCAGGAAACCCAGCTTCAGGCCCCCCGCCCGCCATTCCGTACCGAGCGCCTGATTCGCCATGAGGGATATCCGCAGATTCCGGCGCTCGACCGCCGAAATGCTCTCGTCGCCGTCCAGCACCGCCTTCGTCCAGGCGGTGCTCTCGTCCCAGAACGGCGCGGTCTCCGGAGTGGCGTCGACGTCGTCGACCAGCTCGAAACCGGCGGCCTCGGCGGCTTCCGCGTAGTCGCCGACCGTGGCCGGTTTCGTGTAGAAGTACTCGGCCCACACGTCCGCGCCGCGCGGGCGGGTCAGGAACACCTCCTCCACGCAGACACTGCCGCCCGGCCGGATCAGGTGCGACAGCCGCTCGAACCAGCGGGGACGGTCGAAGTACCCGCTGCTCTCGATGGCGACCGCCGCGTCGTACGTGCCCTCCGGGGAGAGGTGCATCGCGTCGCAGACCAGCGCGCGGACCTTGTCGCCCAGCCCGGACTCCCGCGCGAAACCCTCGACGATCGGCGCGTGTTCCGGCGCGTTGGTGACGGCCGTGACGTCGGCGCCGTACTCCTGGGCCCAGAAGAGCGAGCCCCCGCCGAGACCGCAGCCGACGTCCAGGACCCGGCCCGACAGCCGGTGCTCGGCGCCCCAGATCTTCGCGGCGTACCGCAACAGGCCCTCCTGGTGGAGCCGGATGCTGCGCCGGATGTCGTCCGCCGTCGCCTCGTGGACGTCCAGCGGGGTCCGGGAGGACGGGTAGTGGCCCACGTGATAGTGAATCCTGGGGCCCGGCCCGTATTTACGGACGAGCCTGGCCGTTTTCCCGTCGTAGTACTGGCCGACTATTCTCACCTCGTCCTGCGGCTCCAGCACTTTCTGAGGTGAACTCGAAAGTTCATCCAGATTTGACACGGTCACTCCTCCAGAGCTCGAATGCCGATCCGGAATTCTGCTCCATCCTGAGAGGACGGCCCTCGCCGTGTCAACGACACAGAGTGAGCGGCTTCGAGTCTAGTAAAAACCCTAAAGGCCCGGACGTGCGGTCTGGATTAGACTCCGGCTATTCAGCCAACACCCGACAACGGAGTGGGAATGAGTGGCGGAAAGCAGGTCCTGCTGGCCGAACCGAGGAGTTTCTGTGCCGGCGTGCGCAGGGCGATAGCCATCATCGACCTCGCGCTGGAACAGCACGGCGCACCCGTCTACGTCCGCAAGGAGATCGTGCACAACCACCACGTGGTGCGCGAGTTCCAGCGCCGGGGCGTCCGGTTCGTCGACTCCGAGGAGGAGGTGCCCCGGGGCGCGGTGTGCGTCTTCTCCGCGCACGGCGTCTCCCCGCAGGTCCGGGAGAACGCGGACGCGCGCGGTCTCGACGTCCTCGACGCGACCTGCCCCCTGGTGGCCAAGGTGCACCAGGAGGCCCGCCGGTTCGCCCGCGACGGGCGGACGCTGCTGCTGATCGGGCACGCGGACCACGAGGAGGTCGAGGGCACCTACGGACACGCCCCCGACCGCACGATCGTCGTCGAGACCGCCGCCGACGCGGAGGCACTCGACCTCCCCGCCGACGCGCCCGTCGCCTACCTCACCCAGACCACGCTCTCCGTCGACGAGACCCGGGACGTCATCGCCGTGCTCCGGCGCAGGTTCACCGATCTGCGGGGGCCTGCGACGGACGACATCTGCTACGCCAGCCAGAACCGGCAGGACGGCGTCCGGGCCATCGTCGACCGGTGCGACCTCGTCCTCGTGGTCGGCTCGGTCAACTCCAGCAACTCGATCCGCATGGTCGAGGTGGCGCGCCGGCTCGGCGGCCGGGCCGAACTGGTGCCGGACGTCACCCACTTCGACCCCGCCTGGCTGGCCGGCGTACGCACGGTCGGCGTGAGCGCCGGGGCGAGCGCGCCGGAGATCCTCGTCGGAGAGCTCCTCGACCGGCTCGCCTCACTCGGCTACACGGACACGGTCGTGGAGCGGGTGGCGACCGAGGACGTCGTCTTCTCCCCGCCGGCGCGGCTGACCGGAGGGGCGGAGGGGCCGTGACGGGCGGGGACGGGCGAACACGGGCTGGCACCGGTACAGGCATCGGCGTCGGCATCCGCACCCGTGCCCACATCGGCATCCGCACCTGCATCCACACGAGCGCACCGCCCCGAACTGACCGACACGGCCACCCCACCCGGTGAGGAGCACTGTTCGACATGGCGCTGCTGAAAACCGTGCGCGACCCGGCGAGGCTGCGGGAGCTGACCGCCGGGGAACTCCGCGACCTCGCCGGGGAGATCCGCGCGTTCCTGATCGAGCGGGTCTCCGCGTCCGGCGGACACCTCGGGCCCAACCTGGGCGTGGTCGAGCTGACCATCGCCCTGCACACCGTGTTCGACTCCCCCCGGGACCGGCTGCTCTGGGACACCGGTCACCAGTCCTACGTGCACAAGATCCTCACGGGCCGGCAGGCCGGGTTCGAGCGGCTGCGCAAGGCGGGCGGCGTGTCCGGCTACCCGAGCCGGGAGGAGTCCGAGCACGACCTCGTCGAGAACTCGCACGCGTCGACCGCGCTGTCCTACGCGGACGGCCTGGCCAGGGCGGACGCCCATCTCGGCCGGCACGACCGGGCGACCGTCGCGGTCATCGGCGACGGCGCGCTGACCGGCGGCATGGCCTGGGAGGCGCTCAACAACATCGCGGGCGGCCCCGAACGTCCCCTCGTCATCGTCCTCAACGACAACCAGCGCTCCTACGCGCCGACCGTCGGCGGGCTGGCCGAGCACCTGGCCGACCTGCGCGCCGGGCACGGGCCCGGCGTGTTCGAACAGCTCGGACTCGGCTACCTCGGCCCGGTCGACGGCCACGACATCCCCGCCGTCCAGGACGCCCTGCGCCACGCGGTCGCGCTGGGCGGACCGGTCGTCGTGCACGTCACCACCGCCAAGGGCAGGGGATACCGGCACACCGAGAACAACGACCTCGACCTCGGACACGCCGTCAGACCGATGGACCCGCACACCGGACAGCCCCTCAAGGCGTCGCCCCCCTCGTTCACCTCGGTGTTCGGCGAGAAGCTCGTCGAACTGGCCGAGCGGCGCGACGACCTCGTGGCGATCACCGCCGCGATGACCGAGCCGACCGGACTCCTGCCCCTCCAGCGCAGGTTCCCGCACCGCGTGATCGACGTCGGCATCGCCGAGCAGCACGCGGTCACGATGGCCGCCGGGCTCGCCATGGGCGGCGTGCACCCGGTCGTCGCGATCTACTCCACGTTCGTCAACCGCGCCCTCGACCAGCTCCTCATGGACGTCGCCCTGCACCGCCACCCGGTGACGTTCGTCCTCGACCGGTCCGGCGTGACCGGCGACGACGGGCCGAGCCACAACGGCATGTGGGACCTGTCGGTGCTCCAGATCGTGCCGGGGCTGCGGATCGCCGCGCCCCGCGACGGCACCCGGCTCGCCGAACTGCTCACCGAGGCGGTCGCCTGGGACGAGGGCCCGACCCTGCTGCGGTTCCCCAAGGGGCCCGCCGGCGAGGACCTCCCCGCCGTCGCGTCCTTCAACGGCCTCGACGTGCTGCGCCGCTCCGGCTCGCTGGACGTGCTGATCATCTCGGTGGGCGCGCTGGCCGGCCTCGCGCTCACCGTCGCCGACAGCGTGCGGGCCCGGGGCATCGGGGTGACGGTGGTCGACCCGAGGTGGGTCACCCCGGTCAACCCCGCGCTCGCCGACCTGGCCCGCCGCCACCGGCTCGCCGTCACCGTCGAGGACAACAGCCGCGCGGGCGGCGTCGGTTCGGCGATCGCGCAGACGCTGCGGGACGCCGACGTCCGCACCCCGCTGCGCGAGTTCGGCATCCCGCGGCGGTTCCTCAGCCACGGCTCGCGGGCCGAGGTGCTCGCCGCCTGCGGACTGACCGCGCAGCACGTCACCCGGTCCGTCGTGGAACTGCTGGCCGGCCTCGACGCCGTACCGGCGGCGGGCCTCGACAGCTCCGGCGTCCGGCCCGTCCACTCCGGGGAGGAACGATGACGACCGTCGACCTGGGCATGCCCTCCCCGCGCGGACTCCCGGTCCCCGCCAGGCGGACCTCCCGGCAGATCATGGTGGGCCCCGTGCCGGTCGGCGGCGACGCGCCGGTGTCGGTGCAGTCGATGACCACCACACCCACCACCGACATCGACGGCACCCTCCAGCAGATCGCCGAACTCACCGCGGCCGGATGCCAGATCGTCCGCGTCGCCGTGCCCTCGGCGGACGACGCGGCGGCGCTGCCCGCGATCGCCCGCAAGTCCGGCATCCCGGTGATCGCCGACATCCACTTCCAGCCCAAGTACGTGTTCGCCGCGATCGACGCGGGCTGCGCCGCCGTCCGCGTCAACCCGGGCAACATCCGGCAGTTCGACGACCAGGTCGGCGCGATCGCGCGGGCCGCTTCGGACGCGGGCGTGCCGATCCGGATCGGGGTGAACGCCGGGTCGCTCGACCAGCGGCTGCTGCGCAAGCACGGCGGTGTCTGTCCGGAGGCGCTGGTGGAGTCGGCGCTGTGGGAGTGCTCGCTGTTCGAGGAGCACGGCTACACCGACCTGAAGATCTCCGTGAAGCACCACGACCCGGTGGTGATGATCGAGGCGTACCGGCAGCTCGCCGCGCGGTGCGACTACCCGCTGCACCTCGGTGTGACCGAGGCGGGGCCCCGGTTCCAGGGCACGATCAAGTCCGCGGTCGCGTTCGGGGTGCTGCTCGCGGAGGGCATCGGGGACACCATCCGGGTCTCCCTCTCCGCGCCGCCGGTCGAGGAGGTCAAGGTCGGCGCGCAGATCCTGGAGTCGCTCGGGCTGCGGCCACGGGGGCTGGACATCGTGTCCTGTCCGTCCTGTGGGCGGGCCCAGGTCGACGTCCACACCCTCGCGGAGCGGGTGAACGCGGCGCTCGAAGGGTTCCCGGTGCCGTTGCGGGTGGCGGTGATGGGCTGTGTCGTCAACGGGCCCGGCGAGGCGCGCGAGGCCGACCTCGGGGTGGCCGCAGGCAACGGCAAGGGGCAGATCTTCGTGAAGGGGAAGGTGATCCGCACGGTCCCCGAGTCGCGGATCGTGGAGACCCTGCTGGACGAGGCCGCGCGGATCGCGGAGGAGAGGGGGGTGGAGGTGGAGGCGGAGACGTGAGTCCGGCCGAGGAGAACGGGAAGGGGTGAACTGCCGGTGAACGCGACAGGAATTACGGTTCGCGGAGGGATGCGCGGATCGCGGTCCCGCGCATCAGTCCACGGGTTCCGACGCGATACGCGGCGGCCAGACGTCCGTCCGCAGAATCTGGAGGACGAAAGCCCGGGACACCAGCGCGACCCGGTTCGGCGCCTGGAGCTTGTCGGACATGACCCGGACGTGATAGTCGATGGTCTTCGAACTGAGGTGCAGCTCTCTGGAAAGCCGCCCGCTGGATAAACCGGCCGCGACCCCTTCGAGAACTCTGGCCTGAACCGAGCTGGGATTCCAGCCACCGACCGGCCGGGGCACGTCACAGCCGTTCTGATCGTTACTCATGGCACCCATCCATTCCGTACGGCCCGGCCCGGGACGTAAACGGAGAAATGCAGAGCGAGAAGTACTGGAACAAGATCCTAGGGGGACCCCACACCCTTGTCACTGGCGCACCGGCGCAGCCCGCCGATTTCCGCCCGCCTCGGAATCCCTTCCAGATTTTGCGGAATTCCGGCCCTGTTAGGTATTGACGCGTGGAGGAGACCCAGCCTTGTGCCCACAGTGCGCGGCGCCGCCGGAACCGGGCGCCCTGATCGAGACCCTGTACCAGGACCTGAGCGGACTGCCGGCCAGCGCGCAGCTCGACGCGACGCTGTGCCTGCTGGAGGCGGCCCGGCTGATGCTGCCCACGCTCACCCCGGCGCGCGACGCGCCCAGCGGCGAGGACCTCGACGAGATCCGCGCGGCCGTGCGGGCGGCGTCGCTGTCGGTGCGCAGCTATCTGTGGCGGACCGGGGTCGGGGTGCCGGCGGAGCGGGGGCGGTGAGTCGGGTGGCACGGGTGAGCCGCCACGCGGTGGTGGCGGCTCAGCTGTACGTCGTCGTGCGTCCGGTCATCTCTGGAGGGCCTCGGCGATCATGGCGGCCGTGAGTGTCTGCGCGCCTCTGCCGCTGGTGGGGTCGCAGCCGGTGACGTCCCCGATCCGCCTGAGGCGGTAGTCCAGTGTGCTGCGGTGGATGAAGAGGCTGCGGGCGGCCTTGTTCTTGCTGTAGTCGGAGTCGACGTACGCGGTGAGCGTCTCCCACAGGACCTTGTGCGCCCTGAGCGGCCGGATCACCGCGGCGAGGTCGGTGCGGACCCGTTCGTTGAGCGTGACGGCGTACTCGACCAGGACGTCCGAGATCGTGTAGGCGCCGCTCGGGCGCAGTCCCGCGACCACGAGTCGCAGGACGTACGACGCCTCGTCGAAGCCGTCGACGAGGCGGGCCCTGTCCCGTTCGGCCGTGGCGAGCCAGCCCCGGCCGTCCAGGCACTGGGCCAGCCGGGCCACCAGGCGGTCTCCGGTGCATGGTCCGGTGCCTGGTCCGGGGACCGGGACGAAGAGGACGACGTTGCCGTCCCGGTGTGTCATGAGGGTGTCCTCGCCGGCGGCGGCGCGTAACGCGGGTGCCTCGCGGCCGGGGTCCGCGAGGCGGGCGACGGCGATCAGGTAGCGGGGGGTGAGTCCTTCGAGGACGTCCGCGGGCAGGGGGCGGCCGTCGGCGAGGTGGCCGGCCAGATCGCGGGAGACGTCGGGGGCGGATTTCTGCTGGCATCTGTCGAGGAAGTCCTGGAGCAGGGTGCCGCCGGCCTGCACGATGGCCGCCAGCCGGGGATCTCCCGCCGCCGCCTTGGTCAGCAGCTCGACCAGTTCGTCCGGCTCGTTGCCGGTCCACTCCTGCCCCGCGGCCCTTAGCTTCGCTCTGAAGTCGGCGACCCTGTCCTCCTCCGGCGCCGAGCGGAGCGCCTCGACCGGAGAGCACGACCTGCCTATCGTTTCGGTCATTTCTCACCTCATCTACCTGAAGGGTGCGGTTGCCCCGTATTCCCGCACCTGACGCTTTCTGTAGATTTCGCGCAGACAGTTCCTGCCGGTCTTTTCGGTCAGGACATGAAGAGGGTAATTTCGGAAAATCGGCCAAAGGTATTGACATAAGCGGCCAGGCGGAAATCCTAGCATGATTACTTGAGTTTTGTAGTACGTGAGTCCGGCTCCGAGTACGCCGCTGAAACCCCTTTCCCGCGCCGGGGGCGTGAACCTCGCGCCCGCGCGCCGCTTCTCCGCTCCCGCGCTTCGACTGCCCTGATGCAGGACGGCAGTTGCCGTACGGGCGGGACGCGGCACACCTACTGTGTCCTCGGTGTAAAGGGGGTGGGATGGATCTCGACAAGAAGCAGCAGGAGGGCCCGAAGAGGTCGCGCTGGCAGTTCGGTCCGCGCTGGGTGGAGCTGACCGTGGTGTTCGTGGCGACCGTGGTGACCGGGTTCGTCGGCGGCCGGGCAACCGAGGCCGGTTCGTCGTCCGGGCGGGCCGAACCGGCGCCGACCGTCACCGTCACGGTCACCCGGACCGTCACGGCGACGCCGTCACCGCTGTCGTCGCCCACGGACGACGGAAGCGGCGGCGAGTCCCCGCCGGTCGACCCGACCGGCGACGGGACGGGGGCGATCCCGCAGCCGGCGAAGGCGTACCTGGCGGATCTGGAGCGCGTCAGCGGGCGCGGCTACTACGACACCTCGCCCGTGACCATGCTCGGTACCAACTACCCCAAGAGCCTGCGGATCGGCTGCGACACGTCCGGCAGCGACGAGGTGGTGTACAACGTCAGCGGCTACAAACACCTGACGGCCTCGGCCGGCATGCCCGCCGACACCGACAACTCGATCGGCTCGGTCGGCTCGCTCAAGGTGTACGACGCGTCCGGCAACCAGATCGGCGAACCGCTCACCGTCCGCTCCAGCGCCGTCGGGCGACTCGCGGTCGACATCGCCGGCCAGGACCAGATCAAGATCACCTGCGCGCTGGTCAAGTCCGGTGACCCCGGGCGCACTTCGGCCGTGAGCGGCCTCGGGGACGCGATGATCTCCATGTCGTGAGGCGTGCGCCGTTCGTCCGGACGGGCGGACGGCCACCGACGACCGTGTTCAACGGCCTTTCGGCACAGGGGCGTCGCGCCCCCGAACGGAGAGACACGTCATGAACCGCACCGCCGACGTCATCATCTTCACCGCGCTGCCCGTCGAGACGGCGGCCGTCCGCTTCCATCTCGACGGACCGCTCACCGAACGGGTCGTGTCGGGGAGCGTCTTCAAACTCGGGACGTTCACCGGCCGGCACGTGCGGTGGACCGTCGCGCTCCACGAGACGGGCCCGGGACCGGAGGGCGCGGCGGCCCTGGTCGCGCTCGCCGTGGCGGCGCTCTCCCCCCGGTACGTCTTCTTCACCGGTATCGCCGGCGGCCTCAAGGACGTCACCCACGGCGACGTCGTCGCCGGCCGGCACGTCTACGACTACCAGAGCGGCGTGGACGGCCCGGAAGGGGTCCGCCCGCGGGTCCACGGCTTCCCGACCGCCCACGACCTCGTCCAGCGCGCACAGGTCGTGGCCGGTGAGAACGAGTGGCAGGCCCGCATCGAGGAACCCGCCCCGGACGACCGCCCCCAGGCGTACGTCAAGCCGATCGCGGCCGGATCGAAGCTGGTCACCGACCCCGCATCGACGACCGCCCGGCTCCTGCACGACGTCGCGGGCGACGCCATCGCCGTCGAGATGGAGGGGTACGGGTTCCTGCGCGGCGCGCACATCAGCTCCGGGGTCGGCGCCCTCGTCGTACGCGGCGTCTCCGACCTCCTCGTCGACAAGGGGAGTGCGAACGACCGGACGCGCCAGCCCGCCGCGGCACGGAACGCGGCGGCGTTCACCTACGAGCTGCTCAACCAGCTCGGCGATTCCCGGACCCACCGGCCGGGGCTGGGGACGGAGGTCCTCGACGCCAGGACGACCGGGGCGCACGGCGGGGCCACCGCCGGGTTCGGGCCGGACGACACCTTCGTGGTCGTCGGCCCGGACGGCGCCGTCGAGAGGTGGGCGCTCGACACCGGCACGGCTCTGCCGGGCGTCCCGGGCGGCGGCGGCCTGCGCGAGGGCCATCAGGCGCTCGTGTCCTCGGACCGGCACAGCGTCGCCGTGGCGCGTCCCGGCAGCCTCGAACTCGTCCACTTCACCGGCCGCACCGGAGAGCACCGGCGGGTGCGGATACCGCTCGGCGGCGACGAGTACCTGGTCACGACCGGCGGAGGCGTGCTCGCGACCCACGACAGACACAGGCTGGCCGTACGGAGCTTCGACGACGGCCGGGTGCTGCGCGAACTGCCCTGCCCGCCGAACCTCGCGGCCACCGCCATCGACTCCACCGGCATGACGGGGGTCCTGGCGACGACGAACCGCGTCCACGTCCACCGCCCCGACGCCCGCGTCCTGGAGCTGGACATCCGCAACGTCCTGGAGTTCCTGCGCCCCGGCTGCGCGGTCGCGGTCTCGCCCTCCGGCGGCTACGCGGTCTGCGCGACGCTCAAGGAACTGCGCCTGTGGCGCACCGACGACGGGACGGTCCTCCTGCACCGCCGGCTCGGCGGAAAGGAGATGCTGGACAGCGCCGGCGCCACCGGGATGCGCCTGTCGTGCACCGACACCGGGACCGTGCTGTGGCTGCGCCGGGGCAAGCTCTCCCAGGTGACCGACGCCCCGGAGATCCGCCAGCTCGAACAGGCGGGCCGCTACGACGACGCCGTCGTCCACCCCTCCGGACACCTGCTGGGTGCCGTGGGCGACAGGGGGGCGGTGCGGGTGTGGGAGTGGCACGACCAGGGCGTGAACTGAGCGGGGCCGCGCAAGGCGCGAACCAGCCATAGGGGTATCCCCATGATTCACGGGGGTCGGCCAACAAACGGTGAACTCGCAAGTAACGTCACCGGGCGGCATCGGTTCCGCCGGCCTTCCCCCCCCACATCGGAGACCACCCCCTCATGCCTGCTGCCACGACGATCGACTCCGGCTTACCGGAGACGCGATGTCAGCCCCCCGCCCCCACCGTCCTGATGGACGACCAGGCGCTCGCCGACTTCCTCGGCGCCGCCGTCGGCCAGTACCGGCGCATCACCGCCGACACCCCGCTGCCCTGCTTCGCGCTCCTGCTCGGCACCGTCGAGGCGACGACGTACCACGTACGGCGCGTCGCCTTCGGGGACAACGCCCGCGCCAGCGATCCGGCCGCGCGAAGCGAGTTCCGCGAGACGATCGTCCCGGTCTTCGGACCCGCCTACGAGAACGAGCACCGCGGCTGGTGGATGGACTCGCGTGACCTCCTGCGGGCGTCCCGCGAGGCCGACGCCCTCGGCATGGACCTCCTCGGCTCCATCCACATGCACCCCGACTGGCACCGCCTCGGCCCGCCGGCGGAACGCGGGCACATGCTCAGCGAACGGCCGACACCGATGGACCGCCACCTGTTCGCCCGGACCGGCTGGCCCCTCAACGTCATCTGCTACCTGGAGCGCCGGGGCGACGCCTTCTACCACGCCCTGGCCGCCTGGGAGCCGCCCCGGCAGCACGAGTCCGACGGCGCGGAGTGCCGTGAGGTCGCGCTCCGGGTGCGGACCGGATCACCGAAGGAAGCGTGAGAGCGATGCGTCAGCCGGAAGAGACGAACACCCCTGCCGGTGCCCCCGCCGAGGGCGGCACCGACGGCGACGTCCGCGCGATCCGCGCCCTGTGGGACGGCATGGTCCGCGGCTGGGCGGCGGGGGACGCCCGGGTCTTCGCCGCGGGCTTCGCGGAGGACTGCGACTTCACGACCGTACGCGGCGACAAGCCGCCCGGCCGGGCCGGGATCGAGGCCGGACACGCGGACCTCTTCGCCGGGCCGTACGCCGGGACCCTCCTCGACGCCCGGGTCGTGGCCGTCCGGTTCCTCGCGCCGGGACTGGCCACGGTCGAGGCGGAGTCGACGATCGTCGGTGCGGACGGGGGGCCGGTGGCCGTGACGCATGCGCTGGCGGTGGTGCAGCGGGCGGGGGCCGAGTCGGCGTCGGGGGCCGAGTCCTCGTCGGCGTCGGCGGCGTCGTCGTCGGACCAGTGGTCCGTCAAGGCGTTCCACAACATGATTCCCGCGTCCCGCCCCAGCCCGCAGCCTTCCTCCCCGCAGCCGTCCGCCCCGCAGTCGACCGAATCGAAGGAACCCGTCGTGGCCGAAGAACCCACCGCCCGCCCCAAGCTGCGCCACCTGGCCATCGTGGCCCGCGACCCCGAGAAGCTGGCCGACTTCTACTCGTCGGTCTTCGGGATGGAGCTCTTCCACCGTGACCCGGACGGCAGTTGCTTCCTCTCCGACGGCTATCTCTCCCTCGCCCTGATCAAGCATCAGCTCGACGGCGAGACCCCTGTCGGCATGAACCACTTCGGCTTCCACATCGACGACTCGGCGGCCACCTCGGACGCCCTGATCGCCGCCGGGACCCCGAAACCGGCCGAACGCTTCACCGACCGCCCCTTCGCCGAGTACCGGGCCATGGACCCGGAGGGCAACTGGTTCGACCTCTCGGAACACGGCTTCGGGGGGCCGCGCCCGGTGGCGGGCTGAGCGGTGGTCCGGTGTGCCGGGGGCTGTGGCGGTGGGGTTCAGCGAGTCGTCACCAGCCTTCGGCACAGCTTCAGCAACTCCTCGTCCCGGACGATGCCCTGACCGCCCGTCTCCGATATGTGCCGGCGGATGCGGGCCAACTCCGTGGCCGGGAGGTCGAGCAGGGGAGCGGCGGCGGAGGCGGGCAGGTGTGTGAGGGTCGTCGCGATGTGTACGCGGGTGTGCGGGTGCGTTTCCCAGGCGGAGCGCAGGAGTGCGCGCACGTCGCGTTCCGTCTCGCCGGTGATCGAGGCGATCGCGCATGCTGCTGAGACGCGTTCCCACGGGTCCCGGGAGTCGGCGTCGGAGCCGGAGCCGGAGCCGGAGCCGGAGTCGGAGTCGGTCAGGAGGCGCCTCAGCGCGGGGAGCGCCGGGTGCGCCTCGGGGCCCAGGCGGGAGAGGCGGTCGGCGGTGCGGGCGCGGTGGTGAGGGCCGGTGCCGTGGTCGGGCCTGGCGTCGTGGTGGGGCTCGGCGTCGTGGTGGGCGTCGCTCTCGGTCAACTCGGCGAGGAGGGCCGGGAGGACGAAAGAGGCGTCCGGAGCGATGGCCCAGAGGGCGGCTGCGGCAGCCCCTCTGTGTGCCCCGCCCAACGCCTCCCGCACCACCGGCAGAGCCTCCCGCGCGGCGTCCCCCATCGCCTCCAGCGCCCCGAACGCCGTCTCGACGAGCCCGGCCGGCCCGCCGCCCACGATCCGCAGCACCTCCGGCACGGCGCTCCCGTCCCGCAGGCTCCCGAGCGCGACGAGCAACGGCCGGACGACCTCAGCCGCCTCGGGACGGTCCAGTGGCACGGCCCGCAGCCGCCGCCGCAACGCCGGCACGAGCGGACCGGCCGCCGCCCCCAGCCACGGCACCACGGAAGCGGCATGCCGGGGCAGCTCCCCGTCGTCCAGCACCTCCCCCAACACCCCCACCGCCCGCGCGTCCCCGCAACGCGCCAACGCGAGCAGGGCCCCACCGAGCACGACACTCCCCGCGAACCGGCCCCCCGTCCCCGCCGGACCCACGCCCGCTGCCGCCCCCGGACCGAGAACGGCCGAGCCCTCTGACCCGACCGCTCCTCCAGGCTCGTCCGAACCACCGGCTTCCTCAGACCCCGCCGCCAGGCCCGCGGACCCCCCGATCCCGGCCCGCCACCGCTCCACCCACCCCTCGGGCCGCCCCGCCACCACCCCGTACAACCGGTCCGCCGCCGGCCCCGCCACCCCGAACAACCCCCCGAGCACGGACACCGCGGCGTCCCGCAACCGCCCCTCCCCGGAGGCCAGTTGCTCCCCGATCAGCGAGACGAGCGCCGTGTGGTCCCCGCGCCACTCCCGGATCAACGCGGCCGAGAGCAGCACGGCGTTGCAGCGGTCGACGGGGGAGGGGAGGCGCAACTGGGCCAGGAGGAGGGCCGTCCGGGTGGGGACGTCGTCGCCGAGGGCGGTGTGGAGCGTGCGCAGCAGACGCGCGCCCTGTTCGTCGGAGGGGCGCAGCCGGTGCAGGCGGCCGGTGAGGGTCTCCTCGGCACCCGGCGAGGCGCACGCGCGCGTGCGCCTCGCGGAACGCTCGGCGAGGAGCCGCGCGGTGAGGGGGACCAGGTCGGGAGGGAGCCGGTCGGGCGCGTGCGCGGCGAGCTGGCCGAGGACGGCGAGGCGCAGGACCGGGGGGTCGGGGGAGGGGAGGTGGGTGGTGAGGAGGGCGATCCCCTCGGACGCGTGCGCCGGGTGGCGTCGTACGAAGAGGCCGACGGACTCGGTGACGGCGACGAGCGCGTCGTCGTCCCGCTCGAAGAGGAGCCGGCGGCTCAGGAGCGGCAGGACGCGCGCGGGATCGTCCAGGAACCGGACGGTCGCGTCGACGGCCACCCGGCGGACGTCCGGATCGGGGTCGGTGGTGAGCGCGGCGAACACCTCGGCGCCCGCGCGGACGGCCGCCTCCCCGGGGGGCACCCCGGCCTCACCCGAGGGCCCGAGAGCCCCCGCCGCGTCCGTCTCGCCCCCGATGCTCACCAGCAGCTCCACCAGCCCCGCCCGGTCCGCCACCCCCTCCTCCGCCGCGAGGGCCAGCAGGAACGGGACGGCGGCCAGTGTCGAGTCGTAGACGGCACCCCGGTGGTGCACCGATCCGTACAGCGCGTCGAGCGCCGACTCCCGGACGGCGGCCCGCCCGGAGGCCAGCGCCCGCAGCAGTTCCGGGACGTCCCCGGCGCTGCCGTGCGCGTGGTGCAGTGAGGCCCAGTCGACCTCGTCGATCCCCGTGAACACCTGGTCCTCCCCCGGACGGTGCGTCAGATGTGCCAACTGATCACGAGTCTGCACCACGCCACTGACAACACAGGGCGGTCGAGGGGTGACTCACAGGAAACAGGACGTCAGAGGTGCTCGGGGAGCGCGCGGTCGAGGATCGCGGTGACGTCGGCGGAGTCGGGGAGCGTGCCGAAGGAGTGCCCCCAGTCCCCGTCGAGCCGGCTCGCGCAGAACGCGTCGGCGACGGCGGGAGGGGCGTGCCGGACGAGGAGGGACGCCTGGAGGGTGAGGGCCATCGTCTCGACGACGCGACGGGCCCGTGCCTCGGTCGCGCCGTCGAGCAGACGCTCCACGCGCGCGTGCGCCGCGTCGAGCCGGGCGTCCGCCCCGCGCGCGAGGGCGAGCTCGGCGAAGTACGCCTCCCGGGTGGCCGTGTCCCGGGTCAGCGCGCGCAGGACGTCGAGCGCGTTGACGTTGCCCGAGCCCTCCCAGATCGACAGCAGGGGCGCCTCCCGGTAGTGGCGGGGCATCCCGGAGTCCTCGACGTACCCGTTGCCGCCCAGGCACTCCAGGGCCTCGGCGGTGAACGCGGGCCCCCGTTTGGTGACCCAGTACTTACCGACGGCCGTCGCGATCCGCCGGAAGGCCCGCTCACCGGTGTCGCCGCGCACCGCGCGGTCGGCCGCGCCCGCGAGCCGCAGCGTCAGCGTCGTCGCGGCCTCGGACTCCAGCGCGAGGTCGGCCAGCACGCCCCGCATGAGGGGCTGGTCGATCAGGCGCGCGCCGAACGCGGCGCGGTGGCGGACGTGGTGGCCCGCCTCGACGAGGGTCTTGCGCATCAGCGTCGCCGTGGCCATCACGCAGTCCAGACGCGTGCAGTTGACCATGTCGATGATGGTCTTCACGCCCTGGCCCTCGGGCCCGACCAGCCAGGCGAGCGTCCCGTCGAACTCCGGCTCGGAGGACGCGTTGGAGCGGTTGCCGAGCTTGTCCTTGAGCCGCTGGACACGGAACGGGTTACGGGTGCCGTCGGGCAGGACGCGCGGCACGAGGAAGCAGGACAGCCCGTCGGGGGCCTGCGCCAGCACCAGGAAGACGTCGCACATCGGGGCCGACGTGAACCACTTGTGGCCGCGCAGGGTGTACACGCCGGGCTCGGCGGTCGGCGCGGCGGACGTCGTGTTCGTCCGGACGTCGGAACCGCCCTGCTTCTCGGTCATGCCCATGCCGGCGAGGATGCCGCGCTTCTCGGTGGGGAGCCGCAGTCCCGGCTCGTACTCCCGCGCGGTGAGCAGCGGCTCGTACACCTTCGCCAGGTCCGGCTGGTGGCGCAGGGCCGGGACGGCGGCGTACGTCATCGAGACGGGGCAGCCGTGGCCCGCCTCCGTGTGGTTCCAGACGAGACCGCCCGCCGTGCGCGCGACGTGCGCGCCGGGGCGGTCGTCCGCCCACGCGGAGCCCGCGAGGCCCGCCGTGACGGCGACGTCCATCAGCGCGTGCCAGCTCGGGTGGAAGTCGACCTCGTCCACGCGGTGGCCGTAGCGGTCGTGCGTCCGCAGGACCGGTTCGTGCCGGTTGGCCAGGTCACCCCACTCCTGCGCCTCGGCACTCCCCGCGCGCCGGCCGAGAGCACGGACGCCCGCCTCGGCCCATCCGGCGCCCTCCCGCCGCAGCCCCTCCAGCAGGGCCGGGTCGGCGGAGGCGTCGTAGGGGGCGAGCGGCGGGGGCTGGTTCGTGACGTCGTGGGTGGTGTGCGGCGCGGGTGTCGATGACATGCTCACCATGTTGCGCCTTTGCTGCGGCTGTCGCAATAGTGCAACAGGGGTGGGTGGACGTAGGGTACGTGGCTATGCGCAGGGATGTGTCGGAGGCGGTCGTGGGGAGAAGGGGCGTGGGGAAGGCGGCGGCCGGGGAGAGGGCGGTTGGGGAGGAGGCGGCGGTGGGGGAAGCGCTGGTCGGGGGCGCGGAGGCTGTGGGGGACGTGTCGGCTGGGGATGCGGTGGTTGTGCGGGAGGCGTGGGTCGGGGATGAGGTGACTGTGAGGGAGGCGTCGGTTGAGGGTGTGGCTGCTGTGGGAGCGGCGGGGCTGCGGCCGTTGTCCGCGCGGTCGGTCGTCCTGAGCCTGCTGCTCGGGGCGGAGCCGGCGGAGCTGCCGGTGCGGGAACTCGTCCGCCTCGTCGAGCCGTTCGGCGTCGGCGGGTCCACGCTCCGGGCCGCCCTCAGCCGGATGACCGCCGCCGGTGACCTCCGCTGCGTCGACGCGGTGTACGGCCTCAGCGACCGCCTCCTCGAACGCCGCCGGCGCCAGGACGCGGCGCTGCACCCCGAGACCCGTCCGTGGACCGGCGACTGGGAGATGGCCGTCATCACGGCGACGGGTCGCCCGGCGGCCGAACGCGCGGATCTGCGGGCGGAGTTGACGTCCCTGCGGCTCGCCGAACTCCGCGAGGGCGTGTGGCTCCGCCCCGCGACGCTCCTGCGCCCCTGGCCGCCCCGCCTCTCGGACATCGCCCACCACTTCACCACCCGCCCGAGCGCCCCTCCCCGCGAACTGGCGTCCACGCTCTGGCCGTTGACGACGTGGAAGACCACCGGCGAGACCCTCCTCCACCACACCACCCGGGCGACCACCCCCGCCGCCCGCCTCACCGCCCACGCGGCCCTGGTCCGCCACCTCCTCTCCGACCCCGTCCTCCCACCCGAACTCCTCCCTCCCGACTGGCCGGGCGAAGCGCTGCGCGCGGCTTACGCGGCGTACCGGGAGGAGTTCGCGGGTCGGGGGGTGTAAGGGGCTTCGGTGGGGCCGGAGTCAGGGACTTGGACGAGGGGTGGGAGGTGGGGCGTCGAGGTGGGACGGGCGTTGGGGTGAGGGACTTGGACGCGGAACGGGAGGTGGGGTGGGACGCGTGCGGGGACGGGGTGGGGGCTTCGGTGGGGCTGGGGGCGGGCCGACTGGCGGAGGGAGGGGTGGCGGCGCGGCGGTGTGGTGCGGCTCGCCGTCTCCCAGGCGATCCGGGCGGCCGGGGCGCTGGTGACGCCGGTGGGCAACGCGAGGGCGCGGGCCTCCGAAGGGACCGTACCGGCGGGTGCCTCCCGGGCCACGGCCGATGCGTGGCCCCGCGCGAGGTGCAGTCGACATGTCAGGCAGGCGTGGGCGTGCGGCTCACCCGGCCGGAAGCGCGCCCCGTGCGGACGCACGTGCAGATGCCGGTGTCGTAAGGCGGGACTTTCCGCCCGGCCGATTCCCGGTCACGGCACTGAGAGGCATCGGCTTCGCGGGTACGACCCTGGAGACTCCCCGCGTCCGGGGCCCCCTTTCCCCTCGGCGCTTGGCCCCGGCCCCCGAACCCGCTCGTGTCCGAACCCCCTCACACCCCCCGTGCCCCCACCCCCGAGGTGCCTCCGTCCTCAACCCCCCATCCGCGCCCCCGACTTCTCCCGCCTCCGAATGAGCGCCCCGGCCTTCCACGCCTCACCACCCGGGCCCGCGAAGCCCTCGGACATCCGCCCCTGTCCTCCCCCCTGAAAAACCCGAACCCCGGCCACGCGCAACACCATGCGGGTGTGTGCTGCGTGCGGCCGGGTGCCCCGTGGGGGGACTACCGATAGGTGATGTCCGACGTCGCGTACTTGCAGTACGTCCCGTCAGGCCCGGACCCGTTGGTCGGCGGTTCCGAACCGGAGTTGTTGCCGATGTACTTCTGGCAGGGCACGATCTTGCGGCTGCTGTCGCCGACGATGGTGATGCCCCGCAGGGTCGCGCTGTCGCCGTAGTTGGTGTTGATGCCGACGAGCTTCCCGCCGGAGTACGTCGCCTCGATGGTGTTGAGGTTGATGGTCCGCTTGTACTGCGTGGAGCAGTTCCCGCAGGACCGCACGAACGTGCCGAAGTTCTGGACGGCGAAGTTGGACACGTTCAGCGTCCCGGCGCCGTTGAACTGGAACACCTTGTCGCTGGCGGACCGCGCGCCCCCGCCGGAGACGGTGTAGACGTTGGAGGAGGACGACCCCCTGAACGTCGCGGCGTCCTCGCCGACGTCCTCCCACCAGACGTTCTGGAGCGTGCAGGCGCCCTTGCAGTGGATGCCGTCGGCGGCGGGCGCGCCGATGATGACGTTCTTGAGGACGGCCCCGGCGGCGAGTTCGAGGATCGGGTCCTGATCCTCGTTCTGCCCGCCGGTACCGAGATCCCCGCTGCCGTAGAGCCGCTTCATCCCGTAGTCCTTGGTGCCGGACACCGGGATCGTCGCGGTGACGGCCTGACTGCCGTTGGCCGACGGCCACGTCGCCGCCTGCGCGGGCGTCGCCGCACCACCAGTCATGATCATGCCAAACGAGAGCGACAGGGCGGCGATCCCACCGCCGGCTGCACGCGTCAAGGAGGTCATGTCCCTTACGCCTTCTTTCAGTTGGGGAGAAAAACACCGGTCACGTGCGAAACCTCAGAGCTTCCCGACCCCTGCCCCCGCCGACACCGACGCCACCACGGACGACGCGGGCTCGGCGGTGTACCCGTACGGCGGCGCCGTGAACGACCCGGTCCGCGACACCTCGGTCGCGGCGCCCCCGAGATCGTTCCCGCGCAGATTCGCGTACCCGTCGACGTCACTGCTCTGACTCGTCGTCACCGCGATCTTCGTGTCCCGGAAGACGTTGTTCTCGACGAGCATCTGCGCGCCCATCCGCGAGTGCACGGCGGTCTCCGCGCCGGTGACGTAGTTGTCGTAGAAGTGCCCCGTCCCGAACCGCAGACTGGGGATGCGCGAGTACACGTTGCTGAACAGGTTGTGGTGGTACGTCACCCTCAAGTGCCCGGTGTCCTCGGCGGAGTTCTTGTCGCTGTGTCCGACGAGCGACCCCTTGTAGTGGTCCTTGAAGGTGTTCCAGGAGACCGTGACCAGGTCCGACCCGTGGTTGATGTCGAGCAGGCCGTCGTAGTGGTCCTTGTCGTGACTGCGGTCGGCGGAGAAGGAGTTGTGGTCGATCCACACCTTCGTCGAGCGCTGTACCTCGATGCCGTCGGCGGGAGCCAGCGGCTTGCTGATGGCGAGATTGCGGATCACGACGTTCGTGACGTTCTTCAGCCGCAGCCCGCCACCGGTGAACCCGGAGGCCGAACCGACGCCCAGCACGGTCGTGTTGGACCCGACGTCGACCTGACCGCTCAGTGTGATCAGGCCGTTGACCCGCACGACCTTCGCCGCGCCGCCGGTCACCGCCGACTTGAACGCGTCCAGGGTCGAGACGGTGACCGCGGAGGCGCTGCCGCCCCCGGTGGTGCCGGCGCCGAAGCCGACGGGTGAGGTGTCCGCCGCCCCGGCGGGGTGGGGAAGGGCGACGGCCAGGGCGGCGGTCAGCGCCGCGGCCAGCGAGGCCGGCACGGCGCTGCGGACAACGGAGTGCGTACGCATGTGGGGGCGTCCCTTCACGAGGACATGGCTGTGCATATCCCTGAACGAAATACGTGATGTTGAACGCTGGTGCGGGCGTGATGCGGCCTTTGGGTGGAACTGGGGAGCGGCTCGGTCACATCGCTGAACGGAACGTAGAGGGTAAGCGCTTTCTGGTCAACGCTTCGCGCAGAACGGTTCCGGCCACCTCCGAAAGTCCCGAAAGCGGCGTGGGAGCGCTTCCATGGCATGCCGTGTGCATGCCACCATGCGAATCAGACGCCTCATGAGAGGGGCGAGTCGATGCCGACTCCTCGCACGCGTGTGTCCCGAGGCGGAGTGCTCCCGCTCCTGCTCGCCGTCCTGGCCGCCCTGCTCCTGACCCCGGGTGCGGCCGTCGCGCGGGAAACGGCCGAGTCGCTTCCGCGGACGTTCGGTTGGACCTCGACCGGCCCGCTCCTGGGCCCGCGGCCGGACGCCGCCCACCCGGTCGTCGCCGTCAAGGACCCCACGGTCTTCCGGTACGGCGACCGCTGGCAGCTCTACTTCACGACCGCCGACACCGCCGGCCGCTGGAGCCTCGGCCACACCAGTTTCGAGAACTTCTCGGACGCGCGGACCGCCCCGCAGACGTACCTCGACACGAACCCGAACATCGGCGGCCGGTACGCAGCCGCGCCCCAGGTCTTCTTTTTCGCCCCGCAGGACACCTGGTACATGGTCTACCAGACCGGCCCGCCCTCCTACTCCACCAGCGACGACCCGTCGGACCCGCTGAGTTGGAGCGCACCCCGCGGCTTCTTCGCCGCCGAGCCCGACGTCGTCACCCAGCACAAGGGCGACGGCGGCTGGCTGGACTTCTGGACCATCTGCGACGACACCGACTGCTACCTGTTCTTCTCCGACGACAACGGCCACCAGTACCGCTCCCGCACCACCCTCGCCGAGTTCCCGAACGGCTTCCGCGACACGACGATCGTGCTGTCCGAGCCGAACCGCTTCGACCTGTTCGAGGCGAGCAACGTCTACCGGGTCGAGGGCACCGGCCAATACCTCATGCTCGTCGAGGCGCTGGCGACGGGAGCCGACTGGCGCCGCTACTTCCGCGCCTGGACCGCCGACCGCCTGGACGGCACCTGGACCCCGCTCGCGGACACCGTCGCGAACCCCTTCATCCGCTCGTCCAACGTCACCTTCGACCCCGAAGTCCCCGCCTGGACCAAGGACTTCAGCCACGGCGAGCTGATCCGCGACGGAGTCGACCAGACCCTCACGATCGACCCCTGCACGATGCGCTACCTCTACCAGGGCCTCGACCCCGCCGCGAGCGGCAGCTACTCCCAACTGCCCTGGCGCCTCGCCCTGTTGACACAGACGAACTCCACCTGCTGACCCCGTCCCCGAGCCGTGACCAGAAGGGACCGACCCGTGTCCACCCCCAACCCCCCGCGTACGACGCTGCGTTCGGCGCTCGCCGCGCTCGCCGTACTGCTGGCGGCACTGTTCCTCGCCCCGCCGCCCGCCTCCGCCGCACCGGTGCCGCCCGCGACCTTCACCGAGGTCACCGGCTTCGGCGCCAACCCCAGCAGCCTCCGCATGTGGGCCTACGCCCCGGCCAACGTCAGCGCGCACCCGGCGGTCGTCGTGGCCGTGCACTGGTGCGGGGGCTCCGCCACCGACATGTACAACGGCAGCGAGTACAAGTCCCTCGCGGACCAGTACGGCTTCGTCGTCGTGTACCCGTCGGTGACCCGCTCCAGCAAGTGCTGGGACGTCGCCTCCCCGCAGGCCCTCACACGCGGCGGCGGCAGCGACCCCGTCGGCATCAAGTCGATGGTCGACTGGGCCGTCACCACCTACGCGGCGGACACGAGCAAGGTCTTCGTCACCGGTATCTCCTCCGGCGCGATGATGACGAACGTCCTGCTCGGCGACTACCCGGACGTCTTCGCGGCCGGCGCCGCCTTCGCGGGCGTCCCCTTCGCCTGCTTCGCCACCACCAACGGCTCCGAGTGGAACAGCGACTGCGCGAACGGCACGATCATCCGCACCCCGCAGGCGTGGGGTGACCTCGTCCGGGGCGCCTACCCCGGCTACTCCGGCCCCCGGCCGCGTATGCAGGTCTGGCACGGAACCCAGGACGACGTCCTGCGCTACCCCAACTTCGGCGAGGAGATCAAGCAGTGGACCAACGTCCACGGCCTGACCCAGACCCCGTCCTTCACCGACTCACCCAACGGCTGGACCCGCACCCGCTACGGCTCCACCGGTGACCAGGCCCCCGTCGAGGCGATCAGCGTCCAGACCGGCCACAACGTGTACGCCGCCGGCATGGGCGCCCGCGCCCTCACCTTCTTCGGCCTCACCCCCGACCCCGGTCCGGGCACCCCCAACCCGCCCGCCGGACCCTGCAAGGTGACCTCCAGCGTCAGCGCCTGGAACACCGGCCTGACCAACTCCGTGACCCTCACCAACACCGCGACCACCGCGGTCAACGGCTGGCGGCTCACGTTCACCCTGCCCGCCGGCCAGACCATCACCAACGGCTGGGGCGCCACCTACGCGCCCGCCTCCGGAGCGGTGACGGCCACGAACGCGACGTACAACGCGGCCCTCGCGCCCGGCGCGTCCGTGACCATCGGCTATCAGGCCAACCACACCGGGAACGCCGCCGCACCGACCGGCTTCGCCCTCAACGGCACGGCCTGCTCGTAGAACTGATGGCTCGTCAAGGGACCGGGGCGCCTGTCGCAGGGCGCCCCGGCTCCGGCCGTCCGCCGGCGGGTCAGCCGTCCGCCGGTGCGACCGCCGGTGAACTGGCCCTGCTCGGCAGGTGGTTGAAGAGCAGGTTGAGGACGATCGCGGTGAGGCAGCCCGCGCTGATGCCGCTGTTCATGACCGTCTGGAACCAGTCGGGGAACTTCTCGTAGACCGTGGGAACCCCGACCGGCAGCAGGCCGACCGCGACCGACACGGCGACGACCGTCAGGTTGTGGTTGTCGCGGAAGTCGACCCCGGCGAGGGTCCGCAGACCGCTCGCCGCGACCGTCCCGAACATCACGAGCCCCGCCCCGCCCAGCACGGGCGCCGGTACGGCCGCGACCACCGCGCCCAGCTTCGGCAGCAGCCCGAGGACGACGAGCAGACCGCCCGCCGCCGCGACGACCCACCGGCTCTTCACCCGCGTCATCCCGACGAGGCCCACGTTCTGCGCGTACGCCGTGTACGGGAACGTGTTGAAGACACCGCCGAGCACGGTCGACAGGCCGTCCGCGCGCAACCCGTCCGCGAGCGAACTCTCCTTCACCTCACGGCCGGTGAGCTCGCCGACCGCGATCAGGTCACCGGTCGTCTCGGTCATCGTCACCAGCGCCACGACCAGCATGGAGATGATCGCCGACGCCTCGAACACGGGCGCCCCGAAGTGGAACGGCGTACTGATCCCCACCCAGTCCGCGTCCCCGACCCCGCCGAAGTCCGTGAACCCGAAGGGGACCGCGACCGCGAGCCCCACGGCGATCCCGGCGAGCACCGCGATCCGGGACAGGAACGGCGGCCCGAACCGCTGCACGGCGAGCACGACGGCGAGGACGAACGCGGCGAGCCCGATGTTCTTCGGCGCCCCGAAGTCCGCCGAACCCACCCCGCCCGCCGCCCAGTTGCCCGCGACCGGCAGCAGCGACAGACCGATGACCAGGATCACCGTCCCGGTGACCAGCGGCGGGAAGAACCGCAGCAGCTTCCCGAACACCGGTGCCAGCAGCACGATCGCGAGCCCCGCCACGATCACCGACCCGTAGATCGCGGGCAGTCCGCCACCCGTCGTCCCGATCAGCACCATCGGCGACACCGCCGCGAACGTACAGCCCTGCATGATCGGCAGCCGCACCCCGAACCGCCAGAACCCCACGCACTGGATCAGCGTCGCGATCCCGCACACCAGCAGATCGGCGGTGATCAGGTACGACAGGTCGGCCGCCGACAGCTTCATCGCCCCGCCGACGATCAGCGGGACGGCCACCGCGCCCGCGTACATCGCGAGCACGTGCTGGAGGCCGAAGGCGGCCAGGTGGCGTATCGGCGGCACCTCGTCTACGGGATGGACGGTCATGTGCACTCCTGAGCGGAAGGGGACGGAAAGCGACAGCACGTGACCGTAAAACGGTTGAACAGATTGTTGATGTCCGGGGTGTTGCCGCCATGTATCCCGTGCGCCGGGACCTACGACGCCTCGACCGTCAGGCGCTGCGGGCCACCGCCGCGCGCAGGGCCGCCCAGTCCGGCAGCTTCACCACGCCCCGCCCCAGCGACGCACCCCACGCCGCCTCCGCCCGCTCGATCGCCCGCCACCCCTCCCACCCGACCGGCTCCACCCCGCCGGCCAGCAACAACGGCAGCGGGTCCGGCAGTTGACGTGCCGTCACATCCGCCAGCAGCGAGGTCGCCGTCTCCTTCGCGCACGGCCGGTTCGTCCCGATCACCCCCGTCGGCCCCCGCTTGATCCACCCGGCGACGTACTCACCCGGCGACACCACGCCGTCCCGCAGCACCCGCCCGGCCGTATGCGGCACCGTGCCGAGCGCGTCGTCGAACGGCAGCCCCGCCAGCGGCACCCCCCGGTACCCGACCGACCGCAGCACCAACTCCGCCCCGATCTCCTCGAATTCACCCGTCCCCCGCACCCCGCCCGCCCCGCCTGCCCCGTCCGGCCCGTCTGGTCGCGTCCGCTCGAACCGCACCGCCGCCACCCGCCCCCGCTCGTCGGGCACGAGCGCGACCGGCCGCAGGAAGAACCGCAGCCGCACCCGGCGCCCCGCACCACCCGCGCCGGCCCGCGCCCACCCCCGCAGCACCTCCACGTTCCGCCGCTGCGCCGCCGCGAGCCCGGACGGGTCGCCGTACCCCGGATCGAGCGCCAACTCCCCCTCGTCCACCCCGACTTCGACCCCGGGCAGACCGCCCAGCTCCCGCAGCTCCTTCGTCGTGAACCGCGCCTGCGAAGGGCCGCGCCGGCCCACCATGTGGACCTCCCGCACCCCGCTGCCCGCCAGCGCGTCGAGCGCCGACTGCGGAATGTCGGTGGGGCTCAGTTCCGCCGCGCCGCGCGCGAGGATGCGCGTCACGTCCACCGCGACGTTCCCCACCCCGATCACGACGGCCGACCGGACGCCCGTCAGGAAACCGTCGGCGACGGCGTCGGGGTGCGCGCTGTACCAGGACACGAACTCGGTCGCCGACCAGCTCCCCGGCAGCTCCTCGCCGTCGATCCCGAGCCTGCGGTCGGTGGCCGCGCCGACGCAGTACACGACGGCGTCGTACATCCGGCGCAGTCGTACGACCGTCACACCGGACGGGCCGACCTCGACGCCCCCGAGGAAACGGACCCGGTCGTGCTCCAGGACCGTACGCAGGTTGTTCTGGAGGGACTTGATCTTCTCGTGGTCCGGGGCGACGCCGTAGCGGACGAGGCCGTAGGGGCACGGCAGCCGGTCCAGGACGTCCACGCGGACCTCGGGGTCGCGCTCCACCAGGCACTGGGCGGTGTAGACCCCGCTCGGCCCGGAACCGACGACGGCGACTCGCAGCACGGCGGAACTCCTCACGCGGGGGAGAACCTCCAGCATGACACCCGGCGGGCTGCGCTGACAGGGTGCCGGGCGGAACCGGTGTGCGTGTCTTTTCGTATGGAATGTGATGATGCGGTTACGTTGCGTGTGTGCTAGAAGCATCTTTTCTTAATCTTTCTGATCGCCCCGCCGAGGACGCCGAGGTGTCCGTGTGGCCCGCGTGGGAAGTGCGGGAGAGCGGCGGCGCGACCGCCTGGTACACCGTTCGCCTCGCCTTCCCCGACCGGGCGTGGGTCGAGGTCCTGGCGGTGCTGTCCGACGGCGCCGTCTCCATCGAGGACGTCCGGGCCCAGCCCGCGCTGTCCCTGATCGACCTGACCGTCCTCGCCGACTGGATCGAGGGCCCGCTGTTCGAGGTGTGCGGCGGGGAGGAGCCCGAGGAGGCCGGGCACCCCGGCCCGCGCCGGGCCCGGCCCGCCTGGCCGCGCGGCACCGAGGGACGTTGGCTCGTCGCCCAGGAGTACCGGGCCGCCCAGGAGGAGGGCGTCGACCCGGTCCTCGCGATCATGGACGCGACCGGGCACAGCAGACGCCGTTCCCTGCGGCTCATCGCGCAGGCCCGGGACGCCGGATACCTGACTCCACGTCATGTCAAGCGCTGAACAAGGCGGTTGACGCCGGCCGCAGCGCGCCGTTCAGCGGAGCATTCCGCGCATCCGGGCGATCTCACTGGTCTGCTGGGCGACGACGTCGTCCGCCATCTCCTCCGCCTGGATGTTGTTCCCCTGCGACTTGACGTCCGTCGCCATGGTGATCGCCCCCTCGTGGTGGGTGATCATCAGGGTGAGGAAGAGTTTGTCGAACGCCGCGCCCTTCGCCGCCCGCAACTGGGCGAGTTGGGCGTCGGTCGCCATCCCCGGCATCGCCTCGTGCCCCGCGTGACCCTGCGGCTCCTGCGGCTTCTTGTACGACGTCAGCCAGTCCCGCATGACCTCGATCTCCGGCTTCTGCGCGGCCGAGATCCGCTCCGCGAGCCCCTTCACGGACGCCGACTCCGAGCGCTCCGGCACCAGTTCGGTCATCTCCAGCGCCTGGGCGTGATGGACGATCATCATCTGCGCGTACGACACGTCCGCCGAGTTCGGGGTGTCGTCCTGGGCGCGGTGCTCGGCGGCCTCCTCGGCGGACATCGTGCGGTTCGCCTCGCCCGGCTTCCCCGGCACCAGCACCGAGGGCCCCGTGTCGCGCGCACCCTTCGGCCCGTCGTCCGCCCCCGAGTCGCAGCCGGCCAGAGCGAGCGCCAGCAGGGCGGCGGTGACCACGGACGCGCGGCGAAAGCGCACAACGACCTCCAGAAGCGGGCGAGTTGGAACGGCTGTGAACGTCCTAGCACGGATCTGTGCCCGGCTGATCGAAAAGTTATGTGACGAGCTTGTTGCCGTCTTTTGGTATGCGCATGACTAAGACGATACTTCGGGAGACCGTGAACCGTTCCGAGAGGGACGGCGACGAGGGAGGACACAGTGACCCTGTTGAAGGACCCCCGAACGCGGCGCAGACGTCTGGGAGTCATGGCGGGTGTGACCGGACTGCTCGCCACGCTGCTCACCGCGGCCCCGGCGCTCGCGATCCCCGACCCCGGGGACTCACCCACCGCGGAGCGGAAGGTGTCGCAGAGCGACCGGACCGACGTCGCCGAGGCGATAGCCGCCGGCGAGATACCCGGCGTCGGCGAGATCGTGCACTCGGCCAACATCAAGCACCTGGCGAACGTCCCCAAGGACGTCCTGCTCGACAAGAACTCCGACCTCGCCTTCCAGGGCAGGTACGCCTTCGCCGGCAACTACGACGGCTTCCGCATCTTCGACATCAGCAACCCGAAGGCGCCCCGGACCGTCTCCCAGGTGCTCTGCCCCGGCTCGCAGAACGACATCACCGTCGACGGCAACCTGCTGTTCGTGTCCACCGACTCCTCGCGCAGCGACAGCAGTTGCAACAGCACCACCCAGCCGGCGACCGAGAAGTCGTCCTGGGAGGGCATGAAGATCTTCGACATCACCGACAAGCGCAACCCGAAGTACGTGGCCGCCGTGGAGACCGCCTGCGGCTCGCACACCCACACCCTGGTGCCCGAGCGCAGGAACGTCTACATCTACGTCTCCTCGTACTCCCCGAACGCCGCCTACCCCGACTGCCAGCCCCCGCACGACGGCATCTCGGTCATCAAGGTGCCCCGCAACGCCCCCGAGAAGGCGGCCGTCGTCGGCTTCCCGGTGCTGTTCCCCGGCGAGGGCCCCGACGGCGGCGGCAACCCGGGCTCGCCCACCAACCCCGGAGTCTCCAAGACCACCGGCTGCCACGACATCACCGCCCTGCCCGAGCTGGACCTCGCGGCCGGCGCGTGCATGGGCGACGGCATCCTGCTGTCCATCAAGGACCCCGAGCACCCCAAGGTCATCGACCAGGTCCAGGACAACGTCAACTTCGCGTTCTGGCACTCCGCGACCTTCAACCAGAAGGCCAACAAGGTCGTCTTCACCGACGAGTTGGGCGGCGGCGGAGCGGCCACCTGCAACGCGGAGATCGGCCCGAACCGGGGCGCCGACGGCATCTACGACATCGTCGGCAAGGGCGACAAGCGCAAGCTCGTCTTCCGCAGCTACTACAAGATCCCCCGCCACCAGGCCAGCACCGAGAACTGCGTCGCCCACAACGGCTCGCTGATCCCGGTCAAGGGCCGCGACATCATGGTCCAGGCGTGGTACCAAGGCGGCGTCTCCGTCTGGGAGTTCACCGACTCCAGCCGGCCCAGGGAGATCGCCTACTTCGAGCGCGGCCCCGACAACGCCACCACGCTCACCAGCGGCGGCTCGTGGTCCGCGTACTACTACAACGGGTACATCTACTCGAACGACATCAGCAACGGCTTCGACGTCCTGCGGATCGACGACCGGCGCACCGATCCGGCCAAGTGGGTCCGGCTCGACGAGCTGAACGTCCAGACACAGCCGGACTATTTCGGCTGGTGATCCGTGTCGAAATAGCGTGACAGGTCGGGGTCGCGTGACCCGCCGGGCGTCTCGGTGCCCGGCGGGAACCCCTGCGCCCACTCCAGCCCGTACCGCGCGAACAGCTCCGCGCGCAGCGTCTCCAGCGTCAGCGGCACGTTCGGCAGCACCATCCCGTAGACGGCGCCCATGAGCTGCACGCGCAGCATCGGGTAGTCGGCGTCCACGTCCCGCGAGCCGTGCCGTACGACCGTGTCCCGCAGCAGCTCCGCCAGCCGGCGCTGCTCGGGACACTGCACGAACCCCTCCGCGTCCAGCAGCCCGGCCATGTGCTGGCGCATCAGCACGGTACGGTCCCGGGCCAGCCCCAGCACCGCGTCGATGGCCCGCGCCATCCGCTCCCCGCCGTCCTGCGTGCACGGCGCGCACTCCAGCGCCTCCTGCAACGTCCGGTGCATCAGCCGGTGCACGGCCGACTGCACGAGCTGACGCTTGCCCGGGAAGTAGTACGACACCAGCCCGCGCGCCGATCCGGCACGGTCCGCGATGTCCCCGAGCGTCGTCGCGTCGTACCCGCGCTCCCCGACCAGCTCCAGCGCCGCCCGCAGCAGCCGTTCCCGGGAACGCCGTCGCAATTCCTCATTGACCGATGCGCTGCGCGGGGACATCCTGTAACTCCTGCGTTGACTGGCCGGCAGCCAACTATAATCGACGCGGTGTGACCGGCCGTCACGTCCTGGGTCGGGTGATGCGGGGGATCGCCCGAACCAGGACGCGACAGCCGCCTCAGCCCACGAACTGGAGCAACGGCCGCAGCCCGTCCGGCCGTTCGGTCACCGGCAGATGGTCCACGAAGTGCACCCGGCAGCCCAGCGCCGCCGCCCCGCCGTCCGCCCTCCGGTCGTCCCCGACCATCACCGTCGCCCGCGGATCGACCCCCAGCGCCCCGCAGGCGATCGCGAACAGCTTCGACTCCGGCTTCTGCACGCCGTGTTCGAACGACAGGATGTACGCGTCGACGAGCCGGTCCAGACCGTGCGCGCGGAACACCGGACGCAGATCCCAGCCGATGTTGCTCACCACCCCCACCCGCACGTCCCGCTCCCGCAGCGCGCCCAGCACCTCGACCGCGTCCGGATACGGCGTCCAGGCGGCCGGCGTCATGTGCCGCTCGTACAGCGCGTCGTGGAGCGCGGGGTCGGGCAGCGGGACGAGCCGGGACAGACCCGTGTACGCCGCCCGGTGCGCCTCGGCGCTCTCGTCCCGCACCGCCCACACCTGCGCCAGCTCCTCCGGCACCCGCGCGCCCCCGCTGCCGCCGGGCAGCGCGCCCACCTCGTCCAGGGCGCGCGCGTACTCGGCCAACTCGGCGTCGGACAGCGTGAGTCCGGCGTCGTCGAGAACGGCGCGGAGCCAGGAGTCGGTGGACTCGATACGGAAGAGGGTCCCGGAGAAGTCGAACAGCACTGCGCTCATGCGCTGGACTCTACCCGGGGCGGTGTCCGGCGCAGGGCGCTTGACCTGGGGGTCAGTTGAGGGCGGCGGGCGGGGGAGTGCCGTAGAACGTGATCGCCGGCCAGCCCCTGGAGACCGCGAAGTCGCTGAGGAGGTCCGCGAGTTCGACGGGGTCGATGGCGCGGGCGTTGCCGCTCTGGATGTGGACGCTGAACTTCAGGGTCAGCATCTCGTCGGTGTCGGCGATGCTGGTGTCCCCGGTGAAGAGGGTGCCCGGCGGGAACGCGACGGTGGACGCCGTCTCCTGCGCGCTCGCCTGCGCGGTCGCGGCCTGGGCGGGCTGCGCTGCCGCCGCCGTACCGAGGACGGCACCCGCCGCGGTCGTGCCGGAATAGCCGAGAAGGGACCGTCTGGAGAGCTCGGACGGCTTGGAGAATGCGGACACTTGACCCCCTGTACGCAACGGCCTGCGGGAATCTCCCGGGCCGTGAGGGGGAGCGTAGGGGGGTGTGTGGGGCGGGAGTGGCTGAATACCCGCGTTCGTTTGTGAGGATCGGCGAGGTGGGCGGGGCGGGCGGGGCGTTGGTACGGGCGGGCAGGCGGGTCGGCGTTGTGGGCGGGGTGTTCGGTGTGGGGTCAGCGGCGTGGGTCGCCGGACAGCAGGCGGCGGTGTGCCTCGATCGCGAGGACGACGATCAGCGCGCCCAGCAGCCAGCCGCCGAGCACGTCCGTCGGCCAGTGCACGCCCAGCCAGATCCGGGTCAGGCCGACGCCGGCGACGGAGACGGCGGACACGGCGACCGCCGTGCGCCACACGACGCGCGAGCAGCCGTGCACGTGCAGGAGCCAGAGCAGCAGGCCGAACGCGACCGTCGCGGTGAGGGCGTGGCCCGAGGGGAACGCCGCGTAGTGCGCGGAGTCGAGCGGGTCCGGCCACACCGGGCGATCCCGGCCGACCGCGCTCTTCAGGGCCTGCTGGACGATCGTCCCCACCGCCGAGGCCACCGCGAGCCACACCGCGGTGCCCCACGCCTGCCACCGGACCACGAGACCGACGGCCACCGCGCCGAGCAGCAGGCGCATCGTCAGCGGGTCCCACACCCAGTCCGTGAGAATCCGCGACGCCTGCGTGACCGCGGGGGAGTCCACGGCCCAGCGGTGTGTGGTGCGTGACATATCACCGTCGGCGTCGATGACCGGCGTCCACTGCGCCCAGACCAGCGCGAGGAGCAGGGCGAAGGAGGTGCCGAGGAGGAGTGCGGCTCGGGTGGCCGCGGGGTGGGTCGGGGGGCGGGGCGGGGAGGCGAGAGGTGGGGGGTGCATGGGTCGATCCTCGCCGATGGGGGGTGGGAGAGGCGAACGGGGGTGGGAGGGGAGGTGGCGGTGGGGTGTCGGCGGGTGGGTGCGTGGGGTCGGTGAGGGGGGTGGGTGAGGGGCGGTTCGCCGACTGGTTTCGGTGGTGGTGCCGGTGTGGGGGCGCGGTGTTGGGGTGCGGTGTCCGGGTCAGCGCAGTGCGTGCAGGCCCGGGACCAGGGTGATGAGGACCGGGATCACCGGGACGAGGGTCGCGACCGCCGTGAGGCGCAGGCGGTGGGACGGGGGGAGGCGGTTCGGGGGAGTGAGGAGGCGGTCCACCCGCTGGGGGAGGTGCGCGTCCGGGGTCGGGGTGGGGCCGAACACGCCTCTGTCCTCGTTGAGTTCGACCAGCGCGAGCGCCGTGGTGAGCCGGCCGAAGCGGCGGGACGCCATGTCGTCGGCGGCGAGTTCGACCAGGCGGTGCATCTCGTCGCGGAACGCCGCGAACACCGGCACCTGCGGAAACCCGTTCGCCAGCGCGCCCGAGGCGTGCAGCAGCCAGTCGTGCCGCGCCTGCGCGTGCCCCTGCTCGTGGGCGCGCACGGCATCCAGCTGGCGCCCCTTGAGACGGCGCAACGCGGCGGTGGTGACGACGAGTTGGGGTGTCGCGCCGGGGAGGAACCAGGCGTCGGGGCGGTCGCCCTCCAGCACCACGAGCCGCTCGTCGCCCGGCCGCTCACCCGGCAACAGCGGTACCCGCAGCCGCAGTTCCGCACGCCGGGCCCGGCGTCGGCGCCGTCCGCGCACGATCTCCCGGACCAGCATCGCCCCGCTCCACAGCCCGGCGCACGCCAGCGACACCGCCGTCGCCGCCGCCCAAGGGCCCGTCGTCGTCAGGGCGTACGCCTCCACGACCGCGCGCGGTGCCGGGGCGAAGACATGACCGCGCACCGCCTGCCAGGCCGCCGCCGCGCTGAGCGTCATCGACAGCGCGCAGCACAGCAGCACCGCCGCGACCACACACTGCCAGGCCCACAGCGCGACCACCGGTTCCCGGTCCGGCCAGTCCGCCCGGGCCAGCAGCCGTGGAGCCGCGACGGCGGTCACGAAACCGAGCAGGAGGAGGACCGCGGGGACCGTCATGGGCAGCAGCCTATGAGGTGGGACACAGCGGGGAGGGCGGGGAGGGAGCGTGAAGTGGCGTAGATCACGATTGAAGTGCGGGGTGGTGTGTCGTGGCGGGGGTGGTACATCACACGTCACGCGTCACACACCATGCATCACGCGTCGCAGGTCATGCATCACACGTCACACATGACACGTCGCACATGACACCTCCCCCGCCCCTCGCCCCGCCCCACCGTTCACATCGTGATCAGCATCGCCAGCATCCCGATCCCCATCGACAGCCGGCACGCCCGCGCCAGCTCCGGCCGGTCACCCCACCCGGCGCCCGAGGCGCTCCCGCCGCCGCCCGCACCAGAGTCCACCCCCACCGGCACCAGCCGTGCCCCCGACGTCAGGACGTACACCGCGAAGTAGACGAGCAGCGCGCCCGTGAGCAGCGGCACCCCCGAACTGCCGTGCGCATGCACGTGCGACGGCGAGAGCGCCGTCACGGCCGCCATGTAGACCATCGCCAGCGTCCCCACCAGGTGATGCAGATGGTGCCCGCCCGCCCGTGCCGTCGACAGCGATCGCATCGTCCACAGCGAATGCGCAGCCGCGGCCCCGAACACCGTCAGATACACCGGCCACGCCCACCCCGGCGGCGTGAACACCCCGGCCGGTACCGCCATCGCGGCCATCCCGAACCCCATCACCGCCTCGCCGCCGGCGGCCCGCCGCTGCTCCTCGTCCGCGCTGCGCATCCGCAGCAGGCAGTACGCCCCCGTCGCCGCGCACAACGCCACCAACAGCCAGCCGAGCGAAGCCGGTCCGTGCACGTGCACCTCCCCGTGCCGTGTCCTGTCGAGGCGGCCTGTCGCGCGCCGAGCCGCCCTCGTTCTGGCGTGTCCCGTCCCGTGCGTTCCGTACGAAGGGAGCGATGCCCGGGCCGGGCGGCGCGCACGCGAGCGCAGAAGTGCATGAGGGGGCGTGAAGGGGGTGGGCGACGCGCCGGGGCGGAACCGTCGCGTCCACCCGTTGACGTGAACCGCCACCTCTCCTTACGTTCGACCAGGCCGATTCGAGAAGCCGACCACCGTTCGACCTGTCGGACGCCGAGGCTTGCCGGACGGCCAGAGGCACCCGTTGGACAGCACCCGCCCCGGAGGAACCCCGTGTCACCCGAACCCGCACCCGACACCCTCCTCGTCGACCTGGCCGCCGCAACCGGCCCGTTCCACGGCGGCGCGAGCGGCACGCTCTACGGCGTCTACGGCGACGGCGTGCCCAGCCGCAACCTCATCGAGGGCATCGCGCTGCGCACGGTGTCGACGAAGGCCCAGGACGGCGTCCAGCACCCCGGCGCCGACGCCCTGGAGATCCTCCCGCCGTTCGTGCAGGCGGGCGGCAAGGAGATCTACGTCTACATCCCCGACAGCTACCGGGGCTTCCCCTACGAATGGCCCGGCGCGACCGGCGCCGAACGCCTCGCCGACCTCAAGGACCGCGTCCGCCGGCAGGTCGAACTCGCCCTGACCCTCGGCGAGTCACGCTCCCACCTGGTCTACGTCCCGTTCAACGAGCCCGAGGGCAACATGTTCGGCGACGGGGAGTTCAGCCACGACGGCGTCTCCTGGCGCACCGACCCGGCGGCCTTCTTCACCGCCTGGCGCGAAGTCCACGCCCTGATCAAGGAGTTGGACCCCCAGGCGCGCATCGCCGGCCCCAACACCTGCCTCCTCTATGACGAGGTGCGGGGCTTCCTGGAGTTCGCCAGGGACGCAGGCGTCCTGCCCGACGTGATCACCTGGCACGAACTCTCCTCACCCGGCGAGGTGCGCGGCGCGGTCGACAAGTACCGGCGGATCGAACGCGAGTTGGGCATCGGCCCGCTCCCCGTCAACATCAACGAGTACGCCCACAACTACCACCTCTCCGTGCCCGGCCAGATGATCCAGTGGATCGCCGCGATCGAGGATTACAAGGTCGACGCCGACATGGCGTACTGGAACATCGCCGGAAACCTCAACGACTCGGCTGTCGGCGCCAACCGGGCCAACGGCCAGTGGTGGCTGCTGCACGCCTACGGCACGCTCACCGGCGACACCGTCCAGGTCACCGCCCCGCACCCCGACGTCCAGTACACCCTCCAGGGCGTCGCCGTCCTCGACCGCCGACGCCGCCAGTCCCGCGTGCTGTTCGGCGGCGGCGAGGGGGCCGCCGAGATCGCCGTCACCGGCATCGACCCGGCCGTCTTCGGGACAGCCGTCCACGCCCGTCTGGAGGAGATCCCGTGGACGGGCCAACTCGGCGCCAGTGCGCAGCCGTTGCGCCTGCTGGACACTGAACTCGCCGTCACAGACGGCCGGGTGAGCCTCCCGCTGGCCGATCTCGACGCGATGTCCGCCTACCGGCTCACCCTCTCGCCCGGCGGCAACGGCGCGACGCCGCTGCCCGCGTCGATCGGCTGGCGTGCGTCGTACGAGGCCGAGGACGCGGGCCACAGCGGGGACGGCTGGACGCGGAACGGGCCCGAGGGATCGCCCGCCGACGTGGGGAAGTTCGCCACCTCCGGCGGATATCACGTGGGCGGCCTGCGTACCGGCTCCGATCTGGTGCTGAGCTTCGACGTCGAGGTGCCCGTCGACGGGGAGTACGACGTGCGGATCTACGCGAACTCCTACAACAAGGCCGACCTGGTCCGTGAACTCGGGCCCACCAACGTCTACTTGAGGGTCGACGGAGAACAGGCACGCGAACTGCTCCTGCCCGTCGGCTACCAGTGGGCCGTGTGGGGCCGCACCGACACCCGCGTCACCCTCGCCGCCGGCCGCCACAACCTCACGCTCGCCGCCCACGACCCCGACCTCGGCACCACCAGGGGCGACGCGGTGATCGACCGTCTCGACCTGGTCCTGCGCGACGGGCGGGGCGCCGAACACGCCGTGTACGAGGCGGAGTTCGCCGCGCTCGGCGAAGGTGCCCGCACCGACTTCGCGAGGCCCGGCGCCTCCGGTCCGGGGGCCGTCGTCCTGAGCCGGGGCGGGAGTGTCACCTTCTGGGTGCACGCCGAGGAGGCGGGCGAGGCAGGGGTCGCCGTGGAGCTGCTCGGCGGCCGGGGAGGGAGGCTGGCGGTCGACGGCGAGGATCTCGGAGAGCTGCGCGACGGCGTCGTACCGGTCTTTCTGGGGGGTGGCGTGAATCGGGTGACCGTGAGTGCCGGGGCGGAGGAACTCGTCGTGGACCGGCTGGTGTTGAGCGCATCGGAGGGGCGGCTGCCCGCCGTCGTCCACCAGGCCGAGGAGGGGGAGTTGACCGGGACCGCCCGGGTCACCGGCGCGTATCCGTACGCCTCCGGTGGCAAGGCGGTCGACGGGGTCGGAGGGGGTGCGGGGAACGCGCTCACGCTTACCGTCACCGCCGAGCGCGGCGGGCGGCATGCCCTCACCTTCCGGTACTCCAACGGCGAGCAGGCGCCCTCGACGCACTACAACCCCGACCCGCTGTGCCGGCACGCCGACGTGTCGGTCAACGGGGAGACGCCCCGGCGTGTGCTGTTCCCGACCACCTTCCACTTCAACAACTTCGACGATCTGTCGATCCCGGTCACCCTCAGGGAAGGCGCCAACACGCTCACCTTCACCGCCGACGAACTCCCCGATTTCGACGGGCGGTCCCGGAACGCGTACGGGCAACGGTCCGCGTACGCGCCGGTGTTGGACAACGTGACGGTGACACCGCTCGTTTGACGGGGCGTCAGTCGGTCAGGGGCTCGTAGACGCCGAACACGCCGCCCTGCGGGTCCCGGAGGACGGCGATGCGGGGGCCTTCGGGGACCGTCATCGGTGCCATCAGCGTCGCACCGCCCGAACTCGCGGCGACGGAGGCCGAGTCGGCCACGTCGCTCACCGCGAAGTAGGGGAGCCAGTGCGGGGGGACCTCGGGCGGGAAGCGGTCGTCCATGGCCAGCATGCCGCCGAAGTCCTCGCCGCCGACGCCCAGTTGGGGGTAGCGGTCGGAAGGGCGGACGGTCCAGCCGAAGACGGTCGTGTAGAAGGACTCGGCGCGGGTCGTGTCACGGGTGAGGAGTTCGGCCCAGCCGAGTGCGCCGGGGGCGTTGAAAACCCCGGCGCCCGGAAAGCTCCGGCCCTGCCAGAGCTGGAAGACCGCGCCGCCCGGATCGGCGGCGACCACGAACCGGCCGAGGTCGAACACGTCCATCGGCCCGAGGAGCACCCTCCCGCCCGCCTCACCGAGCAGACGAGCGCTGACGTCCGCGTCGGACACCGCGAACGACACACTCCAGGCGACCGGCCGCTCCGGCTGGTACAGCGGCGTCAACGCGGCCACGGCGGCCTCCCCGAGGTACGCCATCGTGTAGCCACCGGCCTCCTCCCGGGAGTCCGTCTCCGTCCGCCAGCCGAACAGCCCCTCGTAGAACCGTTTCGCCGCCTCCAGATCACTGGTCCCCAGCTCGGTCCAGCAGGGCCCGCCGGGCACGGGAGCGTCGAGCTTCATCACATTCCTCCCAAGCCCCCGAAACACCCCCTCCCAGCACGCTAAGCCCTCGCCGACACCCGGGCCATCCGGGAGCCGAGCCCTCGCCTCCCACCCGAGACCCGGGACCCGACCACCCGGGAAACCGAGCCTGCGCCCCCCCCGCCCGAGAGCGGGCCCCGCCCTGGCCACCCAGGAGGCCAAGCCTGAACCCTGGCCCTCCGAGAGGGCAAACCTGCGCCCCGCCGACTGGGAAGCCGGGCCCATGTTCCGGCGGCCCGGGAGGGCGCTCTCCCCCGCGTCCCGGCCGCTGAGGGCGGTTCCAGCCCGCTCGCGGGGCACAAGCAGACCTCCGCCCTGCGCCTCGGCAGCCCACAGCCGACAGCCGACAGCCGACAGCACCCGCACCTGGGCCCGGCCGCCGTGGGGGAGTACGCACCCGAGCCCCGGCCGTCCGGAAGCCCGCCCCGCGCCCGGCCGTCGATGAGGGGGCCCGGCCCCGCTCGCACAGCCGCTCCGCTCCCAGCCCCCTCTGCCTCCGTCCCCCCGTCTCAGATCCCCGGCCGATACCGAATCGGATGATCCGCCGGAACCTCCACCAGCACGATCGGTGTCCCGTCCGGATCGGTGATCCACATCTCGATCAGTCCCCAGGGCTCCTTCACCGGCTCGCGGACGATCGGCACGCCCTTCGCGGCCAGCTCGTCGTGGGCGGCGGAGACGTCCGGGACCTGTAGCCACAGCCGGGTCTCGGGGTCCCGGGGAGCGTCGGTGCGTCCCGCGATCTCCAGGAAGCCGCCGCCGAGGAAGTAGACCGTCCCCCGCTCGGGCCCGGTGCCGAACTCGCGGTAGACGCCGAGGCCGAGCTGTTCGCCGTAGAAGCGGCGGGCGCGCTCGGGGTCGGCGGGGTGGAGGAGGACACGGCTGCTCAGTACATGCACCATGTATCCGCACCCTACGGGAGAGCTAGGCTCGGCGACGCCCCGCCGCAAGAGCCCCACAGCACCCCAGGACGGACACGCATGACGGACCTGACCTACCGCGACGCCACCGACACCGACGTCGACGCGCTGGTGAAGCTGATCGAGTCGGCGTACCGGGGCGACGCCAGCCGGGTCGGCTGGACCACCGAGGCGGACATACTCGACGGCCGGCGCACCGACCCCGAGGGCGTGCGCGAGGTCATCGCGAAACCGGAGGGCCGGCTCCTCGTCGTCGAGCGGGCCGGCGCGGTCGTCGCCTGCTGTCAGCTCGAACACCGGGGCGAGCACGCCTACTTCGGGATGTTCGCGGTCAGCCCCGTGCTCCAGGGCGCGGGCCTCGGCAAGCTGATCATCGCGGAGGCCGAGCGGCAGGCCCGCGAGACGTGGGGCGTCACCGAGATGCACATGACCGTGATCTCGGTGCGGGAGGAGCTGATCGCCTGGTACGAGCGGCGCGGCTACCGCCGCACCGGCCGCACGAGCCCGTTCCCGTACGGGGACGAGCGGTTCGGCGTCCCGCGCCGGGCCGGTCTGGAGTTCGAGCTGCTGGTCAAGGCGCTGCCCTGACCGGGGATCAGGCGCTGCCCGGTCCCGCCGGCCGATCGAGACCCTGAACGATTCGATCAGCCGCCCACCGGATCAACGCCGTCCTCGGCTCAACTCCCCTTGATCTCCGGGTAGTCCGTCGTCACCCCGTCCAGCTCGAAGGCGCGCGCCAGCCGCAGCTGGTCCTGCGTGTTGACGACCCACGCGAGGACCCGCAGATCGTGCTTACGGGCGTGCTCGACCGTCTCCAGCGTGAGCCGGCGGATGTTGAGACAGAGTGTGCGCGCTCCCACGTCCACCGCGCGGTCGGCGATGTCCGCGCCGTAGCGCCCGCCGATCAGCGCGGTCCGCACCCCGGGCACGAGCCGCGTGATCTCGGCGAGCGCCTGGTCGTGGAACGACGACACCTCGACCCGGTCCACCAGCTCCCGCTTCAGCATGACCTCCGCGAGCGCCTGCGCGGCCTGCGCGTCCTTGATCTCCGCCTGGAGGGGCACCGAGACGGCGTCCAGGGCCTCCTCGAACGTCGGGACGCGCTCCCCGCGCCCCGCGTCGAACGCCCGCAGCTCCTGGAGCGTGTGCTCCCGGACCGGCCCGCTGCCGTCCGTCGTGCGGTCCACGTCGGCGTCGTGCATCACCACCAGCTCGCCGTCCGAGCTGAGATGCAGATCCAGCTCGATCCCGTCGAGCCCCGCCGCCTGCGCCGCCACGAACGACCGCAGCGTGTTCTCGGGCTCGACCCCCATCACCCCGCGATGTCCCATGGTCACGAACTCCAAGGCCCGTCTCGCTCTCCGTCGACGCCAGTGCGCCTCGCAGCCTAGGCCCTGCGGCCCCCTCCCCGCCGCCTCGCCCCGGCGCGCGCGGACCCCGGGAGCGGTCCCACGCGCTCGGCGGAACTCTCCGTATCGGGCGTGTACGGCAGGAAAAAATGCGGTGACCATGAGGGCGCGCAGGATAATTTCCCGAGGTTCTTCTTGCTCACGGAAATGCCATACGCATACGGTGTCCATACGCGAGGTTCTCCCGTGGAGGATGGGACATGACGGAAATTCTTGTGCGGGCGATGGCGAGGGAGGAGCTTCCTTCCGAGGTCAGGGTGGTCGAGCAGGCCGCGTGGCCGGTTCTGAAGGCCGCCGTGGAGCGCATCCGCCCCTGGCAGTCGGCGAACGGCTCGATCGACTTCGACGCCGAGGGCGCCCCGACGCACGCCGAGGCGGAGCGCGCCGTGCGCGAGGTGATCGAGGCGGTCGGGGAGCTGTCCCCGCTGCTGCCGCACGACGCGGCCTACCACCGTGCCCTCGTCGCGGACCTCACGGCCTGGGCGGAGGGCGGCTTCCCGGTCCCCGACTTCCTGGACTCGCTGCTGGCCTTCCAGCCCGCCGCCGACCGCCGCGACGGCCTCCAGCACCTCGTCGTGTTCCCCATGTACACGCAGAACGGGAACCCGGACCGCAACGTCGAGGCGGTCGTCCTGCGCATGGTCTGGCCCGACTGGCTGGCCGAGCTGGAGCGCACCCGCTACGACAACCCGCTGTTCTGCGGCATCACCTTCGAGGACTTCACCCCGGGCTACGACACCAACTCGGCCGTCCTCTTCCCGGAGACCATCGCCGTCCGCGAGGCGCCGGAACGATTCTCCTGGGGCGGTATCTTCTGCGACCGCGAGGCCGCCCGTTTCCGCCGCGTCACCGACGCCGCCGTCTCCCTCCTCGGCATCGACCTGCCCGAGGACGTCGCCGCGATGGTCCACGACCAGAAGCGCTGCGAGGAGGCGTTCGTCCTGTGGGACATGGTCCACGACCGCACCCACAGCCACGGCGACCTGCCCTTCGACCCGTTCATGATCAAGCAGCGCCAGCCGTTCTGGATGTACGGCCTCGAAGAACTCCGCTGCGACCTCACCGCCTTCAAGGAGGCCGTGAAACTCGACGCGGACGGCGTCCCGCAGGCCCGCGACGTGCAGTACGCGGTCCTCTTCGACCGCATGTTCCGCTTCCCGGTCACCGGCGACCGCGTCCGCAACTACGACGGCCTCGGCGGGCAGCTCCTCTTCGCCTACCTGCACCGCAACGACGTCGTCCGCTGGACCGACAACAAGCTGCACATCGACTGGGAGCGCGCGCCGAAGGTCACCAACGACCTGTGCGCCGAGATCGAGAAGCTCTACAAGGACGGCATCGACCGCCCCAAGCTCGTCCACTGGTTCGCCGGGTACGACCTGGTCGCCCGCTATCTCTCCCCGCACCCGGCGTCCAAGTGGGCCAAGGGCCCCGACGCCCTCGACCTCTCCCAGCCGCCGCGCAGGCTGGTGGACGACGTGCTGCCGGACGAGTTTCCGCTGAGCATGTTCTATGAGGCACTGGCGAAGAAGCTGAAGAGTGTGATCGCCTCCTCCAAGGGGATCACCGCCGCCAGTGTGGAGCGCACGGCCGCGTGAGCGGTGGCGCGGCGGCGGACGGCAAGAGCGTGGACGACAAGAGCGAGGCGAGGAACATGGGCAACGGGACGCTGAGCGGTGCGGTGATCGTGGTCGCCGGTGCCGGCGGGCCCGCCGGGCAGGCGACGGTGATGCGGCTGGCCGAGGCGGGGGCGACCGTCGTGGGCGCCGACAACGACGCGGAACGCCTCGCGGCGGCCGTGGACGCGGCCCGGTACGCCCACGGCGGCGCGACCGTCGTCGGCGACACCGTCGACCTGCTGGACCTGGAGACCACCCGGAGCTGGGCCGAGCGCACGGAGAAGGAGTTCGGGCGCGTCGACGGCGTCGTCCACCTCGTCGGCGGCTGGCGCGGCAGCGAGACCTTCACCAAGACCAGCCTCGACGACTGGGACTTCCTGGAGCTGCTGCTCATCCGCACCGTGCAGCACACCTCCCTGGCCTTCCACGAGGCGCTCCAGCGCAGCGACCGGGGCCGGTACGTCCTGATCAGCGCCGCCGGCGCGAGCGCCCCCACTGCGGGCAACGCCGCGTACGCCGCGGGCAAGGCCGCCGCCGAGGCGTGGACGCTGGCCCTCGCCGACTACTTCCGCAAGGCCGGCGGCGAGGAGGGCCCGACCTCCGCCGCCGCGATCCTGGTCGTCAAGGCGCTCGTGCACGACGCGATGCGCGCCGAGCGGCCCAACGCCAGGTTCGCGGGCTTCACCGACGTCAAGGACCTCGCCGAGGCCGTCGCCGGAGTCTGGGAGCGGTCCGCCGCCGAAGTGAACGGACAGCGCCTGTGGCTCACCGAGCAGCCGTGAACCCTCCGAAGACCGACGCCCGCCGCCACCACGACCCCGAGGTCCGGGGCTTCGCCAGCGACAACTACGCGGGCGCCCACCCGGAGGTGATGGCCGCCCTCGCGCTCGCCAACGGCGGCCACCAGGTCGCCTACGGCGAGGACGACTACACCGAGCACCTCCAGTCGGTGATCCGCAGCCACTTCGGCCCCACGGCCGAGGCGTTCCCCGTCTTCAACGGCACCGGCGCCAACGTCGTCGCGCTCCAGGCCGTCACCGACCGCTGGGGCGCCGTGATCTGCGCGGAGAGCGCCCACATCAACGTCGACGAGGGCGGCGCGCCCGAACGCATGGGCGGCCTGAAGCTGCTCACCGTCCCCACCCCGGACGGCAAGCTGACGCCCGAGCTGATCGACCGGCAGGCGTACGGCTGGGAGGACGAGCACCGCGCGATGCCGCAGGTCGTCTCGATCACCCAGTCCACCGAACTCGGCACCCTCTACACGCCGGACGAGATCCGCGCGATCTGCGACCACGCGCACGCGCGCGGGATGCGCGTCCACCTCGACGGCTCGCGGATAGCCAACGCGGCGGCCTCCCTCGACGTCCCCATGCGGACGTTCACCAACGCCGTCGGCGTCGACATCCTCTCCCTGGGCGGCACGAAGAACGGCGCGCTGTTCGGCGAAGCGGTCGTCGTGATCAATCAGGACGCCGTCCGGCAGATGAAGCACCTGCGCAAGCTGTCCATGCAGCTCGCCTCCAAGATGCGGTTCGTCTCCGTGCAGTTGGAGGCGCTGCTCGCCAAGGATCTCTGGCTGCGCAACGCCCGGCACGCCAACGAGATGGCCCAGCGCCTCGCCGAGGGCGTCCGCGCGGTGCACGGCGTCGAGATCCTCTACCCGGTCCAGGCCAACGGGGTCTTCGCGAGCCTCCCGCACGACGTGAGCGTCCGCCTCCAGGAGAGGTTCCGGTTCTACTTCTGGGACGAGGCGGCCGGGGTCGTGCGCTGGATGTGCTCCTTCGACACGTCCGAGGACGACGTGGACGAGTTCGTGGCGGCGCTGAAGGAGGAGATGGCGCGCTGAGAGGCCGGTCGACTGTCGCTGCATAAGTATGCGTGTGAGCGTAAAAGAATTGACGATCGGGCAGGTGAGTTCCTATCCTCAACAGGCATGGAGCTGATCCAGAACACCCCCGACCTGTCCGCGTACCTCGCGGCCGACGAGGTCGTCGACCACCACCATCCCGTCGTACGGCAGACCGCCGCCCGGCTCGCCGCAGACGTACCCGACTCGTATGCCTATGCACAGGCCGCGTTCGAGTACGTCCGTGACGAGATCCCCCACTCCCAGGACGCCCAGGACCCCCGTGTCACCTGGCGCGCCTCCGACGTCCTGGAGCGGCGCACCGGCATCTGCCACGCCAAGGCGCACGCCCTCGCGGCCCTCCTGCGCGCCGAGGACATCCCCACCGCCCTCTGCTACCAGCTCCTGCGCGCCGACGACACCCCCGGGCACGTCGTCCACGGCCTGATCGCCGTCCGCTTCAAGGGCGCCTGGCACCGACAGGACCCCCGCGGCAACAAGCCGGGGGTGAACGCGCAGTTCTCCCTCACGGGGGAGCGACTGGCCTGGGTACCGGATGCCCGGGAGGGCGAGTTCGACTACCCGACCCTCTATGCGGAGCCCCATCCGGTCGTCCTGGAAGCGCTCCGAGCGGCCCCCGACCGCACGACCCTGTGGCGCACGCTGCCTACCGCGTTGCGTCACCCCGAGGAGCCGGAGGACGGCGTCGGCGGGCCGCGGCCCACGCCCTGAGCGCCACCACGGCCGCGAACACGCCCGCGCCCCCGGCACAGCCGTACGCCCACGAGGTCAGCCCCTGGAGCGCCGTGATCAGCGCGCACACCAGGGCGCCGACGAGGAGGACGATCAGCGAGAAGGTCTCCCAGCCGAACGTCCCGCTCTCCTGGGCGACCCGTTCGTCGAACTCCTCGCCCGTCTCCGCCTCGTAGCGGCGCAGCATCTGCGTCAGGTGTTCCACAGAGCCCGGTTCAGGCTCGGAGTTGCCCTGGCGACGACGTCGCGCAGGACGGAGACGGAAGCGGTCCCGCGCTGCCATCCGGACCTCCGCTCTCAGGCCAGTGCCAGTGTCGCGCCCAGTATGTCGGCCAGGCACTGGAGCAGGCGGACATGGGCGACGGTCAGATCGCCGGCACCGGGGGCGTCGACGGCGAGCACGCCGAACTCCCGGTCGCCCGCGATCACCGGTACGGCGATCACGGACCGGTATTCGGTGCTCAGCGGTCGCAGGACGCTGACCAGTCCGGTGGCCGTCCCCGCGTGGAAGGCCGTACGCGGCTGGAGGATGCCGTGCAGGAAGTGGCCGCCGTCCTGGCCGTCGACGATGAGGCGAGGCGGCGTCGGCCGGCCGGCCCAGTCCTGGGGTTCGCGGGTGAACCGGTGGTTCGTACCGGCCTGGAACCGGTAGAACGCGCTGCGGGCCGTGGGCAGGCCCGCCGAGTCGATGGGCGCCGTCAGCGTCACCGCCCCGGTCAGGACCGACCGCAGCACCGTCTTGAGGTCGTCGCGCTGCGCGTCGGTCAGCGCGGTCGGAGGGGTCGCCCCGGTGGCGCCGTACGCGTCCGCATGCTCCTTGGCGAGGTGCCCGAGCGGCGCGGACATCTGCGCGAGGACGTTGTTGTAGAGGAGGCGGAGCTGGGCCGCCGTACGGACCGCCTCGTTGCGCGCCTTGTTCTTCTCGCGTTCGTTGAGGACGGTCTCGCTCGCGGTGACCAGGACGACCATCACGGCCAGGGCCATGCCCAGCCACAGTGCGAGGTCCTGGTAGTCGGACTCGTTGTCACCGGCCACGACGGACGCGGTGAAGACGGCCGCGGCGAGAAGGCTCGACATGCTCAGCAGCGAGACCTTCAGCCAGTACTTGCCCAGCCAGTTCATCCCGCCCCTGGGTGCGCCGGAGGACGGCGCCGGTCGCCACCCGGAGCGGGAGACGCCCGGGTAGCGGTGCTGGTTCCGGTTCCGGCCGGGTCAGCGGGTCTCGGCTGCCTTCAGCTGCTCCGGGGTCGGGGCCGTGCCGCCGAGGTGGGCCGGCATCCACCAGGTGTCGCTCGCGTTCTTGGGGCGGACCGGGTAGGCGCGCTGGGCGGCCTCCAGGAGCTCCTGGACGCGCTCGCGGACCTGGCGGGTGATGGCGCCCGCGTACTTGTCCTTGGAGGCTTCGAGGGCCTCGCCGACGCGGATCGTGATCGGGATGTGGCTGCGCTTGAAGTTGCGGGGCTGGCCCTTCGTCCAGAGGCGCTGGGTGCCCCAGACGGCCATCGGGATCAGCGGGACGCCCGCTTCCTGGGCGAGCCGCGCGGCGCCGGACTTGAACGTCTTCAGGGTGAAGGACTGGGAGATGGTGGCCTCGGGGAAGACGCCGACGATCTCACCGGAGCGCAGGGAGGCCAGCGCGTGCTGGTAGGCGGCCTCGCCCTGCTTGCGGTCCACCGGGATGTGCTTCATGTTGCGCATCAACGGACCGGAGACGCGGTGCCGGAAGACCGACTCCTTGGCCATGAAGCGCACCAGCCGCTTCTGCGGGAGCGCCGCCAGGCCGTCGAAGATGAAGTCCAGGTAGCTGATGTGGTTGCTCACCAGCACAGCACCGCCCGACCGCGGGATGTTCTCCGAGCCCCGAAGGTCGATCTTGAGGTCCCAGACCTTGAAAAGGGTCTGCGCGAGACCGATTGCGGGACGGTAGACAAGCTCTGCCATGGGTGAGGCGGACCCTTCCTTCACTCGGCCTGGGAAGGGGAACTCCCGGCGGGCAAGTTACGCAGCCGTAGGTTTACGGCATGTCGCAGATCGTGCCCCAAGAACGTGCGGCGGGCCAGTCCTGGTTCCCGGCGGAGTCGGAGATTCTCGTCACGTCCACACCTTGATCCACCTCGGGCTTTGATCCTTTCTTTACTCCGCGCGGACCGCGACGCGCCGGACGAGCAGGTACATCTCGCAGCCCAGGCAGTACCCGAACGCCGCGTTGAGGAACGCCGCCGCCAACGCGAGCCCCGTGGCGGCGAGTCCCAGCCACTCCACACCCAGGCCGAATCCGGCCAGCCCGACGCCCGCGAACAGCAGCCCCACGGCCTGCGCGAACCTCGGCGGCTCCGGCGCCTCGAACTCCGACGGAGGCCCGAGCCGGGGCCGTACGAGGGTCCTGAAGGCCCAGCCGTAGGGCGAGCGGGCCACTCCGCCCGCCGCGCCCAGCGCGAACGCCAGCGTCTGCCAGGCGAGGAGCCAGGCGCTGCCGGTGATCAGGACGACCGCCAGAACGACGGTCGTGACGGCCGCGCCGAAGCGGGGCCCGCGTGCGTCGATGTCCATGAATCCAGCATTCCGCACCGGAAATCCCCTGAGGAGTCGGGAATGTTTGCAGTCTCGTGAACGCTTGAGCAGCAGATGACCGGACTCATGGTGTGCGTGGCGGTGCTCGCGGCGGCGAGCGCCTACGGAGTGCTGCACAGGCGGCGCGGCGGGAGGGTGCGCGTGCGTGGACGCGACGACGGCAGACGGCTCGACGTCGGCCGGCTCGGCGGCGAACTCGGCGAGCGGGCCACCCTCGTCCAGTTCTCCAGCGCCTTCTGCGCCCCCTGCCGGGCGACGAGGCGCACTCTCGGGGAAGTGGCCGAAATGGTCCCCGGCGTCGCCCACATAGAGATCGACGCGGAGAAACACCTCGACCTCGTGCGCGAACTCGACATCCTCAAGACGCCGACGGTGCTGGTCCTCGACGCCGCCGGGAACGTCGTACGGCGTGCCAGCGGGCAGCCGCGCAAGGCGGACGTCATCGCCGCGCTGGGGGAGGCGGTGTGACGGAGCGGCAGCTTCCAGATCCCGGAACGCCCTTGACTGGACATGCCACCTATCGTCAGCCTGACGTCATGCCTGAGGAACTCCTTCTCTACGGACGGGTCCACGTCGACCTGGCCCGGAGCACCGCGAGCGCACGCTGTCCGGGCCGCTGAGCACCCCGGACCCAGCTCGTCACTTCTTCCCGAAGGACAACCCGATGACGGCCTCGCCCGACCTCGCCGCCGCTCAGCTCGCCTCCCCCGACCTCCTGCGCTCCGTCTTCCGCCGGCACGCCGCCGGTGTGGCCGTGATCACGGCCACCGGTGAGGACGGTCCCGTCGGATTCACCGCCACCTCCCTCACCTCCGTCTCCGCCGAGCCCGCCCTGCTCTCCTTCGGTATCGGTGTCGGCGCCTCCAGTTGGCCCGCGGTGTCCCGCGCCAGGCATGTCGGGGTGCACATACTCGGCGAGCACCAGACCGACCTCGCCGCCACCTTCGCCCGCAGCGGCGCCGACCGCTTCGGCGCCCCCACCTCCTGGCACGAGGGCCCCGAGGGGGTGCCCGTGCTGGACGACGTCCTCGCCTGGCTCGTCTGCCGCGTGCACACGCGCGTGCCCGCCGGGGACCACCGCATCGTGCTCGCGGAGGTCGTTCTCGGCGACCCCACGCGCGCGGGACGACCGTTGCTGTACCACCAGGGGCGGTTCAACGCGCTGCGTGACTGAGATCGCTCTCCCGCCCTCCTGCGGGACCGTCGAGTTCCGGTTACGCTGCGTTGCGAAGGTCACAGTTCAAAGCGCTTGCTTAGCGGGCATGAACTGGTTGTACTGGTGAGTAATATTCCGGACGGAGGCGGGCCGCCCCCGATCGGGAACGGCCTCTTCAGGCGCCTATGCTGCCTGTAAGTAGGCAGCCGAGAACTGACGATGCAGTAGGAGAGCCGGCGTGAGCTTGAGGATCGTTGTCACTGTGAAGTACGTGCCCGACGCCACCGGCGACCGGCACTTCGCCGATGACCTGACCGTCGACCGTGACGACGTGGACGGTCTGCTCTCCGAGCTCGACGAGTACGCGGTCGAACAGGCTCTCCAGATCTCCGAGAACTCGGACGACGACGTCGAGGTCACCGTGTTGACGGTCGGCCCCGAGGACGCCAAGGACGCCCTGCGCAAGGCCCTCTCCATGGGCGCCGACAAGGCGATCCACGTCGAGGACGACGACCTGCACGGCACCGACGTCATCGGCACCTCCCTGGTGCTCGCCAAGGCCATCGAGAAGGCCGGCTTCGACCTGGTCGTCTCCGGCATGGCCTCCACCGACGGCGGCGGCGGTGTCGTCCCGGCCCTGCTGGCCGAGCGCCTCGGCGTCCCGCAGGTCACCCTGCTCTCCCAGGTCGAGGTCGAGGACGGCGTCGTCAAGGGCCGCCGCGACGGCGACGCCGCCTCGGAGCAGCTGGAGGCGTCCCTGCCGGCCGTCGTGTCCGTCACCGACCAGTCGGGCGAGGCGCGTTACCCGTCCTTCAAGGGCATCATGGCCGCCAAGAAGAAGCCGGTCGAGTCCTGGGACCTGTCCGACCTCGACATCGAGGCCGAGGAGGTCGGCCTGGACGGCGCCTGGACCAAGGTCGACGACGCGACCGCGCGTCCGGCGCGCACCGCCGGCACGATCGTCAAGGACGAGGGCGAGGGCGGCAAGCAGCTTGCCGAGTTCCTCGCGGGCCAGAAGTTCATCTAGGCCCCTTGCGTGGGGCGGAGGTTCATCCGCGCCCCTTGCCGACCGCCCTTCAACTTCGTTTCGCAGGAGAGCATTCCCATGGCTGAAGTCCTCGTCTACGTCGACCACGCGGACGGCGCCGTCCGCAAGCCCACCCTTGAGCTGCTGACGCTCGCGCGCCGCATCGGCGAGCCCGTCGCCGTCGCGCTGGGCGCCGGTGCCGCCGACACGGCCGCCGTCCTCGCCGAGCACGGCGCGGTCCGCGTCCTGACGCACGACGCGTCCGAGTACGCCGACTACCTCGTCGTCCCCAAGGTCGACGCCCTCCAGGCCGCCCACGCCGCCGTCTCCCCGGCCGCCGTGCTGGTCTCCTCCTCCGCCGAGGGCAAGGAGATCGCCGCCCGCCTCGCGCTGCGCATCGAGGCCGGTCTGATCACCGACGCGACCGACCTGGAGGCCGGTGACGAGGGCCCGGTGGCGACGCAGTCCGTGTTCGCCGCGTCCTTCACCACCAGGTCCCGCGCCGTCAAGGGCACCGCGGTCATCACCGTCAAGCCCAACTCCGCCGCCGTCGAGGCCGCCCCGGCCGCCGGCGCCGTCGAGGCCCTGGACGTGTCGTTCTCCGCCGCCGCGACCGGCACGAAGGTCACCGGCCGCACCCCGCGCGAGTCGACCGGCCGTCCGGAGCTGACCGAGGCCGCGATCGTCGTCTCCGGCGGCCGTGGCGTCAACGGCTCCGAGAACTTCGCGATCATCGAGGCCCTCGCGGACTCCCTCGGCGCGGCCGTCGGCGCCTCCCGCGCGGCCGTCGACGCCGGCTGGTACCCGCACACCAACCAGGTCGGCCAGACCGGCAAGTCCGTCTCGCCGCAGCTCTACATCGCCAACGGCATCTCCGGCGCGATCCAGCACCGCGCGGGCATGCAGACGTCCAAGACGATCGTCGCGGTCAACAAGGACCCCGAGGCCCCGATCTTCGACCTCGTCGACTACGGCGTCGTCGGCGACCTCTTCGACGTCGTCCCGCAGCTCACCGAGGAGATCAACACCCGCAAGGGCTGATCCCCGAGCGGTACTCGCGAGGCCCCGTGACCGGCGTTCCCGGTCGCGGGGCCTCCTTGCCTTCCGGGGCCTACGCCAGATCCACGTCCGCGCACACCGGGAGGTGGTCGCTCGGGTACTGGCCCCCGCGCGTGTACGTGTCCACCCAGGCCCGGCGGGCGCGTATCCCCGGGGTGGCCAGCACCCAGTCGATGCGCCGGCCGTCCGCCACGAGCCCCCGGTAGTTGTGGAACGTCCCGAACGACGGCCCGCGCGTGAGGGCGCTGTCCCACGTGTCGACGAGCCCGCCGTCCACCAGGGTGTCGTACACCTCGTTCTGGTGGGCCGCGGCGTTGAAGTCCCCGATCAGCAGCGCGGGGAGGCGGAGCGCGGCCATGCGGTCGGCGATCAGGGACGCGGCACGCGCGCGTGCGTACTGGCTGCGGTGGTCCAGGTGCGTGTTCAGGACGTAGAACTCCCGGCCGGGACCCAGTCGGTCCCGGAACCGCACCCAGGTGCACATCCGGACGAACGCCGCGCCCCAGGTGTTCGACGTCAGGTCGTCCGGCGTGTCGGAGAGGGCGTACGTGCCGTGCGAGACGGGCCGCAGGCGCGCGGTGTCGTAGTAGACGGCCAGCGACTCGTCCTCGGTACGGCCCTCGAGTCCCGTACCGATCCACGCGTACCGCGGTCCGAGGTCGGCGGCGATGTCCAGGATCTGCCCGTCCACGCCCTCCTGGGTGCCGACGACGGACGGGGCCGCCCGCAGGAGGAGTTCCCGGGTCACGGGGCGGCGCGCGGCCCAGCTGTTGGGCTCTCGGGTGCTGGCGAAACGGAGGTTGAAGGTCATGACCTTCAGCGGGGGAGCGGGCTGCACGGGCCGGGGCCGCACGGACGGTCCGGGAGAGCCGGCGCGGTCGACGTGGGCCTGCGAGGCCCCGACCGTGCCCAGCAGCGGGACGGCCACGGCCGCCGCCACCGCGGTCCGTAACCCCGTGCGCCGCGTCACTCCGGTGGTGCCCGTCATGTGCGCCCCCTCCCCTTGGGGATCAGGATGAGGGCGCGAACCGCCGGGCGAAAGAGGGTCCCGGTGAAGAAGAGGATCAGTGGGGGTGAACCGCTGGAGGGGGTAGGAACGATGAAGGGGTACGAGGTGGTCCGCGGCGGGGCGGGCCGCTCCGTGGACGGGGTGTTGACCTGCGGGAAGATCCGTTGTTGGCTTCCGTCGCTGGAGTGTTGATTCCGTAGAGCGGAAAACAGGAGGGTGCGGGATGGGGCAAGGGCAGCAGGAGCCGGTCGTGACGAGCCTGGGGCGCGCCGTCGGCGAGGAGATCGGCGCCCGCCTCGCCCCGGTCGACGAGGAACTGGCCCGCCGCTACCCCGGCGACCCCGGCACCCGCCAGCCCGTCCACACCGTCTACGTCCCCGGTGACGCCTTCGCCGCCGACACGGTCCGCACCTGGGGCGACCGCGCGCTCGCCGCCCTCGACGAACACGCCCCGGACGCCGCCTCCTTCGCCGCCGTACTGGGCCTCGCCGACGACCTCGCCGAAGCCGTCCACGCACGCGTGCGCGCCAAGCTGGAGCGCGAACCGGTGGAAGACCTGCGGATCGACTTCGAGGACGGCTACGGCCCCCGCCCCGACGCCGAGGAGGACCGGCACGCCGCGCGGGCGGCCCGCCTCGTCGCCGCGGCGCACCGGGACGGCACCGCCGTGCCGTACACCGGCATCCGCATGAAGTGCATGGAGGCCGCCGTCCGCGACCGGGGCATCCGCACCCTCGACATCTACCTCAGCGGCCTCGTCGAAGCGGGCGGACTGCCCGAGGGGCTCACCCTCACCCTCCCCAAGGTGACCTACCCCGAGCAGGTCACCGCCATGGTCCGGCTCCTGGAGGCGTTCGAGAGGGCGCGCGGCCTCGAAACCGGGCGGATCGGCTTCGAGATCCAGATCGAGACCAGCCAGGCCGTCCTCGCCGCCGACGGCACCGCGACCGTCGCCCGCATGATCGACGCCGCCGAGGGCCGCGCCACCGGCCTGCACTACGGCACCTTCGACTACAGCGCCTCCCTCGGCGTCTCCGCCGCCCACCAGGCCAGCGACCACCCCGTCGCCGACCACGCCAAGGCCGTCATGCAGGTCGCCGCCGCGGGCACCGGCGTACGCGTCTGCGACGGCTCCACGAACGTCCTGCCGGTCGGCCCCACCGAGCAGGTCCACGCCGCCTGGCGCCTGCACTACGGGCTGACCCGGCGCGCCCTCGCCCGCGCCTACTACCAGGGCTGGGACATGCACCCCGGCCACCTCCCCACCCGGTACGCCGCGGTTTTCGCCTTCTACCGCGAGGGGTTCGCCCAGGCCGCCGCCCGCCTCTCCCGCTACGCCAGCCGCACCACCGGGGACGTCATGGACGAACCGGCCACCGCCAAGGCGCTCGGAGGATACCTGCTGCGCGGACTGGACTGCGGGGCGCTGGACGCGGAGGAGGTGGCGGAGGCGAGCGGGCTCACGCGCGGGGAGCTGGAGGGGTTCGCGGGGCGGCGGAAGGCGGGGTGAGGGGCCGGCCGGTGGCCCCGGGAGGGGGCGGTGGTGCTGAAGTGGCGCCGGAACTCGGCTTGTTCACGTGCCGTGGCCCCCGGGCGGCGGGACCGGCCGGCCCGAGGGACCGGCCGGTGGTGCCGCACGCCGCCGAGGGCTACTCCTCGTTGCTGTACGGGCGGGTGATGATCTCCATCGCGTGACCGGACGGGTCCATGAAGTACAGGCCACGGCCGCCGTAGTAGTGGTTGATCCGGCCCGACCGCCTCGCGTGCGGATCGTCGAAGTACTCGATCCCCGCCTCCTCGATCCGGGCGAAGGCCGCGTCGAACTCCTCGTCGGAGATGAGGAAGGCGTAGTGCTGCATGGTGATGGACTCCGCCGGTACGGTCAGGAAGTCCAGCGTCACACCGTTCGCGGTGCCGACGGGGAGGAACGGGCCGAGCTGCGGGCCGACCTTCAGCCCGAGGATGTCCGCGAGGAAGTGCGCGGACTTCTCCTGGTCCAGGGAGTGCACGATGGTGTGGTTCAGTTCTACCGACATATGTGGAATGCCTCCGTCAGGCAATCTCACGGGCGCCTCCATGCCGCACCGGGACGGTGACCGGCACGCGACGCCGTGTCTTCGACCCTAGCTCGGTGGCCCCGCCGATCTGACCTGCGGCGTAGCGTTTCGGCCGCGCCTCCTCGGGGCGTACAGGTGTTCCAGCCCGGACGCCGTGACCAGTTTCTCCTCCCTCAGCAGCCGGGTGCCCCGCTCGCACAGGTCCGCGTCCGCTCGGGCCCGCGCGCAGAACTCCTCCGGGGTGCCGCCGAACAGGCGCCTCAACTCCGCCGATTTCTTGAGGAGTTCGGTGATCAGGGTGCGCTGGTCGAGGTGGCGGCGCGGGGCGCCCGTGCCGTCGTGCAGGACTCCGTGCCGGTTCACGTAGGCGTAGGTCCCCGGCAGGACGTGGCCGTTCTCCAGCTCCACCCTGAACTCCGGTCCGGGGAGCGGCACTCGGGCGTAGTTCCCCTCGGGCGAGTCCGCCCCCTCACTGGCGTCGACGACCCTCAGCTGCTCGTCGTCCAGCCAGATGACGAACAACTCCCTTACCGCGCCCGGGGCGTCGACCGGCGACGCGGAGATGTACCCCAGCCGGCTCACATGCGCCGAGACGCCGACCTCGAGACCCGCGACGCGTGCCTTCGTCATCGGGATGGGCGAGGCGATCCCGAACTCGTCCATCTTGTGCCGGAGCTGCCCGGGGCACGCGTTCGACCCGACGGCCAGGACCGGAGTGCGGCCGGGGTGGGTCAGACGGTCCAGGGGGAGGAGGCGGTCCCCTTGGAGGAGAGCGGAGGCGGCGGGCCAGGGGCCGGGGTAGGTGAGGGGGTGGTCACGGGGGGCTCGGGCCAGGCCGAGGGAGGTGAGGGTGGGGGGTGGTGGCATGTGATGTGTCATACCGGACTGGGGGCGGGGTGGGGCGGTAGGACATCACACGCGAGATGTTCCGCTGCACATCCCTGCGGTCCGATCGAGTCGACCCTGTGGACGGCACAGCGCATCGAGGATCGTCCGGTCGCGTCGGCGGAAGCGTTCGCCGGTGTGGAGCCGGGGGAGTGCGACCAGCGGATTGTCGACTGGTCGGCGAGTCGGGACGGACCGACCGCGGCATCGCTGGAACCGGGATCACCCGCCGCCGTCCGCGGTCCTCCAGGCCGGAAGACTGCCCGGCACGGTCGGCACCGTGAGGTACGCGACCGTCAGCCACCGCTCACGGCTCACGACGGCCACTCGGACCCTCCCAGGCGCTTCAGGTGGGTGACCGGCAGGCAGACCACCGAACGGGTCAGCCGCCGCAAGTGCGCCGGCTTGCGGGGAACGCGCCGACCCCACCGCGTCCAGCAGCCGTGCCTCCCCGATGCCCGTCCACTCCAGCACCACCCGCCCCACCTCGGGGATCAGCACTATCAGATGCCCCAGTACATCGGAACCAGGGTCTCCAGCTCATCCGCCGACGACGCCCCCGCACGCCGGGGGCGCACCCCCTCAGTCCGCCGGCCCCAGTTCCCCCGACCCCCGGGTGATCAGCCGGGTCGGCAGGACGATGCGTTCGGGGGCGATGTGGGTGCCTTCGAGTTGTTGGAAGAGGCGTTCCGCGGCGGTGCGGCCGATGATCGCGGCGTCCTGGGAGACGACGGTGACGCCGGGCTGGAGGAGGTCGGCGAGTTCGAGGTCGTCGAAGCCGACGAGGGCGACGCGGCGGGCGTGTTCGGCGAGGACGCGGATGACGGTGACCGTCACCCGGTTGTTGCCGGCGAAGATCGCGGTGACCGGCGAGGGCCCGGACAGCATCTCCTCGGCCGCGCGGCGCACCCGCTCGGGACTGGTGACACCGAGGGACATCCACGCGTCCTCGGCGGCTATCCCGGCGTCCTCCAGGGCGGCCCGGTAACCGCGCAGCCGCTCGGCGGCCGTGTGGATGCGGGGCATGTCACCGATGAACCCGATACGCCGGTGCCCGTGCGAGACGAGGTGGGTGACACCCTCCCGGGCCCCGCCGAAGTTGTCGGACAGGACGCAGTCGGCGTCGATCCGCCCGGCCGGCCGGTCCACGAACACCGTCGCGACGCCCGCCTTGATCTCCGGCTCCAGATACCGGTGGTCGTCACCGGCCGGGATCACCACGAGCCCGTCCACCCGCCGCGCGCACAGCGCCAGCGCCAGTTCCTGCTCCCGGTCGGGGTCCTCGGCGCTGGAGCCGTTGATCAGCAGGGCGCCGTGCGAGCGGGCGACCTCCTCGACCGCGCGGCTCAGCGGGCCGTAGAACGGGTCCGCGAGGTCCTCCAGGACCAGCCCGATGCTCGCCGTCCGCCCCTTGCGCAGGACCCGCGCGCTGTCGTTGCGGCGGAAGCCGAGCGCCTCGATGGCCTCCTGGACGCGCCGCTCGGTCTCGGGGGTGACGCCGGGCTCGCCGTTGACCACGCGGGAGACGGTCTTGAGGCCGACTCCCGCGCGCGCGGCGACGTCCTTCATGGTGGGACGGTTGCCGTAGCGGGCGGTGGTCAGGGGGGTGGCGCGTCGGGGCGTCTCTGGCACGATGCGGGGTCCTGTTCCTGTCGGCCTCGGGGATACGGCGATGTCCGGGTTTGCGGGGGTCGCGCGATCCCTGGGGTTGTATGAGGATGTGGCGTCGAGCATAGAGCCTGGACAACGTTGTCAGATGCGGGAGACACTGTCCATCGCCTTCTCCGGTCCGCGTCCCCCACAGCTGGACCGGCCGGCGTTTTTTCGACGGTCGACTGGGGAGAACCGAGACTTTGATGCACACCGACCTCGTGGCCGCGCTCGACATCGGCGGCACCAAGATCGCCGGAGCCCTGGTGGACGGCGACGGCACGATCCTGGTCCGCGCGCAGCGGCCGACTCCCGCGCGGGAGGACGGCGAGACCGTGATGGGTGCCGTGGAGGGCGTGCTCGGGGAGCTGACGTCGTCGCCGCTGTGGGACCGCGTCCACAGTGTCGGCATCGGCAGCGCGGGCCCCGTGGACGCCTCCGCGGGGACGGTCAGTCCGGTCAACGTGCCCGGCTGGCGCGGGTTCCCGCTCGTCGCGCGGGTCCGCGGGGTCACCGGTGAGCTGCCGGTCGAGCTGATCGGCGACGGCGTGGCGATCACGGCCGCCGAGCACTGGCAGGGCGCCGCGCGGGGGCACGACAACGCGCTGTGCATGGTCGTCTCGACCGGCGTCGGCGGCGGGCTCGTGCTGAACGGCCGGCTGCACCCCGGGCCGACCGGGAACGCCGGTCACATCGGGCACATCTCCGTCGACCTCGACGGCGACCCCTGCCCCTGCGGCGCGCGCGGCTGCGTGGAGCGCATCGCCAGCGGGCCCAACATCGCCCGGCGCGCCCTCGACAACGGCTGGCGCCCCGGTCCCGACGGCGACGCCACCGCCGCCGCGGTCGCCGCCGCCGCGCGCGCGGGTGACCCGGCGGCCCTCGCGTCGTTCGACCGCGCCGCCCAGGCCCTCGCGGCGGGCATCGCGGCGACCGCGACACTCGTCGAGATCGACATCGTCGTGATCGGCGGGGGCGTGGGGAAGGCCGGCGACGTCCTCTTCGGCCCGCTGCGCCGCCATCTCGCCGACTACGCCACCCTGTCCTTCGTCCAGGGCCTCACCATCGTCCCGGCCCAGATGGGCACGGACGCGGGACTGGTCGGGGCGGCTGCCGCGGCACTGGTGCGGCAGGAGGGGGCGGCTGCCGCGGGGGTGTGAGGCACGCGCGCGTACGGCGTGCCGGGCACGGATCGCCCTGCCCGGCACGCGCGCGTGAACGCCCCGTACGAACCGGTCCGCCACGCGTGCGTGCGCGCCTGCGGTCGACGAATCCGGCGCCCTCGTCGAGCAGCCGGTCCGCCACGCGTGCGTGCGCGCCCGGCCCCCTCCCCGCACCCCGTGCGTGACCTCCGCCCCGGCGCCGGCGTTGGAGTGGGCATGAAGAAGCGCAGCATGCTGGCCATCGCCTCCCTCGCCACCGGATTCGTCGTCGCGGCGATCACGCCGTCGCACGGCGCGGACCACGACCAGCCCGGGGGGTTCGACCTGGGGAACACGCTCAGCAGCCTCGACCACACGGTGGCCGACGACAGCCTGGCCGTCGACGACAACGCCCTCGGGCAGAACGGTTGACGCGAACCGTCGCGGGGCGCGGGGCGCCGGTCCTTGAGGGGCCGGCGCCCCGGTGCTTTCACCTGGTCCTCAACGGGAACTGGTTTCCGTGGCAGGGTGGAGCGGGCAAGCCTCAGGGGGCCTACGGAAGAGGGGGAAACGTGACCGTCGTCTGGATCAACGGCGCGTTCGGTGCGGGGAAGACGACCACCGCACGGGAACTGAACGATCTGATCCCGAACAGCACGCTCTTCGACCCGGAGTTCGTCGGCGGGGCGCTCACCCAGCTTCTTCCGGCCAAGCACCTCGCCGAGGTCGGCGACTTCCAGGACCTCCCGATCTGGCGCCGGCTCGTGATCGACACGGCCGCCGCGCTGCTCGGCGAGGTCGGCGGCACGCTGGTCGTGCCGATGACGCTGCTGCGCCAGGAGTACCGCGACGAGATCTTCGGCGGGCTCGCCGCTCGCCGCATACCGGTACGACACGTGCTTCTCGCCCCGGCTGAAACGATCCTGCGTGAGCGGATAGCCAACCGCCCGATCCCGCCGGACCTCCCGGACGGCGAGATACGGGTCCGGCAGTGGTCGTACGACCACATCGAGCCGTACCGGGCCGCGCTCGCCGCCTGGCTGACGGCCGACGCGCATCTCATCGACTCCGGCGCCCTCACGCCGTACGAGGCGGCCCTGCGGATAGCGGAGGCCGTCGGCACCGGCACCGTCCCGGTGTGCGACATCGTCCAGACCCCCGAGCCGACGGCGGAGACGCTCGCCTCGGGCGTGCTGCTCTTCGACGAGGACGACCGTGTCCTGCTCGTCGACCCGACCTACAAGCCCGGCTGGGAGTTCCCCGGCGGTGTCGTCGAGCCCGGTGAGGCGCCCGCGCGCGCCGGTGTCCGCGAGGTCGAGGAGGAGACCGGCGTCCGGCTCACGGAGCTTCCCGGGCTCCTCGTCGTCGACTGGGAGCCGCCGCGCCGCCCCCGCTACGGCGGTCTGCGTTTTCTCTTCGACGGTGGACGCCTCGACGCCGCCGCGGTCGCCGGACTCTCCCTCCCCGGCCCCGAACTGCGCGCCTGGCGCTTCGTCACCGAGGACGAGGCCGTCGGCCTCCTCCCTCCCGACCGCTTCGAACGCCTGCGCTGGGCTCTGCGGGCCCGGGAGCGGGGCGCGGCGATCTACCTGGAGTCGGGCGTCCCCGTGGCCGGAGAGGGCTGCTGAGCGGCCCTCAGGGGCCTTGCGCGGCCGGCCGGTCAGGCGCTCTCGGCGGCGTACAGCCGGCGTACCGCGTCCGCCGGGAAGACGGCCGACGGGTCCTGCCCGAGCCGTGACTCGAACGCGTCCATGACCGCCCCCACGGCCGCGTGCCGCCGGACCACCGCCGCCGCGCCGTCCGGCATGCCCTCCGGGCGTTCGCCCCGCGCGTACGCGTGCAGGCGTGCCAGGCGGTCGGCGCGGCCGTGGAACTCGGTGACCAGCCAACGGGCCAGGTACGCGCGCGTGTAGGCGTCGTCGTAGGCGCGGTGGGCGGTGTGGAAGGCGCGTTCCGCCGGGGAGAGGGCGAAGCCGGTGGAGAGCGCCAGTCCGTGGTCGGTGAGGTGGAGGCGGCGGCCGTCGGTGAGGATGTTGCGGAAATGGGCGTCGAAGTGGACGAGGCCCGTGGTGCCCAGGAAGCCGGTCAGGGCCGTCAGTTCGCGCTCCGCCCAGGCGCACGCCTCGTCCGGACGGGGTCCGTGGACGTGGGCGCGCAGCCAGTCGTGCAGCGTGGCCGGGAAGTGTTCCAGGAACAGCGTCAGGCTCGCCGGGGCCGTACCGAGGGCCTCGATCCGGGGGCGGACGGCCGGTCCCCAGTAGGCGACCGCCCGGTCGGCGTCGGGGGAGTCCACCGGGGCGGGGACGGGCAGTACGCGCGCGTGGTGCAGCAGGGGGAAGCCCGGGAAGCGGCCGGAGAGGGCCCACCGGGTGGTCGTCTCGTGCACCGACAGCTCCCGCCAGACGCCGAACCCGGGGCTGGGGACGGCGCCGATGCCGTAGTGGCAGGCGGGCGGGAGGCCGAAGACGTCCGCTGTCGAGCGGTCGCGTTCGGCGCCGGTCAGCGGGAGGCGTTTCACGAACACCGGGTGACCGGCGACCGTCACGCGCGCGGTGCTGCCGCCCACGCCGGTGCCGAGCGGCTCGCCCGCGTCGAGGAGGGCGGTGAGCCGCGCGTCGTCGAGGCGGGCGAGGGCGGCCGACACGGCGGCGTGGACGGTGAGGCGCATACGCGCCAGTCGATCAACTCGCCGCGTAGTTCCGCAAGAACAGAGCCTCCGCCACCGACAGCCGCTCCAGCTCCTGCGGGGACACGCTCTCGTCGACCGCGTGGATCTGCGCCTCCGGCTCGCTGAGGCCGATGAGGAGGATCTCCGCGCGCGGGTAGAGCGCGGAGAGGGTGTTGCACAGCGGGATCGAGCCGCCCTGGCCGGCGTACTGCATCTCCTGGCCGGGGTAGGCGACGGCCATGGCGTCGGCCATCGCCGTGTACGCGGGGCTCGTGGTGTCGGCGCTGAACGGCTGGCCCTGGCCGACCTGTTCGACCTCCACGCGCGCGTGCCAGGGGGTGTGCGCCTCCAGGTGGGCGCGCAGCAGCTTGGTCGCCTCGGCGGCGTCCGTGCCCGGCGGGACGCGCAGGCTCACCAGCGCGCGGGCGTACGCCTGCACGGAGGGGGTGGCGCCGACGACCGGCGGGCTGTCGATGCCGAGGACGGTGACGGCGGGACGCGCCCAGATGCGGTCCGCGACCGTCCCGGAGCCGATCAGCTCGACGCCGTCGAGCACCTTGGCGTCCTGCCGGAACTGCGCCTCGTCGTACTGGAGGCCCTCCCAGCGCGCGTCGGACGTCAGCCCGGCGACGGTCGTCGACCCGTCCTCGGCGCGCAGCGAGTCCAGGACCCGGATCAGCGCGGCGAGGGCGTCCGGGGCGGCGCCGCCGAACTGGCCGGAGTGCAGGTTGCCTTCGAGGGCGCGCACGCTCACCCGGAGCATCGTCATGCCCCGCAGGGTCGCGGTGACCGTCGGCAGCCCGACCCGGAAGTTCCCGGCGTCCCCGATGACGATCGTGTCGGCGGTCAGCAGCTCCGGGTGGGCCTCGGCGTACCGCTCCAGACCGCCGGTGCCCTGCTCCTCCGAGCCCTCCACGATGATCTTGACGTGCACCGGGACGCCGCCGTTCGCCTTGAGGGCGCGCAGCGCGAGCAGGTGCATGATCAGCCCGCCCTTGCAGTCGGCGGACCCGCGCGCGTACCAGCGCCCGTCGCGCTCGGTCAGCTCGAAGGGCGGGCTCGTCCAGGCGGCCTCGTCCAGCGGGGGCTGCACGTCGTAGTGGGCGTACAGCAGGACCGTCCGCGCGCCTTCCGGGCCCGGCAGGAAGCCGTAGACGGACTGGGTGCCGTCCGGGGTGTCGAGGACGGCGACGTCCTGGAAGCCCTCCGCGGTGAGCGCGCCGGTGATCCACGCCGCGGCGGCCTCGCTCTCCGCGCGCGGGAACTGCTCGAAGTCGGCCACGGACCGGAAGGCCACCAGCTCGGCCAGCTCCGCCTTCGCCCTGGGCATCAGGGAGGCGACGGTCTCGGCGACCGATTTCGACGACATGGGCACGCTCCTCGTGGGTGCGACGTTGTACGGGGTGAGCACACGTCCGTACGGGTCCGTACGGCGGGGGATCTCGCAGCGAGCGTACGCGCTCGGGCCCGCCGGGCCTCACCGGAGGGCCTCGGTGATCTCCGCCGTAGGATGCGGGTGGACAGGTGCGACAGGCGGCCGGATCGGGAGCAGCAGACCATCGTGAGCAGCGAGAACTCTTCGGCGGACGACGTGAGCGAGACCGAGGACGCGCGTCGGGTGTGGGACGTCGTCGTGGTGGGCGCGGGGCCCGCGGGCGCCTCGGCCGCGTACGCGGCGGCCGTCACCGGGCGGCGCGTGCTGCTGTTGGAGAAGGCCGAACTGCCCCGCTACAAGACGTGCGGCGGCGGCATCATCGGCCCCTCCCGGGACTCGCTGCCGCCCGGCTTCGAGCTCCCCTTCAAGGACCGGGTGCACGCGGTCACGTTCTCCAACAACGGCCGCTTCACGCGCACGCGCCGCTCGCGCCAGATGCTGTTCGGGCTCATCAACCGCCCCGAGTTCGACCAGCAGTTGGTGGAGCACGCCCAGAAGGCGGGCGCCGAGCTGCGCACGGGCGTGACGGTGTCACGTGTCGAGCAGCACGGCTCGGCCGTCCCGGACCGGCGCAGCGTCGCCGTCGTCCTCCAGGGCGGCGAGACGCTCCTGGCGCGCGCGGTGGTCGGCGCCGACGGCAGCGCCAGCCGCATAGGGGCGCACGTCGGCGTGAAGCTCGACCAGGTGGACCTCGGTCTGGAGGCGGAGATCCCGGTGCCGGAGACGGTCGCCGAGGACTGGAAGGGCCGCGTCCTCATCGACTGGGGCCCGATGCCGGGCAGTTACGGCTGGGTCTTCCCCAAGGGCGACACCCTGACGGTCGGCGTGATCTCCGCGCGCGGGGAGGGCGCCGCGACCAAGCGGTATCTGGAGGACTTCATCGGGCGGCTCGGTCTCGCCGGGTTCGAGCCGAGCGTCTCCTCGGGCCATCTGACGCGCTGCCGCGCGGACGACTCGCCCCTGTCGCGCGGGCGCGTGCTGGTCTGCGGCGACGCGGCCGGCCTGCTGGAGCCGTGGACCCGGGAGGGCATCTCCTTCGCGCTGCGCTCGGGGCGGCTCGCGGGGGAGTGGGCGGTGCGCATCGCGGAGGCGCACGACGCGGTGGACACGCGCCGGCAGGCCCTCAACTACGCGTTCGCGATCAAGGCGGGCCTCGGCGTCGAGATGAGCGTCGGCAAGCGCATGCTGGCCGCCTTCGAGCGCCGTCCGGGCCTGTTCCACGCCGCTCTCACCGGCTTCCGTCCCGCCTGGCGCGCGTTCGCGGAGATCACCCGCGGCAAGACGACCCTGGGCGAGCTGATCCGTACGCATCCGCTCGCGCAGCGCGTGCTGACCGGGGTGGAGCCGCGGCCGAAGGCGGCGGAGCCGGAGGAGACCGACGAGGAGGTCACCCCCTGACGGTGATCCGGAAGACGGGGTGGTCGCCCGCGGCGGCGGCGATCTCCTCGTCCGACGACTTCGCCGTCACCCCCTGGAAGTACTGGTTGACCTCCCAGCCCCACTTCTTCAGGTAGCTCCGCAGGACCTCGGGCTTCTCCGCGTCGGGCACCTCCACGGCCGTGAACTCGCGCACCTTGCGGCCGACGCGCAGCTCGCCGCCGCCCGCCGCGCGCATGTTGCGCACCCACTGCGAGTGGCCCCGCGCGGAGACCAGGTACTGACCGCCCTCGTGCGTGTGGGGGTTGACCGGCACGCGCTGCATCTGCCCGCTCTTGCGCCCCTTCACGGACAGTTCGGCGGTGCCCGCGAGGCTGAAGCCGTGCCGGGCGAGCCAGCCGACGACGTTGTTGAAGCGGACGTTCAGCGGGCTGCCCTTGAGGTAGTACGGCTGCGACATGGTGACTCCCGGGTTTCAGAGAGCAGTGCTCTCGGTTCGTGTCTCCGAGTCTGCACGAGGCGTGCGCCCATTGCAAGAGCGGTGCTCTCTCTTTTGTTCGGCGTTCTCCAATGTGTGCACCGCTCCGTTTTGGTGGAAGACTGACCCGCATGAGCCGCAACGTCTCCCCAGGGGCCCGCGCCCGCGCCCGGGTCGAAGTGACCGCCGCCATCAAGGAGGAGGCCCGCCGGCAGCTCGCCGCCGGGGGTGCCGCCCAGCTCTCCCTGCGCGCCGTCGCCCGCGCGCTCGGCATGGTCTCCTCGGCCCTCTACCGCTACTTCCCGAGCCGCGACGACCTCCTCACGGCCCTCATCATCGACGCCTACGACAGCCTCGGCGAGGCCGCCGAGAAGGCCCACGCCGAGGTCGCCCAGGACGACGTCGTACGCCGCTGGGTCGCCGTCTGCGAGGCCGTACGCGCGTGGGCGCTCGCGCGGCCCCACGAGTACGCGCTGATCTACGGCTCGCCCGTGCCCGGCTACCGCGCCCCCGACTCCACCGTCCCCGCCGCCGCCCGCGTCGGCCTCCTCCTCATCGCCCTCACCCGCGACGCCCACCACGCGGGCGCCCTCACCGAACCGCCCCTCCCGCCCGCCCTGCGCCCCGAGGCGGAGCGCATCGCCGCCGACCTGGCCCCCGACCTCCCCCCGGGCGTCGCAGCCGCTCTCGTGGCCGCCTGGGCCCAGCTGTACGGCCTCGTCGGCTTCGAGCTCTTCGGCCAGTTCCACCGCGTCGTCGAGGACCGCGACCCGTTCTTCCGGGAGGCCGTCACCCGCCTCGCGCGCGGGGTCGGCCTAGTGGGACGGGAACTGGCCTAGTGGATGCCTAGCGTGGCCGCCGAACCGACCACAAGGAGGCACCCATGCCCGTCCCCCAGGGCTACACGACCGTGACGCCGTGGATCATCTCCCCCGACACCGTGCGGCTGATCGCCTTCCTCAAGGAGGCGTTCGGCGCCGAGGAACTGTCCTGCCTCGTCGGCGCCCGCGGAGCCGTCGACCACGCGGAGGTCCGGATCGGCGACTCGGTCGTCATGGCCTTCGACGCCCCTCCCGGATGGCCGCCCACCCCCGGCTTCCTGCGCCTCTACGTCGACGACGCCGACGCCGTCCACCGCCGCGCCGTCGAGGCCGGCGCCACCTCCGTCACCGAGGTCACCCACCTCTCCTTCGGCGACCGCGTCGGCCGCGTCCGCGACCCCCTCGGCAACCTGTACTGGATTCACACGCGCGTGGAGGACGTGACCGCGGAGGAACTCGAACGCCGGCTGGACGACCCGGTGTTCACCGCGGCCATGGAGTACGTCCAGAGCGCCGACTTCTTCCCGGGGCGGTAGCCGACCGGGAGAGCCGCGTACTCCCCGGGAAGTACCCCGGCCCGCTCCGCCCGGCGGACGTGCGGCCGGGGCCGTGCCGTCTAGCGTGGCCGGTATGGACGAACGGCGCAGAGGCGGACCGCCGCAGTGGGCACGGACCTGGGAGGACGGCGACCGGTGGCCCTGGCGGTCCACCGCGTTCGTCACCGCGTTCGTGCTGATCGGCTCCACCTACGCGGCCCACGGCCAGGAGGGCACCCGCGCCCCTCTCGACGTCTACGCGCGCGTGCTGCTCGCCGTCGCCGCCGGACTCCTCCTGTGGCGCAAGCGCCACCCGGTGGCCGTCGTCTGGGGTACGACGCTGGCGGTGGCCCTGTACCTCGGCGGCGGCTACCCCTACGGACCGGTGTTCCTGGCGGTCGCCCTCGCCTGTCTCTCCGCCGTCGTCACCGGACACCGCAAAGCCGCCTGGGCCGCCGTCGGCGCGCTGTGGGCCGTCCACCTGCTGATCGCCCAGTGGCTGTACCGGTGGCTGCCCCCGGGCGGCGACGGCGCCGCGCCCCTGGGACAGGAACTCGCCGTCGCCGCCTGGGCCGCGGTGGTCGTGACCGTCTCCGAACTGGCCTCCGCGCGACGCGAACAGTGGGCACGCCGGCGCGCCGAACAGGCCGAGGCGACCCGGCGCCGCGCCGACGAGGAACGCCTGCGGATCGCCCGCGAACTGCACGACGTCCTCGCGCACAGCCTCTCCGTCATCAACGTCCAGGCGGGCGTCGGACTCGCCCTCCTCGACACCGACCCGGGACAGGCACGCACGGCCCTGACCACCATCAAGGCGGCCAGCAAGGAGGCCCTCGGCGAGGTCCGCCAGGTCCTGGACACCCTCCGCGCCCCCGGAGCCGCCCCGCGCACCCCGGCCCCCGGCCTCGGCCGCCTCCCCGAACTCGTCGAACAGGCCGCCCGCGCGGGACTGGCCGTCCAGGTCGACGGCACCCCGCCCCGCCTCCCCCCGGGCACCGACCTCGCCGCCTTCCGCATCGTCCAGGAGGCCCTCACCAACGTCGTCCGCCACTCCGGCTCGCGCCACGCGCGCGTGCGGCTCGGCACGGCGGACAAGGGGGGCGCGCTGCGGCTCGTCGTGGACGACGACGGGCCGGCCACCGGCGCGGACGCGGGCGGCAGCGGCAACGGACTCGCCGGAATGCGCGAACGCGCGGCGGCCCTCGGTGGCAGCATCGAGGCGGGCACCCGGGACGACGGCGGGTTCCGGGTGACGGCGAAGCTGCCGGTACGGGGGACACGCCCGGGAGGGCCCCGTACGACGCCTGCCGCGCCGCTTCCCCGGACGCCCGCGGCGGAAACCCCCGAGGCTCCGAGGCGCTCCAAGGCTCCGGAACCCCCCAAGGCTCCGGAACCCCCCAAGGAGGAACACCAGTGATCCGCGTACTGCTCGCCGACGACCAGTCGCTCGTCCGCGCCGGTTTCCGCGCCCTGCTCGACGCGCAGGCCGACATCGAGGTGGTCGGTGAGGCGGCGGACGGGGAGGAGGCCGTGCGCGCCGTGCGGGAGGCGGCGCCGGACGTCGTCCTGATGGACATCCGGATGCCCCTGCTGGACGGCCTCGCCGCGACCCGCCGGATCACCGGGGACCCGGCTCTCCAGGACGTCAGGGTGGTCGTCCTCACCACCTTCGAACTCGACGAGTACGTCTTCGAGGCGATCCGCTCCGGCGCCTCGGGCTTCCTCGTCAAGGACACCGAACCGGAGGAACTCCTGCGCGCCGTGAGGGCGGTGGTCGCCGGGGACGCCCTGCTCTCGCCCGGCGTGACCCGGCGGCTCATCGCCGAGTTCGCGGCCCGCTCCAAGCAGCCCTCCGGCGCCGACGCCCTCGCGCCGCTCACCGAACGGGAGCGGGAGGTGATGGCGCTGGTCGGGATCGGCCTGTCGAACGAGGAGATCGCCCGCCGCCTCGTCGTCAGCCCCCTCACCGCGAAGACCCACGTCAGCCGCACGATGGTGAAGCTCGGCGCCCGCGACCGCGCCCAACTCGTCGTGCTGGCCTACGAGTCGGGGCTGGTGCGGCCGGGGTGGCTGGGCTGATCGAGGCCGGGGCGGTCGAGGTGACGCGGGCCGGGTCGGCCGGGCTGATCCGCCGTCCGCAGCCGCAGCAGGACGCTGATCACCCGGGCCATGAACACCACCGGCAGCAGCACGATCCCCGCCTTGAGGAGGACGCTCTCCGCGAGCCCCGGCAGGTCGAAGAGCAGCGCCGGGCCGGCCACCGCCCCGAACACGACCGCCGCCGCGAACACCGCGCTGAACAGCGCGTACCCGATCTCCACCGTGATCGCGTCCCGGTCGGCCTGCGTCCGGCGCCCCCCGTACCCCGTCATACGGCCCAGTCTGGCACAGGGTCAGACGGCCGAGCGCTCCGTCCACAGCGCGGCGAGCGCCGCGTCCCCGCGCACCTCGGGGAACGGCTGCCGGTTCCACAGGGCGAGGTACAACTCGGGTGCGGGACCGGAGAGTTCGCAGTCGGGTTCGGCGGTGTCGGCGCGTTCTGTTACCGGGGGACCGGCGGAGAGACGTACGGTCCACACCGCGTCGCCCGAGTCGTTTGAGGCTGTCGCGTGCACGCGCAGCACGCGGGGCGGCTCGGTGCGGACGCGGCTCCTCTCGCGGGCGTGGAAGCCGCGCAGGATCTCGTCGATGCCGTCCACCGCGAACTCGGCGGTGACCGGGGCGGGTTGGGCGCCGGTGGCGGACTCGGCGTCGTAGCGGTGCACGGCCGTCTCGTGGGCCTGGCGGCGGGCCCAGAAGGCGAGCGGGGAGGGGGCGGGCAGGAAGGCGAAGCAGTCGACGTCCGGCGGGGCGTCGGTGAGGGCGGCGACGAGCAGGCGGTGTCCGTCGCGGAACCACTCCAGCAGCTCCGGCCCGTCGAGCCGGGGCACCTCGGGGAGCGGCCGTCGTGCGGCGAACCCCTCGGTGACGTACGCGCGCGCCCAGCGGTGCACGGCCCCCGTGTGCTCCACCAGTTCCCGCACCCGCCACCCGGGACAGGTCGGTACGGTGCTGTCGACTCCGGCCGTCTCGGCGGCGGCGGCCAGGGCGAGGCCCTCACGGTCGAGGGCGTGAATGAACTCGGTCGTCTGCATGTGCACGAGTGTGGTCGCTCGGGCCGCCGCAGGGTGTTCCGCGCGCCGGACTGCCGCGCCTCAGGCCGCCGTACGGTGCTCAGCGCGCCCGGTCGCCGCCCCGATCAGCGCGGCCAGTGCCGCGAGGACGGCGACGCTGGTGAGGGCGGTGGGCAGCGAGAACCAGTCGGCCATGAAGCCGATCGCGGGCGGCCCGAGCAGCATGCCGCCGTAGCCGAGGGTGGAGGCGACGGCGACGCCGTGCGGCCCGGCCAGCGCGCCCGCCCGCTCGACGGCCACCGGGAAGAGGTTCGCGAGCCCGAGGCCCGCCACCGCGAAACCGATCAGCGCCGCCCAGAACGCCGGGGCCAGCGCGCCCAGCAGCATTCCGGCCGCCGCGACCGTCCCGCCCGCGACGACGGTACGGCTGCGCCCGAGCCGCTCCAGGAGCGTCGTCCCCGAGAGTCGGCCGACCGTCATGGCCAGCGCGAAACACGAGTACCCGACGGCCGCGGCCCCGACGGAGACGTCCAGGTCCTCGCGCAGGTGCAGGGCGCCCCAGTCGGCGAGGGCGCCCTCGCCGTAGGCCGTGCAGCCGGCGATCAGACCGAAGACGATCACGAGACGCCGGGTGCGGGGGGTGGTTTTCGCGGGCCGGGACGGTCGTACGGCTCCGGTGTCCTCCTGTGCGGTCGCACGTGCGGACGGCTCCTGTGCGGCTGCACGTGCGGGTGGCAGGCGCAGGAGCATGCGGCCCGCGACGGCCGTCACCAGGAGGCCGATGACGCCGAGCAGGAGTAGGTGCCAGGCGGGGGAGAGGACGCCCGCGACGAGGGCGCCCAGGCCCGCCCCGAGCATGCCGCCGAGGCTGAACGCGGCGTGGAAACTGGGCATGATCGGCCGGCGCAGGACGGTGACGAGGTCCACGGCGGCGCTGTTGAAGGCCACGTTGATGCCGCCGTAGGCCGCGCCGAACAGCAGCAGGACGGCGCCCAGGGCCGGGACCGAGTGGGCGTGCGGGGGCAGGGTGATCGACAGGGAGAGGAGGACCGCGCAGACGACCGTGACGAGATGGCTGCCGTAGCGCTGGCAGAGCCGTCCCGTGAAGAGCATGGTGACGACCGCCCCGGCCGAGACGCACAGCAGCGCCAGCCCGAGGGCGGAGGCCGAGGCGCCGGTCTGCTGCTTGATGTCGGGGATGCGGACGACCCAGCCGGCGAACATGAAGCCGTCCACGGCGAAGAACGCGGTCAGGACGGCCCGCAGCAGGCGCAGGTCGCTGCTCGGCGCGACGCTGCGCGAGCGGAGTTTGTTTATCAGCGGCACAAACTCAGGCTAGGAGTGACCCGCACCCGGGGCAAGGGTGTCTCCGGTCACTCCCGGCCCAGGTCGGCCGGAAGCCTGTGATGCGGCCCTCACTTGGTGTTTTAGAGTTGCTCTCGCTTTGTGTGAACCGGTGGGCACGGTACGTGGGAGGACACGCTCGACATGGCGACCGAAACGTTTGAGTTCCAGGTAGAGGCGCGTCAGCTTCTCCAGTTGATGATCCACTCGGTCTACTCGAACAAGGACGTGTTCCTCAGGGAACTCGTCTCCAACGCCTCCGACGCGCTCGACAAGCTGCGCCTCGACAAGCTCCGGGACGACAGCCTCGACGCGGACGTCTCCGACCTGCACATCGGGATCGAGCTGGACAAGGACGCCCGTACGCTCACCGTCCGCGACAACGGCATCGGCATGTCGTACGACGAGGTCGGCAGGCTCATCGGCACCATCGCGAACTCCGGAACCGCCGCGTTCCTCAAGGAGTTGAAGGAGTCGGAGGCGTCGGCGGAGTCCGAGGGGCAGGTCGAGGGCCTCATCGGGCAGTTCGGCATCGGCTTCTACTCCGGGTTCATGGTCGCCGACGAGATGACGCTGCTCACCCGCCGGGCCGGCGAGAGCGCCGGGACCCGCTGGTCGTCGCGCGGCGAGGGGACGTACACCCTGGAGCGCGTCGACGACGCCCCGCAGGGCACGGCCGTCACGCTGCACCTCAAAGAGGCCGACCCCGACAACCAGTTGCACGACTACACGGCCGACTGGACCGTCCGGCAGATTGTCAAGAAGTACTCCGACTTCATCACCTGGCCGATCCGCCTCGACGCCGAGGCGGAGCCGCTCAACTCGATGAAGGCCCTGTGGGCGCGCTCGCGCGACGAGGTCACCGACGACGAGTACCACGAGCTGTACAAGCACGTCAGCCACGACTGGCGCGCCCCCCTGGAGACCATCCGCCTCCAGGCCGAAGGCACCTTCGAGTACCAGGCGTTGCTCTTCCTGCCCGAGCACGCGCCGCACGACCTGTTCACCCGCGACTACCGCCGCGGCCTCCAGCTCTACGTCAAGCGCGTCCTGATCATGGACGACTGCGAGGCGCTGCTCCCGCCGTACCTGCGGTTCGTCAAGGGTGTCGTCGACGCGGCCGACCTCTCGCTGAACGTCTCCCGCGAGATCCTCCAGCAGGACCGCCACATCCTGATGATCCAGCGGCGGCTCGCGAAGAAGCTCCTCTCCTCCGTCAAGGAGATGCGGACCAACGCGGCCGACAAGTACGCCACGTTCTGGCGGGAGTTCGGGGCCGTCCTGAAGGAAGGGCTTCTCAGCGACACCGACAACAAGGACGCGCTGCTGGGGGTCTGCTCCTTCGAGAGCACCAACTCCCCTGCGGAGTCCGGTGAGCTGACGACGCTTCAGGAGTACGTCTCGCGGATGAAGGACGGCCAGGAGGCCATCTACTACCTGACCGGCGAGTCCCGCGAGAGCATCGAGAACTCCCCGCAGATGGAGGCGTTCTCGGCACGCGGCATCGAAGTCCTGCTGCTCACCGACGCAGTTGACGAGGTGTGGGTCGACGCCGTCCCCGAGTTCGAGGGCAAGAGCCTGCGGTCCGTCGCCAAGGGCGAGATCGACCTCGACGCGAACGACGGCGAACAGGCCGGCGCGGAACGGGAGAAACAGGCCGAGGAGTACGCCGGGCTGCTCGACTGGATGAAGGAGCGGCTCACCGACGAGGTCAAGGACGTCCGCCTCTCCGCCCGGCTCACCGTCTCCCCGGCGTGCGTCGTCTCCGACGACGGCGACGTCACACCGGCGCTCCAGAACATGTTCCGCGCCATGGGCCAGGAGATCCCCGCCGCCAAGCGCATCCTCGAACTCAACGCCGGGCACGCGCTGGTGCAGGGGCTGAACCGGGCGTACCAGGAGGAGGCGCGGCGCGAAGGGCTCGTCGAGACCGCCGAGCTGCTGTACGGGCTGGCCGTCCTCGCCGAGGGCGGGCGGCCGAAGGAGCCCGGGAAGTTCGTCCGGGTGGTGGCGGAGCGGCTGGAGAAGTCGCTCTGACGCGCTGATCCGACCGGCCGGGCGTGTGCTCCGAACGCGGAGCGCACGCCCGGCTTATTTCCCCACAAAATCCCCCCACTCTCTGGTTGCTTAAGTCAATCAATCAGGCGTACATTCGTCGACGGCGAACCGGCCCGACATCCCCCACGGAGGCCCGACCATGTCCCACGCACAACCCCGATCCGTGGCGGCGGGGGTGGAACCAGCGCCCCGGGCGAATCTCGTCGTCGCGGTCCTCGCCTTCGGCGGGATCGTCGTCTCACTCATGCAGACGCTGGTCATCCCGATCGTTCCCGAACTGCCGAAACTCCTGAACGCCTCGGCCTCGGACGCCACTTGGGCGGTCACCGCGACCCTCCTCGCGGCGGCCGTCGCCACCCCCGTGATGGGCCGCCTCGGCGACATGTACGGTAAGCGGCGGATGCTGCTCGTCAGCCTCCTCACGCTGGTCGTCGGCTCGGTCGTCGCCGCGCTGAGCGACCAGCTCGCCCCGATGATCGTCGGCCGCGCCCTCCAGGGACTCGCCTCCGGCGTCATCCCCCTCGGCATCAGCATCATGCGCGACGAACTCCCCGCCGAACGGCTCGGCTCCGCGACCGCCCTCATGAGCGCCTCCCTCGGCATCGGCGGCGCCCTCGGACTGCCCGCCGCCGCGCTCATCGCCGACCACTTCGACTGGCACCTGCTGTTCTGGACGTCCGCCGCGCTCGGCGTCGTCGCGCTGGTACTGGTACCGGTGTTCGTGCCCGAGTCACGCGTCCGGACCGGCGGGCGCTTCGACCTGCCCGGCGCCGTCGGGATGGCCGTCGGGCTGATCTGCCTGCTGCTCGGCATCTCCAAGGGCGCCGACTGGGGCTGGACCAGCGGGACGACGCTCGGGCTGTTCGCCACCGCCGTCGTGGTCCTCGTCGGGTGGGGCCTCTTCGAACTGCGCGTCTCCGAACCGCTGGTCGACCTGCGCACCACCGCCCGCCGCCAGGTCCTCGTCACCAACCTCGCGTCCATGGCCTTCGGGTTCTCCATGTTCGCGATGTCCCTGGTCCTCCCGCAGCTCCTCCAGCTCCCCGAGGCCACCGGGTACGGGCTCGGCAAGTCGCTCCTCGACGCGGGGCTCGTCATGGCGCCGACCGGGCTCGTGATGATGGCCATGGCCCCCGTGTCGGCGCTCATATCCAAGAAGTGGGGCGCCAAGGTCACGCTCATGATCGGGGCGGTGATCGTCGCCGCCGGGTACGGGCTCGGCGTCGTCATGATGTCCGAGGTGTGGCAGCTCGTCGTGGTGTCCTGCGTCGTCGGCGCCGGTATCGGGTTCGCCTACGGGGCGATGCCCGCGCTGATCATGGGGGCGGTGGAGCCGGGCGAGACCGCCGCCGCGAACAGCCTCAACACCCTGATGCGGTCCATCGGGACGTCGACCGCCAGCGCCGTCGCCGGGGTGATCCTCGCGCAGATGACGACCGGGTTCCACGGGGTGGCGCTGCCGTCGGAGAACGGGTTCAAGGTGGTCATGGGGGTGGGGGCGGGGGCCGCGGTGCTCGCGTTCGGGGTCGCGGCGTTCATTCCGCGGAGGCGGACGGTGGGGGAGGTGGCCGGGGCCGGGGACGGGGCTGGGGCTGGGGCCGGGGGTGGTGCGGCGGCGGATACTGGTATCGGGGTGGCGGCGGGTGCGCCGGATGCACGTGCATCCGCACCCGAGTCGTACGGGGCGGACGCACCGGAGTCGTACGGAGCGGACGCACCGGCATCCGCGGGCGCCGGTCCGCGGGCCGTGACGACCCCCGACGCCCGCGCCGTCGGCGCCGCGGTGGCTGTTCCCCTCTCCCGCGCCGTCGCCGAACTCGTCGCGACCGTCCCGAACCTCGGCGACGGCGTCCCGGGCGGCACCGGACGTCCGGTGCGCGGCCAGGTGCGCGGCACCGAGAACGTCCCCGTCCCCGGCGCCGCCGTGACGCTGATCTCCCTGGACGGACGCCAGTTGGGCCGCGCGGTCGCGGACGCCGACGGCACCTACGAGGTCCAGGCGCCCGGCGAGGGCACGTACGTCCTCCTCGCCGCCGCCGACGGACTCCAGCCGCAGGCGACCACCGTCGTCGCCGGCGCGACGCCCGTGTCGTACGACATCCTCCTGACCGGCACCAGCGGGCTCGCCGGGGTCGTGCGCGCCGCGGACGGCGGGGCGCCGGTCGCGGGGGCGGTCGTGATCGTGACCGACGTCCGCGGGGACGTCCTCGCGACCACGCGCACCGACGGGCTCGGGGAGTTCGCGCTCGCCGAACTGGTGCCGGGCGCGGTGACGGTCGCCGTCAGCTCGCCCAAGCACCGGCCCCTCGCGCTCCCCGTCCAGATCGCCGGGACCGGCGTCACCCGCATCGAGGCCGAGCTCCAGCCCGGCGCGCACGTGCGGGGGATCGTGCGCGGCGCCGGGTTCCCGCTGGGCGACGCCCGGGTGACCCTCGTGGACGCCGCCGGGAACGTCGTCGCCACGACCACGACCGGCACGGACGGCGCGTACGCCTTCTCCGACCTCGACAGCGGGCAGTACACCGTCATCGCGACCGGCTACCCGCCCCGCGCGACGGGCGTCAGCCTCGCCGGTGACCTCGACGGCCACGACATCGAACTCGCCCACGCGGAGTAGCGGTTGACGGGGCCCGTGCGCGAAGTGCCGTGTGCACGGGCCCCGTTCGTGAACCCAACCTTTCGCGGGGCTGTGACGTCTTACGTCGCGTCACTGTCACACCACCCGCACTGGGGGAAGCAATGCGACGCACAGCAGCGGCAGTTGCCGCTCTGGCTCTCGCCGTCACGGCACTCGGCACCGCGGCGACCACCGCGACCGCGGCCGAGGGGCAGGGCATCACCGCCTGTCCCACCGGCTGGGGGAGCCTCGACAAGAACGTCTCCTCGACGAAGTACAAGCCGCTGACCGACGCCCGCACGGGCCGGCACGACTGCTACGACCGGATCGTCTTCGACGTCCCGGGCGGCGGCACCGGCGTCGGCTACCGCGTCGGCTACGTCGACGCCCTCTACCAGGACGGCACCGGCGACCTCATCCCGGTCTCCGGCGGCGCGATCCTCTCGATCCGCCTGGTGGCGCCGTCCTACGACTACGAGACGGGCACGCCCACCTACCCCGGCCGTGCCCGCCAGCCCCTCCCCGGGGTCGACGTCAGCGGCTACACCACCTTCCGCGACACCCGCTTCGCCAGCAGCTTCGAGGGCGAGACCCTGATGGGGCTCGGTGTCCGGGCCCGACTGCCGTTCCGCGTCCAGCAGTTGACGGACAAGGTCGTGATCGACGTGGCGCACACCTGGTGAACCGCCCGCCGGGGACCGGCTCTCCCGTGCCGGTCCCCGGCCCCGGCCCGCAGGCGAGCTGGTTGACTGTGCGGGAGCACGTGCACCGCGAAGGAGGACCATGCCTGACCTGCGGACCGGCGGAATCCGGCTCCAGTACGACGACGAGGGCAGCGGCGACCCCGTCGTCCTGGTGATGGGCCGAGGCGCCGCCGGGCGCGTCTGGCACCTCCACCAGGTCCCCGCGCTGAAGGCGGCCGGGCACCGCGTCATCACCTTCACCAACCGGGGCATCCCGCCGAGCGACCCGAGCCCGCAGGGGTTCACCATCGACGACATGGTCGCCGACACGGCCGGCCTCATCGAACAGCTCGGCCTCGGCCCCTGCCGGGTCGTCGGCACCTCCCTGGGTGCGTACGTCGTCCAGGAACTCATGCTCGCCCGGCCCGAGTTGGTCAGCCAGGGCGTCCTGATGGCCACCCACGGCCGCACCGACGCCTACCGCCGGGCCGCCATCGACGCCGAACGCGCCCTGCACGCGGGCGGGTTGACGCTCCCCGCCGCCTACACCGCCTGGAACCGCGCCCTGCGCAACCTCTCGCCGGCCACCCTCGGCGACGAACAGCGCCTCCAGGACTGGCTGGACCTCTTCGAGTTCGCCCGCGAGGACACCGGGCCCGGCAGCCGGGTCCAGCTCGAACTCAACGCCCCCGAGGGGAGGTTGGCCGCCTACCGGCAGATCGGGACGCCCTGCCTGGTGATCGGGTTCGCCGACGACCTCGCCCTTCCGCCGAGGCTCAGCCGCGAGGTCGCCGACGCGATTCCCGGGGCGGTGTACCGGGAGGTCAAGGACTGCGGCCACTACGGATATCTCGAACGGCCGGACGCCGTGAACCGGTTGATGCTCGACTTCTTCCGGGGAGCGGGTGGGTGAGGCGTTCCTGAAGGGGCCGGTCGCGAAGGGGCTGGCGCCGGTCTCGGAGGCGTGAGGCGTTCCCGGGGCGTGAGGCGTTCTTGAAGCGGTGTGCCGGGCGGCCGTACCGTGCGAGGACGATCGTCGCCGGGAGAGGCGGGGCCATGACCCACGTCGAGGACGAACTGAACTCCCAGCCCGAGTGCTGGACCCGTGCCGTGTCCCAAGCCGCCCACCACACCACCGAGTTGCCCGCCCCCGGCGAACGCGTCGCGATCGTCGGCTGCGGCACCTCGTACTACATGGCGCAGGCCGCCGCGGCCCTCCGGGGCGGCGAGACGGACGCCTGGCCCGCCTCCGAGTTCCCCCACGACCGCCCCTACGACCGTGTCGTCGCCCTCACCCGCTCCGGTACGACGACGGAGGTGCTGGAGCTGCTGCGGCGGGTCCGCGAAGGGCGTGGCCGGACCCGCACGACCGCCGTCACCGCGGACCCGTCGTCCCCCGTCACGGCCGCCGCCGACGCCGTGATCGTCCTCGACCACGCCGACGAACTCTCCGTCGTCCAGACCCGGTTCGCCACCACCGCCCTCACCCTCCTGCGTGCCCACCTCGGCCTCCACCCCGACACCGCGATCCCCGACGCCCGTACGGCACTTGCCGAGCCGCTTCCCCAAGGGCTCGTGGAATGCGGCCAGTTCACGTTCCTCGGGCGCGGCTGGACCGTCGGCCTCGCGAGCGAGGCGGCGCTGAAGATGCGCGAGGCGTCGCTGTCGTGGACCGAGGCGTACCCGGCGATGGAGTACCGGCACGGGCCCATCAGCGTCAGCACGGCGGGGACGGCGACCTGGATGTTCGGCCAGGCACCCGAAGGGCTAGCCCGACAGGTGCGTGGGACGGGCGCGTTGTGGGTGGGCGGGGAGCTGGACCCGCTGGCCGAACTGGTCCGGGCCCAGCGGCTCGCGGTGGCCGTCGCGGCGGCCAGAGGGCTGGACCCCGACCGGCCCCGGCATCTGACGCGCTCGGTGATCCTCACGCCCTGAGCGGACCTCCGCCCCCTGAGCAGATCCTCACCCCTTGAGGAGTCGCCCCATGCCCCTCACCACCACCGCCGACCTCGTCACCCGAGCCGCCGCGGCCCGTCGAGCGGTCGCCGCGTTCAACATCATCACCCTGGAGCACGTCGAGGCGGTCGTCGAGGGCGCCGAGTCCCTCGGCTCGCCGGTCGTCCTCCAGGTCAGCGAGAACGCGGTCGCGTTCCGCCGGGGCGACGTCCGCCCCCTCGCCCGCGCCGCTCTCGCCGTCGCCGAACAGGCCGCCGTACCCGTCGCGTTGCACCTCGACCACGTCCGCGACGACACGCTGCTGAAGCAGGCCGCCGACGCCGGGTTCAGCTCGGTGATGTACGACGCCTCGCACCTGCCCTACGGCGAGAACCTGGCGGCGACGCGGGCCGCCGTCGGCTGGGCGCACGGTGAAGGGCTGTGGATCGAGGCCGAGTTGGGGGAGATCGGCGGGAAGCGGGGCGCGCACGCGCCCGGGGTCCGTACCGATCCCGACGAGGCGCGGACGTTCGTCGCGGACTCCGGGGTGGACGCGCTGGCCGTCGCCGTCGGCAGCACGCACGCCATGACCAGCCGCACGGCCGTCCTCGACCACGCCCTGCTGGCACGGCTCGCCCGCGCCGTCGACGTACCGCTCGTCCTGCACGGCTCCTCAGGTGTCCCGGACGGCGAACTCACCGCGGCCGTCGTGGGCGGCATCACCAAGGTGAACGTCGGCACGGCCCTCAACCTCGCGCTGACCGACGCGATTCGCGTGCATCTGGCCGAGCATCCGCACGCCGTGGACTCCCGTGCGTACCTCGGCGCGGGACGGGAGGCGATGACCCGGACCGCCGCCCGGATCATCCGCGTCCTCAGCCCTCCCTGACCGCCCTCAGCACCACGAACTTCGGGTTCCCGGCGACGACCTCGCTGTTCCCGAACAGCTTGCGCAGCTTGACGTGGTATCCGAGATGCCGGTTGCCCACCACCCACAGCTCCCCGCCCGGCCGCAGCACCCGCCGTGCCCCGCTGAACATCCGCCACGACGTCGAGTCGGTCGTCGCCTGGTGGGAGTGGAACGGCGGGTTGTTGAGGACGACGTCCACGCTCGCGTCCGGCACCCCCGCGAGCCCGTCCCCGACCCGGAACTCCGCGTGCCCCGGCACCCCGTTGGCCTTGTAGGTCGCCTCCGCCGACGCCACCGCCTGGAACGACTCGTCCGTGAACAGCACCTCGGCCTCCGGGTTGGCCAGCGCCACCGCCGTACCTACCACGCCGTTCCCGCAGCCGAGATCCACCACCCGGCGCACGCCCCGCGTACCGGGCAGATGCGCGAGGAAGAAGCGCGTGCCGATGTCGAGGCGGTCGGCGCAGAAGACGCCCGCGTGACCGACGACCGGGTGACCGGAGAGGACCCCGACGTCGTCCGGGAGGGTGTAGCCGTACGGCCACGGGTTGGCCGGGCGCTTCAGCTCCCGGTCCGGCGCGCAGAAGATCAGGCGGGCCTTCTGGCGGGCCAGGGACGTCCGGGTGGGGCCGAGAATCCGCTCGAACAGGCGGAGCGTGGAGGTGTGGATCTCCTTGACCATGCCGGTGCCCACGACGACCGTGCCCGCGTGGAGAGCGGGCGCGAGCCGCAGGAGCTGGTCCTCCAGGAGCGCCAGGCTCTTCGGCACGCGCACCAGCAGGACATCGACCCGGGCGGGCGGCGGGTCCTGCGTGGTCAGCAGCTGCACGGCGCCGGTCGCGACACCGGCCCGCGCGAGGTTCGCCCGCGTCGCCTCCTGACCCAGCCAGGAGTCGGTGATCTGCGTCGGGCCGGCCTGCGCGAGCGCGGTGGCCAGCGCGCCCCAGCGGTCGCCCAGCACGACGACCGTGCCGGTCAGGGGCACCGCCTGCTCGTGCAGATGCGCCAGCAGATACGCGTCGGCGGCGTCCCAGGCACGCAGCCGGTCGCGCGGGTCCTCGGGGAAGCGGCTCAGCTCCAGCTCGCCCCACGGCGTCGTCATACGGTCGTTCATCGTCAGCCAGGCTAGCCGAACCGCAGCTCAGGCCGGGTGCGGCAGGATGGTCCGATGGACGCCGAGCTGTTTCCCCGGGAACGCGCGCAGATCGCGCCGGGCGCCGTGCACGTGCCCGACTGGCTGGACGCCGCCGCCCAGCGCGAGCTGCTCGAAGCCTGCCGGGAGTGGGCCCGGCCACCGGCCGGCCTGCGCACCGTCCGCACACCGGGCGGCGCCGCCATGACCGCCCGCCAGGTCTGCCTGGGCTGGCACTGGTACCCGTACGCGTACTCCCGCACCGCGGCCGACGGGGACGGCAGCCCGGTGAAACCTTTCCCCGCGTGGCTGGGGGAGCTGGCGGAGCGGGCCGTGGCGGTGGCGTATGACATACCACCGGGGACCTCGGCGGCACATCACACACCACCGGGCTCCTCGGCGGCGTGTCACACATCACCGGGCTCCTCCCCGGCGTACGACATCGCGCTCGTCAACTTCTACGACGGGGACGCCCGGATGGGCATGCACCGCGACGCCGACGAACGCTCGGACGCGCCGGTGGTGTCGCTGAGCCTGGGGGACCGGTGCGTGTTCCGGTTCGGGAACACGGAGACGCGGGGGCGGCCGTACACGGACGTCGAGCTGCGCAGCGGGGATCTGTTCGTGTTCGGTGGTGTGTCACGCATGGCATATCACGCGGTACCGAAGGTGCTGCCGGGGACGGCGCCGGCCGGGCTCGGGCTCGTCGGGCGGCTGAACGTGACGCTGCGCGTCAGCGGATTCGCGCACGGCCACGGCGGAGAGCGGATCATGGGAGACTCCCCCTCATGAGCGGCAAGGCGGACCCCCGGCCGGCGGGGGAAGGGACCACCTCAAGGGCGCGGTTGGACCGGGGGCGCGGTGCGCTCGGGCCCGCGCTGGAGCTCGTGCACACCGGACGGGCGCCGACGCGCGCGGTCCTCACCGCCGAGCTCGGGGTGACGCGCGCCACCGCGGGGGCGGTCGCCGCAGAGCTGGAGGCGCTCGGTCTGATCCGGGTGGACGCCCACCCGACGGCCGCCGCCGGTTCCCAGGGCCGTCCCTCGCACCGCCTCGAACTCGCCGACGACGGGCCGGTGGTGCTCGCCGCGCAGGTCCATGCCGACGGTTTCCGGGCCGCGTTGGTCGCGCTGGGCGGCCGGATCGTCGCGACGACCCCGGGCTGCGAGGTCGTCGACGCGGACCCGGTGAAAATCCTCAGCGCGGTCGTCGAGGCGGGGGCCGACCTGCTGCGGGCCAGCGGGCGCCGCTGCGTCGGCGCCGGGCTCGCCGTGCCCTCCGCCGTCGCCGAACCCGAGGGGCTCGCCCTCAACCCCCTGCACCTCGCCTGGCCGGTGGGGGCTCCGGTACGGGAGATCTTCGCGGAGCGGATCGGCGCGGTCGGCGTCGAGGGGCCCGCGTTCGCCGCGAACGACGTCAACCTCGCCGCGCTCGCCGAACACCGGCACGGCGCCGGGCGGGGCGCCCGCGACCTGCTCTGCGTGGCCACCGGACACCGGGGTGTCGGCGGTGCCCTCGTCCTCGACGGCCGTCTGCACACGGGGAGTTCGGGACTCGCCCTGGAGGTCGGGCACCTCACCGTCAACCCCGAGGGCCGCCCCTGCTACTGCGGCAGCCGCGGCTGCCTCGACGTCGAGGCCGACCCGCTCGCCCTGTTGACCGCCGCCGGTCGTGAACCCGGGCCCGAGGGCTCGCTGTTGCACCAGGCGAGCCGCTTGGTCCGCGAGGAGTACGGCGATCCCGTGGTCCGTACGGCGGCCGAATCCCTCATCGACCGGCTCGGGTTGGGACTCGCCGGCCTCGTCAACATCCTCAACCCCGACCGCATCATCCTCGGCGGCCTCCACCGCACCCTCTTCGACGCCGACCCCGAACGCCTGCGCGCCGTCGTCGCCGATCGCAGCCTGTGGGGGCGGAGCGGGAGCGTCCCGATCCTCGCCTGCTCGCTGGACCACAACAGCCTTGTGGGGGCGGCGGAGTTGGCGTGGCAGCCGGTGCTGGATGATCCGTTGGGGGCGTTGAGCGGGTGAGGGGGGCGGCGGGAGGCGGGGGGTGAGCGGGGGTGAGAGAGTGACCGGCTCAGGGCGCGAACGGATCGCGGGCTCCCGGGCTTGAGTTTCGGTCCCGCTTTGGTGCCGGTGCCGCCTCTCGGCCTCGGTCAGAGCGTCGTGCCGCCGTCGATCACCAGATCCGCGCCGACCACGGGAGCCGCGTCGTCCGACGCCAAGTACAGGACGGCGCGGGCGACTTCAGCGGTCGTGACGGCCCGGCCGAGCGGTGACTGCTCCTTCATCCGCGCCGCTCGACCCTCCTCCGACTCACCCGGCAGCAAGGACATGGCGGTCCGAGTCACCCCAGGGCTCACGGAGTTGATGCGGACACCGTCCCCGATGTGCTCCAGGGCGGCGCCCCGGGTGAGCGAGGCGACGGCGGCCTTGCTCGCGGAGTAGGCCGTCACGCCCGGTTTCTGCGCGTGCGCCCCGAGGTTGGAGGCGACGTTGACGATCGTGCCGCCGCCCGGCTGGGCCCGCATCTGCCGTATCTCGGCGCGCAGGGCGAGGAAGAGGCCGGTCAGGTTGGTGTCCATCACCGCCTGCCAGTCCGCCGGATCGGTGTCGGCGAGCGAGCGTCCGGCGCGGATGATGCCCGCGTTGTTCACCGCGACGTCCAGCGACCCGAACCGCTCGACGGCACCTCGCACCAGCGCGTCGACACCGGCCGCGTCCGTCACGTCGGCGACTCGCGCGACCGCGACTCCGCCAGCCTCCTCGACCAGCGCGACCGTCTCCTCCAGGGCGGACCGGGTACGCCCGGCGACCACGACGTTCGCGCCCTCGGCGGCGAACGCGAGCGCGAGGGCCCTGCCGATTCCGGAACCGGCACCGGTGATGAGCGCGGTACGACCGGTGAAACGCTGTGCGGACATGACGATCCTTTCGAGACCGTTGGGTCTTTAATTAGGACAGGGGAAGGCGAAGAGGAATCCGTGACGGGCTCAGTCGAGCAGGGTCAGTGCCTGCTCCGCCGCGTCCCGCACCCGGGCCGTCGGGTCGGCCGACGCCTTGCCGACCACGCGCAGGCCCTGGAGCAGGACCAGCAGCATGCGGGCGAGCGCGCGCGGATCACGGCCCGGCGCCAACTCGCCCTGTGCCTGGGCCCGTACGAGCGCGGAGTGCAGCAGCGTCTCCAGGTGCTCCCAGCCGAGGTCGACGCGGCGGGCGGCGTCGGGGTCGTGCGGGGCGAGTTCGACGGCGGTGTTGACGACGAAGCAGCCGCAGGCGCGGCTGGGCTCAGCCGTGGCCTCGGAGGCGAACCGCCGCACGACGGCCCGCACGCCGGGCAGCGCGGGACCCGGCGCGGACAACTCCCGTACCAGGACGGGGGCGTTGAGTTCGCCGTACCGGTCGAGAGCCTTCAGGTACAGGTCGTGTTTGCTGCCGAAGGTGGCGTAGATGCTGGCGCGGGCGATGCCGAGATGTTCGACGAGGTCGGCCATCGAGGTCGCCTCGTAGCCGCGCCGCCAGAAGAGCTCCAGGGCGGCCTGCAAGACGGCGTCCGGGTCGAATTCCTTGGTCCTTGCCATACGGAGAGGCTAAGTCTTTCGAGAACGATTGGTCAATTAAAGGGCTCGGCGGTCTGACGTGGCCCACCACGGAGCGGGCGGGACCGTCCGGATTCGCGCGGTACGCGTGTCAGTGGGGAGGATGACCTGGACATCCCCGCCGTATCAGGAGCTGACGTCATGCCCGAGCAACTCACCGTGACCGTTCTCGGCACCGGCATCATGGGCGCCGCGATGGCCCGCAACCTCGCCCGCGCCGGACACACCGTCCGTGCCTGGAACCGCACCCGGGCCAAGGCCGAACCGCTGGCCGGCGACGGGGTGACCGTCGTGGACTCCCCGGCCGAGGCGGTACGCGGCGCCGACGCCGTCGTAACCATGCTGTACGACGGCGGCGCGGTGCTGGACGTGATGCGTGATGCAGCACCGGGGCTGGGGGAGGGGACACTGTGGGCGCAGTCGACCACCGCCGGACTCGACTCGGTGGCGGAGCTGGCGGACTTCGCGCGCGACCACGGCCTGGTGTTCTTCGACGCACCGGTCCTCGGCACCCGGCAGCCGGCCGAAGCGGGGCAGCTCACGGTGCTGGCGGCCGGTGCTGTATCACACCGCACCGCCGTCGCCCCGGTGTTCGACGCCGTGGGCGCCCGGACCGTGTGGACCGGCGAGGAGCCGGGCGCGGCGACCCGGCTCAAGCTCGTCGCCAACAGCTGGGTCCTGGCCGCCACCGCCGCCACCGGCGAGGTCCTCTCCCTCGCCCAGACACTGGGCGTCGACCCGCAGGACTTCTTCGCGCTGATCGCCGGCGGGCCGCTCGACATGGGCTACCTGCACGCCAAGTCGGCCCTCATCCTCGAAGACCGGCTGTCCCCGGCCCAGTTCGGGGTGACGACGGCCGAGAAGGACGCCCGGCTGATCGTCGAGGCGGGGCGGGCCGGCGGGGTCAGGCTCGACGTGGCCGAGGCCGCCGCCGAGCGGCTGGCGCGGGCGGCTGCGGCGGGACACGGCGAGGAGGACATGGCCGCGGCGTACTTCGCGAGCTTCGAGGCGGACGCCGGGCCGGGTGCCGGTGGGGGTGCCGGGTCGGACCTCGCCGCCGGGGAGAAGCCGGGCGACTGACCGGGCGGCAGCCATCGGTCGCCGGTCGCCGGGCATCGGGTGTGTGGGAACCGGGTGCGTGGGAACCGCGTTCTCGTACCGCCGCCGGACTATCGCCGGACCACCCTCGGACCGCCGGGGAGTAGCGCGTGGTACATCACATACTCCCCGGGAGGTACGTGATGTACCGCCCACCGTGCGACGCCCCCACCCCCCTCCCGGCGAGAGCCTCGACAGCGACGGACGAACCGCTGTCGAAGGAGATGACCGGAGATGACCACCCTCGCGAACGGATACGGCGGCCCCGGCCCCTGGATTCTGCTGTTCCCCCTGTTCTGGGCCGCCGCCGTGGCCCTCGTCGTCACCGTCCTGCGCCGCACAGGCTGGCGCCGGCGTATCGGCCACGGCCCCCGCCCTCTGGGCGACACGCGCCTCGGCGACGCCCCCCTCGCCGTCCTCGGCCGCCGCTTCGCCTCCGGCGAGATCGACGAGGACGAGTACTGGCGCCGCCTCTCCGTCCTGGAGGAGCACTTCGGGCGCAAGGGCGGCGATGCGGCATGACCGCGACATCCGCCGCACGGGTCACCGACGCCGTGAAGGTGTACGGCGCCGGCGACACCGCCGTACGCGCTCTGGACGGGGTCAGCGTGGACTTTCCGGCCGGGAGGTTCACGGCGATCATGGGGCCCTCGGGGTCGGGCAAGTCGACGCTGATGCACTGCGCGGCCGGGCTCGACACGCTCACCTCCGGGTCCGCGTGGATAGGCGGGACGGAGCTGGGCGCACTCGACGACCGGCGGCTGACGGCGCTGCGCCGGGACCGGGTGGGGTTCGTGTTCCAGGCGTTCAACCTGGTGCCGACGCTCACCGTCGCCGAGAACATCCGGCTCCCCCTCGACCTCGCGGGGCGGCCCGGCGACGGGGAGTGGATCGACGCGCTGATCGACGTCGTCGGCCTGCGCGACCGGCTGCGGCACCGCCCCTCGCAGCTCTCCGGCGGCCAGCAGCAGCGGGTCGCCGTGGCCCGCGCCTTCGCCGGCCGCCCCGACGTCGTCTTCGCCGACGAACCGACCGGCAACCTCGACTCCCGCGCCGGCCAGGAGGTCCTCGGGCTCCTGGGGCGCACGGCGCGGGAGACCGGGCGGGCGGTGGTGATGGTCACCCACGATCCGCTCGCCGCCGCGCACGCCGACGAGATCGTGTTCCTCGCGGACGGTCGGCTGGTGGACCGCATGCAGACGCCGACCGCGGAACGGGTCCTGGACCGGGTCAAGGCGTTCGAGGTGGGAGCGGGGGAGGCCCGGGGCGCGGAAGCCGGGGCCGGAGGGGGCTCACGGTCGCGGGCGCCGGGGGCCGTCGCCGCACAAGCGGTGCGGGCACGGGCAGAGGAGGCACGGTCATGAGCGACACCGTCCACACCGATCCGGCGCGTGCCGAAGCCGACACCGACGCCACTCCCGCCCCCGCCCCCGTCCGCACCGCGTTCCGCCTCGGCTTCGCCGGGCTGCGTGCCCATCGGCGCCGGTTCGCCGGAACGTTTCTCGCGGTGTTCCTCGGGGTCTCCTTCCTCACGGGCACGCTGGTGATGGGTGACACCTTGCGCGCCGGCTTCGACTCGATGTTCGGCAGCGCGACCGCCGGCACGGACGCCGTCGTACGCGGTGCGGACGCGATCACCGCGCCGGGCGACAGGGAGGGGGTACGGCGGCCGGTGCCGACGGCGCTGGTGCGTGACATATCACGCATCACCGGCGTCGCCGCGGCCGAACCCGACATCCAGGGCGCCGGGCAACTCCTCGGCCGCGACGGAAAACCCATCGGCGGCAAGGGCCCGCCCACCCTCGCGGGCAACTGGATCACCGACCCGCGCCTCAACCCGTACCGCCTGGCCGAGGGCCGCGCCCCCGAACACCCCGGAGAAGCCGTCGTCAACCGCGCCACCGCGAAGAAGGGCGGACTGCGCCTCGGTGACACGACGGTCCTGCGCACCCCCGACCCCGTACGGGTCCGGATCGTGGGCCTGGCGACCTTCGGCGGCGCCGACGGCATGGGCCAGGTCACCTACACGGGCCTCACCCGCGCGGACGCCGAGCGCCACCTCACCGCACGCCCCGGTCTGGCGACGAGCATCCTCGTCCGGGCGGCGGACGGAGTGAGCCAACAGGACCTCGTACGGCGCCTGACTCCCGTACTCCCCAAGGGAGTCGAGGCCATCACCGGCCGGGAGTCCGCGCGCGAGGACACCGACATGATCTCCCGTCAGTTCCTCGACGTCTTCACGACGTTGCTGCTGGTGTTCTCCGGAATCGCCCTGCTCGTCGCGACGTTCTCCATCCACAACACGTTCGCGATCGTCGTCGCCCAACGCACCCGCGAGAACGCCCTGTTGCGGGCCGTCGGAGCCTCCCGGCGCCAGGTCACCGCCACCACCCTCGCCGAGGCGACGGCGGTCGCGCTGACCGCGTCCGCCGCCGGACTCGCGGGCGGCATCGGGGTCGCCGCCGGACTGAAGGCCCTGTTCCCGGCGATCGGATTCCCCTTCCCCGACGGCGGGTTGGTGATCGGCGCCCTGTCGCTCACCCTGCCGCTGCTGGTCGGGATCGGGGTGTGCCTGGCGTCCGCGCTGGGCCCCGCCGTACGGGCCGGGCGCACGGCACCGCTGGCGGCGCTGCGCGAGATCGCGGTCGACGCGACGGGGGCGTCACGCCGGCGGGCCCTCGTCGGGGTCGGGCTGCTGGCGCTGTCGGCCGGTGTGCTGGTCGTACCGTCCTGGTGGACGGCGGGAGTCGGCGGGGTACTGGTTCTGGCCGCCTTCGTGGTGCTCGGTCCGGTCGCGTCGTCCGGCGTGATCCGGGTGCTGGGCGGGCTGTTGGGGAAGGCGCGCGGTGTCACCGGGGCGCTGGCCCTGCGCAACGCGCTGCGCAGTCCCCGGCGGACGGCCGCGACGGCGAGCGCGCTGATGATCGGAGTGGCCGTGGTGTCCCTGTTCACCGTGTTCGGGGCCTCGCTCAAGGCGACCATGGACCGCACCGTCGCACGCTCCTTCGCCGGCGATCTCGCCGTCAGCGCACCGGCGTTCGGCGCGGGCGGCAGCGGACTGAGCCCCGGCCTGGCACCGGCGCTCGACAGGCTCCCGGAGGTGGACACGGCCGTCGGACTCGGCAAGGGGGTCGCCGAAGTGAACGGCGCGGGACGGGAATTGACGGTCACCGATCCGGCGGCCCTCGCCCGCACCTTCCAACTCGGCACAATCCAGGGCGACATGAATACCCTCGGAGCCGATGGCATCGCCCTCACCCGCACAGAGGCCCGGAAACGGCACCTCACTGTCGGCTCCGAGGTCCGCCTCGCCTTCGCCGACGGACAGCGCCTCGCCTTCACCGTCCGTGCCCTGTACGGCCGTTCGGAACTCGTCGGCGACTACGTCGTCACCCGCCAGGCATGGTCCCCGCACCGCACCCAGGACCACGACACCCTGGTCGCGGTGACCCTCCGCAGGGGCGTCGGCGAGCGGGAGGGCAAGGCGGCCGTCGAGCAAGTCGCCGCGCGGTACGGCGATCCGGAGGTGCAGACCCGGGACGAGTACGCCGAGTCCTCGGCCGGCGGCATCGACATGATGCTCACCCTCGTCTACGCCCTGCTGGCACTCGCCGTGCTCATCGCCCTGCTCGGCATCGCCAACACCCTCACCCTCGCCGTCCACGAACGCACCCGGGAACTCGGCCTGTTGAGGGCGGTCGGCCAGACCCGCGCGCAGCTGCGGGCGATGATCCGCTGGGAGTCCGTCCTGGTCGCCGCGTTCGGCACCGCGGGCGGGCTGGCGCTGGGCGGCTTCCTCGGATGGGTGCTCGTGCGGGCCTCCGACGGGGCGAGCGACAGTGAGTTCGCGTTCGCCGTGCCGGTGTCGCGGCTCGGGATCGTCGCGCTGGTGGGTGTGGCCGCGGGCGTGCTGGCGGCGCTCGGGCCGGCGCGGCGGGCGGCGCGGCTGAACGTGCTCGGAGCCGTGGCCGTGGAGTGAGGCCGGTTCGGGGCGTGCCGGTCGCGGCCGATGCGACCGGCACGCCCGTATGTCACACAGGCTGCCAGGGGTTGGTCTCGTAGCAGGCGAGGAGGAGGGCCGTGGCGCCCGGGTCGACCGTCAGCCGCACGCCGTCGACGGAGGCCACCGGGAGGATCGGGGAGATCGAGTTGGTGAGGAAGGCGGACAGCCTCGGCGTGAGGTCGCTGAGCCGCAGTTCGCGCTGCTCCGACGGGACGCCCTTGGCCTCCAGGCCCCGGCGCAGCAACTGCATGGTGATGCCCGGAAGCGCGGGCGCCTCGGGCCGGACGACCCGCTCACCGTCGTAGAAGCAGACGTTCCACACCGACGCCTCGGAGATCCGGCCCTGCCGGTCGGTGAACAGCGCGTCGTCGTACCCGGCGAGGGCCGCCTGCCGCCGATGGTGGACGAGACCGAACGTCCCGGCGTGTTTGATGTGTGGCATATCGCGCTCGTACGCCACCGACCGCAGCCGCACCGGAACGGACTCGGCCTCGACCGGCGCGCTCGTCGTCACGGCGATCTCCGGCTCCACGTCCTCCCCGCGCGCCACCGCGTCCACCCTCCGGGAGAAGACGGTCACCCGCACCGACACGTCACCCGGACCCCCGGCGAGCGCGTGCCGCAGGCAGGACCGCACCCGTTCACCGTCCACACCCCTGCCGAACAGCTCACGCGCGCTCTCCTCCAGCCGCCCGAGGTGCAGATCCAGGCCCCGGACCGCGCCGCCCCGCACCTGCATCGAGCTGAAGTGCGCGTAGCTTGCCCGGGCGAGAAACCGCAGATCCTCGCCGTCCGCCTCGGCACCGTTGACCTCGACCCGTTCGATGACGACCACCCCTCCCCGGCCCGCACCCGACCCGGCGGCCGGGACCCGACCACCTTAGGCGTCGGCCCGCTTCACCTGCTGTCGGCCGGCACGGGCAGGCTCCTCGGGAGGTGCCGAGGAGCGGGTGCTAGACGCGGGCCGCCCAGCGGTGCGGACCGATGGCGGGTTCCGCGGCGGTGGACGAGGGCGTGGCGCGCGAGGATGCGGTGGGCGAGGGCCCGGTGAGGGCCGGTGCGGTGAGCGCGGACACGGTCAGGGCCGGTGCGCCGAGGTCGCACGGTGGTACATCACCCATCACGCTCCGCGCCGGCTCCACCACCCCCGTCGCCGACAGCGTGAACCACACGACCTTCCCGTCCTCCCCCTCCTGCCTCGCCCCCCAGCTCTCGCTGACCGCCGCCACCATCGCGAGCCCCCGGCCGCAGGTGGCGAGGGTGTCGATGTCGTCGAGGTCGTCCGCGGCGGACATCACCGGCAGCCGGGGGTCGCGGTCGCGCACCGAGACGGTCAGCTGCCCGAGCAGCAGCTCCATCTCCACCACGCAGGTCTTGTCCGGCCGCGCATGCCGGTGGACGTTGGCCAGCAGCTCCGTCACACCGAGCGCGGCCCGGTCTATCAGGGGGTCCAGCTGCCAGTACCGCAGGTGTGCGGTAACGATTCTGCGGACCTGGCCGATCCGCGACGGCAGGGCTTGCAGCTCCACCGTGCAGTGCCTGTTCGGGTTGCTGATCACGGCTGCGACTCCCCGACGTGAGGTCCGGAGGAACACGGAGTTCGGATCGTTCCAGCAGCGCGGTCCCGCACAGCGGCCGGCTGCGTTCGTGGCCGGCGGGCTGGTTCGCAGCGTTATCGCCGGTAAACCCAGAGTGAGGTGAGTTCAGGGTGGCTCAGGGGGAACGGGGGCGCAACTCTGGAGGACGGGGCGGGGTGCGCCGTACGTGACATGTGATGTACCACCACGTCGTCAGTGACATGTGATGTACCACCCGCCCTCGCCCCGGCCCCCGCTCCCGCCCCAGCCCCAGGCCGTGCCCCCACCTCGCGCCGCCCCCGCCCCACCCACCCGCCGGTACCGCATCACACATGACACATCACACATCACCCATCACGCACCCCGTGGCTGATCGTTTCCGCTCGCCCCCGGTGCCGTGCAGTCTGCCTCCCGGGGGCGAGCGGCACCAGGGGACGGGGCGGGTCGGCGAGGGCCCGCCCGGAGCACTCGCGCGAGTGCGCCCCCTGAGGGTTCCTTTGAGGCGCTCAAAGGCGTGTTTATGCAGGTGGGAAGCGTGTGGCGGGTGTCTATGATCGGGGTGACGGCCGTCTGAGCGAGCATGTGAGGAGCCCCGCCGTGACCACCCCCCAGCAGTCCGCGACCCTGGACACCGACCACAGCGACGACGCGTACCGGGCGTGGCTGAAGGACGCCGTGCGCAAGGTGCAGGCGGACGCCAACCGCTCCGCGGACACGCACCTGCTGCGGTTCCCGCTGCCCGAGGCATGGGGCATCGACCTCTACCTGAAGGACGAGTCGACGCACCCCACCGGCAGCCTCAAGCACCGCCTCGCCCGCTCGCTCTTCCTGTACGGCCTGTGCAACGGCTGGATTCGTCCGGGCCGCCCGGTCGTCGAGGCGTCCAGCGGTTCGACGGCCGTGTCGGAGGCGTACTTCGCGAAGCTGATCGGGGTGCCGTTCGTCGCCGTCATGCCACGCACGACCAGCGCCGAGAAGTGCCGGCTGATCGAGTTCCACGGCGGCCGATGTCACTTCGTCGACGACCCGCGCACGATGTACGAGGAGTCCGCGCGCCTCGCGGAGCGCACCGGCGGGCACTACATGGACCAGTTCACGTACGCGGAACGGGCCACGGACTGGCGCGGCAACAACAACATCGCCGAATCGGTGTTCCGCCAGCTGGAGTTGGAGCGCTTCCCGGAACCGGCGTGGATCGTCGCGACGGCCGGGACGGGCGGCACCTCGGCGACGATAGCCCGGTACGTGCACTACATGCAGTACGACACCCGCATCTGTGTCGCCGACCCCGACAACTCCTGTTTCTACGAGGGCTGGACGACCGGCGACCCCGATGTCACCTGCGACTGCGGCTCACGGATCGAGGGCATCGGACGGCCCCGGATGGAGCCGAGTTTCGTGCCCGGCGCGATCGACCGCATGATGAAGGTCCCGGACGCCGCGAGCATCGCCGCCGTCCGTGCCCTGGAGGGGGCCATCGGCCGCAAGGCGGGCGGCTCGACGGGGACGGGGCTGTGGAGCGCGCTGAAGATCGTCGCCGAGATGGTCGCGGAGGGCCGGCAGGGGAGCGTCGTCACGCTGCTGTGCGACCCCGGGGACCGGTACCTCGACAAGTACTACTCCGACGACTGGCTCGCCGGTCAGGGGCTGGACATCACGCCGTACAGCGAGGTGATCGAGACCCTGCTGGCGACGGGGAAATGGCAGGAGTGACTCAGGAGGAGAGCCGCCGCTCCAGCGCCCGCACCGCCCCCCGGAACGCCCACCCCATCCCCGGCCGGGCCCCCCGCAGCGCGAGCCGCACGCCCGGCGCCCCGTCCGCCGCGAACGTCCACCGCACCCGGGTCCCGCCGCCCACCGGGATCAGCCGCCACTCCTCGACGAGCGCCCGCAGGGCAGGGGCGTTGGTGGTGTCGACCCGGTACGCGTACACCTCGCAGGGCTTGGCGGCGAGGATCGTCTCCTGGAAACGCGTCCCGCCCACGAGGCGGATCTCGCGCCGCTCGCCGCCCTCAAGGGCCCGCGCCGCCTTCACCTGCCCGAACCAGTCGGCCCAGCCGGGGACATCGTCGGCGAGCGCGTGGAAGACGGCCTCGGGGGACGAGGAGATCTCCTGGGCGAAGACGAACCGCACGGGCGCGCTTTCGACGAACTCCAGCCCCACCGGGGCGAGATGACGTTCCACGGCAGATACCCCTTCGACGACCGGGCCGCCCACCTTAGTTGACGGACCGTCAGAATCACATGTCCACGGCCTGGACCGCTTCCCCCGCCACCACGACCCGCAGGTACTCGGACATCTCCGCGCGAGCCGCCGCCGGCAGCCCCGCGTCCGTCACCAGCGAGTCGACCTGGTCGAGCGAGGCGAACGAACTCAGGCCCACGACACCCCACTTGGTGTGGTCGGCGACCACCACGACCCGTCGCGCCGAGTGCACGAGCCGCCGATTGGTCTCCGCCTCCGCGAGGTTGGGCGTGGACAGCCCCGCCTCGGCCGATATCCCGTGCACGCCGAGGAACAGCATGTCGAAGTGGAGCGCGGCGATGGCCTGGTCGGCGACCGGTCCGACGAGGGAGTCGGAGGGGGTGCGCACCCCGCCGGTGAGGACGACGGTCGCGGCGCCCTGACGCGGCCCGGAGGTGCGCTGCGCGACGTGGAAGACGTCCGCGACGCGCACCGAGTTGGTGACGACGGTCAGGTCCGGCACGTCCACCAGGCGGTGGGCGAGCGCGAAGGTCGTCGTACCGCCGGAGAGGGCGATCGCGCTGCCGGGGGTGACGAGTGCGGCGGCGGTGCGGGCGATGTCCTCCTTGGCCGTGAGTTCGAGGCCGGACTTGGCCTCGAAGCCCGGTTCGTGGGTGCTGGCCTCGACGACCGGGACGGCGCCGCCGTGCACCTTCTCCACGACGCCCTGTTTCGCGAGCGCGTCGAGGTCGCGGCGGATCGTCATGTCCGACACGCCCAGCCGGCGCGTGAGTTCGTTGACCCGGACGCCGCCGCGGCGGCGGACCTCGTCGAGGATGAGGGCGCGGCGCTGCTCCGCGAGGAGGTTCTGATTCTCGCTCACGTACGCTCCGGTCCTTCCCGCGTCGAACCCCGCCCGGTCGGGTCGGGACGGTCCATCCTCGCACGTCGCAGGCGCTGTCGCGGGCCGCTTGAGGAGCCCGCGAGAACCACAAGCGCTTGCTTCCGCACCCCGTCCCGTCACGGTTGCCTCACGGAACGGGGAGATTCCGTGACAACAGGTGTGCACAAGGGCCGTAGCGGCCATCCTGGTCGAGCACACGAAGATGCCGAAGGCGCGTCACGGGGGAAGTGCGGACAGTGGAACGTCTCATCACGGGCGGGGTGCCGAGCCCTGCCGAACCACGGGAACAGAAACCGCCGGAACAGAAACCACCGGAACAAGGGCCACCCGAAGAGCCGGTGGCCGCTCTCGAACTCCTCGTCCACGGCGTGGGCGGCTCCACACCCGAGAAGATGCTCGACGACCCCCGCACGGTGCGGATCACGGGCGACGACACGGCGGCCGTCTACCGCCGCGCGGACGACGTCGACGCGGACACCCGCCCGGACGACCGCCCCGTCCCGGAGGCGTACGTCTGGTCCAACCTCACCTCCGGCAACGGCACCCGCGCCTTGTGGCTGCTGCTGCTCCCGTTCATGGTCGTCAACCTCGCCCACTGGATGCGCCCCGCGGGCCGCTCCGCCACCCGCGCGGTCCGCCTGTACGGCCTCCTCGTGCGGCTCGCCGCGCTCTCCCTGACGGTCCTGCTGGTCGCCGCCGTCTGCGAGGTCGCCCTCGACCTCACCGCCTGGCAGTGCGCGGGCACGCGCGCGTGCGCGGAGCGCCACACCTGGCTGGGCTTCCTCGAACCCGGCGGCTGGTGGGGCCAGCCCGGCCGCCGCCTGGCCCTCGCGGCGGTCGTCCCGGCGGCCCTCGTCGCCCTCCTGTGGTACCTCTCGCACCGCACCTGGCGCGCGTACGAGTCGCAGGAGCCGCTGCCCCGCCCGGACGACGCCGACACCGCCGGCCACGCCACGCCCCTCAGCCGCCCCGGCTTCTGGTACGGCCGCCGCCTGGTCTCCCGGCTGCGCGCCGCGCACACGGCGGCGGGCCTCCTGACGGTCGCCGCGACCGTCGGCACGGCCGCCGCCCGCCGGGACCACGAACGCGGCGGCCCGGCCCTCCTGGACGCCTTCGGGCACCTCCTGGAGGCCGCCCTCGTCGTGGGCGCCGTCAGCGTCGTGTGGGTGGTGTGCGGCAGGGGCCGCACCGAGAACCGCCTCGACCACAAGATCGACCGCCACCTCGTACGCCGCCTGCCGCTCGGCTCGCTCGCGCTGCTGGTGTGCGCCCTGGTGTACGCGGGCTGGTCGCGGCCCGGCTGGACGTCGGCGGGGCGGCTGCCCGGGGACGTCACGTTCGGCGGGATCGCGGTGGCCCAGGGGGCGGTGGCCGTCGTCCTCGCGGTCGTCGCCCGCGCGCTGTACGACCGGGACGCCGAGCACCGCTGCGCCCTGCGCGGCCTCGGCGGTCCGGCCGTCGTCATGCTGGCCTGCGCGCTCGGCGGCGTGATGTCCGGGGGCGTCGCCCAGCGCGTCGCGGACTGGCTGGACGGCACCGGGGGCGTCCTGCCGGGGCCGCCGGTCCTGCTGACCTGGCAGGCGTCCGTCATCCCGGCCGTCCTCGTCGTCGTCCTCGCCCTCTGCTCGTTCCTCGGGCAGCGGGCGATGAGCGGGGCGAAGGCGCAGGAGCCGGCCGTGGAGAAGGAGTACGGCGTCGAGGACGGCGACCCGGCGCGCACGCGCGCGATCGCCCGCGCGCGGGCGATGGCCGGGCTCACCGACCGGGCGCCCCTGTTGCTCGGCGTGACCTCCGGGGTGACGCTGCTGCTCGGCGCGGGGGCCGTCGTCGGGGCGCTGGTCTGCGGGAAGACGCCGGTGGGGGCGGCTGTCGGGGCGTACCCGTTCGTCGAGGGCGCGGCGCGTACCGGGCAGGCGCTCGGGTCGTGGCTGATCGGGTTCGTGTTCCTGACGTTCGTCACCTGGGGGCGGCGCGCGTACAAGGACCCGCACGCCCGGCGCACGATCGGCATCCTGTGGGACGTCGGCACGTTCTGGCCGCGCGCCGCGCACCCCTTCGCGCCGCCCTGCTACGCCGAGCGCGCCGTCCCGGACCTCACCTGGCGGATGACGGCCTGGACCCGCGAGACCGGCGGCAGGCTCGTCATCTCCGGACACTCCCAGGGCAGCGTCCTCGCCGCCGCCGCGGCCTGGCAGCTGGCGCCCGCCGACCGGGGGCGGGTCGCCCTGCTCACCTACGGCTCGCCGATCGAGCGCCTCTACGGCCGCTGGTTCCCCGCCCACTTCGGCCCGGACTCCCTCAAGGCGCTCCACGCGGACGTCGACTGCTGGCGCAACCTGTACCGCCTCACCGACCCGATAGGCGGCCCGGTCCGCCTCCCGGACGTCGACTGCGCCCCCTTCGCCGACCCCCTGGAGTACGGCCGCACCATCCAGCACCCGCTGCCCGCCCCCCTCCTCGGCCACTCCGACTACCAGGCCGACCCGCAGTTCGCCCACGAACGAGCCCGCCTGCTGGCGAGGCTGGGCCTCGGCAGCAGACGGGAACGGCTCTAGTCGCAGACGACGTCCCGCGCGGGACGTTCGCCGGTCGTCAGGAACCGGGTGACGAGCCCGTCGCCGCAGGTGTTGCCGGAGGTGAGGTAGGCGCCGTGGCCGCCGGCCTCGACGGTGACCATCCGGGCCCGGTCGCCGAGCGCCGTACGGAGGTTGAGGGCGCCCGCGTACGGGGTGGCCGGGTCGCGGCGGTTCTGGATCATCAGGACGTTCGACGGGCCGTCGGCGGTGATCCGGACGGGGCTCTCGGCGGGCGCCTTCCAGAACGAGCACGGTGTGATGTTCGCCGGCATCCCGGCGGTCAGCGGGTACGCGGTGCGGTTCTCGGCGACGGCCCGCTCGTACGCGGGGACCGAGCGGGGCCAGCGGACGTCGTTGCAGATGACCGCCATGGTGACGGCCGCGTCCTCGTCGGCGAGCGGCGCCGCGACGTCCGGGGTGAGCACGGGGGTGGCCGCCGGGTCCGTCACCTGCCGCATGAGCCGGGCGAGTTGGGGGAAGGAGGCGTCGCTGTAGAGGACGGTCTGCATCGACTGCCGCAGCCGGTTCCCGGTCAGCGGCACACCCGGGGTGGTGCTCTCGCGCGGAGCGCGGTCCAGCTCGGCGGCCATCGACAGGAACAACTTCCTTACACCGTCGGGGTGTTCGGCTATCCGTAGCTCGCCCCGGGCCGGGTCGGCGGCCCACACCGCGAAGTCCGCGAAACGGTCCTCGGCGCCGAGCGCCATGTTCGCCAGCCACCCCCGGGCGACCCGGCCGGGGTCGGGGTCGTCGTTGCTGTCCAGCACCCAACGGTCCGTGCGCTGCGGGTACGTCTGCGCGTAGACGGCCCCCACGTACGTCCCGTACGACACCCCGTACGCCGACAGCTTCTCCTCGCCGAGCGCCTCCCGGAGCCGGTCGATGTCCCGCGCCTCGTTCCGCGTGCTGAGGCTGCGCAGCAGCGCCCCGCCGTGCTCGGCACAGGACTTCGCGGTACGACGGGCCCGCTCCACGTTCGCCGCGATGCTCCCGTCCGCCGCCGGCCAGGACCTCAGTGTCACCAACTGACGGTCCTCGGCGGGGAGTTCGCAGCTTGTCCGGGAACTCCCGCCCACCCCACGCGGATCGAAGCTGACGAGGTCGTAGCTGCCGCCCAACTCCGCCCGCAACGCCGCCCCTTGCCGGGTCAGCCGCTGGATGCCGGAGCCGCCCGGACCGCCGGGGATCACCAGCAGGGTGCCGCGCCGGGCCTCGGGGCGGTCGCTCGCCAACCGGGAGACGGCGAGGGTGGCTTGAGGGCCGTCCGGGTCGTCGTAGGAGAGCGGGACGGAGAGGTCCGCGCACTCCTGGCCGGCGAGGTTACAGGGGTGCCAGTCGAGGGCCGGGGGCTCGGCGGAGGCGGCGGAGGAGGGGGTGGCGGTGAGGGCCAGGGCGGTCGCGGTGGCGGCGAGAGTGAGGGCGAGAACCCGTGAAGTCGTCATGCCGATCATGCTGTCCGGACGCCGGACGGGTCACCATCCGGCGGTCGGCATGATCGGGGGTGGGGTTTTCCCCCGTAACCCCGTTGGGTGAACTCCCTTGCCGCTCAGCGCAGTTCGGGCAGATCGACCGCGTACAGCAGGGTCAGTTCGTCCGTGCTCGGCTCCACGACCTGCGCGACGCGGCTCGCGTGCCGCTCCACCATCGCCTCGAACGTCTGGCGCGCGGTACGGCCGTTGCCGAACGCGGGACCCTTCGGGATCTCCGCGAAGTACGTCAGCAGGGCCTCCGGGGCGCCGCCCGCGAGCCGGTACTCGTGGTCGTCCGCCTGCTGCTGGACGATCCTCAGCAGCTCCTCGGGGCCGTAGTCGCCGAAGGTGATGGTCCGTGAGAAACGGGACGCCACACCGGGGTTGACGGCGAGGAAGCGCTCCATCTCGGCGGTGTAGCCGGCGACGATCACCACGACCGCGTCGCGGTGGTCCTCCATCAGCTTCACCAGCGTGTCGATGGCCTCCTTGCCGAAGTCCCGGCCCGCGTCCTCCGGCGACAGCGCGTACGCCTCGTCGATGAACAGGACACCGCCGCGCGCCCGTTCGAACGCCTCCTGCGTGCGGATCGCCGTCGACCCGATGTGCTCGCCGACCAGGTCGACCCGGGACACCTCGACCAGGTGGCCCTTCTCCAGGACGTCCAGCGCGGCGAGGATCTCGCCGTACAGGCGCGCGACCGTCGTCTTGCCGGTGCCCGGGGAGCCCGTGAACACCAAGTGGCGTTTCACGGAAGCCGCCTTGAGGCCCGCGCGCTGTCGGCGCCGGCCGACCTCGATCATGTCGATCAGCGCCCGCACCTCGCGCTTGACGCTGTCCAGACCGACCAGCGCGTCGAGTTCGGACAGGACGTCCTTCGGCGCCTTGATCTCCATCGTCTGCTCGGACACCGACGGCTCCGGCGCGGCCACCGGCCGCTGGTCCGGGATCGTGCCCAGCAGCCCGGGGGTGTGGGTGACGGTCTGCACGGCCGTCTCGCGCGGCGCCAGCGAGGGCGCCGCGGGGGTGCGTACGCCGCCGCTCTCGTCGCTCGTGCAGTCCTCGACCAGCGGGCCCGAACCCGGCGCCGAGTCCGGGGCCTCGGCGAACTCGTAGCCGCCGCGCGCGCACCGCTCCGTACGGCACTTGCGCAGGGTCGTGCGGCTGCCGTCTATCACGTGGAAGCCGTAGCCGCCGCTGCCCGTGACCTTGCAGCCGTTGAAGGAGCCCCTGCCGCCCGCCGACACGTAGAACCCGGCCTCGGCCGGCGAGTCGACCGTGCACCGCTCGACCGTCGGGTCGGCGCCCTTCGTGACGATGACACCGGTCTGGACGGAGTCCACCGTGCAGTTGTTGAGCGTGCCGCCGCTGCCGTGGTCGCGGAACCAGGCGCCCGTCGCGGCCTCGCGGATACGGCAGTCGTCGAGCTGCGCGGTCGCGCCGTCGCTCACGGACACCGCCGTGTTGCGGACCTGCGTGAGGTCGCTGTCGACGACGTCCGCGCGGGAACCCCGGTCCAGGACGAACAGGGCGTCCGGGACGTCGTGGACGCGGCAGGAGTCGAGGACGGCCGTCGCGCCGTCGCTCACCCACACCGCCGGGTAGTCGCCGGTGCTGTCGAAGATCTCGCACTGGTTGGCGTCCACCCGCGTGCCCGGGTCCCACACCGACAGGCCGTTGCGCCCGAACTGCCGTACCGAGGTGCGGGTCAGGGTCAGGACGCTGCGCGAGCGCAGGTCCACGGCGTTCTCCGGGATGTCGTGGATACGGCAGTCCGCGAGGGTGAGCACCGCGTCCGTGTCGAGGGTGACGCCGTCGGCGGTGGTGCGGTGGACGCCGCAGTCGGTGAAGTGGGCGGTGGCGCGCGCGGTGATCTGGACGCCGCTGCCGCGCACCTCGTAGATCTCGCAGCCGACCGCCTCCAGCGCCGTGCCGTCGCCCGTCACGCTGACGCCCGAGCCGGAGGTGTGGTGCACGCGCGTGCGCTCCAGGCGCGGGTGCGCGCCCCCGCGTACGGAGACCCCGGACTGGCCGGCCGCCAGCACCTCGCACTCCTCGAAGACCCCGCCACCGCCGTCGAGGACGGCGATCCCGATGCCCGCCGGGTTGTCGACCGTGCACCGCCGGACCGTCGGCCGGGCCCCGCCGCGCACCTCGATGCCGGCCGCCGAGCGGGTCACGACCCGGACGTCCAGCAGCTCCGGCGTGCCCTCCTCGACCAGCAGCGCGGGCGACGTCGCGTCCTGTCCCTCGACGTGGAGGTCCTGGACGACGGCGGAGGCACGGACCGTCAGCGGCACCCCGTCGGCGGGGGCGATCCGCACCGAACCGGGGGCACCCTCGGGGCCGCGCAGGGTGATCGCACGCTCGACGACGAGGTTCTCCCGGTAGGTGCCGGGGGCGACGGTGAGGACGTCCCCGTCGGCCGCGGCCTCCAGGGCGGCGGCGAGCGAGGCGTACTCACCCGTGCGGCGCCGCCACCGCGATGTACCGGAGTGCGTCACCTGGACCGTGCCCTGTGCCATGACGATGCTGTGCCCCCACCTCGTGATACGCGGGTCGATGCCGAAGAAGGTCGGCTGGTCCACCGTAGCGTGCGCGCGGGTGGTGAGTTGACCACTGGCGTGACACCGCCCGCACGCCCCGGCGCGGTGTCGTCAACTGCCGGTGCCGGTACGGCCCCAGTCCGGGCCCGCGCGGTCCCATGCCTGGTCCCAGCGGGCGTAGCGGCGGCGCACCATCGTCCAGACGACGCCCCGGCGCGCGCCCTCGACCAGGCCCGCCGCGCACAGCGCGGCACCGAATCCGGCGAGCACGGCGTGGGTCTGCGCCGTCGGCACGTCCAGCGGGCGGCCCGTCGGACGGCCCGTGTCGTCGGTCCACAGGGAGAAGCGGTCGCCCGGGTGCGGGGTGTCCAGCGCGGCCGTCACCGAGCCGTGGTGCGCGCTGCCGTCGGGGGCCGTCCAGTCGGCCTCGACGCGGCTGCGGGAGTCCCGGCCGGAGACGGCCTCCGGGTCCGTCACGAACGCGGAGCCCTTCAGTTCCTTCACGACCGTCGCCGTCGTCTCGAACCGGGTGCTTTGCTGGGCGCGCACCGACGTCAGGAGGGCGTCCTCCACGAAGGAGCCGACGATCAGGCCCGCCACCGGCGCGACGACGAGCACCAGCAGCAGGGCGCCGGCCGCCAGCCACGCCTCGGCCAGGTCCGTCGTACGGCGCACCGGGTTGTGCCGCCAGCGCCAGAGTCCGCGGATCGCTCGCACCGCCTCGCACCCCCTTTCCGCTCCGTCATAACCCCCGGGACAGCCGTTCATCGAAGGACCCGGTCGAAGAGAGAGTGAAATCACCTGCGGCCGGGGCCTCTCATGAACTTCTCACGAAGCGTCAACGCCCGAGGTCCGGCCGCTGGTTCCCGGGACGAAGGAGGAAATTCCGGCGCGTTCCTCAGCCCAGGAACCGCACGGGGTCGCCGACCCGGATCACGCCGCGCGTCAGCGGCACCAGGTTCTGGCCGAAGACCAGCTTCCCGCCGATCCGGCGGTGCCGGCCGAGGGTGGCGAGCGGCTCCTTGCCTCGCTCGGCGGTGGTCTGGTCGGTCGTCGTCACCACGCACCGGCCGCACTTCTTCGCCGCCCGGAACGCGACCTTCCCGATCGTCAGACGCGACCAGCCGTCCTCCGCCCATGGCTCGGTGCCGCCGACCACGACGTTCGGCCGGAACCGGTCCATCGGCAGCGGGCCCTCGGCGGCGTGCTCCCCGCGTGTGATCAGGGAGTTGAGGGCGTCCAGCGAGGCCGTCGTGGTCGCGAGGAGGGGGTAGCCGTCGGCGAAGGCGACCGTCTCGCCGGGGAGCGCGTACTCGGGGTCGACCGGGCGGCGGGTCGCCGGGTCGTCCATGTGCACCAGGCGGACGTCCGCGCCGAGGAAGGCGCTGCACCACGCGTGCGCGGCGGGCGCCGCGGGGACGCCCTCGACCTTGTCGCGGAAGATCTCCACGACGACCGTGCCCACCGGCTCGGGGACCGCGACCTCCAGCGGCGCGAGACCGGGCGCGGACAGCAGAACGCCGCCACCGGGCAAGGGCTCGGCGGCGGCGAGGGCGAGCCGCGGCTGCTGGCGCTGGGTGACGACCTTCCCCCCGTCGTCGACCACGGCCCACCGCCGGTCCCCGACCGGCCCCCAGGGCTCCACCTCGGCCTCCAGGGGGCTCACCCCCTGGAACGCCTTCACCGGGTGGACGTGGATCGACAGCAGCTCCGCATTCCGCATGGGATCAATCCTGCCAGCAGGCGGGACCGATCCCGGGACGCTCAGTAACCGCGGTACTGCTGCTGGTTGTTGTACGGGTCCTGGTAGGGAGCGGGGTTCGGGCGCGGCGCCGCCGGGCGCATCGCCTCGTAGCCCGTGCCGCCCGCCATCGGGTTCATGCCGCCCATCGCGCCCATGGGGCCGCCCATCGACCCGCCGCCCATCGGGGCCGGCTGGGGCTGCATCGGCGCCTGCTGCGCCGGGTACCCGCGCTGCATGCCGGCCTGCGGCGGGACGTACGCCGCCGGGGCCTGCTGGAGGGGGGCGGGCTGCTGCGCCTGCGGATAGCCGTACGGGGCCTGCGAGGGGCCCGCCGGGAGGGCCGGCAGCGCCGACGGCAGCGCGGGCAGGTTGGCGCCCGGCATGCCGGGCATCCCTGGCATCCCCGGCATACTCGGCACGCTCGGCACGTCGTATGCGGCCGGGACCCGGATCGGGGCGATCTGCGGGGTGCCCCGTTCGGCGACGAGGGAGTCGTAGATCGGGGTGTCCGGGAAGGGGGCGGACGAGTAGTAGCCGCCACCATAGGTGGAGCGGGGGGAGGTCATGGGACCTAAGGTAAGCCCACGAAGAGCCGGTTGGGGAGACGGGTATGCGGGTTGTTTTCCGCGTCGGGAGTGGCCCTGTATCCCCAATACGAGCGAACGTGGGAAAAAGGGGCGACAATGCGGGTTGGAATTGTGTAAAGAGCAAGTTCCGGCAGGGTTTCCGGGGGCCGAACGCGCGTGTTCCGGTGCCCCCGGCGGGAGTTGAAGGGGGCCGTATGGCGATGCCGTCGATGTCCAAGGGGGCGAACGTCCCGGTGCCGACGACGGCGCTGCGGATCGAGTGCGGGCGGCGCACGGGCCCCGGCGTCCCCGACGTCGACGCCTCCGCGCTGCTCCTCGTCGGCGGCAAGGTCCGCTCCGACGGCGACTTCGTCTTCTACAACCAGCCCGCGCACGCCTCCGGGACCGTCCGGTACGAGGGCAGGAGCACCTCCGGGGGGCTCGTCACCGACACGCTGCTCGTCGACCTCGCGCGCGTGGAGGACGACGTCGAGACCGTCCTGCTCGCCGCCTCCGCCGACGGCGGCGCCTTCGGGCAGGTCCCCGGCCTGTACGTCGAGGTCCGTGACGCCGCGCGCGGGACCGTCGTCGCCCGTTTCGACAGCACCGGCGCGAGCGTCGAGACCGCCTTCGTCCTCGGCGAGCTGTACCGCCGTCAGGGCGCCTGGAAGTTCCGCGCGGTCGGCCAGGGGTACGACAGCGGCCTCGAGGGCCTCGCGACGGACTACGGCATCACCGTCGACGAACCCCAGCGCCCCGCCGCCCCTCCGGTACGGCTCACCAAAGTCACCCTCACGAAGGCCGCCCCCTCCGTCTCGCTCACCAAACAGGGCGGCACCTCCGGCGCCCTGCGAGTCAACCTCAACTGGCAGTCCCGCGCGGGCTCCGCGCACACCGGCCTCGACCTGGACCTCTGCGCCCTCTACGAACTCGCCGACGGCCGCAAGGGCGTCGTCCAGGCGCTCGGCAACGCCTTCGGCGCGCTGGAGAGGCCGCCGTACATCCACCTCGACGGCGACGACCGCACCGGGGCCGTGGCGGCGGGGGAGAACCTCACCGTCAACCTCGACCACACCGCCGACCTGCGGCGCGTCCTCGTCTTCGTGACGATCTACGCGGGCGCGCGCTCCTTCGCCGACCTGCACGCGACGGTCACCCTGAGACCGCAGCACGGCGCGCCGGTCGACTTCTCGCTCGACGAGTGCACGGTCCCCTCGACGGTGTGCGCGCTCGCGCTGATCACCAACACCGGGGGCGATCTCGTCGTGCGCAGGGAGGCGCGGTATCTGGTGCCGGAGCGGGGGGTGAGTCCGCAGCGGACCATCGACCGCGCTTATGGGTGGGGCATGAACTGGACGCCCGGGAGGAAGTGAGGACGGCGGGTGAATTACCGGGAGACCCCTTATTGAGTATTCAAATAAAAAGGGTTCATCCCTCGTCCGCGACGGCGTCCGGACGCGCGTACGTCCGCCCTTTCCACGCCGCCCCCCGCCCCCGGTAGTGCTGCACCGCCGAGTCGACCGTCATCAGCAGGTACAGGAACGCCGTGAACGGCAGCAGCGGAGCGAGCCACAGGGGCTGCCGGTAGTACCGGAGCATCGGGGCGTACGTCGCCGTCATCACCGCCCACGCGACGCCGCCCAGCACCGCGACGGGCGCGTTCCCCGCGGCGAGGCCCGCGACCAGGGCCGAGGGCGGCACCAGGTACACCAGGGCGAGCCCGAGGACCGTACCGGCGAGCAGGAGCGGGCTGTGCCGCAGCTGGGCGTACGCGCTGCGCGAGACCATCCGCCACAGATCGCCCAGCCGCGGATACGGGCGCACACTGTCGACGCGCTCCGCGAGCCCCAGCCAGATGTGCCCGCCACCGCCCTTCACCGCCCGCGCGAGCGCCACGTCGTCGATCACCGCCTGCCGGATCGAATCCGGCACACGCGCGCGTACGGCCGTCTCCGTGCGCAGCAGCACACAGCCGCCCGCAGCCGCCGCCGTACGACCGCCCCTGCGGCCGATCCGGCGGAACGGGTAGAGCTGCGCGAAGAAGTACACGAAGGCGGGGACGACGAGCCGCTCCCACAGACTCTCCACCCGCAGCCGCGCCATCAGGGACACCAGGTCGTAGCCGCCCGCGCGCGCGGACGCCACCAGCGTGCGCAGACTGTCCGGCGCGTGCGCGATGTCGGCGTCCGTCAGCAGCAGGAACTCGGGCTCCCGCGCGCGGGCGCACGCGATGCCGTGCCGCACCGCCCACAGCTTCCCCGTCCACCCGGCCGGCGGCTCACCCGGCGAGGACACCGTCAGCGGCAGCCCCCCGCAGCGCTCCGCGAGCTCCCGCGCGAGGTCCCCGGTGCCGTCGGAGCTGCCGTCGTCGACGAGGAAGACCTCCGCCCGTCCCGGATAGTCCTGCGCGAGCAGCGACGGCAGACTCTCGGGGAGGACGGCGGCCTCGTCCCGCGCGGGGACGACGACACAGACGTCGGGCCAGTCGGCGGGCTCCCGCGCGGCGGGCGGCAGACGCACGTCCGTGCGCCAGAAGAAGCCCTGGCACAGCAGCAGCCACAGCCAGGAGACGAGGGACAGGGCGGCGGTCCACACGATGGCGCTCACCCGCGCAGTGTGCCCCACACCAGGGGCCGCGACCGGGCCATCGTCTATCGTGGCCGGGTGAAGATCGCGCTCATGGACTCCGGAATCGGCCTGCTGGCGGCCACCGCTGCGGTACGGCGCCTGCGGCCCGACGCCGATCTCGTGCTCTCCTTGGACCCCGAGGGCATGCCCTGGGGCCCGCGCACCCCCGAGGACGTCACCGCGCGCGCCCTCGCCGTCGCCGAGGCGGCGGCGGCGCACGCGCCGGACGCGCTGATCGTCGGCTGCAACACCGCGACCGTGCACTCCCTGCCCGCCCTGCGCGCCCTCCTGGAGCCCGGCGTCCCCGTCGTCGGCACCGTCCCCGCGATCAAGCCCGCCGCCGCCCTCGGCGGACCCGTCGCCATCTGGGCCACCCCCGCCACCACCGGCAGCCCCTACCAGCGCGGCCTCATCCGGGACTTCGCGGGCGGCGTGGACGTCGCCGAGGTGCCCTGCTGGGGACTGGCCGAGGCCGTCGAACACGCCGACGAACCCGCCGTCGCCGCCGCGATCGACGCCGCCGCCGCGCTCACCCCGGACGAGGTAAGGACCGTCGTCCTGGGCTGCACCCATTACGAACTCCTCGCCGAACGCATCCGCGCCGCCCTCCAGCGCCCCGGCCGGCCCCCGCTCGTCCTGCACGCCTCCGCCGAAGCCGTCGCCGCCCAGGCGCTGCGCCGCGTCGGAGCGGCCCCCGCACCCGACGCCCCCGCCACCGGCGGCCTGACCGTGCTCCTCAACGGACGCGAAGGCGTCCTCCCGGACGCCGCGTTCGCCTACGCGGAGGGACGCGCCCTCCCGGTCCCCACGGCGACCTCCTAGCCGCACGCCCCCCACCCGGAGCAGCCACTCTGTGGGACGCGCTACCCGGCGGGCGAAACGTGAGTAACCTCGTAGGCATGAGGGACCACCCCCGCGACGAGAAGACCCCGCATCCGGACGTGTGGACCGGACGGGCCACGAACCGCTTCCAGTGGCTGCCCGCGCTCGCCGGCGCCGCCTGCCTCGCGCTCGGCATCGAACTGGCCGTGGACTCCGCCTGGACGTCGGGCGTGGCGCCGCTCGCGATGTCCGTGGTCGGCTGCATCGCCGCCGGACTCCTCGTCCTTTTCGGCACCCTCGCCTTCCTCCACGTCGGCCTCAAGGTCGACCGCGACTGCCTCGAAGTGCGCTGCGGGCACATGGGCCTGCCGCGCCGCCGCATCCCCCTCGCCCTCGTCGCCGACGCCGACTTCGACCCCCACGTCACGCCCCGGCACTGGGGCGGCTGGGGCTACCGGTGGCGTCCCGAGAAGGGCACCGCCGTCGTCGTACGCCGGGGCGAAGGGGTCGTGCTGCGGCTGTGGGACGGGCACACGTTCACGATCACCGTGGACGACGCGGAGGCGGCCGTACGGGTCATCAGGGACCGGCTGCGACCGGCCGGGCCCGGGGTCGCGCACTGACCTCCCGGCCGGGCCGCCCGCTCAGCCGGCGGTGTCCTCCTCGTACGCCCGCACCGTCCCGCCCGGCCCCCGTGCCTCCTGCGGCAGGGGGTGGGCCGTCGCGATGCCCGCGAGGAGGCCCGCGCCCACCGAGACGGTCGTGAAGCTCAGGACGTTGCCGACGAGGGCGAGGGCCGCGAGGGCGGTCAGGGCGGCGCCCGCGGTGAGGACGACCGGCGTGGGGCGCGGGGAGCGCCACAGGGCGTGCAGGAGCCAGGCGAAGGCGACGGCCAGCAGGAGGACGCCCACGGCACCCTGCTCGGCGGCCAGTTGCAGGGGCGCGGAGTGCGGGTGGCCGTCGGACAGGGGCGACTGGGCGGCCGTCGCGCTCAGCTCGGCGAAACTGCCCGGTCCGGTGCCGAGGCCCGGATGGCTCTCGGCCAGGTCCAGCGCCTCCCGCCACAGGGCGATCCGGCGCGGGGTGAGCGGCCCGGCGAGCGCCTCGGCGAGCCCGCCGCGCACCGCGCCCGCGGCGACCGCCCAGGTCAGCCCCGAGAGCAGCGCGGTCCCCAGGACCAGCCCCGCGACCCCCGTACCCCGGCTCACCCGCCCCGCGCCGAGCGAGGCCAGCAGGACCGCGCAGCACGTCACGACCGCCGCCACCGACCCCAGGGCCGCCCCCGTGACCGCCGCCGAGGCCCCCAGGAGCCGCAGGACGAGCCGCAGCGCCGGCGCGGGCGTGGCCCAGGCCGCGCAGCACGCCGAACCCGCGACGAGCGTCAGGACGGCCGCCTCGGCGCCCGCCCGGCCCAGCGGGGCGGCGCTCTCCGGACCCGGGGACAGCTCGGGCGCGGCGACGGTCAGCGCCAGCCCCGCGAACGCGGCGGCACAGGGCACCGCGACCGGCGACAGCGCGCCGGAGATCCGGCCCGCCGCGTACCCGGCGGCGACCGCCAGCACCGCGAGGAGCGTCCCCTCGGCCCGCCCGTCGTTCGCCCCCGCCGACACCAGCGCCCACACGGCACAGGCCGCGAGCACCGCCGTACCGAGCGCGTCGGAGCCGCTTCGTCTGTCGCCGTCCGTGCCGTCGCCGGCCACGGACGTCCGTCCCGCTGTTCCCACCCAGCCCCCCGAACCCGGTCCCCCGACCGTCCTCGCCCCGGCCGCGTGCCCGACCACGCGTCCACCAGGGCTGCGCACACCGTAACGGCTGGGCGGGGGTTTGTGGATGACCTGTGCGGACAGGAGGGAGGTCACGGAGAAGGTGTGTCATGTCCGTGACGGTCCGAGCTGTGAGAACCGTCCTGTCGGCCCGAACGTCACCCGCCGTACACTCCCGGAGTGACCGTCACCGCACCCCCCGCAGGGCCCTCCGGACAGGTGGAGCCCGAGGCCGCGCCCGCTCCGCGTGGCCGCCGCCTCCTGCGGTTCCTCCCGGCCGTCGTCGCCGTGCTCTCCGGAGCGCTGCTCTACGTCAGCTTCCCGCCGCGCCCCCTGTGGTTCCTCGCGCTGCCCGCGTTCGCCGCGTTCGCCTGGGTGCTGCGCGAGCGGAGCTGGAAGCCCGCCTTCGGGCTCGGCTACCTCTTCGGCCTCGGCTTCCTCGTCCCGCTGCTGAAGTGGACCGGCGTCGAGGTCGGCCCGCTGCCGTGGCTCGCCCTCGCGGCGATCGAGGCCGTCTTCGTCGGCCTGGTCGGCGTGGGCGTCGCCGCCGTCTCCCGGCTGCCCGGGGCGCCCCTGTGGTCGGCGGCCCTGTGGACCGCCGGAGAGGCCGCACGCGCGCGTGCGCCGTTCAGCGGCTTCCCCTGGGGCAAGATCGCCTTCGGCCAGGCCGACGGGATCTTCCTGCCGCTCGCGGCCGTCGGCGGCACCCCGGTGCTCGGCTTCGCGGTCGTCCTGTGCGGCTTCGGCCTGTACGACGTCGTCCGCCTCGTCCGCGAACGCCGCCTCGCGCGCGTGGTGACGCGTCCGGCCGCCGCCGTCGCCCTGCTGAGCGTCGCCGTGCCCGTCGTCGGCGCCGTCGCGGCCCGCTCGCTGGTCAGCGACAAGGCCGAGGACGGCACCGTCACGGTCGCCGCGATCCAGGGCAACGTGCCCCGGCTCGGCCTGGAGTTCAACGCCCAGCGGCGTGCCGTGCTGGAGTACCACGCGCGCGAGACGGAGCGGCTGGCCGCCGAGGTGAAGGCCGGGAAGACCGCGAAGCCGGACTTCGTGCTGTGGCCGGAGAACTCCTCCGACGTCGACCCCTTCACCGACCCGACCGCCGCCGCCGTCATCGAGCAGGCCGTCGAGGCCATCGGCGCGCCCGTCTCCGTGGGCGGCGTCGTCCAGCGCGACGGCAAGCTGTTCAACGAGCAGATCCTGTGGGACCCGGCGAAGGGCCCCACGCAGACCTACGACAAGCGGCAGATCCAGCCGTTCGGCGAGTACATGCCGCTCCAGGGGCTGGTCAAGGCGATCAACCCGAACTGGACCGCGATGGCCTCGAACTTCACCCGGGGCACCAAACCCGGCGTGTTCACCATCGGCGGCACGAAGGTCGGCATCGCCACCTGCTACGAGGCCGCGTTCGACTGGGACGTCCGCGACACCGTCACGCACGGCGCGCAGCTCATCTCCGTGCCCAGCAACAACGCCACCTTCGACCGCAGCGAGATGACCTACCAGCAGCTCGCGATGTCGCGCGTGCGCGCGGTGGAGCACAGCCGCACCGTCGTCGTCCCGGTCACCAGCGGCGTCAGCGCGATCATCATGCCGGACGGCCGGATCACCCAGAAGACCGGCATGTTCGTCGCCGACTCCCTCGTCCAGAAGGTGCCGCTGCGCTCCTCCGAGACCCCCGCGACCAGGATGGGCATCCTCCCCGAGATGCTCCTCGTCCTCGTCGCCGCCGGCGGCCTCGGCTGGGCGATCGGCTCCGGGCTGCGCGCCCGGCGCACCGGTGACGCGTAGCCGTACACCGGGCGTACGCCTCCCGACACCGGCCGGTCCACCAAGATCGGCCGGTTAGGGTCGGGGCATGGCAACTCCTGACTTCATCCGCGCGATCCGAGCCTCCGCCGGACACCAGCTCCTGTGGCTCCCCGGGGTCACCGCCATCGTCTTCGACGACGAGGGCAGAGTCCTGCTGGGACGCCGCTCGGACACGGGCGAGTGGTCGGTCGTCGGCGGCATCCCCGAGCCGGGCGAGCAGCCGGCCGTGTGCGCGGTGCGCGAGGTCCACGAGGAGACGGCGGTGCACTGCGTCGCCGAACGCGTCGTGCTCGTCCAGGCGCTGGAGGAGCACACCTACCCCAACGGCGACGTCGTCCAGTTCATGGACATCACGATCCGCTGCCGGGCGACCGGCGGCGAGGCCCGCGTCAACGACGACGAGTCCCTGGAGGTCGGCTGGTTCGCCCCCGACGAACTCCCGCCCGGACTGCCCGAGTTCGCGGTCGCCCGGATCAAGCAGGCGCAGGCCGAGGACGGCCCGGCCTGGTTCGAGAACCCCGCTCAGACGCTGTAGCCGCCGTCCACGCCGAGGGCCTGGCCGGTGATGAACCCGGCCCGGTCCGAGGCGAGGAACGCGACCGCCTCCGCGATGTCCCGCGCCGCCCCGAACCGGCGCAGCGGGATGTTGCGCCGGGTCACCGCGAGGGCCGCCTCGTCGAGTTCACCGCTGCTGATCAGACGGCCCGCGATGCCGTCGGTGAGCATCCCGGGGGCCACGCAGTTCACGCGGACGCCGTAGCGGCCCTCCTCGGCGGCCAGGGCGCGGGCGACGGTCTCGACGGCACCCTTCGCGCCGGACGACAGGCCGTCGCGGACGGGGTAGCGGCGGGTGGCGACCGTCGTCACGGCCACGATGCTGCCGTTGCTCTCCCTGAGCAGCGGCAGGGCGGGGTGGACGAGATTGAAGAACGCGACGGCGTCGCCTTCGAGTTGGGCACGGTACTGGGCGGGGGTGACCTTGCTGAGGTGGGTCATGGGGACGTGGGGGCCGGCGGCGTAGACGAGGGTGTGTACCGGGTGGGCGGTGACGGCTTGCGCCGTGGCGTCCTCGTCGGTCAAGTCGAGCTGTACGACCGTGACGTGGGGGCCGATCTCGTCGGCGAGTGCGTCGGCCGCCGTCTTGTCGCTTCGGTAGGTGAGGACCACCTGGCTGCCGCGTTCCGCCAGGAGCCGTACGACGGCGGCGCCGATCGCGCCGGTGCCGCCCGCGACGAAGGCGACGCCGGGGCGGTGCGAGAAGTCGTCCATGGGGCTGCCGGGGCTCATGTGGCTCACAATCCGAGGGACTTGGCGACGATGACCTTCATGACCTCGCTCGTGCCGGCGTAGATGCGGGTGATGCGGGCGTCCGCGTAGAGCCGGGCGATCGGGTACTCCAGCATGTAGCCGTATCCGCCGAAGAGCTGAAGGCAGCGGTCGACGGCGCGGGCCTGGACCTCCGTGCAGAAGAGCTTGACCTTCGCGGCGTCGGCGCCGGACAGCCGGCCGTCGACGAGGTCGAGGACGGCCCGGTCGAGGAGGGCCTGTGCCGCCTCCAACTCCGTGGCGACGGAGGCCAGTTCGAACTTGGTGTTCTGGAAGGAGGCGACCGGGCTGCCGAACACCCGGCGCTCCTTGACGTAGTCGACGGTCGTGTCGAGCGCGGCCCGTGTCTGCGCGACCGAGCCGACGGCGACCGTCATGCGCTCCTGCGGCAGGTTGTGGCCCAGGTAGCGGAAGGCGGCGCCCTCCTCGCCGAGCCGGTTCGCGACCGGCACCCGTACGCCGTCGAAGGACAGCTCGACCGTGTCCTGCGTCTTGATGCCCAGCTTCTCCAGCACCCGGCCGCGCGTGAAGCCCGGCATGCCGTCCTCCACGACGAGCAGCGTGAGCCCCGCACGCCGGTCGCCGGGGTCGCTGCCGGTGCGCGCGACGACGATCACGAGGTCGGCGAGGAGGCCGCCGGTGATGAAGGTCTTCGCACCGTTCAACACGTAGCTGTCGCCGTCGCGTTCGGCGGTCGTGCGGATGCCCGCGAGGTCGGAGCCGGTGCCGGGCTCGGTCATCGCGATCGCCGTCAGGAGCCGGCCCGCGGCCAGCCCCGGGAACCAGCGGCGGCGCTGCTCGGCGTTCGCGTAGGCGAGGAAGTAGGGGAGCACGACGTCGAGTTGGGTGCGGACCGTGCCCAGGGTGACGAGCGCGCGGGCCGCCTCCTCCTGGAGGACGACGTTGTAGCGGTAGTCGGGCTGCCCGCCGCCCCCGTACTCCTCGGGCACCGCCATCCCCAACAGGCCCAGCGCGCCGAGCTGTTCGAAGAAGGAGCGTGGGAGACGGCCCGCCTTCTCCCACTCGGCGTAGTGCGGCACGACCTCCTTGGCGACCACGTCCCGCACCAGCTCGCGAAACGCCTCGTGATCGGCGGTGAACACTTCCCGGCGCACGGCGACACCCCCTGTCAGTCAGCGAGTTCGACGAGCGTGGCATTGGCGGTGCCGCCGCCCTCGCACATCGTCTGGAGCCCGTAGCGGATGCCGCGGGCGCGCATGTGGTGGATCATCCGGGTCATGAGGACGGCGCCCGAGGCGCCCAGCGGATGGCCCAGGGCGATGGCCCCGCCGAGCGGGTTGAGGCGGGCGGGGTCGGCGCCGGTCTCGGCGAGCCAGGCCAACGGGACCGGCGCGAACGCCTCGTTGACCTCGAAGACGCCGACCTCCGCGAGGGCGACGCCCGCCTTCCGCAGGACCTTCTCCGTCGCCGGGATCGGGCCCGTCAGCATCAGCACCGGGTCGGAGCCGGTGACGGCGCCCGCGCGGTAGCGGACCAGGGGGCGCAGGCCCAACTCCCGTGCCTTCTCCGGGGTGGTGACGAGAAGGGCGGCCGAACCGTCCGAGATCGGGGAGGAGTTGCCCGCGTGGATGACACCGTCCTCCTGGAACGCCGGTTTCAGCTTCGCGAGGGTCTCCACGCTGCTGCCCGGCCGGATGCCCTCGTCCCTCGCGACGCCCGCCACGGGGACGATCTCCTCGTCGAACGTGCTCTGCGCGGCTGCCGCCTTCCGGTGGGACGAGGCCGCGAACTCGTCGACCTGGACGCGATCGAACCCCCATTTACGGGCGATGAGTTCGGCGGATACCCCCTGGTTGAACGAGAAGTCGTCATAACGGGCCAGGACTTGGGGTCCGTACGGCATTCCGCCCGCCTTGGCCGCGCCGAGCGGGACGCGGCTCATGACTTCGACGCCGCCCGCCACGACCACGTCGTGGTGACCGGAGCGGACCGACTGGACGGCGAACTCCAGGGCCTGCTGGCTCGATCCGCAGGCCCGGTTGACGGTCGTGCCCGGCACGGACTCCGGCCAGCCCGCCGCGAGGACGGAGTAGCGGGCGATGTTGCCGGCCTGGTCGCCGATCTGGGAGACGCACCCCCAGATGACGTCGTCCACCTCGGCGGGGTCGATGCCGGTGCGGTCCGCGAGTGCCCTGAGGACAGTGGCGGAGAGGCCGGCGGGGTGGATGTCCGCGAGCCCTCCGCCGCGTCTGCCGACGGGGGTGCGGACGGCAGCGGCGATCACGGCTTCCCGGGTCATGCGCTCTCCGATCGTGAGGCCGTTCGTGAAGGGGGAGTCGGGGGCGAGGAGGCCGGTGCGGAGGGTGCCCAGGCGCCGGTGAAACGCGGTGCGCGCTTCTCCCTGAACGCGGCGTACGCCTCCGGGACGTCCGTGGAGGCGAAGTTGACGGCCTGGGCGCGGGCCTCGCCCGCGAGCGCATCCCGCAGCGAACCGGTCTGGTTGAGCAGGGACTTGGTCTGGGCGAGGGCGACGGGCGGACCGGCGGCCAGCCGGGCGGTGACCTCGGCGGTGAACGCGTCCACCTCGCCGGCGTCCACGACCCACGTCACGAGCCCGAGCGCCCGCGCCTCCTCGGCGTCGATGGTCTCCGCCAACAGGGCGAGCCGTTTGGCCTGTTGGAGTCCGACGAGTCGCGGCAGCAGCCAGGAGCCGCCCAGGTCGGGGGAGAGGCCGCGCCGGGCGAAGATCTGCGAGAACGACGCCTCGGGGGTCGCCACGACCAGATCGCAGCCGAGCGCGAGGTTCCAGCCCGCGCCGACGGCCACCCCGGTCACCTTGGCGACCGTCGGCACCGGCAGGTCGTGCAGCAGCAGCGCCACGTCCGTCAACGTCCGCATCCGGTACAGGGGATGAGCCGGACTGACGGTCACCGGCACCTCGGCCCCGGAACAGAACGCACCGCCCGCACCGGTGACGACGAGCACCCGTACGGCCCTGTCCTCGCCCGCCTCGACCAGCGCCGTGCGCAGCGCGGACCACGACTCGGCGTCCAGGGCGTTGCGCTTGTGCGGCCGGTTGAGGGTCAGGGTGCGCACGCCGTCCGTGTCGTCGACCAGCAGCACACTCATCGCACCGCACCCCGCTCCCTGAGATCGGCGATCTCCCCCGCGCCGTAACCGAGTTCGCCGAGGATCGTGTCCGTGTGCTCGCCCAGCGCGGGCACCGCCCCCATCGGCGGGTCGAACCCGGCGATCACCGGGGGCGGCAGCAGTGCCGGGACCGGTCCGGAGGGGGTGTCGATCTCGCGCCAGCGGTCGCGGGCGGTGAGCTGGGGGTGGGCGAGGACGTCCTTGGCCGTGTTGTAGCGGGCGTTGCCGATGCCGACGGTGTCGGCGCGGTGCTGGACGTCCGCCAGGGTGTGGCGGGCGCACCAGTCGCCGATCGCCTCCTCCAGGACGGCGCGATGGGCCGTGCGGCCGGCGTTCGTGCGGAAGCGGGGGTCGTCCGCGAGGTCGGGGCGGTCGATCAACTCCCTTGCCAGGCGGTCCCATTCACGGTCGTTGGTCGTGCCGAGGACGACCGTTTGCGCGTCCGCCGTGCGGTAGGCGCCGTAGGGGGCGACGGCGGGGGAGCTCATGCCGAGGGGCTGCTGTTCGACGCCCGAGTGGCGGGTGTAGGTGAGGGGGTAGCCCATCAGTTCGGTCATCGTGTCGAAGAGGCTGACCTGGACGGGCGCGCGCCGGCCGGAGTACAGCAGGGCGAGGACCGACAGTGCCGCGTACAGGCCGCTGGTGACGTCGGCGACGGGCGGGCCGGGTTTCGCGGGGGCGCCGGGGGTGCCGGTGACCGAGCAGGCGCCCGACTCGGCCTGGATCAGCAGGTCGTAGGCGCGCTTGTGGGAGAGGGGGCCGCCGGGACCGTAGCCGTCGATCTCCACGGCGATCAGATGCGGGTGGCGGATCTCCAGGTCGGCGGGGGCGAGGCCGAGTTTGGCGGTCGTGCCCGGGGTGAGGTTGGAGACGAGGACGTCCGCCGTCGCCAGGAGCTGGTGCAACACCCGCATGCCCGCCGGGGACTTGAGGTCGAGGGCCAGGGACTCCTTGCCCCGGTTCGCCCACACGAAGTGCGCGCCGAGGCCGCCGACGACGTCGTCGTAGTGGCGGGCGAAGTCGCCGCCCTCAGGGTTCTCGACCTTGATGACGCGGGCCCCGAAGTCGCCCAGCGTGCGCGTGCACATGGGGGCGGACACGGCCTGTTCGAGGGTGACGACCGTGACCCCGGCCAGCGGGCCCGGCATCTCAGGACTCCCCGAAACGGGCGCGCAGTTCGTGCTTGAGGACCTTCAGGCTCGCGTTGCGCGGGAGGTGGTCGACGAAGCGGACGTGGCGCGGGACCTTGAAGTTGGCCATGTGCTCGCGTGCCCGCGCGACGACGTCCTCGGCGGTGAGGTCGGCGCCGGCCCGGGGGACGACGTACGCGCAGCCGACCTCGCCGAGCCGTTCGTCGGGGACGCCGATGACCGCGACCTGCGCCAACCGGTCGTCGGTGAGCAGGAGTCGCTCGATCTCGGCCGGGTAGGCGTTGAAGCCGCCGACGATGAACATCTCCTTCTTGCGGTCGACGATCAGGAGGTTGCCCGCCGGGTCGAGGACGCCGACGTCGCCGGTGCGGAGCCAGCCGTCGGGGTCGATCGCGGCGGCGGTGGCCTCGGGGTCGTCCCAGTAGCCGCGCGTCACGTTGTAGCCGCGGACGAGTATCTCCCCGTCGGCGATACGGACTTCGACGTCGGGGATGGGGCGGCCGGTGGTGCGGGCCACCGTCTCCTCGGTGTCGTCGAGACGGGTGGAGGTGACCAGCGCGGTGGACTCGGTGAGTCCGTAGGCGCTCAGCACGATGTCGAAGGAGAGGTCCTTCTTCATGGCGTGGACGAGGGACTCGGGGATGGTCGTCCCGCCGGTCATCGACACCCGCAGGGACGAGAGGTCGCGGCGGGGGCGGTCGGGGTGGTCGAGGAGGTCGTGGAAGATCGTCGGCGGGCCCAGGAGGATGCTCACCCGCTCCCGTTCGATGATCTCCAACGCCGCTGCCGCGTCGAAGACCTGCATCGGGATCACCGTCACGCCGTGCAGGAAGGACGCGAGCCAGCCCGCCTTGTAGCCGAAGCAGTGGAAGAACGGCGGCACGACCAGGAAGCGGTCGCCGGCGGTGAACGTGTACTCCGTCGACATCCAGCCGTAGGCCCGCAGCGACTGGCCGTGCGTGAGGATCACGCCCTTGGGGTGACCGGTCGTGCCGGAGGTGAACATGACGTCGGAGACGTCGTCCGGGGTGAGCCGGTCGATCGACGCGTGCGCGGCCTCCGGGGTGACCTCGTCGGCCCGCTCGAAGAGGGCGGGCGTGCAGCGCAGGGCGGGCAACTCCGGTTCGTGTGCGCGGAGTTCCGCCACGTGGTCGCGGCCCAGGAAGGGCGTCGCGTACAGGGCCTTCGCCCCCGACCTGCGCAGGATGTAGGCGAGCTCCCCGGCCTTGAAACGGGTGTTGAGGGGGACGACGATGCCGCCCGCGCCCTGGATGCCGACCGCCGCGAGTATCCACTCCGCCGAGTTGGGGGCGCACAGGCCGACCCGGTCGCCGGGGCCGATGCCCAGGGCGAGGGCCGAGCGCACCGAGCGGATCATCAGGTCCGCCAACTCCCGGAAGGAGATGCGGCGTTCACCCTCGACGAGGGCCGTGGCGTCGCCGTGGCGGTGTGCGGCGACTCTGATCACGTGGGGGATGCTGAGGAGTTCGAGGTCGTGGCGCACGCTTCAGGCTCCGTTCAGGCGCAGCAGGCGCTTGGCGATGATGTCGCGCTGGATCTGGGAGGTCCCGCCGTAGACGGACGCGGCCCGGGAGTACAGGTAGTCGCCGAACACCTCGCCGCCGGGGCCGGTCACCTCCCCGGGGAACACCTTCAACGCCGTGTCGTACAGGCGCTGTTCGGCGCGTGTCATCAGCAGCTTGTCCACCGAGGACTCCGGTCCCGCGGGCCGGCCCGCGAGGCGTTCGGCGGTGCGGCGGCGGGCGTGCGCGACGAGGACCTCGTAGTCGACCACGCAGCGCCCGATCTCCGACAACAGGCCGTCGGGCAGGGCGCGTTCGCGGGTCTCGGCGCGCAGGCGCCCGATCAGCAGCCGGTACTTGGAGAGGTGGCCGGTGTCGAGGGCGTTGCGTTCGTACGACACCGTCGTCATGGCGAGGGGCCAGCCGTCGCCCTCGGCGCCCACCCGTTCGTGGGGTTCCAGCCGGACGTCGTCCAGGAAGAGTTCGCAGAACTCGTCGTCGCCGTTGGCGGCGCGCAGGGGGCGGACGGTGACGCCGGGCCGGTCCAGGGGGAGGGCGAAGGCGGTGATCGACGTGTGCCGGGGGCCTTCGGGGTCGGTGCGGGCCAGCAGCAGGCACCGGTCGGAGTACTGGGCGTAACTCGTCCACAGTTTCTGCCCGTTGACCGTGTAGTGGCCGTCCGGCCCGCGTTCCGCGCGGGTGCTGAGGCCGGCCAGGTCGGAGCCCGCGCCGGGTTCGCTGAAGCCCTGGCACCAGACGTCGGCGCCGGAGAGCATGCGGGGCAGGAGGGTGCGGCGCTGGGCTTCGGAACCGAACTTGAGGAGGGCGTGGGCGAGGTAGCCGACACGGGGGACGCCGGGGGCGCCGAGCGCGCCCAACTCGTCGCTGATCGCCACCTGGTGAAGGGCCGTCAGACCGTGGCCGCCGTACTCCTCGGGGACGTCCAGGCCGACCCAGCCGCCGGAGTGGAGCTGCCGGTGCCAGCGGTGCAGGAAGTGCGGGACCGGTTCGTCCGGGGCGCGTTCGGGGAGAGGATGGTCCGCCAGCCAGGCGCGGAAGTCGTGGCGGAGGGCCTCCAGGTCGGCCGGGTCGCCGAAGTGCAGGGGCGTGTCGTCCGTCATCGGGTCGCCTCCGGGGCTGCCAGGGCGGACAGGAGGTCCGGGGTGCCGGCGAAGAGAGCGGCGTCCACCAGGACCCGGCGGAGGTGGAGGTGGGCCAGGTGTTCCCAGGTCTGCGCGATGCCGCCGAACACCTGCATCGCCGCGTACACCGCCTCCACGGCCGAGGAGTTGGCCTCCGCCTTGGCGACGCGGGCGGCCCGCAGGGCGTGGGCCGGGGGTTCGTGGTCCAGGCACCAGGCGGCGTACCGGGTGGCGCTCGTGCACGCCTCGACGAGGACGGTGGCGTCGGCCAACAGGTGCTGGACGGCCTGGAAGGAGGCGATGGGGCGGCCGTACTGGTGGCGGTCGCGGGCGTGGGCGGTGGCGTGGCCGACCAAGGCGCGGGCGGTGGCGGTGAGTTCGCTGGACACGATGACCAAGGTGTAGGCGTGCCAGTGGTGTCGGGCGTCGGGGGTGAGGCGGGCGAGGGGTTCGGGGGCGGTGGTGAGGGGTGGTGCGGTGAGGGATCGGGGTGTGGGGGTCGGGGTGGTGAGGGTTCGGGCTGTGAGAGTTCGGGTGGTGCGCAGGAGGTCGGCCGTGCGTGCCGGTGGGCCCAGCGTCCGCAGGATGACCGTGCCTCGGGGGTCGACGTGCAGGGCGCTGTCGGCTCCGTCGCAGTCCCAGGCGAGGGTGTCCGTGACGGCGAGGGTGGGGCGGCCGGGGAGTTCGGTGCCGGTGAGGCGGAGGAGTTCGGGGGCCAGGAGGGTCGTCCCGAGGAAGGAGGTCGTCAGGGGGGTGCGGGCGTGTTCCTCGGCGAGCAGGGCGCGTTCCTGGACGGTGGCGGCCTCGTGGAGTCCCTCCAGGCCGAGGGAGTCGAGCGAATCCTGGGCCGTCTCGCGGGACTTGGGGGTGATCTCGTCCGCCGAGGCCACCGTGTGGCGGGCGGCGAAGGACCGGATCAGATCGCGGACCAGCGTGAACTCCTCCGGCTGCACGCTCAGTCCCCCTTGCGGGCGAGCTGCTCGACGATCCGGATGTGGTCGGGGCTCGTCATCGTGGCGCGCTCGGCGAGCAGGGCCGCCTCCATGCCGCCCCGGGAGACCTGTTCGACCACCGCCGCGAGCGCGGCCTTCGTCGCGCGCAGGGCCTCGGCGGGCTGGGCGGCGAGGCGGTGCGCCAGGGCGAGGGCCTCGTCCATGAGGGCCTCGGGCGCCACCACCCGGTTCGCCAGGCCCAGTTCGACAGCGGTCGGGGCGGGGATGCGGTCGCCGGTGAACAGGTACTCCTTCACCCTCAGCAGGCTCGTCAGCCACGGCCACAGGGTGACTCCGCCGTCGCCCGCGACCAGGCCCACCGAGACGTGCGGGTCCGCGAGGTAGGCGTCCCTCGCCATCAGGACCAGGTCGCAGCCCAGGGCGAGGCTGCAACCCAGGCCCACGGCGGGGCCGTTGACCGCCGCGATCACCGGCAGGGGGAAGCGGATCATCTCCGTCTGGATGATCCGGTCCAGCCGGATCGAGCGCTCCCTCAGCTCCGGGTCGGTGTGGTGGCGGCGCAGATGGTCGAAGTCGCCGCCCGCGCTGAACGCCCGGCCGGCTCCGGTCAGTACGACGGCGCGCGCCTTCCCGTCGTCCGCCAGCTCTCTCCACACCTCCGACAGCCTGCGGTGCAGCTCCTCCGACACGCCGTTGAGGCGCTCGGGGCGGTTGAGGGTGACGACACGGACATCGCCGTCGGCGGCCACGGTCAGGACGGGGCTCACGTCGGTCATGGCGCCGATGATAGGAAAGGCCGGACCGATTCTGTCAATGGCGTTGCGTAAAATAGAGAATCTAATTCTCGTTTGCGGAGCCGTCGTTCGGGGAGCTGCCGTGCGTGGAGCCCCCCACCCGAGCGAGCCCGCACACATGCCGGCTCATCCGGCGCCGCGCGGCCTCCGCGTCCCCCGCGCGGATCGCCTCCGTCACACCGGCGTGGGCGCGGACCGTCGCCTCGCGGGTGCCGGTGTCGAGGAAGGGCTCCAGGCCGGTCGCGGCGTGGATGGCCTCGGAGAGGGCGCTGACGAAACCGATGAGGAGTTCGTTGCGGCCGGCGCGCGCGACGGCGTCGTGCCAGTGGACGTCGGCCCGCAGAAAACGCGCGACGTCGGACCCTGCGGAGGTCAACTCCCGGTAGGCGGCGTCCAGTTCCGCGAGGTCGGCGTCCGTGCGGTGGACGGCCGCCAGCGCCGCGCAGGCCGGTTCGACGGCCTCGCGGGTCTCGTGCAGGGCGTCGGGGCGGATGCACTGCCCCCGGATCACCAACTGGACGGCGCCGGCGACCGATTCCCGCCCGGGGCGCTGCACGAAGGCCCCGCCCCCGCGCCCCGGCCGGATCTCCACGAGCCGCTCCGCCTCCAGCACCCGCAGCGCCTCCCGCACGGTCGCCCGGCTCAGCCCCGTCTGCTCCACGAACTGCCGTTCAGCGGGCAGGAGCGTGCCCTCGCTCAGCTCCCCGGAGAGAATCCGCTCCCGCACCTCGGCGGCCAGCACATCGGACGCCTTGGGCACGGTGAGCGTCCCGAACTTCGGTACGGCGGAACGGGGTTCGGCGTCGGGCACGGGTCGGGCCTCTCGTCGTGCGACAGCTTCCGGCCGGACCATTCGACACAGCGGCCGGTGCCCTGTCACATGACCAACCCGCCGTCCACGGGCAGGACTTGGCCGGTGACGAAGGAGGCCGCGTCGGAGGCGAGGAAGACGAACGCCCCCGCCACCTCGTCGGGTTCGGCCCAGCGGCCCAGGGGGATGCGGGCGAGCATGCGGTCCGCGAACTTGGGGTCGGTACGGATGGTCGCCGTCATCGGGGTGGCGGCGAGCGGGGCGAGCGCGTTGACGAGGATGCTCCGGCGGGCCAGCTCGCGGGCCAGGGACTTCGTGAGGCCGATGATGCCGGCCTTCGCGATCGAGTAGTTGACCTGGCCGAGCGTGCCGGTCAGGCCCGCCGACGAGGTGACGTTGATGATGCGGCCCGTGCCGTCCTCGGCGAGGAACGGGAGCGCGGCCTGCGCGCAGTGGAAGGCGCCGAGGACATGGATGTCGACGAGGCGGCGCACGGAGTCCTCCGAGAGCCTCTCGAACATCGCGGGGGCCGTGACCCCGGCGTTGTTGACCAGGACGTGCAGGGTTCCGCCGGTCAGGGCCGCGGCTCGGGAGGCCGCCTCCTCGGCCTGCGCCCGGTCCTGGACGTCCAGCCGGGCGGCGTCGGCGATCAGCCCGGCGGCGGACAGCTTGCCCGCGACGGCCGCCGCCGCGTCCCCGTCCACGTCCGTGACCAGCACGGACGCGCCCGCCCGGGCCAGCGCCCCGGCGACGGCCGCGCCGATGCCACCGGCGGCACCGGTGACGAGGGCGGATCGGCCGGTGAGGTCGAACAAGGTCATCAGTAACTCCTCGGTAGTCCCAGCGCGTGCTCGCCCAGATAGTTCAGGACCATCTCCTGGCTGATCGGCGCGATCCGCGTCAGCCGTGCCTCGCGGAAGTACCGGGCGACGTCGTACTCCTCGGCGTACCCCATGCCCCCGTGGGTCTGGAGCGCGCGGTCGGCGGCGGTGAAACCGGCGTCCGCGCACAGGTACTTGGCGGTGTTGGCCTCCCGCCCGCAGGGCCGCCCGTTGTCGTACAGCCAGGTCGCCTTGCGCAGCACCAGCTCGGCGGCGTCCAGCCGGGCGAGGGAGTCGGCCAGCGGGAACTGGATGCCCTGGTTCATGCCGATCGGGCGGCCGAAGACCTCGCGCTCACGGCCGTACCGCACCGCCCGGTCCAGCGCGACCCGGCCGATGCCGAGGGCTTCGGCGGCGATCAGCATGCGCTCGGGGTTGAGGCCGTCGAGGAGATGGCGGAAACCCTGGCCCTCCTCGCCGACCCGGTCCGCGACGGGCACGCGCAGTTCGTCGATGAAGAGTTCGTTCGACGTCACCGCGTTGCGGCCCATCTTGGCGATCGGGCGGACCTCGACGCGGGAGCGGTCGAGGTCGGTGAGGAACAGCGTCATGCCGTCCGTGCGCTTCGCCGCGTCCTCCAGCCGGGTGGTGCGGGTGAGGAGAAGGATCTTCTCCGACTCGACGGCCTTGGAGATCCAGACCTTCCGCCCGCTGACGACGTAGTGGTCGCCGTCGCGCCGCGCGTACGTCGCGATGCGCGTCGTGTCCAGGCCCGCGCCCGGCTCGGTCACGCCGAAGCAGACGTGCAGGTCGCCGCGCGCGATCCGGGGGAGCGTACGGCGTCTCAGCTCCTCGGAGCCGTGCACGACGACCGGGTGCATGCCGAAGATGGACATGTGGATCGAGCTGGCCGCGTTCATCGCGCCGCCCGAACGGGCCACCTCCTCAAGGAGGATGCTCGCCTCGGTGATGCCGAGGCCGTGCCCGCCGTACGCCTCCGGGATCGTGATGCCGAGCCAGCCGCCGCCCGCGATCGCGGCGTAGAACTCCTCGGGGAAGGCGTGGTCGCGGTCGTGCTCCTGCCAGTAGCGGTCGTCGAAGTCGCGCAGGAGACCGGCGACCGCCTTGCGGATCGTCTCCTGGTCCTCGGTCAGCTCAAAGTCCACGGCGAGGGACCCTCCTGTCGGCTGCGAGACTCTTACTTCCCATAATGGAGAATGCTATTCTCGCACAGCTTGTCCGGCAGTGGCTCAGGATGCGGAGGACGGACGTGGAGTTCGAACTCGACGAGGAGCAGCGGCTCTTGCGCCGCACGGTGCGCGAGACGGTCGCGAAGGTGCGTGAACGCCCCGAACGACAGCAGTGGGAGACCTATCTGAGCCTGGGCTGGCTGGACGCGCCACCCCTCGAACTCGCCCTGATACTGGAGGAGTTGGGGTACGCCGCCGACCCCACCCCGTTCCTCGCCACCGCCACCTGGTTCGCCCCCCTCGCCGGCCGCCTGCCCGAGGGCAGTGGTACGGCGGTCTTCGACGGCATCGGGCGCTACGTCCTCGACGCCGACCGCGCCGACGAGATCGCGCTCCTCACCCCCGAGGGCGTCGTGGTCGTCCCCGGCCACCGGCTCGCCGCGCAGCGCGTCCCCGTCCTCGACCCCCGGCTGCACGTCGCCCACGTCGACGCCCGCCCGCTCGCCACCGGCGTCCCCGACCTCGCGCTCACCGGACTCGCCGCCACCGCCGTCGGCGCCTGCCGCCGGGTGCTGGACCTGGTGCTCGAACACGTCAAGCGGCGCCACCAGTTCGGGCACCCGATCGGCTCCTTCCAGGCCGTCCAGCACCAGGCCGCAGACATGCACGTCGCCATCGAACGCGCCCGCGCGCTCACCCACTACGCGGCGCTGACCATCGCCGAGGACGACCCGCAGCGCACCCGCGCCGCCCACATGGCGAAGGCGGCGGCGGGGGAGTGCCAGCGCACCGTCCTGCGCGGCGGCCTCCAGCTCTTCGGCGCGATGGGCTTCACCTGGGAGAACGAACTCCAACTCCACCTGAAACGCGCCCAGTCCTGCGATCTGCTGCTCGGCACCGCCTCCGTCCACAGGAAGGCACTGCTCCCCGTATGAAGCTCGCCGACGACCCTCAAGTCAGCGCGTTCCGCGACCGGTTCACCGCGTTCCTCGACGCGCACCTGCCCGCCGAAGCCGACGCGCGTGAACGCTCCCGCTCCAGCGCCGACGTCCCCGGCTGGGCCCGCGACTGGCAGCGCACCCTCTTCGACCACGGCTGGCTGCTGCCCGGCCAGCCCCCCGAGTACGGCGGACAGCACGCCACCCTCCCCCAACAGCTCGCCCACCTGGAGGAGTTGGCCCGCCGCCGCATCTACCACAGCTTCAACCCGCAGGGCCTCGGCATCATCGCCGCCTCCCTCCTCACCTTCGGTACGGAGGAGCAGAAACGCCGCTGGGCCGTACCGATCCTGCGCGCCGAGACCACCGCCGCGCTCGGTATGAGCGAACCCGAGGCCGGCTCCGACCTCGCGTCCCTGCGGACGAGGGCGCGCCTCGAAGGCGACGTGTTCGTCGTCGACGGCCAGAAGATCTGGACCTCCGGCGCCCACGACGCCGACGTCCTCCTCACGTTCGTCCGCACCGACCCCGACGCGCCCAAACACCGGGGAATCAGCGCCCTGTTGATCCCGACGGACACCGAAGGCGTCGTCCGCAGGCCCTTCGGGTCGATCGCGGCCGAGGACGACCTCGACTTCAACGAGGTGTTCCTCACCGGCGTCCGTGTCCCCCGAGAGAACCTCGTCGGGCCGCTCGGCGAGGGCTGGAAGGTCGCCAACGGCTCGCTGGGCCACGAGCGGACGCTGCTGTGGCTGTCGTACGCGGAACGGCTCGAAGAACTCGTCCGGGACGCCGCCGACGTCGGCGCGGGACAGGAGTGGTACGCCACCCTCCTCATGGACCTCACCGCGCTGCGGCTCCTCGGCTACCGCCAACTCGGCCCGGACCGGAACCCGTTCGAGATCTCCGTGCTCAAGCTGTTCGGCTCCGAGGCGGTGCAGAGCGCCTCGCTGCACGCGCTGGAGGCGCACGGCGCCGAGGGGCTGCCGCATCCGGCGCGGACCGGGCCGTACCACCACATGAACAACGAGGCGTTCAGCGCGAGTTGGTTCGAGCGGTACGCCCGGAGTTTCGCCGGGACGATCGCTGGCGGCACCAGCGAGATCCAGCGCACCATCATCGCCGAGCGCATCCTCGGCCTGCCGCGACAGTGAGAGGACGCCGGTCATGGACCAGATCCTGTACGACGCCGGGGACGACGGGGTCGCCGTCGTCACCCTGAACCGCCCCGAGGCCGCCAACGCCCAGACCATGGCCCTCCTCGACGACCTCGACGCCGCCCTCACCCGCGCCGCCCGCGACGAGGGGGTCAAGGTGATCGTCCTGCGGGCCAACGGGCGGCACTTCTCCGCCGGGCACGACCTCAAGGACCGCTGGCCGGGGCCCGGGGAGATCACCCTGGAGTGGATCTACGACGCGGAGACGCGCCGGTATCTGGAGTACGCGCTGAAGTGGCGGAACATCCCGAAGCCGACCGTCGCCGCCGTGCAGGGCAAGTGCATCGCCGCCGGGCTCATGCTCTGCTGGCCCTGCGATCTGATCGTCGCCGCCGAGAACGCCGAGTTCTCCGACCCCGTCGTCCACATGGGCATCGGCGGCGTCGAATACCACGGGCACACCTGGGAGTTGGGGGCGCGCAAGGCCAAGGAGATCCTGTTCACCGGGCGTCCACTGAGTGCGCGGGAGGCCGAACAGGTGGGGATGGTCAACCGGGTCGTACCCCTCGGTGAACTCGACGCGTCCGCCCTGGAGTTGGCACGGCAGATCGCCGCGATGCCCTCGTTCGGGCTGCGGCAGGCCAAGCGGGCCGTCAACCAGACGCAGGACGTCCAGGGGTTCTACGCCGCGCTCCAGGCGGTGTTCGACATCCACCAGACGGGACACGGCAACGCGCTGAGCGTGAGCGGGTTCCCGATCCTCACCCGGCTCGACGAGATGAAGCAGAAGCTCAAGTAGGGCCCCGGCCCTGGGCTGTTCAGCCCAGGGCCGCCGTGAACAACGGCAGTTCCACCGTCGTACGGATGCCGGGCGCCGCCGCGCAGACGGCCGGGACCGCGTTCACCGCGCGGTGGGCCGTGTAGCCGGGGGAGACCTCCGCCAGCCGGTCCAGCGGGACGGGGAAGGTGAGGTCCACGTCCAGCGGGGTGTCGCCGTCGACGACGATCCGCCAGCCGGTGGGGCGCAGCTCCCAGGCGGGGGAGAGGTCGGTGGTGCAGTACCAGGTGGAGTTGAACTCCAGGAAGGGGCGGCCGTCGCGGAGACCGGTGATCGTCGTGCGCTGCGCGGCGACCGTGCCGGCTTCGAGGGTCCCAGCCGCGATCGTCGACGCCCCTTCTGCCAGGGCCAGTTGGCCGCTCGCCCGCAGGTCGTCCAGGGGGAGGCCGAGGGCGTCGGCGACCAGGCGCAGGGACGGGCCGAAGCTCGACGTGAGGTGGGCCAGGCGGTGTTCGTCGTACGCGGCGGTCGCTGGTCGGCCGAAGCCCATCACGTCGAACAGGAGCCCCGGGGAAGGGCGCCTGGACAGGTCGGCGTACTCGTGGATCGTCAGCTTCGTCAATCGCCGTTGCAGGGAGGCCAGGACGAGGGGTACCGCCTCCGTGATGAAGCCGGGGCTGCTGCCCGTGCTGTGCAGGGAGGTGCCGCCGCGCTTGCAGGCGTCCTCGACGCGTTCCCTGAACGCCGGGTCCATACTCGGCGGATGGTGGAAGCCGCCCGTCGTCGTGACGACGTTCGCGCCCGAGGCGAGCAGGGCGCACAGGTCGTCGGGGTCGGGGGCGTGCGGCATGTAGAGCACGCAGTCGGGGGACAGGGCCAGGATGTCGTCCAGCTCGGTCGTCGTGGTGACGCCGGTCGGGCCGGAGCCGCACAACTCACCCGCGTCCAGGCCCGACTTGTCGGGTGAGTGGACGTGGACGCCGGCCAGCGTCAAGTGGGGATGGCCGAGTACGGCGCGCAGGGAGCGCAGGCCGATGGTGCCGGTGGACCACTGGACGACGCGAAGGGTCATGGCATCCTCGATCGGGACGGTGCACCTCTCTCCGGGTGAGAATGTAGTTCTCGCTCACGGAGATTACTAGTCCCCTGTGCCGGGTTCCTGGCCGCCGGGTTCTCGTGCGTCAGATTCCTGCCGGTCGGGTTCCCGCTCGCCGGGCTCCCGTGGGCCCTCCGCGAGCCGCAGTAGGCGTTCCATCAGCTCCCGCGCCTCGTCGTGCCCCGTCGTCAGCCCCATCTGCTCCTCCAGTCCGATGATCCGGGCGAGCGCGGTCGTCAGCACGACCATCGCGGCCGGCGGCACCTCGGGGAACCCGGTGCCCGCCTGCGCGAACCGCCGGGCCACCAGCTCGATCTGGGCCCGCCGGTACCGGTCGGAGTGCGCGGCGAGTTCCGCGCGGATCTCCTTGCGGTGGTTGGACAGCGCCGTGAACTCGGTGATCAGGGCGGCACCGGGGCGGCTCGACAACTCCCAGAGCGAGCGCAGGGGTCGGGCCGGGTCGAGGGCGCGCTCCTGGGCCTCGTACTCCTGGTCGGCCAGCCGGCGCAGCACCGCGAGGAACAGGTCGTCGAGCGTGCGGAAGTAGTACAGGACGAGGGCCGGGGCCACTCCCGCCTCGCGGGCCACGCGCCGGACGCCGACGGCGGCGTACCCCTCCTTGAGCATCAGACGCTGGGTGATGTCGAGCAGGCGGTGCCGTGTCTCGGAGTTCTCGCTGCCCATGCGGCGGGGTGCGGTCATGCGCGCCATTGTCCTTGACGGCTCTCCGGGCCGGTGTTAAACACTTGTTCAGCACCCCCCTTTTCCCGGCCGGCGGCGCACCTCTCCCGCACCCCTGTCGTCGTACCGAGGAATCGAGGCACAGTCATGCCCGGACGAGTGGAAGGCAAGGTCGCCTTCGTCACCGGAGCCGCGCGCGGTCAGGGCCGCAGCCATGCCGTGCGGCTCGCGGAGGAAGGCGCCGACATCATCGCCGTGGACGTCTGCGAACAGCTCGACGGCGTCACGTTCCCCATGTCCACCCCCGAGGATCTGGAGGAGACCGCCGAGCTGGTGCGCAAGACGGGCCGCGGGATCGTCGCCGTCAAGGCGGACGTCCGCGACCACGACGCCCTCAAGGACACCGTCGACCGCGGGGTCGCCGAGTTCGGGCGGCTCGACATCGTCGTGGCCAACGCGGGCCTCGGCAGCGACGGGGCGACGCTCGACGCGATGCGCGAGAAGACCTGGCGGGACATGATCGACGTCAACCTGACCGGTGTCTGGCTGTCGGCGAAGGTGGCGATCCCGCACCTCGTGGCCGGCGGCCGGGGCGGCTCGCTGATCCTCACCAGCTCCGTCGGCGGGCTCAAGGGGTACGAGAACATCGGCCACTACATCGCCGCGAAACACGGTGTCGTCGGCCTGATGCGCAGCCTGGCAAGGGAGTTGGGGCCGCACGGCATCCGCGTCAACACCCTCCACCCCACCCAGGTCAACACGCCGATGGTGATGCACGACGCGACCTACCGGATGTTCCGCCCCGACCTGGAACACCCCACCGCCGACGACTTCGCGGCCGTCTCGCAGGGGATGCACGTCCTGCCGACCCCTTGGGTGGAGGCCCAGGACGTCAGCCACGCCGTCCTCTTCCTCGCCTGCGACGAGTCCCGTTTCATCACCGGCGCGACCCTGCCGGTCGACGCGGGCGCCCTGCTCAAGTAGCGGGCCCGCGCCCGCCGTTCGGCCGATAAATCGCTCAAGTAGGAGACGCACCATGGCCGTTGCCGCCGAGACGCTCTACTGGGACCCCTACGACCCCGCCCTCGCCCAGGACCCCTACCCGATCTACGCCCGCCTGCGCGAGGAGGCCCCGCTCTACCACAACGAGACCCACGACTTCTACGCCGTCAGCCGGCACGCCGACGTCCAGCGCGGCCTGGCCGACTGGCGGACGTACTCCTCCGCGCGGGGCGACATCCTGGAGATCGTCCAGGCGGACGTCGAACTCCCGCCGGGGACCCTGATCTTCGAGGACCCGCCGGTCCACGACATCCACCGGCGGCTGCTGGCACGGCTGTTCACCCCGCGCCGCCTCGCCGCGCTGGAGCCGCAGGTGCGGGCGTTCTGCCGGCGCGCGCTCGAACCGGTCACCGGGGCCGAGCGGTTCGACCTCGTGGAGGCGGTCGGCGCGGAGCTGCCGATGCGGGTGATCGGCATGCTGCTGGGCATCCCGGAGTCCGACCAGCCCACGTTCCGCGACCGCACCGACGAGACGCTGAACACCGAGGGCACCGGGAAGATCGACCACGAGGAGATCCTCAGCACCGAGGGGTTCCGCGAGTACATCGACTGGCGCAAGGACCACCCCTCCGACGACCTCATGACCGAGCTGATGACCGCCGAGTTCGAGGACGAGAACGGCGTCACCCGCACCCTCACCGACGAGGAGGTCCTCACCTACTGCACGGTCGTCGCGGGCGCCGGGAACGAGACCACCGGGCGGCTGATCGGCTGGTTCGGCGCGCTCATGGCCCGCCATCCCGAGGCCCGCCGCGAACTCGCCGCCGACCCCTCGCTGATCCCGGGCGCCATCGAGGAGGTGCTCCGCTTCGAGCCGACGGGCCCGTTCACCGCGCGGTATGTCACACAGGACGTCGAGCTGTACGGCCGTACCGTGCCGGCGGGCAGCGCGATCCTGTTCGTCCAGGCCGCCGCCAACCGCGATCCCCGGCGCTTCGACGAGCCCGACCGGTTCGACATCCACCGCGTCACCCAGCACCTGAGCTTCGGCGTCGGCGCGCACTACTGCCTCGGCGCGGGCCTCGCCCGGCTGGAGGGCCGGGTGGCGGCCGAGGAACTGCTCCAGCGCTTCCCCGGCTGGCAGGTCGACTGGGAGCACGCCGAGTTGGCCCAGACCTCGACCGTGCGCGGCTGGAAGACCCTGCCGCTCGTCGTCGGGGAGGCGTGATGGCCGACGCGCGCTGGGCCGTCACCGTCGACAAACGGGCCTGCGTACGCACCGGGTTGTGCGCGGCCTCCGCACCCGACCGGTTCGTCCTCGACGAGCGGGGGCAGGGGGAGGCGCGGGAGAGCGTGCTGCCCGCCTCCGAGGAGGTCCTCGAAGTCGCCGAGTCCTGCCCGATCGAGGCGATCTCGATCGTGGACGCGGAGACGGGGGAGGGGGTGTTTCCACCGGAGGACTGATCGCCGGACGGCTGATCGTCGGACGGTGCGGGGGCCGCCTGACAGCGGGCCTTCAGGCGGCTCCGCGCGCGCCGGGGCCGTCCGCCGGAGAGCGGTGCGCGGTGGCGACGACGATGTAGTAGCCGAGGCCGGCTGCCGCGTCCAGATCCAGGTCGAGGCCCTGTGCGACCTCGGCCAGGCAGGCGAGCGAGCGGGGGACGGTCTCGGCGGTGATGTCCAGGAGTTCCACGAGCCGGAGGTCGAGGGAGCGCAGCAGGGGAGGGTAGTCGTCGGGGCTGAGGGTCGTGGCGTGCATGGACTCCGGCGCGACCGGCACCGGGGGGAGGCGGTCGTAGAAGTCGGTCAGGACGATCCGGCCGCCGGGGCGCACGACGCGCCGCATCTCGCGGAGGACCTGGGCGCGGTCGGGCATGTGCTGCATCGATTCGAGGGCGAGGACCGCGTCGAAGGAGGCGTCCGGGTAGGGCAGTCGCATCGCGTCGGCGCGGGAGAAGGACAGACGGTCGGTGAGGGACAGTGTGCGGGCGAGCGCGTCGGCGAGGGCGATCTGCTCCTGGCTCACCGAGACGCCCGTCACCTCGGCGCCCGTGCGCAGGGCGATCCGGGCCGCCGGGGCGCCCGCTCCGCAGCCGACGTCCAGCAGCCGGCTCCCGGGGCCGATCCGCAGACGCTCCGTCATGAGGTCGGTCAGCCGGTCCATGGCCTCCTGGAACGTGGCCCGGCTCTCCGGGGTGTCCCAGTAGCCGAGGTGCGCGCTGTAGCCCTGCTGGAGGTCGTCCCCCATGAACACGGCGAGGTCCTCGGTCAGGCGGTCGTACTGCCGCCCGACCTCCTCGGCGACCCGGTCTGTCATTCCGTCCTCCTTACGATCACGGTACTTTCGCCCACTATGGACGGGTACGGTCCGCCGTGCCATCCCGCCAGGTGACCGGCAACTCCCGTAGCCCGACGACCAGCCCGCCGTCGGTCTGCGCCAGCTCCGCCGCCGGGACGGCCAACTCCAGCCCGGGGAAGGCGGCGAGGACACCGGCGAACGCCACCTCCAGTTCCGTACGCGCGACTTGGGCGCCCAGGCAGTAGTGCGGGCCGTGCCCGAACGTGACGTGACGGGCGGCGCCCTCGCGGGTGATGTCGAGGCGACCCGGGTCGGGGAAGGCGTCCGGATCGAGGTTCGCGGCGGGGGCGTTGACGAAGACGACACCGCCGGCGGGGATGGTGACGCCGCCGAGTTCGACGTCGGACGTGGTGGCGCGGACCTGGCCGTCGTAGGGGCGGGGGCTCAGCGGGACGTACCGCAGGACTTCCTGCACGGCGGCCGGCAGCAGGGTCATGTCGGCGCGCAGGGCGGCGAGTTGGTCGGGGTTGTCGAGCAGGGCGAGCAGACCCTTGGCGAGGACGGCGGCGGTGGTCTCGTTGCCCGCGAGGAGGAGACCGCAGGCGCTGTGCACCAACTCCTTCTCGCTGAGCAGGTGTTGCTCGTCGCAGGCGGTGACGAGGTCCTGGAGGAGGCCCCCGCCGTCGGGGTCCGGGGCGGGGGTGCGGCGCTCCGTGCCGACCAGGTCCGTCATGTAGTCGATGAGTGCCTGGAACGCCTGCTGGGACTCCTCGGGCGGGTACGTGCGGAAGGCCGTGACGCGCTCGGCCCAGTGGGCGACGCGCTCCCGGTCCCCGGGCGGGCAGCCGAGGATCTCGGAGACGACCATGAGCGGCAGGGGACGGCACAGCCCGGCGACGAGGTCGGCGGTCGGGCCCGCCTCGACGAGCGGCGCGAGCAGCCCGTCCACCATCCGCCGGACGCCGGACCGGGTGGCGCGGCTGCGGCCCGCGTTGAACGCGCCCGTGAACAGGCGGTGCAGCCGCGAGTCCGTGGGGGCGTTGTCCTCCGAGACGCTCGACAGCTCGTCCACCGCGCCGGCCCGGCGTGCCTCGGCGCGGCTGAACACGGGGTCGGACAGCACGGCCCGTACCTCGGTCATCCCGGTGACCAGCCAGCCGTTCACCCCGTTCTCGCCGGTGAACTCCCGTACGGGAGCCTCCCGCCACAGCTCCCGCACCGCCTCCGGAACCCCGTACACGTCCTGTGCGCTTTTGGTGATGAATCGGTTCGTATCGGCCACCGGTCGAGGCTAACGCGCCCCGGCCGGTGCCTCATCTCCAGACGCCGGCGGCCGGTCGGTCCCGGGGCGCCGGTGAGCCGTCCGCCGGTCGCGCGTCAGTCGTCCGTCGGCACGTGGAAGTACCAGCGGACGCCGAACTTGTCGTAGACCCCGGCGGCCTGGTCGCCCCCGGAGGTCTCGCGGAGGTCGAAGTGGACGGTGCCGTCGCCCGAGGAGAGGGCGTCGGAGAGGTGCTGGGCCTGCTCGGGGGAGTCGACGACGAGGAGGATGGAGTGGCCGCCGTGGTCGATGGGCTCCAGCATCACGTCACCGCAGGTCAGTAAACCCTCGCCGATCCTGAGCGTGGCGAAGTGCACTTTGTGGCCCAGCTCCTCGGGGACCTCGTGGTCCGCGTGCAGATCGCTGTAACGGCTCAGGGACTCGACCTTCGCCCCGAGGGCGGTCCGGTAGAACTCGATGGCCTCTTCGCAGGTTCCGAAGAAGTCCACGTGCGGCAGTACCTGCATGGGTCTTTTCCTCTCCGCGCGCTTCGACAGGGAGGTGCCTTCCCAGCGTATCGACCGTAAGAAGGCGGGTTGGGGCAAAGTTCGAAAGATGTGACGTACCGGGTCAAATCCCATGAAAGTTACCGGAGTTGCGCGGGAGGACCGGGCTCCCGGCGGACGTGCGGCATTCGGCCGAACGTGTACAGCTGCCGAATCGTCTCTTGTTCGAATTGCGGGGGTATGTTCGGCGACCTTACGTTGTCGAACATGCTGACGATCGGATTGAACGGAAACTTCTCTCCGGAGGACTCCGATATCGTGCCCGGTCTGCGCGAGTACATGTACCACGACGCCGCCGCCGCCCTAGTCCAGGACGGCGTACTGATCGCGGCGGTCGAGGAGGAACGGCTCAACCGGATCAAGCACACGACGAAATTCCCCGTCAACGCCGTCCGGGCCTGTCTCGAACTGGCCGGTGCGACCCCCGCCGACATCGACGCCGTCGGCTACTACTTCCCCGAGCAGTACCTCGACCTCATGCTCAACGGCCTCTACGCCGACCACCCCGCCGTCCCCCTCCGCTCCTCGCGGCAGCTGATCAAGGACCGCCTCCAAGAGGCCCTGAACTGGGAACTCCCCGACGCGAAGCTCTTCCACGCCTCGCACCACCGCGCCCACGCGATGTCCGGCCTCACCCGCTCCGGCATGTCCGAGGCCCTCGTCGTCGTCCTCGACGGCATGGGCGAGGACTCCTCCGGAACCGTGTTCGGCGCCACCGGCGGCGAGTTGGAGCCCCTGACGAAATTCGCCATGCACAAGTCGCTGGGCCTGCTCTACCTGAACGCCACCAGGCATCTCGGTTTCCGCTTCGGCGACGAGTACAAGGTGATGGGACTCGCCCCCTACGGAGACCCCGAAACCTACCGCCCGGTTTTCGACTCGATGTACACGCTCGGCCCGGACGGCGATTACGAATTCCCGCCGCACGCCCTCGCCTTCGAATACGTGAGCAACCTGTTCTTCGCCCACGGAATGCCGCCGAGACGCTCGTACGAACCCCTGGAACAGGCCCACAAGGATTTCGCCGCCGGACTCCAGGAGATGCTGGAGCGGATCGTCCTGCACGTGCTGACGCACTGGCGCCGCGCCACCCGCCACACCCGGCTCGTGTTCAGCGGCGGCGTCGCCCACAATTGCAGCCTCAACGGCGCGATCCTGCGCTCGGGCCTGTTCACCGAGATGTTCGTGCACCCCGCCTCCCACGACGCGGGCACGGCGGAGGGCGCGGCGCTGCTGGCGCAGGAGTCGCTGTCCGGGACGATCCGCCTCAAGGAACGGATGCGGACCGCGAGCCTCGGCCCCGCGCTCGGCGGCGCATCCGACGTCGAGGCGACGGTCCGGGCATGGGGCGCACTCGTGGAGTACGAGCGCCCGGCGGACGTCGTCGGGACCACGGCCCGCCTGCTCGCGGACGGCGCCGTCGTCGGATGGGCCCACGGGCGTTCGGAGTTCGGGCCGCGCGCGCTCGGCCACCGCAGCATCCTCGCCGACCCCCGGCCGGCGGAGAACCGGACCCGCATCAACGCGATGATCAAGAAACGGGAGAGCTTCCGGCCGTTCGCCCCGATGGTCACCGCCGAGGCCGCCGGCACCTGGTTCGACCTCACCGACACCACCGCGCACCACGACTTCATGTCGTTCGTCGTCCGGGTCCGCCCCGAACACCGCGAGCACCTCGGCGCGGTCACCCACGTCGACGGCACCGCCCGCGTCCAGACCGTCGACGCGGAGGCGAACGAGCGGGTCCACCGCCTGATCACCCGCTTCGGCGCCCTCACCGGCACCCCGGTCCTGCTCAACACGTCGATGAACAACAACGCCGAACCGATCGTCCAGAGCGTCGAGGACGTCCTGACCTGCCTCCTCACCACCGACCTCGACCTCGCGGTCGTCGACGACCTCGTCGTCCGCAGACGCCCCGGATTCCTGGCCGCCCTCGACGGCCTCGTCCTGACGTTCCGTCCCGTCACCCGCCTGGTCAGAACCGTGAAAGCACCGGGCGCCGTCACCCACGAGATCTTCCTCGACTACGCCACCGGCCCCCGGGCGGCCGTGTCCCCCGAACTGTTCGCCGTGCTGGAGCGGGCGGACGGCACCAGTCCGGTCGGCCCCCTCACCGAGGAGACCCGCACCGAACTGCACGCCCTGTGGCAGCAACGATTCTTCACCCTCGCACCGGCCTCCTGAGAAGAAGCCTCCCGAAAGGACCCCGCATGCACAACGCCGAATACCTGGAGCTGGTGAGAACCCCCTCGGGCCGCGAACACCACTACGCCCGCGTCGTCGACCGCTACTACGAACAGGTCACCGACGTCTGCCGGGACGTCTGGTCCGACTCCTTCCACCTCGCCTGGTTCACCGAAGGCCAGCAACTCCCCGACGCCCAGCACACGATGCAGCGCTGGCTCGCCGACCAGGCCCGCTTCACCGCCGGGTCCCGGCTTCTCGACGTCGGCTGCGGCATCGGCGGCCCCGCCGCGACCGTCGCCGCACACACCGGCGCCGAGGTGACCGGCGTCAACATCTGCGGGCACCAGGTCCAGGTCGCCCGCGCACTGCACGCGGGCAGCGAGCGGCTCACGTTCGTCGAGGCCGACGCGATGAACCTGCCTTTCGAAGCAGGGGAGTTCGACGGCGTCTTCTCCATCGAAGCCCTCTGCTACGCCCCCGACAAACACCACGTCTACGCCGAGATCGCCAAGGTGATCCGCCCCGGCGGCGCCTTCGTCGGCGCCGACTGGTTCTGCGCCGACGGCCTCACCGACGCCGAGTACGCCCGCTGGGTGGAGCCCATGTGCCAGGGCTTCGCCATCCCGCACGTCATCCCGTTCGGCGAGCTGAAGGGGTACCTGGAGGCCGCCGGCTTCGACGTCGAGTCCGTCTCCCGGTACGACGACCACGGCGACACCGGCCCCAACTGGGCGCCGGCCGCGCCGGATTCGTACGCGGACGGCGACGAGCGCCCCGACCTCACGGCGGACGGCTTCGACAGCCTGCTCGCCCGGTCGCTGCCCGCGCTGCGGGACGGCTGCCTCCAGGGCAAGGTGGTCATGGGGTGCTGGGTCGCGCGCAGACGGGACGACGGCGGGGCCGTGCGCGACGGCGACCGCGCATGACCGGCGCCGCCCGGGTCACCCCCGTACGCACCGCCCCCGCCCGGGTCGCGCCCGCGCCCGGCGCGCTGCCCGTCCTCGGGCACGCCCTGCCGCTCGCCCGGCACCCGCTGCCCTTCCTCGCCTCGCTCCCCGCGCACGGCGACCTCGTGAGGATCAAGCTCGGACCGGTGCCGTTCCACGTCCTGTGCGACCCCGGGCTCGTCCACCAGGTCCTGCTGGACGACCGGACGTTCGACAAGGGCGGCGCGATCTTCGACCTCGTACGGACCGTCGCCGGCAACGGGCTCGCGACCTGCCCGCACCAGGAGCACCGCCGCCAACGCCGCCTCCTGCAACCGGCGTTCCACCGAGAACGGCTCCCCGGGTACGCGCAGGTGATGTCCTCGGAGATCACCGCGATGCTCGACGGCTGGACCGAGGGCCGGGAGATCGACGCCCTCGCCACGATGAACGAGCTGACCGCGAACCTCGCGACCCGCACCCTGTTCGCCGCCGAACTCGACGACGAGACGTTCGCGGAACTGCGGCTGTGCATGCACGACGTGATGACCGGCATGATGCGCCGGATGCTGCTCCCGTGGTCCGTCCTGAACCGGCTGCCCACCCCGGGCAACCGCCGCTTCCACCGGGCCCGCGCCCGCCTGCGCCGGTACGTCGCGCAGCTCACCGACGACTACCGGCGCGCGGGCGTCGACCACGGCGACCTGCTGTCGATCCTGCTGGCCGTCCGCGACGACGACGGACAGGGCCTCACCGAGGACGAGATCCACGACCAGGTCTTCACGTTCTACCTCGGCGGCAGCGAGACCACCGCGCCCCTGCTGTCCTGGGCGCTCTACCTGCTCGGCCGCGACCCCGGCATCCGGGAACGGCTGCACGCCGAGGTCGACACGGTCCTCGACGGCCGGGTCGCCACGCACGACGACATCCCCCGCCTGGAGCTGACCCGCAGGGTCGTGATGGAGACGCTGCGGCTGTACCCGCCGGGCTGGCTGTTCACCCGCATCACCACGCGGGCCGCCGAACTGGCCGGACACCGGCTGCCCGCCGGGTCGATCGTCCTCTACAGCCCGCACATCGTGCACCACCGCGCCGACCTCTTCCCCGAGCCCGAGCGCTTCGACCCCGACCGCTGGGGCGACGACGCGGGCCGGCCCTCGCGCGGGGTGTTCACCCCCTTCGGCAGCGGCGCCCGCAAGTGCATCGGCGAGGTCTTCGCGCTGACCGAGGCGACCCTCGCCCTCGCCTCGATCGTCGCCCGCTGGCAGCTCGACCCCCTCCCCGGAGCCCACACCCGCATGGCCCCCCGCCTCTCCTCCACCCCTCGCTCCCTCCCGATGTCCCTGCGGGAACGAGTGCGGAGTACGTCACGAACGGGCAGGTGAGACAAAAGAGTCCGGGAACAGGGGCGGGACGACGCCGTCGAACCGCAGCCGCCGTCCTCGCCCCTCGCTCACCACCCCACCGGCATCTCCCTGAGCCCCCGCAGCGACATCCGCGACCGCCACACCAGCCCTCCGGCGAGGCGCAGTCCGGGCACCCGCAACAGCAGGGCGCGCAGGGCCTCCTGGATCTCCAGGCGGGCCAGAGCCGATCCGGGGCAGTAGTGGACGCCGTGCCCGAACCCCATGTGCTGATTGGCGGGCCGCTCGAAGTCGAGGGTGTCGGGGTCGGGGAAGCGTTCCGCGTCACGGTCCGCCGACCCCACCGAGACGACGACCGGCTCACCCTCGCGCACGAGCGTCCCGCCGACCTCGACGTCCCGGGTGGCCCACCGGGCGGCGAGGGCACCGCCCCGCAGCGGGACGTACCGGAGCAGCTCCTCGACGGCGGCCGGGATCAACTCCGGCTCCTCGCGCAGGCGTTCCATCTGCTCGGGGTGCTGGAACAGCGTGTACAGGAAGGCGGGGATCGACGTGGCGGTGGACTCGTGACCGGCGATCAGCAGACCCACGCACTGCTCGAACAACTCGGCCTCGGAGAGCCGGTCCTCGTTGTCCCGCGCCTCGATGAGCGCGGTCATCAGATCGTCCCCCGGCCGCTCGCGGCGCTCGGCGACGAGGTCGGACATGTAGGCGTGGAACCGGAGGATGCTCGCCTCCGCCTCCTGCGCGCTGACCGAACTCGACACCGCGTCGTCGCTCCACCGGCGGAACAGGGGAAGGTCCGCCTCGGGCACCCCGAGGAGCCGGCAGATCACGGTGACGGGCAGCGGCAGCGCGAACGACTCGACGAGATCGGCGGGTTGACCGGCGGCGACCATGTCGTCGGCCAACCGCTCGGCCAGCGCCCGCACTTCGGGCCGCATCCGCTCCATGCGCTGCACGGTGAACGCCTTCGCGAGCAGCCGCCGCAGCCGGGTGTGGTCCGGCGGGTCCATCGCGAGCAGACCCCGGTTGACCTGGCCCGGCGCCTCGCGGGGCTCGTCGTTCGCGACGCACGCGGCCCGGCTGAACAGCGGGTCGGCGAGCACGCTGCGGGCGTCCGCGTAGCGGGTGACGAGCCACGCCGGATCGCCGTACGGCAGCCGTACCCGGCGCAGCCCCGGGCCCCGGCGGGCCTCCGCGTAGCGCTCGGACAGGTCGAGGCCGGGGCCTTCGTTGAACGGGTAGTCGGCGGGTGCGGACATACGGGGCTCTCCTCGTGTCGACGGCAGGACGCGGACGTACCCGTCCGCGCCCCGCCCGGTGCGCCCCGGGCCGGTGAAGTATCCATACGGCGTCAGCGATTCACCCTGACGGTGCCTCTCGCGGAGGGCGGCGTTTCGGTGGGCGGGCGCCGGAGACAGGAATGCGGACAGCACAGCCGAGTGGAGGACAGATGGCGGAACAGGCGACAGCGCGGACCGTGCCCGTGGCCGAGGAGGTCGGGCGGATGTACGACCGCATGACCGTGCTCGCGGCGGGCCTCACGGGCGGGGACGGCTTCAACGCCCACCTCGGCTACTGGGACACCCCGGACAGCCCGCTCACCTACGACGAGGCCATGGACCGGCTCACCGACGTCATGACCGACCGGCTGCGCATCGGCGCCGGGTCCCGGCTCCTCGACGTCGGCTGCGGGGTCGGCGCCCCGGCCGTCCGCATCGCCCGGCGCACCGGGGCCGGGGTGACCGGCATCTCGGTCAGCCGTGAACAGGTCGAGCGGGCCGACGTGTTGGCGCGAGAGGCCGCGCTCACCGGCCGGGTCGTCTTCCAGCAGGCGGACGCGATGCGGCAGCCGTACGCGGACGCCACGTTCGACGCGGCGTTCGCCCTCGAATCGATGCCGCACATGCCGGACCGGGCGCAGGCGCTGCGGGAGGTGCGGCGGGTGCTGAAGCCCGGCGGCCGGCTCGTGCTGACCGACTTCTTCCGGCGGCCCGCGCACCGCGACGACGACCCGTCCCTGCGCGCCGCGATGGGCTCGACGCTCGCCGAACTCGACGGCTATCCCGCCCTGTTGAGGTCGGTGGGCCTGGAGTTCGTGGAGATGACCGACATCAGCGAGGAGACCGTCCCGAGGTCGTTCGCCCTCCTCGCGGAGCGCGCGCGAGGGCTCGACCTGGCGGACGACGACATCGAGGCGCGCTGCTACTTCGACCCGCAGGCGCTGATGGACCCCGCCCTACTCGGCTACCTCCTGGTCGTCGCCCGCCGACCGCTCGCCGAGTGAGCCCGGCCGTCACCCGGCTGCCCTTCGCGCAGGGCAGCCCGCTGCGGATCGCGCCCCGGCTGCGCGAACTGCGCGCCGAGGGCACCGTGCACGCCGTGCGCACCGCGACGGGCGACCCGGCCTGGCTCGTCACCGGCCACGCGCAGGTGCGCGGCCTCCTGGACGACGACCGGCTCGGCCGCACCCACCCGAACCCGCGGACCGCCGCCCGCACCGACGAGACCCTCTTCAACGGCCTCCTCGGCAACCACGCCACCGAGGCCGCCGACCACGCCCGCATCCGCACCCTGCTCCAACCGCACTTCTCCCCCCGGAACATGCGGGCCCTGCGCCCCCGCGTCGAATCCCTCACCGCCCGCCTCCTCGACGACCTGACCGCACTCGGCCCGCCCGCCGACCTGCACACCGCACTCGCCGAACCCCTGCCGATCCTGGTCGTCTGCGAACTCCTCGGCGTCCCCTACGCGGACCGCGCCCGCTTCCGCACGCTCACCGCCGACGCCGCCGCCCTCGGCGACCCGGACCGCGCCCAGCGCGGCATGCTCGAACTCTTCGCGTACGGCCGTGAGCTGGTCGCCCGCAAACGCCTCGAACCCGGCGACGACGTGCTCTCCCGGCTCGCCGCCACCGAGGGCGTCCCGGACGACGAGATCGCCGGGCTGTCGATGGCCCTGCTGTTCGCCGGGCACGAGACGACGGTCGTCCACCTCGGCCTCGGCGTCCTCCTGCTGCTGGCCCACCCCGAGCAGTGGCGGGCGCTCGTCACCGGCCCCGAGCTGATCCCCGGCGCCGTCGAGGAGATCCTGCGCGCCTCGACGACGGGGACGGGCGGCGGGATTCCCCGGTACGCGCGCGAGGACCTCGACATCGACGGGACCGCCGTCCGCGCCGGGGACCTCGTCCTGCTCGGCAACAGCGCCGCCAACCACGACCCGGACGCGTTTCCCGACCCGGACCTCTTCGACATCACCCGGCGGGCAGGCGCCCACGTCACCTTCGGGCACGGCGCCCGCTACTGTCTGGGCGCACCCCTGGCCCGGCTCGAACTCCACACGGTCCTCACCCAACTCACCTCGCGTTTCCCCGAGTTGCGCCTCGACGCGGACCCCGACACGCTGACGACCCGTCAGGACACGCTGACCGGTGGGCTGGCCGAGCTGCCGGTGCGGTGGTGACGCCGGTGAACAGGCAGCTGAGGCTGTTCAGGGACGGCCGGGGCGCGACCCCAGCCCGGGAGGCCGAACTCCCGCTGCCCGACGGCTGGTTCTGCGTCGGCCTCGGGCACGAGATCCGGCCCGGCGCGCTGCTCACCCGCAGGCTCGGGGAGGAGGACGTCGTCCTGGCTCGGGGCGCGAGCGGGGTGCTGCGGGCGCTGCGGCCCCACTGCCCCCATCTCGGGGCGCATCTCGGGGTCATGGGCGCCGTGTCGGGCGAGGAGATCACCTGCGGGTTCCACCGGTTCGCGTTCAGCCTCGACGGCCCCTGCCTGCGGACGCCGTACGGGCGGGGGGTACCCCGGGCCGCGCTCGGGACGCTGCATGTGCGGGAGACCGGGGGGCTCGTCCTCGTCTGGCTCGGCAGGGGCGGCGCTCCGGCGTGGGAGCCGCCGCAGATCCCCGTCGAGGGCTGGCAGCGGCCCCGGGCGCGGATGTACGAGGTCGCCAGCCATCCGCAGCAGATGACCGAGAACGTCATCGACTTCGGGCACCTGGAGCAGTTGCACGGCGCGACCCTCGCGAAGGAGCCCGAGGCGTCGTTCGACGGGCCCGTCTGCACGGGCGGATTCCAGGTCGTCCGCACACTCCCGCGCCTCGGCCGGGTCACCGCCGAGTACACGTTCGCCGTCCACGGCCTCGGGCTCACCGTCATCGAGAGCGCGCTGCCCTTCGCCGGCGCCCGCACCCGGTTCTTCGCGCTGCCCACCCCGGTCGGGCCCTGGCGGACCCAGTTCCGGTTCGCGGCGACGGCCACGACCGCGTCGACCGGCCTCGCGGGCGCCCTCGGGGCACGCCTCCTGCGCGAGGTGTTCTACGCGATCCACGCCGCCGGCAGCCTCCCCGACCTCCCGGTGTGGCAGTACCAGCGCTACCGGCCCACACCCCGGCTCGCGCCCGGGGACGGGCCCATCGGCCGGTACCGGAGATGGGCGCGGCAGTTCTATCCCGCCGACGAGCAGCACCCCGCAGAGTAGTTCCGTCCCGCCGAACGCCAGGAGGCCGTCATGCCGTTCACGCCCTGCATCAGCGTCCGCGACACCGCCGTCAGCATCGGCTTCTACCGGAGTCTCGGCTTCGACGTCGACTCCAGTCTCGCCCGCCCCGGCGACGACGTCCATCTCCTGCTCTACCAGGGCGAGTTCTGCGGGCTGCTGCACAGCAACGCCGACCTCAAGGAGTGGCTGCCCCCGCTCGCGGACACCCCGGTCGGACTGTCCGGGGTGCTGTATCTGACCGTCGACGACTTCGACGACTTCCATGAGCGGGTGCGCTACAAGGCCGGTGTGATCAAAGGGCCGTTGACCGACGACCTGGGGCAACGGGTCTTCTACTTCCGGGACATCGACAAGTACGTCATCGGCGTCCACGACCGGGCCACGTTCCGGGCGAGCGAACTGGCCCGGTACGAGGGCGCGTAGCTCACAGCAGGCAGGCCATCAGGCTGCGCGCCTCGACGTTCAGGTAGTAGCCGAGGCGCATCAGCCGGTTGAGCAACCCCAGGGACATCCACCGGTAGTTGGGCGGCGCGTCGACCGCCAGGCCCTCCGGGACCCGCACCACCAGATGCCGGGTGTCGGCGTTCTGGAACCGGCCGCCGTCCTCCGACTGCACCGAGTCCACGACCCGCCACGCCGGATCGCCCTCCAACAGGCCCGCCAGCGGCGGCAGATCCTCCAGCCCCCGGTAGCTGCCCGGCGTCAGCTGCACCGTCGGCGCCAGCTCCACCCGGTCGGTCGCCCCCGGCTGGGCCATCGCCTGCACCAGGAACTGGAGCGTGCCCTCCCGGAGCTGGCAGACGAACGCGGCGACGTTGCCCGGGTTCGGCCGCAGCATCGGCTGCGTCCAGGACGCCACCTCACGGCTCGTCGCCCCCACCGACAGACCGATGATCTGGAAGTACCGGCCCTCGGCGTGCCGCACACTGTGCCCGTCGCACACCCAGCCCGGCATGGCCCGCAGACTCGTGCGCCGCACGTCGAGTTCGAACCGCGCCTTCTGGTCGATGAGCCACGTCATCGCCGAGGCCACGTCACCGTCCGAGGTCTGCCGCTGATGCGACACGACGACGTCGTCGTCAGCCCAAGTGCCCGACGACGCGTACGTGATCGACGACAGGACGGTCCGCGCGTTCATGTTCACCCGGTCGCCCAGCGCGAGCATCCGCCGCAGCTGGCCCAGCGTCAGCCAGGTGAACTCCTCCCCGACCGGCACCTCCTCGTCCGGCGGGATCTCCACGATCATGTTCCGGTTGCGCTTGTACAGGTACCAGGAGGAATGCTCCGACAGCAGATGGTCGAAGACGACGGCCCGGCCGCCCGGCCGCAGGAAGTAGTCGAGATACGGCGTCGCCCGACCGCCGTGCACCCGCTCGTAGTTGCTCGGCGTCGCCTGCACCGTCGCCGAGTACTGCACCAGCGCGGTGTTCCCCGGCTCCATCTTCGCCTGCATCAGGAAGTGCAGGACGCCGTCGATGCGCTTCACCAGAATCCCCAGGATTCCGATGTCGGGCTGCACGATGATCGGCTGGCACCACCGCGGCGTCGTACCGAACGTGGTGCGCACGGCCAGCCCCTCGACCGTGAAGAAACGCCCCGAGGCGTGCCCGAGGTGCTCCCCGAGACGCCAGTCCGTGAGCGAGTCCAGCGGGATCTGCTCCACCCGGAACGAGGACGCGGCGGCCCGCTCGCGCAGGAACGCCTCCGGGTCCGGGGTGAGCGGGGTCTCGGCGGTGCGCGCCGAGGACAGGAAGTCCCGGGCGCCGGTGATCAGGACGGACATGCCGCGGACTCCTTCCGCAGGGCGCGCGCCATCAGGGCGAGGCCCGCCGCCGGATGCAGCGGCGCGAACCCCACGAGGGAGCGCAGCAGCGACGCGTCCACCACGAGGCTCCCCGTGTCGGTGCCGGCGCTCGGCCCCGGCTCCACCGGGAAGTGCCGCTCCGTCGCCGTCGACACCAGGTCGACCACCTCCGCGATCGAACACCCCACGCCCGAGCCGACGTTGACCGTCGAGGGCAGCTCCCCGGGCAGCGCCAGCAGATCGAGGACGGCCCGCGTGAAGTCGTCCACGTGCAGGAAGTCCCGGCGCTGCGCCCCGGTGCCGTGCAGGACGAACGGCTTGCCGGTGAGCGCGCAGCGGAACGCCGCCGACACCACGCCCTGGCCGCGCGACTCCGGGAGCAGCCGCCCGTACACGTTGGAGCAGCGCAGCGCCGTGCACGGCAGGCCGTGGACCCGGCGGTAGAAGGCCAGGTACTCCTCCGCCACCAGCCGCGACATGCCGTACGGGGAGACGGGGCGGGCGGGATGGGACTCCGTGCGCGGGTCGGGGCCGGGGGCGTAGACGCCGCCCGCCGAGGACAGGAACACGATCCGGGTGGCGGGGCTGAGGGCGCGTACCGCCTCGCAGACGCCCACGATCAGCGACAGCGTCTCCACGACGTCCGCCTCCGGCTCGTCCGCCGACGGCACCGGGAACCGGCCCCCCGCCGCCACCACGACGGCGTCGACACCCCGGCCCAGCACGGCCGGCAACTCCTCGGCCCCGCCGCCGAGTACGAACCTCGGGGAGGGCCGCTCGCTGAGCGCGTACGGATCGGAACGCCCGATCGCGGTGACGTCCCAGCCGCGGTGCCCGGCCCCCACCGCGAGGGCACCGCCCAGGAATCCGGCTCCGACGACGGCCACCCGGGTCATGGGTGCGGTCATGGTCCACGCTCCTCTCGTCCACCCCATCCGTTCTCCGTCCGGCGCGCGCGGACCCCGGCGGAGCGGACTTGTAACCCGTGTGTCGCAGTGCCGTCCCCGATGTGAACTCGACCGGCCTAATCGAATGCGCGATCGGACGCGGGCCCGGGAAAGGTCGGGGGAGCCCGATCAGGCCGCACCGCAACGGAGAACCCCGAGATGCGCATCGTCGTCGCCGTCCTGCCCGTGAAAGCGCACCTCAACGCGGTGATCCCGCTCGCCTGGGCGCTGCGCGGCGCCGGTCACGAGATCGTCGTCACCGCCGACTGGGGGCCCGAGCGGGACGCCGCCCGGCACATCGCGCAGGCGGGCCTGACCGCCGTACCGCTCGGCGGCGAGGGCGACATCTCGCCGGTGCGGCCGGGGGACCACAACGAGTCCGGGTTCCTCGCGCTGGACCCGGACGACCCGGACGCGGCGCACTGGGACCGCTTCCACGAGGCGGTGCGCTTCCTGTGCACGCAGGTGTACGCGCCGGACGTCCCGCTCGGTGAACGGCACGGCCTGCTGCGGAAACTGGTCGCCTTCACCGGCGCCTGGAAGCCCGACCTGGTGCTGTGGGACATGCTCATGTTCCCCGCCCCCGTCGCCGCCCGGACCTGCGGCGCCGCCCACGCCCGGCTCGTCTGGGGCGCCGACACCGTCGCCATGCTCCGCGCCCGCCTGCGCGCCGCGTCGCCCGGCGACCCGGGCGCGCGGTGGCTCGCGCCGCTTCTCGCCCCGTACGGGCTGGAGTTCACCGAACGGACCCTGCTGGGCGACTGGTCCGTCGACCTCAGCCGCCCCCATCCCTACCCCGCCCACGGCCCGACCGTCCCCGTCCGCCGCATCCCCTACGGCGGTCCGGCCGAGTACGCGCCCTGGCTCCACGAACCCCGGGTCCGGCCCCGGGTCGTCGTCACCCTCGGCATGACCCGCCAGGAGGTCCGCCTGCCCGGAAGCGCCTTTCCCCTGCGCGACTTCCTCGACGCCGCCGCCGGTCTGGACGCCGACCTCCTTCTCACTCTCACCGGCGAACTCGGCCCTCTCCCCGACAACGTGCACGCTGTCGGATACGTTCCGTTCGAGCAGCTTTTGCCGAGCTGTGCGGCCATCGTCCACCAGGGCGGGCGGGGCACGTTCGCCGCCGCTGCCGCCTGCCGGGTGCCGCAGATCGTCGTCCCGCAGCCGCTGTGGGACGAGACGGCGACCGCGCGGCAGGTGGTGGCGTACGGGGCGGGGCTCGCCCTCGAACTCGACGGGCTCGACGGGGGGACGCTCTGCGAGGCGCTCCTGCGGGTCCTCGAAGAACCCGGGTTCTGGGAGGGCGCGGAGCGGCTGTACGACGACCTGATGGCCGACCCTCCGCCGACGCACTGCGTGTCCCGGCTGGAGGAACTCGCCGCGATCCACCTCGGCTCATGAGCGGCGCCCACCACCTCGTGTGCGCGGCGGGCATCCCCAACTACGGGGACGAGCTGATCGCGGCGACGTGGCTGCGGTACCTCGCCGAGCGGGCCCCGGACACGGACGTCGTCGTCGACTGCCTGTATCCCGAGAACGCCGCCGCCCGGCTCACCGGCATCCATCCGCGTGCCCGGTTCACGAACGTCCTGTGGCAGCTCTGTCTGAGCCAGTGGGGTGAGGACGATCCGGCGGTCGTCTGCGCGCGGGTCGCGGAGAAGGCGGCGGGCGGGCTGGACGGGGCGCGGGTGATCCATCTGGCGGGCGGGGGGTTCCTCAACGGGCTCTGGCCCGTCTTCAGCGGGCTGCTGGCGGGGATCGTCGCCGGGGGCGAGAGCGGTGGCGCGCGGATCGCCGCGACCGGGCAGGGGCTGTGGCCGCCTGTCGAGGGGGGCGGGCTCGTGCGGTCCCTGCTGGACCGGTTCGACGTCGTGGACGTGCGGGACGCGCCGTCCGCGTCGTACGCCGGGGTCGCCGAGGACGCCGTCCTGGCGGACGACGTGTTTCTCGGGTTCGGGGCGCGTCTGCTGCGGGTGGGGGAGGAGGTGCCGGAGGTGATGGTGAGTGTGCAGTCGCTGACGGCGGAGGGGGCGGCGGGGGAGACCGTGCGGTGGGTCGCGGAGGTGCTGCGCGTGTGGGGCGTGAGGGAGGTGGGGCTGCTGGAGTGCTCGCCGGACATCGACCGTGAAGTGCTCGCGCTGGCCGAGGAGTCGCTGCCCGTCGTGCGCCGGTACTCCCTCGACGACGTCCTCGCCCGGGGGCTGCCCGCGCGGGCCGGACAGTGCTGGATCAGCACGCGGTTCCATCCGCATCTGGTGGCCGCGGCGGCGGGGGCGGTGGGGGTGGCGTTGGACGTGCGGCCCGACTACTACGGCACGAAGCACCGGTCGCTGATCGACGGGGGTTCCGGGTGGCGGCTGCTGGAGCGGGGGGAGATCCCTGAGCGGCCGGTGGGCGGTGGGTACGAGGCCGGGCGGCTGCGGGAGCTGCGGGACGCGAAGGCCGCCGTGGCCGGGCGGATCTATGGGTGAGGGCGTGGAGTTGCTGCTGATCGGGTTCTCCCGGTTCGCCCGGCGCCGGGTGCTGCCCGCCGTCGCGTCCCTGCCGGGGATCACCGCTGTCGACGTCGCGAGCCGGCACGCGACGCCGGGGGACCTGGCCGGTGTCGTCAAGGCGCGGGACCTCTACGGTGACTGGCGTGCGGCGGTGGAGGTGTGCGCGCCGGGGCTGGCGTACGTGTCGCTGGAGAACGGTGAACACGGCGTCGTCGTACGGGAGTTGGTGGAGAGGGGGTGGCATGTGGTGGTCGACAAGCCGGCCTGCGTCGACGCCGGGACCGTGGAGTCGGCGCGGCGTTCGGGGGTGGTGCTCGCGGAGGCGACCTGTTACTCGTTCCACCCGGTGTTCCGGGTCGTCGAGGGGTTCGCGGCGGACACCCGGCAGGTCGTGGCCGTGTTCACGCCGCCGGTCCCGGTGGACGACTTCCGGCACGATCCGGTGCGCGGAGGCGGGGCGTTGCTCGACACCGGGCCCTATCTCGCCTCGCTGGGGCGGGTGTTGTGGGGGCTGGAGCCGGAGGAGGTGAGCGTCGTGGTGGGGGAGCGGGAGGGTGGGCTCGTGCTGTCGTACAGCGTGCTGGCCCGGTACGCGCAGGGGCGGAGCGTCGTCGGGCACTTCGGGTTCACCGGGGTGTACCAGAACACCCTTCAGCTGCTCGGCGGGCGTCAAGTCGTCGATGTGCGGCGGCCGTTCTCGATGCCGCCCGGCCTGGAGACGGAGGTGAGGGTGCGGGACGGGGGCGGGGAGCGGGTGGTGCGGGTGCCGCCCGCCGACAGCATGGCGGTGTTTCTGGGGCGGGTGCTGGACGCGGTGAGTACGGGGTCCCGGGAGTTCGACGGGCCGTTGCTGGGGGATGCGCGGACGCTCGGGAGACTGGTGCGGGCGGCTGGCGCGGGCGGCGAACGGTGGGGCGGCGGCGTGGAGTCCGGATTCCCTTGAAAGTTCCAGTACTTGAGTGTTTGAATGACCGCGCGCCCTCGGTTCCCGAGCCCGCGCACCCCCCACGAAAGGTCTCCCCCCATGAGGACCTCAGCTCTGGCGCTCTCCGTGGGCGCCGCCGCCGTCACCCTGCTCGGCATCCCCGCGACCGCCTCGGCCGCCACGACCACGACCACCCCCGACACCGCGTCCGTCAGCAGCGCCTTCCGCGGCGCGCTGGACCAGGGCACCGTCGTCCGCACCCAGGACTACTGCGAGCCCGGCGCCAACATCCCCGGACGCTGTAGCTGACGAACGACATGGCGGCACCGCACGCCCTCGTGGTGTCCCTGCGCAAAGCGGGGACACACGTGTTGAGGGAACTGGCGACCCGGGTCGGGTACACGCTGTACGGGGAGGTCTCGGCCGGGGACGACGTCCGGCCGGTGCTCAAGGGGGACACGCTGTGGCGGGTCCTGACGGCCGTGTACGGCGAGGACGAGCTCCGGGCGCTCACCACGAGCGAGGACCGGGCCGTCGTCGACGCCGCGATCGCGGAGGCGGCCGACGCGTACTACGCGGCCTGGCGGGTACGGCTGGACCTGCCCTGGCGCGGGCCCGCCGAGGAGGCGCCGCCGCCGGAGCTGGTCTCCCGGGCGCTCGCCCGGACGCCCGCGCGTTTCGCGGATACCCCCGAGGGGGTCTGCTGGTTCCTCCACGGACTCGACGCGCGCCGGATCGACGAGGGTTTCCTGGACGAGTGGCTGGACACCGGAACCCCGAGGATCGTCCTCAACTACCGTGACCCGCGCGACGTCCTGCTCTCCATGGTGAACTTCCTCGCCGACGCGGGCGGACGCGACGTCGGCCGCTTCACGGACCACCGCGTCTACCGGGGCATCCTCCAGAACGCGCCCACCCTCGGCGAACGCCTCACCATCGCCCTCACCGACCCCTGCTTCCCCGGCGCCGACGCCTTCGAGAACAGCCTCTGGCTCCTGCGCCACCCCGCCGTCTGCAAGGTCTCCTTCGAAGAACTCGTCGGCCCCCGGGGCGGCGGCTCCCGCGAACTCCAGACCGGCGCCGCCCTGCGCGTCGCCCGCTTCCTCGACGCCGGCGACCACGACCCCGCCGCCCTCGCCGACAGCCTCTTCAACGACCGCTCCTACTCGTTCCACCGGGGCCGGATCGGCGCATGGCGCGACCACTTCACCCCGGAGCACGAGAAACTCTTCGAGGAACGGTACGGGGCGATCCTGGACGCCTACGGGTACCGGTGACGAACTGTTCCGCTAGGGCTGGTAGTTGGGCGGGTAGACCTTCAGCGTCGGGTCGGTGGAGGCCGGCCAGTCGCACATGCCGAGCGGACGCGGCCGGGGGTTGTAGACCAGGCCCGACGGACAGGAGTCGACCCGGCTCGCGCCGTTGAGGCACTCCACGTACAACTCGGGCCGGTCCCAGCCCGGGTGTGAGTAGTTCGCGTCCGGGGCGCCGGCACAGTAGTCGACCGGCAGCACGGACGACGGGGCGGCGGCGCCCAGCAGGAAGGGGAGCGCGCAGGCGAGCGCGGCGGCTGTGGTGCGGAGGGTTCGGATACTCATGCCCGGTCAACGACGCGGTCCCGCCGACGACACGTCAGCCTTCCGTCCTCAGCGTGAAGTGCGCCTGTCGCGCCGGGCGTTGGACAGTACGCGCAGCGCTCCGGCCGGTGACGGGCTCGCCGGCCCGCGCAGGAGGCGGGTGCCGCGGCGCATGGCCGCGTCGGCGGTCAGCAGCTCGATGCGGACGAGGGCGCCGAGCAGAGGGCGGAACGGGGGCGGTGCCAAGTGGGGTAGTCCGGCGGCCTGTCGGAGGAGGGTGCGGGCCGCGGCTGTCTCGTACTCGATCAACGACCGTGCGGTGTCCGGGTACTTGTTCGTGGCGATGTCCTCGGGGGTGAGGCAGAACCGTTCCAGGGTGTCGGCGGGTATGCCGAGCCGTCCCTCCTGGAGGTCCTCGGCGAGGTCGTTGACGAAGTCCAGGCGCTGGCTGCCGTCGATGAAGGTACGGCAGGCGGCCCGGAACGCGCGGTCGTCGTCCTCGGGGCCGACCAGGGTGGCGACCAGCATGAAGGCGGGGAGGACGTAGGCGTCGACGTAGGTCTGGTAGTCGGCCTCGTCGGTGAAGCCGGTGAAGTCCAACTCGGCGACGGCGGTGGTGAGATACGTCTCGACGGCCTCCCGCATCCGGGGGCGGACGGTGACCGTGTGGGACATCGCCCGCAGCAGGGGGTCCTCGGACGTGCCTGTCCGCAGGGCGTTCCGTACCCGGCGTTCCCAGGCGTCCCAGGCCGCCGCGCGCTCGTCCTTGGGGCCGGTGTCCAGGAGGTTGTCCGCGTGGTGCATGAACGCGGTCGCGACCACGGCGTGCGGGAGCGTCGAGGGCGGCAGCAGGAGGCGTGTCGCGATGTACGCCGTACGCCGGAAGCGGGCGACCGTCCGTCGCCGGCCGCTGTAGTCGCGCCGCAGCCCGGCCTCGCGTATGCCCGCCGCGTCCAGGCTCCGTCTCCAAGTGCTCACGCGGTGATCGTAAGGGGGCGGTGAGGGGGCCGGTCGCCCGGAGGCGGCCCCCTCACCGGCCCGTCAGCCCCGGTAGACGCTGAAGCGTTTGGTCAGGGCGCGGACGGCCGTGTCCTCGCCGGTGACGCCGACCGCGCAGATGCCCAGTTCCGCGGGGGAGGCGTCGGTGACGAGGGCGCGATAGGTGTCGAAGCTGTTGCTCAGGGTGCGGCCCTCGGAGGTGAAGACGACGGGACGCAGCCCCTGAGCCGAGGCCGCTTCGACGAGTTGGGCGAGATGGCCGGTACGGCCGCTCAGGACGACCGTGTTGAAGCGGATGCCGGCGTGCAGCACGCCCGCGCGGTCGCGTACGTCGTCGGCGTAGATCCCCGGTTCGAGCCGGGCCAGCTGGCCCATGACGATCGCGGACACGTTGGCGACGGCGCCCGGTTCCAGGGACTTGTCCACTGCGATGACCGTGCGGAGTACTTCAGGCATGACCACTTGTTCCTGCTAGTTCCTGCTGGTTCCCGCGCTCAGTTCCTGCGCTCGAAGACGACGAAACTCATGGGGGTGCCCACGGAGAGGACCTCCAGGGTCTTCATACCGTAGTGGTCGGCGCAGGTCTGGTTCGTGATGGCCGCCGCCCGCGAGGAACTCCCCAACGCGGCCCGGCAGGCGGCGCTGTTGGACGTGGCGTGCAGACCGGCGTCCGTCAGCGCGCTCACCCTGGACTCGAAGAGCCGGGTGGTGGCCGGGTGGTAGTGCACCACGTCGTACCGCTCGGCGGACGCGCCGTCCACGGGCGCCGCGAACACCATGTCCGGCAGCGGACTGACGAACGCCTCCACCGCCCGCAGCTCCGGGTCGAAGAAGAACGTACGGATCTCCGGATACGCCCCCGCCACCAGCAGCGCGTCGTGCTCACCCGCCTTCACGCGCTCGGCGGCGATCTCGAAGGCGGGATAACCGGCGAGCCGGCCCGCCCTGCCGCCGCGCGCCCACCGCATCCCGACCGTCACACTGCACGTGAGCCCGGCCGGATCGTCCGCGAGCGTCGCCACGGACGCGTACCGCGGCTCGGGAGCGACGTCCGTGCTGAACGCGGGCGATTCACGCAGGTCCGGTGTCCGCAGAGCCGTCGAGTTCATAAAGTCCCACCCCGTCGAGATATCGAATGGTTTCCATGTCCCGCAGGACGACTTCTTCCACGGCGTGCATCAGATTGATGATCGCCGGATACGTGGTGTCGTCCACGGTCTGTCTTATTTCCGCCCCCGGCCGCGCCAGCTCCCACATCTCGCGGAAGCTCTCCAGCGCGCGAATGTCATCGGTGTGCCGGAGTTTCTTCAGCCGCCCGGCCACCGGGGATATCAGGGGAACCCAGGCGAAAAACTGGTCGATCGTATACGGCTGCCCCCGGCGCGCGGCGAATCTTTTCGGCCGCACATAGGAATCCACGGCCCAGTCGAGCTGCGATTCCCCGGCGGCCAGACTCGCGTAATGCGGCAGATCGGCCCCGGAGAGCCGGGAACCCGCCTCGATGAGACAGGGCCCCTCGGGCGTCATCTTCAGTTCCACGTGGGCCGGCCCGTGTCTGACACCGAGCGCGTCCAGCACCCCGAAGGAGTACTCGACGAGCCGGTCCTGGACCTCCCCCTCGCGCGGCACGAGATAACAGCCCCCGGAGAGATCCCGGATGCCGTTCACGCTCAGCCGCGCGCTGCGCCAGATCTCGGCGGCGTGATGCCGCCCGTCCAGGCTCGCCGTGTTCACGATGTACTCGGTGCCCACCAGGTACTCCTGCGCGAGCACCGCGGCGTTGGGCACCGAGAAGATGTCGTCCGAGCCGACGATCCGGCGGAACGCCGCCGCCGACTCCTCGGGGGTGTCGCAGAACGCGACCCCGTCCCCGCCCGCGCTGCTCAGCGGCTTGACGACGATCCGTCCGCCCAGCTTGGCGTGCCACTCGACCAGCTCGCTCTCGGTCTCCGCGCGTAGCTGCCGGGCCGTCCGCAGTCCGGCCGCGCGCACCGCCTCCGCCATGGCGGCCTTGTCGCGCCGCGCCCGGCTCAGCTCCGTCCCGTTCCCGGGCAGCCCGAGCGCCTCGCCGAGGACGTCGGCGAACGCCACCCCGTACTCGCCGCCCGCGACCACTGCGACCGGCCGGTACGGGCGCAGCGCCCTGACGGTCTCCGCGAGATCGCCGTCGTGCACGATGTTGGCCGAATAGTTCTCCAGCGTGGGGCTGGCCGAACGGTAGACGGCCGGCGGCTGCGGAGAACTCTGGACGCGTACGCAGTCGACCCCCGCACGGCGAAATGCGGGAGCTATGTGGCGGGCCGTCTGCGGCACCCCGTGAGAAGCCGTCTCGTACGTATCGACGAGAATTACATGGCGTCTGTTTTCGGACATGGCAAAGCTGCCCACCCGCCCTCCTCTATCTCCTGCATTTGCGATGGCGACCAAGAGTGTCGACGCGCTTTCAGGGACACGTCAAGAGTGTCTCGAATGCTGAACTCATTGTCGCACGGCGGCACTCGACGGAATATTTCAAAGATGCGAAGATCTCACCCATGTCAGTACTCAAGACACCGCGAGACGGTCGGTCCAGCCGGACATCGGAGATCATTCGGACTCGGTTCGGCGGGTTCCCCAAATCCTTTTGGATTCTTTGGTCGGGAACTCTGATAAACCGTTTCGGCACGATGGTGCACCCGTTCCTCGCGCTCTACCTGACCGCGGACCGGGGCCTCACCGCCACAGAGGTCGGCTACGTCCTCGCCGTGCTGGGCGTCGGCGGGGTGTTCTCCCAGCCGCTCGGCGGAGTGATCGCCGACCGCTGGGGGCGCCGAGTGGCGCTCACCGGAGGCACGGTGTCCACCGGTCTCGCCATGCTCGCCCTCGGCTACGCGCAGCACACGGCGGCCATCGTCGCCCTCGCCTTCCTGCTCGGTCTGGTCACCGACCTCTTCCGGCCGGCCTCCCAGGCGATCGTCGCGGACCTCGTCCCCGCCGAGGAACGCCCGCGCGCCTTCGGCCTGTTGCTGTGGGCCGTGAACCTCGGCTTCTCGCTCTCGATGGCGCTCGGCGGCGCGCTCGCACGCGACGGCTTCCAGATCCTCTTCTGGATCGACGCGCTGACGTGCGCCGGATTCGGCGCGCTGGTCTGGTTCGGCGTCCCCGAGGAGGAGGGCCGTACGGCGCGCAAGGCCGAGGGCCGGGGCGCCGACATCCTGCGGGACCGGGTCATGATCGCCTTCATCCTGATCGTGCTGCTGTGCGCGTTCGTGTTCATGCAGGCGCTCACCACCCTCCCCCTCGCGATGCGCCAGGACGGACTGCCGACGTCGTCGTACGGCTTCGTCATGGCGCTGAACGGTCTGACGATCGTCGTGCTCCAGCCCCTGCTCGGCCACCGGCTCGGCCGGCTCGACCGCACGCACGGGCTGGTGCTCGGCATGCTGCTGATGGGCGCCGGGAACGCGGCGACGGCCTGGGTCTCGACCACCCCCGGCTACGCGGGCGCGGTCGTGCTGTGGACCGTCGGCGAGGTGCTCCTCACCTCGATCGGCGCCGCGCTCGTCGCCGATCTCGCGCCCGCGCACCTGCGCGGCCGGTACAACGGCTGGTACGGCATGGCCTGGGGCGTCGGCGCGTTCACGGCACCGCTCGGCGGCACCCGGCTGCTGGAGATCGGCGCGCCCGTCCTCTGGTACGCCTGCGGAGCGCTGTGCGCGCTCGCCGCCGCCGGACAGTGGATGCTGGGCGGAGCGATCCGGTCCCGGTCGGCGGTCCACGCCGAAGCCTGAGCCCTCACCGCCGCGCCCCGCCGAGCCCGCCCGGCGGGGCAGGCCGAGCCCCCGTGTCGTGAGCCATCAACTGCCCCCCGTGGGAAGTGAATTCCTCGAACCGAGCACACAGTAGTCACGGAGTCACGGACGATCAAGGACCGTTCTCACCGCAAGGCGTCCCCAAGTGGGGCGTACCGGGCGGCAGTTGACCAACTGTTCACCCTTTGCGGAACCGCTCCGCCGCGAACAGGAAGCGGTCGTTCGCCGAGGCGCTGCCCACGCTGACCCGGGCGCCCTCGCCCGTGAACGCCCGCACCAGCACCCCTTCGCCCTCGCACGCCGCCGCGAACGCGTCCGTCCGCTCGCCGGTGCGCAGCCAGACGAAGTTGGCGTGCGTCTCGGGGACGGTCCAGCCCTGGTCGACGAGGGCGGCGTACACCCGGTCGCGCTCGGCCACCAGGGACGACACGCGCTCCCGCATCGCGGACTCCGCCCGCAGCGACGCGACGGCGGCGTCCTGGGCGAGCTGCGTCACCCCGAAGGGGACGGCCGTCTTGCGCAGGGCGGCGGCCACCGGCTCGTGCGCCACCGCGTACCCCACCCGCAGTCCGGCCAGGCCGTACGCCTTCGAAAAGGTGCGCAGGACACAGACGTTGGGCCGGTCCCGGTACAGCTCGACGCCGTCCGGGAACTCGTCGTCCCGCACGAACTCCAGGTACGCCTCGTCCAGGACGACCAGGACGTCCGAGGGAATCCGGTCGAGGAAACGCTCAAGTGCCGGTCGGCGCACCAGGGTTCCGGTCGGGTTGTTGGGGTTGCAGACGAAGACCAGCCGGGTCCGGCTCGTCACCGCGTCCGCCATGGCGTCCAGGTCGTGCACCTCCCCGGGGGCGAGCGGCACCTTCACCGACCGGGCCCCCACGATGCTCGTGAGCACCGGGTACGCCTCGAACGACCGCCAGGCGAACAGGACTTCGTCCCCCGGACCCGCCGTCGCCTGGAGCAGCTGCTGGGTCACGCCGACCGATCCGGTGCCGGTCGCGAGATGCTCCACGGGCACGTCCAGCCGCCGCGCGAGCTCCTCCCGCAGTCCGGTGCACGCCAGGTCGGGGTAGCGGTTGAAACCGGCCGCCGCGGCGACGGCGCCGTCCAGCACGCCCGGCAGCGGCGGGAAGGGGTTCTCGTTGGACGACAGCTTCCACACCTCGCCGCCCTCCGGCAGCGCCGACCGGCCCGGCCGGTAGGCCGGGACCTCCTCCAGTGCTGCCCGCAGGCGCGGACCTCGCTCGGACATGGGACCCCCCTCTTGTCGATCACGCGTGGCTTCTCACCGCCGATCATGATCGCTCGCCCGTCGTCCGCTCTCAACAGCGGAAACGGGCCAGGGCGGCCGGAGTCCGGCTGCCCCGACCCGTGGGTCGGACTGTGGAGGTCAGGCCGTGGAGGTCACTTGGCCGTGTCGAGGTCGGCCAGCGCCTGGGCCCAGCGGGCGTACTTGAGGGAGGCCAGGTCGGCGACGGTCTTGATGCCGAACGCCTCCTGGAGGAGGTCGCCCTGCCGGTCGGAGACGCCCTTGAGCGCGGCCACCGGCGCGGCCATGATCTCCGGGAGGCTCTTGTCCGCCCACGCCTTGTCCAGCACCTTGCTCAGGTCGATCTCGGCCATGTCTCCTCGTTCCGTCGTGTTGTGCGGTCATGCCGTGCGGTCGTGTCGAGTAGATTCTCTACAGGCGGTGTAGAGCATAGGTTCGGCGGAGCCCACTTTGGGACTGTTCTTGGCGATCTCTGCGGAAACGTCCTGAAAGTGCCGTATCCCAAGTCCGGTTCTGGTCCTGGCGATCGGCAGGCAATGAAAGCCCCCGCACAGGTTGAAGCGCGGACCCCGCGATTAAAGGGCCGGCCTCGGGACGATGAGAATTCCCTTGGAGGCGGGTGATTCGGAAGGGCCCGGCCAGGGCGTGCCGAACACTGCTGTGCATGGCAACGACAGTCCCCGCTCCGACCGTGCCCCCGCGGCGCGCGCCCTGGCGCTCCCCCTCCGGCCAGCCCGCCTACGCCCGCCCCGCGCTGCTGGCCCTCGTCCTGCTCGCCGCCGTGCTCTACACGTGGGGCATCGGCCACAGCTCGTACCACGCGTTCTACGCCGACGCCGCGCGCAGCATGTCGGAGAACTGGAAGGCGTTCTTCTACGGCTCCTTCGACCCCGGGAACTCCATCACGCTCGACAAACTCCCCGGGTTCCTGTGGCCGCAGGCCCTCTCCGCGCGGATCTTCGGCTTCCACCCCTGGGCCCTGGTCCTCCCCCAGGTCGTCGAGGGCGTGATCAGCCTCCTCGTCCTGCACCGGATCGTGTCCCGCTGGGCGGGCGTCGACGCCGCGCTCGTCGCCTGCACGGCGTTCCTGCTGACACCGGTCTCCGTGGGCCTGTTCCGCACGGCGGTGGAGGACCCGGCGTTCACGCTGTGCGTGCTGCTCGCGGCGGAGGCGACACAGCGGGCCGCGCGGGACGGACGTCTGCGGCCGTTGCTGATCGCCGGGGTGTGGGTCGGGGTCGGGTTCCAGAGCAAGATGCTGGAGGCGTGGGCCGTGCTGCCCGCGCTGGCGGTCGTGTACTTGGTCTCGGCGCCGATTCCCTTGCGGCGCAGGGCGGTTCACCTCGGGGTGGCCGCCGTGGTGACGGTCGCCGTGTCGCTGTCGTGGGTGGTGGCGGTGACGCTGGTGCCGGCGAAGGACCGGCCGTACGTGGACGGGACGACCGACAACTCCGCGTTCAGCATGGTGGTCGGGTACAACTTCCTGAACCGGTTCTCGTCGTTGGGGATCAGCGCGGCTTCCACCGGGAGCGTGAGCGGGACGCAGGGGGGTGGCGGGCATCGCGCGGGGGGCGGTGCCCGGGAGGAGGCCGGGGGGAGTGCGGGTGCGCGGGTGGGTGCACGTGCGGATGCGGGTGAGGGGACGGGTGCCGGTGTTCGTGCCGGTGCCGGTGCGGGCGGCGGTGCGGGCGGCGGTGCCGGCTTCGGCGGGCAGGACGGCTGGGGCAAGATGTTCGGCGCCTCGCTCGCTTCGCAGACCGGGTGGCTGTACCCGTTCGCCGCGATCGGCGCGTTCTGCGGGCTGCTGTGGAGCCGGGGGCGGTCCCGCACCGACCGGACCCGTGCCGGGTTCCTGCTCTGGAGCGTCTGGCTCGCCACGTTCTTCCTGGTCTTCAGCGCGGGGAGCGTGGGCGGGCACACGTACTACATGGGCGTGATCGCGGTACCGCTCGCCGCGCTCACGGGCGGCGGGACCGTCGCGATGTGGCGGGCCTGCCGGGCCGGCGGGCGGCGGGCGGTGGCGCTGCCGGCGGCCGTCGCGGGGACGGCGGGGTGGAGCGCGTATCTGGCGGGGGAGTTCAGGTCGGCTCTGCCGTGGGTCGCGCCGGTGGTGGGGATGCTGGGGGTGGTGGCCGTCGTGCTGCTGGCGGTGGTGGGGCTGCGTGCGGGTGGCCGGGCCGACGACCATGCAGATGGCTGGGCTGATGGCCGGGCCGATGGCGGGTTCCGTGCCCGTTCCGGCGGCCGGCTCGCGCTCGCCGGGCTCGCCGCCGCCCTCGCCGCCGTGCTGATCGCGCCGGGCGCGTGGGTGGCGCAGGTGTTCAACCCCTCGTATCGCAGCACCGGGATGGGGGCGGTCGGTCCGTCGAGCGTGTACGGAGGTCGCGGCACGTCCGGGCGTTCCGGCGAACGGGGCCTGTCCTCGGGGGCGTTCGTGACGGCGGGCGGGCGGCCGGACCGGCTGCGGTGGGGCGGCGGCACGGGGGACACGGCCCGCACCGGAGGCTTCGGCGGCGCGGGCGGCGCGGCAGGCAGGGGTGCGGGCGGCCGGGGGACGGCCGGCTTCGGGAGCGTGGCCGGTACGGGCGCCGCCGGCTTCGGGGGGATCGGATCGGACGGCGGACTCACCACGCCCCAGCGGGAGTTGCTCACCTACACGCGGGCCCGCCAGGGCTCGGCGTCGTACGTCTTCGCGACCACGAACTGGAGCACGGCGTCCCCGTACATCCTCGCCACCGGCGCCCACGTCCTGCCGCTGGGCGGGTTCAGCGGCAGGGTGCCGTTCCCGACGGAGACCGGATTCCGGCAGCTCGTCCGCTCGGGCGCGCTCCGCTACCTCCTGGCCGGCACCGGCCGGGCCGACTCCGGTACGACGGACTCCGCCCGGATCACCGCATGGGCACGGTCGTCCTGCTCAGCCGTCCCGGCCTCGGCCTACGGCGGGTCGGGCACCGCCGAGACGCTGTACGACTGCGCCGCCGCCCGCTGAACCGCGTACTGGTGCGGCACACGACCGCCTGTCGCACCCGAGCCGCGGTCCGTCCAGCGGAACCCGGTGTGACGGGCGGCCGTGCGGGCGGGACCTTGGGCCGGAGCATCCGGCTACTGAGAGGGCTCCCTCACGATGACTGGGACGACCAGATCCATGGGCACGCGACTGGTGGGCGCCGTGACCGCGTTGACGACCGCCGTGATCGTCACGTTCGCCGGCGCGCCGTCGGCCCGCGCGGACACGGTCTCGGACTTCACCGGCTACCTGGGTTACGTGAAGCAGGCGTACGACGCGTACCAGAACTTCTTCGGGCACAAACTCACTCTCGACGAGGCGACCACCCGGATCGAGAACGCGATCAGCGTGGCGAAGACGGAGATCCTCAACGAGGTCGACGCCGTCGCGACGGCGGACGTGCAGGCGTGTGCGAGGAGCGCCGTCATCGAGGTCGCGGACATCCGCCGGCTCTCCCCGGACAACCTCCAGGCGTTCGCCATGTCCGCCACGTCCTGCGCGACCCTGGCGCAGTCGGACATCAGCAACGTCGGACAGCTCGGCTCCGTCGATCAGCTCGGGTTCGCCCTCAACACCGTCGGGCCGATCGCCCTCTTCGCCCGGACGTACGCGGGCTTGAGCACCGACCTGCTGAGGTCGACGCTCGTCTCCGCCAACCAGACCGTCGTCACCCGGCTGACACCGCGCTGCTTCGCGACCCCCCTGTGGGGAGACGCCGAACCCGGCGCCACCTCGGTCGAGGCACAGCTCCAGTGCACGGCGTTCAACGGCAACATCGGCCTGGACTGGGTCACCGTCACCGGCCTCAGATACCGGCAGCCGCTGCCGGCGCTGCCCACGTCCACCTACGCGTACGCCTCGACCCAGGCCGTGCGGCTCACCAGCTACCTGACCTCCACGGCGGCCCTCCCGGAGCTGACCACGTAGCGTCCGGCCGGCGCCTGCCGAGGGCCCGGTCCCGTTCAGTCGCGCGGAGGCAGCACGGTGACGGACGGGTCCTTGTCCAGGTGGTGGCGGAGCCGGTCGCGGAGGGCGGCGGCGTCCGGGTGGGCGAGTTCCTCGAAGAGGGCCAGCGACCGTGTCCAGGCGTCGCGGGTCGCGCCGGTGTCCCGGGCGGCGTGGAGGGTGTCGCCGAGGTGGGCGAGGATGTCCGCCTCGAAGTAGCGGTCCCCCAGCTCGTGGAAGAGCCGCGCGGCCCGCTCGTAGCAGGCCGCCGCCTGCGGGTACTCGCCGAGATGGTGGTGGGCGTAGCCGAGGGTGTCCCAGGTGTGGGCCTCGCCGGAGAGATGGCCCGCCCCCTCCAGCAGGGCGAGCGCCCGCCGGCCGTAGGCGACGGCCTCCTGGTGGCGGCCGAGCATCGTGTGGTCCCAGCCGACGTTGTTGAGCGCCATGCCCTGCCAGCCCCGGTCCCCCGCGACGGCGAAGAGGTCCACCGCCCGGCGCGAGTGGGTCAGCGCCTCGGCGCGGCGGTCCTGCCGGGTCGAGACCCTGCCCAGGGCGAGGTGGGCGTGCGCCTCGCCCGCCGGATCGCCCAGCTCCCGGTACAGCCGCACGGCGCGGTCGAGGCGCGCGCGGGCGTCCGTCTGACGCCCCAGCGCCGACTCCGCGTTCGCGATGTTGCGCAGCGCGCACGCCAGCGCCGCCCGGTCGTCCAGCCGCTCGGCCGCCGCCAGCGCGGCGGTGTGCGCGGCGGCCCACTCGGCCCACAGGACCCCGCGCTGGTGGTACGTGCTCAGCGCGGCGGCCAACTGCCAGACGTGCGTGTCGAATCCGTCCCGGGCGGCCTGGCCGAGCGCGGCGGACAGCACGGGATGGTCGGCGGTGAACCAGGCCATGGCGGCGTCCCGGCCGGCCGGTTCCTCGGGCAGGACACCGGGCCGGGCGGGCGCGGGCACCACACGGTCGGCCGGCGGCCCCAGGAGGAGCTGCGCCCGCAGCGCGGTGTGCAGGTAGTGATCGAGCATCCGGTGCGTCGCCGCGCCGCGCGCCTGCGCGTCGTCCACGGCACGGGCCAGCTCACCGGCGTAGGCGCGCAGCAGGTCGTGGAAGGAGTAGCGGCCCGGTACGGGTTCGGCGAGCAGGTGGGCGTCCGTCAGTTCGGCCAGCAGCAGACGGGTGCGCGCCGGGGGTTCGCCCGCCAGGCTCGTCGCCGCCGGGGCGGAGATGTCCGGTCCCGGATGCAGGCCGAGCAGCCGGAAGAGCCGGGCGGCGGCGGGGCTCAGGGCCTGGTAGGACCAGGAGAGGACGGCACGCACCCGGGTGGCGGGATCGCCCCCGTCGAGCGCGTCGAGACGGCCGTTCCCGTCGCGCAGTTCGTCGGCGAGCGCGGCGAGCGGCAGGTTCGGCCGGGCGGCGGCCCGGGCCGCGACCACGGCCAGCGCCAGGGGCAGACCGGCACACCGGGCCGTGATCCCGGCGACGGCGGCGGGATCGGCCGCCGTACGCGGCCCGCCGATCCGGTCGGCCAGCATCGACGCGGCCTCGGCGGGCGAGAGCACGTCGACGTCGAACAGGTGGGCGCCCTCCGCCGCGGCCAGGCCGGTGAGGCGGTTGCGGCTGGTGACGAGGACGAGACAGCCGGGCGATCCGGGCAGCAGGGGCCTGACCTGGCCGGCGTCCCGGGCGTTGTCCAGCACGACGAGCATCCGCCGGTCGGCGAGCAGGGTCCGGTAGAGGGCCGCCCGGGCGTCCAGCCCTGCGGGCATCCTGGCGGGGGTCACCTCCAGGGCGTCCAGGAAACCGCGCAGCGCCTCGGCCGGGTCCCGCGAGGAGCCGGTCGGGTCGAACCCGCGCAGGTTCACGTACAACTGCCCGTCGGGGAAGGACTTGCGCACCCGGTGCCCCCAGTGCACGGCCAGCGAGGTCTTGCCCACCCCCGCCGTGCCGGACACCGCCGAGATCACCACGGGAGCCGTCGGCCCGGCCGCCGTCAGGAACCCGTCCAGCCGGGCGAGTTCCGCCGCCCGCCCGGTGAACCCCCGTACCGCCAACGGCAGTTGTGCGGGAACCACCCGCTGGTGCCCCGCCGCCGCCCGCACCGGCGGCCCGGCCGGCGCGGGCGGCTGCCCCCGCAGCACCGCCTCGTGGGCGGCACGCAGCGCCGGACCGGGCTCCGTGCCCAGCTCCTCGGCCAGCCGGCGCCGCACGGAGGCGTACCGGTCCAGCGCCTCGGCGCCCCGGCCGGCCGCGTACAGCGTCCGCATCAGCATCTCCGCCAGCGGCTCCGTCAGCGGATGCTCGTCGAGCAGCGCGGCCAGCGGGCCGATCGCCACGGCCGGGTCCTCGGCCGCCTGGAGCCGCGCCCACATGACGGTCGCCTCCACGCGCTCACGCCGCCACGCCTCACGCGTCTGCACCACCCACGGGCCGTCCAGCCCGCTCAGCGGCTCACCCCGCCACAGACCGAGCGCCTCGCCCAGCAGCCGTGCCCGCACGCCGTCCGGCAGCCCGGGGCCGCGCGCCTCGCCGACCAGCCGGCGGAACCGGTGGACGTCGATCAGGTCCCGGTCGGCCTCCAGGACGTACCCGCCGGAGCGGCGCGTCACCCTGATCCCGTCGCCTCCGCCCGCGGTCTCCTCGCAGAGCCGGCGCAGCCGGGCGACGTGCGCGTAGACCGAACGCCGCGCCCCTTCCGGGGAGTCCGGGCCCCAGACCCGTCCGATCACCACGTCGGGCGCCACCGGGCGGCCCGCGTCCACGGCCAGCGCCGCGAGCACGGCACGCCGCTGCGGCGGTCCGACCTCCGCCGTCCCTTCCGGCGTGGCCAGCTCCACCGGTCCGAGCAACCGTAAGTGAGGCATCGACCCCCCTCGCACTCTCCCTGTCCGCCGAGTCCGCCCACGGGCGGGGCCGGGACAGCCTCGACGGCGGGACACGACAACCTATCGACAACATCTCGACCCACCCTCGTCCCCCAGCATGGCGATGCGCCGGAGGTCCGACCACCACCGCGCGCGAGGAACTCGGGGAACAGGGGGGAACGATGAGCGGGAGCAGCGTATCCGTGCGTCTCGGCACCGCGGACGGGCCGGACGCGGACCGTACGGCGGGGCCGTCGGCGGACGGTGCCGGGCGGGGTGTGTTGGAGGGGGCCTTCGCGCTGCTGGCGGCGGTGGAACGCCTGGAGGGAGCGGGGCTGACCCGGCTGGCGGGCGAGAGCGGGCTGCCCAAGACGACGGCACACCGGCTGCTGGAGCAACTGGCCGCCCTGGGCGCGGTCGAACGGCACGCGGGGGGATACCGCATCGGCTGGCGGATGTGCCGGCTCGGGCAGGACTGGCAGCCGCACCCGGAGCTGCGGACGGCCGCGGCCGGGCCCGCGCGCAGGCTGGCCGCGCTCACCGGGGCCGCGGTGGGGACCGCGGTGCTGCGCGGGCACCGGACGCTGCTGGTCGACTGGTTCCCCGGCGAGGAGGAGTCGTCCCCCGTGCCGGCGGACCTGTCCGCCCGGCCCTGGTACACCGCCGCCGGGAAGGTGTGCGCCGCGGCCCCCGGCCACCGGTTCCCGCCCGGCCCGGTGCCGGCCGCCTGGGCGCGGGAGGCGCGGGAGATCCGGGCGCGCGGGTTCGCGGTCGACCGGGGGGTGCTGACGGCCGGGGCGCACTGTGTCGCGGCGCCGCTGCACTGCTCGGGGGACACGCCCGTCGCGGCCCTCTTCGCCGTCGTCGGGCCCGGGCATCGGCTGGACCGGGTCGCCGATGTCGTCCGGCGGACGGGGGGTTGCGTCAGTGCACGGCTCGGACGTGGGGGTGACTGAGTTTGCCGGGGGCGGGGCGGGGCGGGAGTGGGGGGGCGGGGGACGGGGAGGTAGATGGGGGCGGGGTCGAGGTGGGGTGGCGGGGGACGGGGAGGCGTGGGACGGCGGGACCGTGGGGGTTCGGCCCGATGGTCAGGCTCGGCTGTTCTGGCTGTCCATGCCCTGGTCGTCCATGCCTTCGTCCGGTTCGACGCCGAAGGTGTTGTACGCCATGGCCTGCGTCGCGTACGTGCCGACGACGAACACCAGCTCCAGCAGCTGGAGTTCGTCGAGTTCCTCGGCGAGTTCGCGGTAGGTGGCGTCGGACAGGGTGGAGGTGGTGTCGAGTTCGTCGACGGCGCGGTTGACGAGGGTGTCGGCGCCGGCGCGGATGTCGGCCAACTCGGCCTCGGTGATGCCGATCTGAGCAGCCATCAGGACATGGTGGGCCCACTCGTACCGGCAGCGGCGGCGCCAGGCGACGCGCAGGACGGCGAGTTCACGGGTACGGGCGGGCAGCGTCCCCCGGTACACGAGCTGGGTGCTGAAGGTGAGGAACGCCTTGGCGAGGCGGGGGTGGTGGAGGAGGAGGCCGAGCGCGTTGGACGGCGGGATCTGCCGCCCGCCCGTGAGGGGCCTCAGCACCTCCTCGTCCCACTGCTCGTACGGCATCGGGGGCAGCCGGGTCATGTGTTGCGGCCCCCGTTCACGCCGATGATCTGCCCGGTGATGTACCCGGCCTCCTCACGGACCAGGAACGAGCAGGTCGCCGCGATGTCCTCGGGCCGGCCCACCCGGCGCACCGGGGTGCGCGCGATGTGCTCCTCGACGGTCCCGCCGAGCCGCTCCCGGGCCTCCGCCGACCGCAGCATCGGCGTGTCGACGAAGCCGGGCGGCACCGCGTTGACGGTGATGCCGCGCGGCCCCAGCTCCAGGGCGAGGGACTTGGTGAGCCCGTTGACCGCCGACTTCGCGGCGACGTAGTGCGCCATGAACGGCTGGCCCGAATGCGCGCTGGACGACGAGATGTTGACGATCCGCCCCCAGCGCCCCTCCCACATGTCGGGCAGCGCCGACTGCACGCAGTGGAAGACCCCGTTCAGGTTGATGTCCAGCACCCGCTGCCACTCGGCGAATCCGAGCTTCCCGAAGCGCGCGTGCCCGTCCAGACCGGCCGCGTTGACGAGCACGGACACCGGCCCGAACCGCTCCCGTACGGCGTCCATCGCCTTGTCGACGCCGGTGCGGTCGGTGACGTCCACGGCGTAGCCGTCGGCGGTGGGGGAGAGGTCGAACACGGCGACGTCCAGGCCGTCCTGGGCGAGCCGGTCGGCCACGGCCCGGCCGATCCCGGAGGCGCCGCCGGTCACCACGGCGGTCCGGCGAGGGGCGGGGGGCCGGTCAGGGCCGGGGGTCGGGTGAGGGTCGGGGGTCGGGTGAGGGTCGGGGGCGCTCCCGGCGTCTCCTGCCCCGCTCACGCGAACGCCTCTTCCCCGACGATCGTCGTGCGGTGCAGCAGGCGTTCGGACGTCTCCTCGTAGGGCAGCGCGCGGTGCAGGATGCCGGTGTTGTCCCAGACGACGAGGTCGCCGACGGTCCAGTCGTGGGCGTAGCGGAACCGTTCCTGGGTGGTCCAGTCGAGGAGCTCCGCGAGGAGGTCGCGGCTGCTCTCGGCGGACATGCCGACGACCTGGCCGGCGGTGGCGCCGGTGACGAAGGAGCGGCGGCCGTCGCGGCGCCGCCAGACGAGGGACGTCTCCTGGCCGGGCTGGGTGCGCCAGGCGGCGAGCTGCTCCTCGGTGGGGTCGGGGACGACGAGCCGCTGGGCGGCCTCGAAACTGTGGACGACCCGGAGGTCGTCGTAGCGGGCGCGGTCCTTCTCGGAGAGGTTGTCGTAGGCGGCGTAGGTGTTGGAGAACTCGGTTCCCCCGCCGACGGCGGCGACGTGCCGGGCCGTGAGGGTGGTCGCCTTGACGGGGACGGTGTCGGTGGTGCCGTCGAGGTGCCAGAAGAAGGCACCCCGCAGGTACTGGGCGGTCGCGTTCTTCTCCGGGTCGAGGGAGATCGGGAAGATCTCCCGGCCGCGCAGCTCGACCACCTTCCCCAGTTTGCGGCTGAACGCCAACTGCCCCGCGTCGTCGAGGTGGAGGCCCCGGACGAGCAGGACGCCGCGCCACTTGAGGGCCTCGGCGGCGCGCAGGACGAACGTGTCGTCGAGGGGGTCGGTGACGCCGGTGAACTCCACTCCGAGCGCCGGGCTCAACGCCTTCGATTCGATCATGGAAACACCCCTTCTGTTCGTGAGAACCTTATTCTCCAGGGGGTCGGGACCGGAAGGTCAAGAGCATCAGATTCTCTTGTCCGAATCCTTGATTCGCATAAATAGAGAATGTAGTTTCCGGATCAGTCGAGCTCAGTGGAGCGAGGAGGTCCGGGATGCGGTTCAAGGACAAGGTGGCGGTCGTCACCGGCGCCGGGCAGGGCATCGGGGAGGGGTACGCGAAGGCGCTGGCCGCCGAGGGCGCGAAGGTGGTGGTCGCCGAGCTGAACGAGGACCAGGGACAGCGGGTCGCCAAGGAGATCGGGGACGCCGCGCTCTTCGTCCGCGTCGACGTCGCCGACCCGGACTCCGCGCAGGCCCTCGCCGACACCGTGATCGCCGAACTCGGGCGCGTGGACTGCCTGGTGAACAACGCGGCGATCTTCCACGGCATGCGGCGCGAGGGCATCGTCACCGTCGACTACGACTACCTCGACAGGTTCCTCAAGGTGAACCTGCTCGGCGCGCTGCACGTCACCCGCGCCGTCCTGCCGCACCTCGAGGAGGGCGCGGCGATCGTCAACCAGTCCTCCACCGCCGCCTGGACGGCGACCGGCTTCTACGGTCTCGCCAAGGCCGGCCTCAACCACCTCACGGTCGACCTCGCCGCCGAACTCGGCCCGCGCGGCATCCGTGTCAACGCGATCGCCCCCGGCCCCACCGACACCGAGGCGGCCCGCAGCATCATCCCCGAGGCCCACCGCACCGCGATGGTCCAGCAGTTCCCCCTCAAGCGCATGGGCACCCCCGCCGACCAGGCCGGCGCCCTGCTCTTCCTGCTCTCCGACGACGCGGCCTGGATCACCGGCCAGATCCTCTCGGTGGACGGCGGATCGGTGGTACGGCTGTGACCGGGCCGATCGTCAAGTCCCAGCTCATCGACGGCAAACTCCAGGCCGCCGAGACCTCCTTCGACTCCCACAACCCCGCCACCGGCGCCCTCCTCGGCCACGCCCCCGAGGCGACCGTGACCGACGCCGAGACCGCCGTCGCCGCCGCCCGCCGCGCCTTCGACACCACCGACTGGGCGACGGACACCGCACTGCGAGTGCGCTGTCTGCGCCAGTTGCACGCCGCCCTCGACGAACACCGCGAGGAACTCCGCGAGTTGACCATCGCGGAGGTCGGCGCACCCCGCCAGCTCACCCACGGCCCCCAGCTCGACGAGCCCATCGGCATCGTCAAGTACTACGCCGACCTGCTGGAGTCCTACGAGTTCACCGAGGACCTGGGCGAGATCGAGTCGCGCGGCCAGCGGCATCACCGCTGGGTGGAGAAGGAGGCCGCCGGGGTCGTCGCCGCGATCCTGCCGTACAACTTCCCCAACCAGCTCGCCCTCGCCAAGCTCGCCCCCGCGCTCGCGGCCGGCTGCACCGTCGTCCTCAAGGGCGCCCCGCAGACCCCGCTCACCACCCTCGCGCTCGGTGAACTGATCGCCGAGCACACGGACATACCGCCGGGCGTGGTCAACGTCCTCAGCTCCTCGAAGCCCGAGGTGGGGGCAATCCTCACCACGCACCCGGACGTCGATGTCGTCACCTTCACCGGCGCGACGACCACCGGCCGCGCCATCATGGCCGCAGCCGCCGACAGCGTGAAACGCGTCTTCCTCGAACTCGGCGGCAAGTCCGCGATGATCGTCATGGAGGACGCCGACTTCGTGAAGACGGCCATGTTCGCCGCGTTCACGATCTGCTCGCACTCCGGGCAGGGCTGCGCCCTCACCTCACGGCTCCTGGTGCCCCGTCAGCACCACGACCAGATCGTCCAGTTGGTCTCGGCGGGCCTGGACCGCGTCAACGTCGGCGACCCCACCGACGTGAAGACGAACATGGGCCCCCTCATCAGCGAGCAGCAGCGCGACAAGGTTGACGGCATGGTCCGCCGGGCTGTCGAGGCGGGCGCCACGCTCGTCCGGGGCGGACAGCGCATCGACCCCGGGCACTTCTACGAGCCGACGCTCCTCGCGAACGTCGACCCCGACAGCGAGATCGCCCAGGAGGAGGTGTTCGGGCCCGTGCTGGCCGTCATCCCCTTCGACGACGAGGAGGACGCCGTACGCATCGCGAACAACTCGAAGTACGGGCTGTCGGGGGCCGTGCACAGCGCCGACGAGGAGCGGGCGATCCGGATCGCGCGGCGCATCCGCACCGGCACGTTCTCCATCAACGGCGGCAACTACTTCGCCCCGGACGTGCCGTTCGGCGGGTACAAGCAGTCCGGGGTGGGGCGCGAGAGCGGGCGCAGCGGGTTCGAGGAGTTCCTGGAGGAGAAGTCGTTCGCGCGGGTGGCCGGGTGAAACCACTGGAGGGAATCCGGGTCCTCGAAGTCGCCATGTACGGCTTCGTCCCGTCGGCCGGGGCCGTCCTCGCCGACTGGGGCGCCGACGTCGTCAAGGTCGAGCACGCGGTCACCGGCGACCCGCAGCGCGGACTGCGCCGGACCGGCACGTTCGTCGTGGAGGGTGACCCGAACCCGAACGTCGCCCACGCCAACCGGGGCAAACGCTCCATCGGGCTGGACATGTCGACCCCCGAAGGGCAGGAAGTCCTGAGGGAGTTGACGAGGAGCGCGGACGTCTTCCTGACCAGCTTCCTGCCCGGCGCCCGCACCCGCCTGAAGATCGACGTGGCCGACGTCAAAGCCGTCAACCCCCGGATCGTGTACGCCCGGGGCACCGCCCTCGGCCCGCGCGGGCCCGAGTCCGACCGGGGCGGCTACGACATGACCGCGTTCTGGTGCCGCGCGGGCACCGCCGCCAGCATCACCCCGCCCGGCACCGACGGCATGGTCCCCCCGCCCGGCCCGGCCTACGGCGACACCATCTCCGGCACCAACCTCGCCGGAGGCATCGCCGCCGCGCTCCTGCGGCGCGAACGCACCGGAGAGGCACCGGTGGTCGACGTCTCGCTGCTGGGCAGCGGCCTGTGGTCGCTCGGCCACTCCATCGGGCTCTCCCTCCACCTCGACCGCGCCTGGGAAGGCACGAAGCCGGGTGCGCACGCCTCTCCCGCCAACCCGCTCACCGGGCTCTACCGCACCTCCGACGGCCGGTACCTGTCCTTCGTCATGCTCCAGCCCGCCAAGTTCTGGGCCACGGTGTGCCGTTGCCTCGGCCGGCCCGACCTCGCGGACGATCCCCGGTTCGCGACCGCCGAGTCGATCGCCGAGCACACCGCCGACGCGGTGAAGGAACTGCGCGCGACCGTCGCCACCCGCACCCTCGCCGACTGGTCGAAGGACCTCGCCGCGCTGGACGGGCCGTGGGCGCCGGTCCAGGACACCCTGCAAGCCGCCGCCGACGCACAGGTACGCGCCAACGGCTACATCGGACAGGCCGGCGACCTCGAACTCGTCGCCAGCCCCGTCCAGTTCGACGTCGAGGACACCACGCTCGGCGCGGCACCGGAGTTCGCCGCGCAGACCGAGGAGATCCTCACCGGCCTCGGCTACGACTGGGATCGCATTCTCGCCCTGAAGGCGAGCGGCGCGGTCACCTGAACACCCTTTGGCCCCAGGAGGCCACCATGCGCAGGCTGTTGATCGGCTCGCTCACCGCCGTCGCGGTGCTGCTCGCCGGCTGCTCCACGAGATCCGACGACGATACCCCCACCGACTCGGCGCCCAAGTCGACGCCGACGACGGTGAGTTCGGCGGACTTCGGCACCCTCAAGAACGTCTGCGGACCCGGCACGGCGGGAGCCTCGGACGTCCAGGGCGTCACGGCCAAGAAGATCCAGGTCGGCGTCATGTCCGACGTCGGCTTCACCAAGAAGTCCGAATTCACCGACGCCGCCAAGGTGTTCACCGAGTGGTGCAACGCGGCCGGCGGCATCAACGGCCGCACGATCGACCCCGTCACCCGCGACACCCGGCTCATGGAAGTACGCCAACGCGTGCTGGAAGCCTGCAAGTCGGACTTCGCGCTCGTCGGCGGCGGCGCCGCCCTCGACAGCCTCGGCGTGCAGGACCGCCTCAAGTGCCTCCTCCCCAACTTCCCCGGCCAGTCCAGCCAGATCGGCGCCATCGGCTCCGACCTCCAGCTCATCGCCTCCGGACCGACCGCCGGATACTTCCAGTACGCCGGGTACTACACCTGGCTCCTGAAGGAGAAGTACCCGGCCTCCGCGCAGAAGGTCGGCATCATCTCCGGCGACTCGCCCGTCACCAAGGTCATGACCGGCCAGTTCAAGGAAGCCGTCAGCGGCCTCGGCGGACACGTCTCCTACAGCGACCTCTACCCCGCGACCGGCGTCGCCGACTGGACTCCGTACGCCCAGGCCGTCAAGAAGGGCGGCGTCAAGGGCCTCGTGTTCCTGGGGGACTTCGCGAGCCTCGCCAAACTGGAGCAGGCCCTCACCAACATCGGGTACGCCCCCGACTGGATCGACGCCAACTCCAACGCGTACGGCCCCGCCTTCACCCAGCTCGCCGGGACCGCCCTCGCCAAGCAGCACAACTACGCCGAACTCTTCGGCACCGCACCTCTGGAGAGCGCCGCCGCCAACCCGGCCACCCAGCAGGTGATCGACCTGTTCAAGAAGTACGCGCCCGGCAAGGAGGTCACCTACCCGGTCCTGCGGGCCTTCTCCGCCTGGCTGCTGTTCGCGACCTCCGCCCGCGACTGCACGGCCCTCACCCGCAAGTGCGTGTACGACAACGCCGCCAAGAACACCGACTGGACCGCCGGCGGCCTCCAGGCCCCCTTCGACCTCACCTCGAAGGAACCCCCCAAGTGCTACTCCGTCGTCGAGGCCACCACCGACGGCTGGAAGCCCGCCGGCTTCGAGCCGAACCAGGGCCTCTACCGCTGCGACGACAGCGTCTACAAGTACAAGACCGACTACGGGCAGCCGGCCACCCTCGCCTCCGTCGGCAAGTCCCTCTCCGACCTCACCTGAACGGGAGCCGATACACGTGAAGGTCCGCGTCGACCCTGAGCGCTGCCAGGGCCACACCCTGTGCTTCATGCACGCCCCCGAGGTCTTCGAACTGAGCGACATCGACGGCCACTCCTCCCCGATCGACGAAGAAGTCCCCGACGACCAGCAGGAGAAGGTCGTCGAAGCCGTCCGCTCCTGCCCCGAACGCGCCATCGGCGTGTTCTGAATCGGCGCGCGCTGAGAGGAACCGACCAGATGACCGACGACGAGGCCCGCAAACACCCCCAGGTCCACTTCGACCGCCACGCCCCCGAGTACCGCGACGAGTTCGAGGAACAGACCCGCGCCTTCCACGCCGGCTGCCCGATCGCCTGGTCCGACACCTACGGCGGCCACTGGGTCGCCGCCGGCAACCGGGAGCTCCTCGCCTTCGCCCGCGCCGGGCAGGCCCTCTCCAACGACCACGACATCCACGGCGAACGCCGAGGCTACCGGGGCATCAACATCCCCTCCGCGCCGCGCGGCCGGGGCATGCGCGGCGGCTTCCTGGAGATGGACCCGCCCGAACAGCGCGAGTACCGCACCGCGTTGAACCCCTACCTGTCCCCGGCGGCCATCGCCCGCTGGATTCCCTTCATCGACGAGGTCGCGCGCGCCTGCGTCGACGAGAGGATCGAGTCGGGCCGCATCGACTTCGTCGACGACCTCGCCAACATCGTCCCGGCCGTCTTCACCCTCGCGATGATGGGCATCCCGCTCAAGAAGTGGGAGATGTACAACGAACCCGCCCACGCGGGCGTCTACACCCCGCCGAACTCCCCCGAGATGGCCCGGGTGATCGAGACCCACATGGCGATGATCAGGGACATCGGGGCCACCCTCCAGGAGATCCGCGCCAACCCCCGCCCCGGGCTCGTCGACGCCCTGCTGAAGATGGAGGGCGACCCCAGCGAGTCCGACCTCGTCGGCGCGCTCGCCCTGCTGATCGGCGGCGGCTTCGACACCACCACCGCGCTCACCGCGCACGCCCTGGAGTGGCTCTCCCAACACCCCGGAGAACGCGAGCGGTTGAGCCGGGACCGGGACACCCTGCTGGGCCCGGCGACCGAGGAGTTCCTGCGCTACTTCGCCCCGGCGCCCGGGGACGGCCGTACCGTCGCCGAGGACTGCGTGATCGCCGGGAAGGAGCTGAAGGAGGGCGACCGGCTGTGGCTGTCGTGGGCCATGGCCAACCGGGACCCCGCCGTCTTCCCCGACCCCGACACCGTCGACCTCGGCCGCCCCGGCAACCGGCACGCCTCGTTCGGCCTCGGCATCCACCGCTGCATCGGATCGAACGTCGCCCGCACCGTGTTCAAGCGGATGCTCCTCCAAGTCCTCGACCGCATACCGGACTTCGTGTGCGACCCCGAGGGCGCCGTGCACTACGAGACCATCGGCGTCATCCAGGGCATGCGCCACCTGCCCGCGACCTTCACCCCCGGGAAGCGGCTCGGCCCGAGCCTGGCGGAGACCCTCGTCACGCTCCAACAGGCGTGTGACGAACAGGGGTTGGCGGAGCCGGTGACCAGGCGCAAGGCGGAGGCGAAGATCCGTTGAGCGGCGCCGCCGGAGCCGCCCGTCCACAGCCGCAGATCACCCAGGAGACCGAGTTCTTCTGGACCTCCGGCCGGGACGGGCGGCTCCGCTTCCGGTCCTGCGCCGACTGCTCGGCGATCGTCCATCCGCCCCAGCCGGTCTGCCGGCGGTGCCGGGGACGGCATCTGACGGTCCGTGAGGTATCGGGGCGGGCCACGCTCATCGGCTTCAGCGTCAACCACCGTTTCCCGTTCCCCGGGCTGCCGTCGCCGTTCGTGGTCGCGCAGGTCGCCATCGAGGAGGACGCGGGGGTGCGGCTGACGACGAACGTCGTCGACTGCGCGCCGGAAGAGCTGCGGATCGGGATGCGGATGGAGGCCGTCTTCGAGCGGGCCGGCGAGGCATGGCTCCCCCTGTTCCGGCCGAGCGCGGAACAGGGGGAACCGGCACCGCTGCCCCCGGACGAACCCGTCACCCCTCATCTGCGGTCCCCCGTCCGCAAGTTCGAGGACAAAGCCGTCATCACCGGCACCGGGGCCACCCGGCCCGGCCGCCGCCTGATGGTGCCGCCGCTCCAGCTCACCGTCGACGCCTGCGAGAAGGCCGTCACCGACGCCGGACTCACCTTCGACGACATCGACGGCCTCGCCACCTACCCCGGCGCCGGCCCCTTCGGCGGCTTCGGCGAAGGGGGCGTCACCGCCCTGGAGTCCGCGCTCGGCCTGCGGCCCGTCTGGTACAGCGGAGGCGGCGAGACCTTCGGCCCCGGCGGCTCCGTCATCTCCGCGATGCTCGCCGTCGCCTCCGGGCTGGCCCGGCACGTGCTCTGCTTCCGCACGGTGTGGGAGTCCACGTACGCCGAACTCATCAAGCAGGGCAAGCTCCCCGCACCCCAACAGGCGGGATTCGAGGGCTGGTTCAAACCCTTCGGGGCCGTCTCGCCCGCCGTCATGCTCGCCATGGGCGCCCAACGCCACATGCACCGCTACGGCACCACCCGCGAGACCCTCGGCCGGATCGCCCTCAACCAGCGCGCGGGCGCCGCCCGCAACCCCGACGCGATCTACCGCACCCCGCTCACCATGGACGACTACCTGTCGGCCCGCCCCATCGCCACCCCCTTCGGCCTCTACGACTGCGACGTCCCCTGCGACGCGGCCACCGCCGTGGTCGTCTCGGCGGCCGACGCCGCAACCGACCTCCCCGGCAAGGCCGTTCACATCGAAGCCGTCGGCACCCAGCTCGTCGAACGCCCCGAATGGGACCAGGCGAGCCTCACCCACGAACCACAAGTCCTCGGCCAGGCCGCCCACTTGTGGACCCGCACCGACCTCCGGCCCGCCGACGTCGACGTCGCCCTCCTCTACGACGGCTTCACCTTCAACTGCCTCTCCTGGATAGAGGGGTTGGGCTTCTGCGGCGTCGGCGAGGCCCACGACTTCCTCGCCGACGGCAAGAACATCGCCCTCGACGGCGTCATCCCCCTCAACCCGCACGGCGGCCAGCTCTCCCACGGCCGCACCCACGGCATGGGGCTGCTCCACGAAGCCGTCCTCCAACTCCGCGGCGAGGCGGGCGACCGCCAGGTCACCGGCGCCCGCACGGCCGTCGTCTCCACCGGTGGGCTCACCCCCAGCGGCGTACTCCTGCTCAGGACGGACGCATGACCTCCACGCACCCCGAACACGCCGTCGCCGTACGCCGTGAAGTGGCCGACGTGCGCGGCGCCCCCGCCTCCGCGCTCGTCGCCGAGGCGCCGGCCCCGCGCGCGGTCGTCGTCGCGCTGCACGGCGGGGCCACCAGCTCCGCCTACTTCGACCACCCCGACCACCCCCGCCTCTCCCTGCTGCGCACCGCAGCCGCCGCCGGGTTCACCGTCGTCGCCGTCGACCGCCCCGGGTACGGGAGTTCGGCACCGTACGAGGAACGGCTGCGCGAGCCCGAACAGCGCACCGACTTCGCGTACGCCGCCGTCGCCGCACTGCTGGACGGCCGGGAACGCGGGCTCGGCGTCTTCCTGTGGGCCCACTCCGCGGGCTGCGAACTCGCCGTCCGGATGGCCGCAGACCCGCGCGGCACCGACCTCCTCGGGATCGAGCTGGCGGGCATGGGCCGCACCCACCACCCCCGGTCCGTCGCCGCGATGGAGGAGTGGCGCCGCGACCCCGTCCGCACCCGGCCCAACCTCCGCCGCGCCCTGTGGGACCCGCCGCACGCCTATCCGCCCGACGTCTACGGCGGCCGTCGCATCAGCTCCGCCTCACCCGCCTACGAAGGCCACCGGGAGGGCTGGGAGGCCGAGTTCGCCGAACTCGCCGCGAACGTGCGGGTGCCGGTGCACATCACGCTCGCCGAGTACGAACAGGTCTGGCTGAACGGCCCCGAGGGGCTCGCCGACCTCGCGTCCGTGTTCACCGGGTCGCCGCGCGTCGTCCGGCACGAACAGGCGGGCGCCGGGCACAACACGAGCGTCGGACGCACCTCCCTCGCCTACCACCTGCGGGTGCTGGCCTTCGTCGAGGAGTGCGCGCTCGGGGTCGGCGCCCTGCCGGGGGAGTCCGCCGATGGCAACTGACCTGGCCCTGCTGCTCGTTCGGGCCGTCCTCGGCGCCGTCATGATCGCCCACGGCTGGAACCACTGGCGCGGCGGCGGACGGATCGAGGGGACCGCCCGCTGGTTCGCCGGGCTCGGACTGGCCCGGCCCCGGCTCCAGGCGTGGCTGAGCGTCCTCACCGAACTCGGCGCGGGCGCCCTGCTGTTGGCCGGTCTGTTCACCTCCCTCGCCTGTGCGGCCGTGCTGTCCGTGATGCTCGTCGCCGGTCTCCTCGCCCACCGGCCCAACGGGTTCTTCGTCTTCAAGGAGGGCTACGAGTACGTCCTCGTCCTCGGCGCCCTCGCGGTCGGCCTCGGGGCGTGGGGGCCGGGGGAGTACGCGCTCGACCACGCGGCGGACATCTCGGTCACCGGGTGGGCGGGGGCCGGTGTGGTCGTCGGCGTGGGAGTGTCGGCGACGGCGGGACTGCTGGGCGTCTTCTGGCGTCCGCAGAGGACGAGTTGAGGGAGCGTGGGCATGCGTGTCGGTTTCATCGGCCTCGGCAGCCAGGGCGCGCCGATGGCCCGGCGGATCGTCGAGGCGGGGTTCGCGACGACGCTGTGGGCCCGCCGGCCGGCCGCCCTCGCGCCGTTCGCGGACACCGCCGCCAAGGTCGCCGGATCGCCCGCCGAACTGGCCGCCGCCAGCGACCTGGTGTGCCTGTGCGTCGTCGACGACCGGGACGTCGAGGAGCTCGCGCAAGGGGTCCTCGCGGGGCTCCGGCCGGGCGGGATCGTCGCCGTCCACTCCACCGTCCACCCCGACACCTGCCGCCGCCTCGCCCGGCGTGCCGCCGCCCAGGGTGTCCAGGTCCTCGACGCCCCCGTCAGCGGCGGCGGCCGGGGCGCCGCCGAAGGCACCCTGCTGGTCATGGTCGGCGGCCCGGCGGAGACGGTGGAGTCGTGCCGCCCGGTGTTCTCCTCCTACGGCGACCCGGTCGTCCACCTCGGCGACGTCGGCACCGGACAGGTCGCCAAACTCCTCAACAACCTCCTGTTCACCGCCCAGTTGGGACTGGCCGCCGACACACTCGCCCTCGGCGGACAACTGGGCCTGAATCCCGAGGAGTTGGGGAAGATGCTGACCCGGGGGAGCTCCGCGAGTTTCGCACTGGGGCGGCTGGTCGACGCGGGCGGGACCCTGGAGCGGATCTCCGGGCACGCGGGCCTCCTGCTGGCCAAGGACGTCCGGCTGCTGGAGGAGATCGCGGGGGAGCGGGGGGCCGAAGGAGCGGTGCGGGGGGCCGCTCGGGCGGCGCTGGGGGCGATGGGGGCGTCGTGAACGGGCGTGTGGCCGCGCCCGGATCAGGGGGCGGTCGTACGTGCCGTGTCGAGCACCACGTCCAACAGGCGCTGGGACGTCTCCAGTTGGCCGACCGCACCGACCGCACCGACCGCACCGGCCGTAGCAGCCGCCTGCTCACCCCGGTCCGACCGGCCCTGAAAGAGGGCGGAGGGTCGACAAGTCGAGGACGCCCTCTCGCCATGCCCCGTACGCGTACATAGGGTGTGGAAGCACCTGCTCCGATGGCGGAAGGGGTCCTTCGTGGTGGCTGGGCGGCGGGAGGAGATTCTGGAGGCGGCCGTGGAGGTGTTCGCCGAGCGGGGGTTCCGAGGGACGTCGATCGACGCGGTCGCCGAGCGGGCGGGGCTGACCCGGCAAGGTGTGCTGCACTACTTCCCCAGCAAGAAACGGCTGCTGATCGAGGTGCTCAATTTCCGTGAGCGGCTCAACCGGGAGCATCTCGTCGAGCGGGGCGCCGGGGAGGACTGGGCGGGGGACTTCGCGGAGGCGGTGGCGTTCGAGCAGCTGCATCCGTCGTTCGCGCAGGTGCACAGCGTGGTGGTGGCGGAGGCGGTGACCGGGCAGGAGCCCGCGCAGGCGTACGTGCGGGAGCGGAGCGCGGCCATCCAGGAGCACTTGGCCGAGCATCTCACCGAGCGGTACGGGGAGCGGCTGCCGAGCGGGCTGAGCGCGCGGACCGGGGCCGCCGCCGTGTTCGCGCTGGTCGAGGGGGTGCATCAGCTGTGGCTGGTGGACCGGGACGCGGGACGGTACCCGGAGGTCGTGCGGGAGGCGATGGCCGTACTGCTCGGGGAGAGCCCCGCACCGGGGACGCCCGAGGCGCGGCCCGCCTGCGAGGACTGCCCGGCGTGCGTCGTCCCTCAGGAGTCCGCCGCCCCGCCCGTCCCCGCCGTGAACGGATAGATCCGCGTGAAGTCGCTCCCCGGCTCCGCCTCCGCGAACGCCTCCCACACCGCCCGCGTCACCTCCGCGACCGTCACCGCCGCCCGCGCCCCTGACGCCTCCCGCAGATACAGCCGCACGTCCTTCGCCATCAGCGCGTTGCTGAACCCGGAGGCGTAACGTCCGGTCAGGACCTCGTCCGGGAACTTCTCGGCGGTCGCGCCGCTGCGCCCGCTGGAGGCGTCGAGGACATCGAGCACGACGGCCATGTCGAGCCCGGCGCGCACGGCGAACGCGACGGCCTCACTCGTCGCCGCCAGCGCCGTCGCCGAGAGGAAGTTGTTGGCGAGCTTCAGCGCCTGCGCCTGCCCCGGCCGGTCCCCGACCCGCCGACGCCGGTCGCTGAGACCCGCCAGCACCGGTTCGACGCGCGCGCAGTCGTCGTCCGTCCCCGCGTACATGACCATCAGCGTCCGCCTGCGGGCCCCCGCGACCCCGCCGGACACGGGCGCGTCGACATATGACACACCACTGATCCCCGCCATGTTCCGCGCCGCCGTCACCCCGACCGTCGAGGTGTCCACGACATGCGTGACCCGCCGCCCCCGCGCCCCCGCGAGCTGCCGCACCACCTCCGCGCAGACCGTGCCGTCCGGCAGGCTCAGCACCACGATGTCGGCGGCGCGGGCGACATCCGCCGGGGACGGGGCCCAGCGGGCGCCGAGCGGGGTGCGGGCCGGGCCCGCCGCGTCGTGGGCGACGAGTTCGAGACCGGCGCGTACGACGTTGGCGGCGAGGGCGCCGCCCATGTTGCCGAGCCCGACGAAACCGACGACCGGCCTGGTCACCCGGCCTCCCGGGCGGCGCGCACCTCACGCAGAACACTCACGAACGCGTGGCCGGCGGGGGCTCCGCAGTAGGCGGTGAGCTGGAACAGGAGGTCGTCGACCTCGGCGTCGGTCACTCCCGCACGCGGGGCCGCCTCCAGGTGGGTGCGGAAGGCGCTTATGCGGCCGGTCGCCGCGGTCATCGCGAGGACCAGGAGGCTGCGGTCGCGGATGGTGAGCGGACCGCCGCGCGCCCAGACGCCCCAGGCCATGGCGGTGACGTAGTCCTGATAGCCGTGGGGTGTGATGTGTGATGTACCACCGGTGCCGGGGGTGCCGGGGGTGCCGGGGGTGCCGGGGGTGCCGGGGGTGCCGGGGGTGCTGGGGGTGTCCGGTGGGGTGTCGGCCGTCGTGTCGCCCGTGGGCTCACCGATCACCTTCCGCCGCATCTCCCACGCCGCACGCTGCCACTGCGCGTCGTACATGTCCCGCTCCTTCCGCTGCGCCGCCGGACCCGCTACCGCAGGCCGACGCTGACCGTCTTGAGCTGTGCGTACTCGTGCAGGGCGGTGAGGCCCTTCTCGCGGCCGTGGCCGCTGCGCCGGTAGCCGCCGAAGGGGGTCTCGACGGTCAAGGGGCCGCCGTTGACGGAGACTTGGCCGGCCTCGATGCGCTCGGCGAGACGCAGGCCCCGGGTGAGGTCGCCGGTCCAGACGGCGGCGGTCAGCCCGTACTCGGTGTCGTCGGCCAGGCGCAGCGCCTGCGCCTCGCCGGTGAACGCGGTGGTGACGAGGACCGGGCCGAAGATCTCCTCGCGGGCGAGCCGGGAGGCCGGGTCGACGCGGGCGTACACGGTGGGGCGGACGTAGAGACCGGGCCCGGGGAGCGGACCGCCACCGGTCGCCGGGGTGCCCGCACCAGCCAGGAACCCGAGCACCTTGTCGTACTGCGCCTCGGTGATCAACGGCCCGTAATCCACGCCCGGTCGCAGCTTCTCGGCGGCGGTGACGATCCGGTCGACGACCTCGTCGTGCACGGACTCCTCGATCAGCACCCGGGCCGTCGCCGAGCACACCTGCCCGGAGTTGGCGGCGAGCGCGGTGACCGCGGCGGCGGACGCGCGCTCCAGATCGGCGTCCGCGAAGATCAACAGGGGTGATTTCCCGCCGAGTTCGAGCGTCAGCGGGATCAGCCGGCCACCCGCGACGCCCGCGAGGTAGCGGCCGGTGGCGACGGAGCCGGTGAAGGCGAGCCGGCGGACGTGCGGATGCGCGGCGAGGGCCTCGCCGGCCTGCGGGCCGGTGCCGGTGACGACGTTCAGGACGCCGTCCGGCAGGCCCGCCTCCGTCGCGAGCCGGGCCAGGCGCAGCGTCGAAGTGGACGTGAACTCCGAGGGTTTGACCACCACCGCGTTGCCCATGGCCAGCGCCGGGGCGAGCGCCCGGCACGCCTGGTTCAGGGGCAGGTTCCACGGGGTGATGACCCCGACGACGCCGTACGGCTCGTAGCGCGTGTACGTGTGGGAGCCCGCGCCCTGCTCGATCACCCGGCCCTGTCCGGCGGCGCGGACGACGCCCGCGTAGTAGCGGAAGTACTCCGCCGACATGCCGATCTCCAGGCGGAGTTGGGCCTCGGTCTTGCCGGTGCAGGCCCGTTCGAGTCGGGACAGCTCGGGGGCGTCGGCCTCGACGGCCTCGGCGATCCGGTGCAGGACCGCGCCGCGCTCGGCGGGGGAGCGGTCGGCCCAGTCCCGCCAGGCGCGCCGGGCTGCCTCGACCGCGTCCGCCACGTCCGGCGCGGTGCCCGCGGCGATCTCGTCGCCGGGCGCGCGGGTCGTGGGGTCCAGTGTGGGCAGCCGGGCGCCGCCGCGCGGCGGGTGGGTGCGGCCGTCGATCCAGTGGTCGTGCCGTGCGGTCGCCAAGGGGGCCTCCCTGGAGGAGAGTTCTGATCACGCTATACGAGAACCTTGTTTCCGATCCAGGGGTGCGCTGGAGGTGAGGTGGTCGGCAGGCGGCAGGGTAAGTGTGCGCTTTGCGGAAATGGCATTCTCAAAAAGAGAGATCCCTGTTACCTTTGCGGTGTCGACCGACCGGAGGTTCCGATTCATGGCGCACTTCCCGAAGCCCGCCGAGGGCAGTTGGACCGAGCACTTCGAGCTCGACACGGAGCCGGTCTCCTACGCGGACTCGATCTCGCCGGAGTACTACGAGCAGGAGCGCGAGGCGATCTTCCGCCGGACCTGGCTGAACGTCGGCAGGGTCGAGCAACTCCCCCGCAAGGGCTCGTACTTCACCCGTGAGCTGGACGCGGCCGGCACCTCGCTGATCATCGTGCGCGGCACCGACGGCGTGGTCCGGTCCTTCCACAACATCTGCCGCCACCGGGGCAACAAACTGGTGTGGGACGACAATCCGCGCGACGAGACCAAGGGCACCTGCCGCGCCTTCACCTGCAAGTACCACGCCTGGCGCTACGACCTCGAAGGCAAACTCGCCTTCGTGCAGCAGGAGTCGGAGTTCTTCTCCGTCGACAAGTCGCGCTACGGCCTGCTCGGCGTCCAGACCGAGATCTGGGAGGGGTTCGTCTTCGTCAACCTCGACCCGGACAACACCACCCCCCTGCGCGAGTACCTCGGCCGCTTCGGCGCCGGCATCGAGGGCTACCCCTTCGACAAGCTGACCCAGGTCCACAAGTACCGCGCGGAGATCGGCTCCAACTGGAAGCTGTTCATCGACGCGTTCGCCGAGTTCTACCACGCGCCGATCCTGCACTCCGGCCAGTACGTCTCCGACGAGGCCGCGAAGATCAAGAAGTACGGGTACGAGGCCCTCAGTTACGACATCGACGGCCCCCACAGCATGGTCTCCTCCTGGGGCGGCATCGCCCCGCCGAAGGAGCGCGCCATGGTCAAGCCCATCGAACGCGCCCTGCGCAGCGGCCTGTTCGGGCCCTGGGAGGCCCCCGACATCGGGCTCACCACCGAGCAGCTGCCGCCCGCCGTGAACCCGACCCGCAGCAAGGTCTGGGGCATGGACTCCTTCGTCTTCTTCCCCAACTTCATGCTGCTGATGTGGCGGCCCAACTGGGTGCTGACCTACCACTACTGGCCGACCTCCTACAACACCCACATCTTCGAGGGCACCTGCTACTTCGTCCCCCCGACGAACGCCTTCCAGCGACTCCAGCAGGAGCTGGCCGTCGTCTCGTTCAAGGAGTACGGCCTCCAGGACGGCAACACCCTCGAAGCGACCCAGACCATGCTGGAGACCCGCACGCTGGACGAGTTCCCGCTGTGCGACCAGGAGGTCCTGCTGCGCCATCTCCACACCACCGTACGGAAGTTCGTCGACGCGCACGCCAAGCAGCCGTCCACCGCCTCCTGAGAAGGGATTCCGGCATGAGCAACGTCTTCCCCGCCGAGTTCGCCGCCCTGGAGCCCTTCGCGGACTGGGCCCTCCAGGGCGAGAAGGCCCGCTACGCGAAACGGATCGCCAGCACGATGGAGGAGCTCCAAGCCTTCTACGACGTGGCGTTCCCGCTCCTGGACACGGGCACCGAGTATCTGGAGAACGTCACTCTCGACGGCATCGGCGACGAGGACAAGCACCTGCTGTGGGCGTTCTGCTCGCTGGTCACCGTCGCGTTCCCCGTCGAGGCGTGGGGCCAGCCGCGCGTCCCCGACAGCGGGCCCTCCGCGATCGACGCCGTCGTCGAACCGGCCGTCTGATGGCGCCGGCCCGCGCCGCCGGCCCGCCGACCCTGCTGCGGGCCGCCCGCCTCCTCGACCTCGACAAGGGTGAACTCGTCGAACCCGGCGCCCTGTTGGTGACCGGCGAGCACATCACCGCCGTCGGCGAACCCGACCGGCTCCCCGAGGACACGGTCGTCCGCGACCTCGGGGACGTCACCCTCCTGCCCGGCCTCATGGACATGGAGGTCAACCTCTTCCTCGGCGGCCCCGACCACCGCAGCCCCCTCATCCCGGTCCAGGAGGACCCCGCGCTGCGCACGCTGCGCGCGGTCGCCAACGCGGGGCGCACCCTGCGCCGGGGCTACACGACCGTACGCAACCTCGGGCTGTTCGTGCAGACCGGCGGGGTGCTGCTCGACGTCGCGCTGAAGAAGGCCGTCGACCTCGGGTGGGTCGACGGGCCCCGGATCGTGCCGGCCGGGCACGCCATCGCGCCGACCGGCGGCCACCTCGACCCGACGATGTTCCAGGCGTTCGCGCCCGGCGTGCTGCCCCTGACCGTCGAGGAGGGGATCGCCGACGGGGTCGCGGAGGTCCGCAAGGCCGTCCGCCACCAGATCAAGTACGGCGCGCAGGTCATCAAGGTCTGCGCCTCCAACGGTGTCATGTCACACACCGGTCCCGCCGGCGCCCAGCAGTACTCGGACGAGGAACTGCGCGCGATCGTCGACGAGGCCCACCGCGCCGGTCTCAAGGTCGCCGCCCACTGCATGGGCGACACCGCCATGCGCGCCGCCGTCCACGCGGGCGTCGACTGCCTCGAACACGGCTTCCTCGCGAGCGACGAGACCCTCGACCTGATGGTGGAGCGCGGCACGTTCCTGGTGGCGACCACCTCCCTCACCGAGTCGATGAACACCGCCCACGCCGACCCCGCCCTTCAGGCCAAGGCCGCCGAAGTCTTCCCCCGTGCCCGCGAGTCGACGTCCCGCGCCATCGCCCGAGGAGTCCGCATCGCCCTCGGCACCGACGCCCCCGCCGTCCCCCACGGCCGGGGCCACCTCGAACTTGCCGCCCTCGTCGCCCGGGGCATGCGTCCCCTGGACGCGCTGCGCGCCGCGACGACCGTCGCCGCCGAACTCATCGACGCCGAGGACCGGGGACGGCTGGAGCCGGGGCTGCTGGCGGACGTCATCGCCGTACCCGGCGATCCGCTGGCGGACGTGGGGGTCACGGAGAAGGTGTCGTTCGTGATGAAGGGCGGGCGGGTGTACCGGCCCGTGCGTAAAGACTGAGCAGATGCGCGTGCAGAGTCCCCGCCGCCTCCTGCGCGGTCAGGTGACCGATGAGTACGTGAGTGGTGAGGCCGTCGGCGAGGGCGAGCAGGGCACGGGCCTCGTGCCCCGGGTCCGGCGGTGCCACACCCCCGTCGGCCGAGCCGCTGCCGCTCCCGGTTGCTTCGGAGACGAGGCGGACGAGGAGCGCCTGGAGCGCCGTATAGCTGCTTCTGAGCGGGCCCGTCAACGGCTCGCTGACGGCGGCCTGCGCGACGAACGCGAGCCAGATCCGTGCCTCGGCTCGGTGTTCCTCGCGCAGCAGGGCGAGTTCGTCGGCCGCGTGGCCCAAGGCGCTCGCGGGGGACCCGTCCGGGTGCGCGGCGAGGCGGGCCCGGACCCGTTCGGTGACGCGGTCGCCGACATGGCCGACGGCGAAGAGGAGCATCTCCCCCTTGGTGCGGAAGCAGCGCTGCACGGCGCCCAGCGAGACCTGCGCGCGGGCCGCGACGTCGCGCATGCTCACCCCCTCCGGCCCGTGCTCGTCGGCGAGGAGGCAGACGGCCTCGGCGATCCGCCGACGCCGGCTCTCGTAGTCCACCTGCTTGGGCATGCCCGACCACCCTCCCTTTATTTCGATACGATCGTATCGGTTCCGGGCTAGGGTGCGGACACCAGCACCCCGGCATGCGGATGGGAAACGCGATGATCAGGCAGAACGCCCTGTGGACGATGACGGCCGCCGCCCAGGCGGAAGCGGTCCGAAGCGGAGAGATATCGGCGGCCGAACTCGTCGACAGCCACCTGGAACGCATCGCCGAGGTCAATCCGCGGGTCAACGCGGTCACCCAGGTGACGGCCGAACGAGCCCGCGCGGGCGCGGCACGCGTGGACGGACGGCGCGCGGCGGGCGAGGAACTCGGGCCGCTGGCCGGTGTGCCGTTCACGGTGAAGGAGACCACCGCGATCGAGGGGGTGCCGACCACCCTCGGAGCGGCACGCTTCCGCGACCTGGTCGCCCCGGCCGACGCGCCCCCAGTGGCCCGGCTCCGCGCGGCCGGAGCCGTGCCGATCGGGCACAGCAACATGCCGACCCTGGTCCTGGCCGGGATGCACACCCGCAGCGAGCTGTTCGGCGACACCGTCAACCCGTGGCACCGGGGCCGCACCCCGGGCGGCAGCAGCGGCGGTGACGGAGCGGCCGTCGCCACCGGCATGGCCGCACTCGGACTCGGCAACGACTCCGGCGGCTCGGTGCGCATCCCCGCCCAGTTCTGCGGAGTGGCCGGGCTGAAACCCACCACCGGACGGTTCCCCGCCGACCACCGCGTCCTCGGCCCGGACGACCCCGGACCCGCCTCCCAAATCCTGGTCACCGACGGACCTCTCGCCCGAACGGTCGGCGACCTGCGGCTGGCCTACGAGACACTGGCCGGCACCGACCCGCGCGACCCCCGCGCCGTACCCGTGCCGCTCTACGGCCCGCCGCTCCCGGCACCGGTCACGGTCGCGCTCGTCCCCGACCCCGGCGGCCACGGCGTCCACCCCACGGTCCACGCCGCCCTCATGACGGCGGCGGACGCGCTGCGCGACGCGGGCTACGACGTACGAGAGGTCGCGGACGTCCCGAGGCTGGACGAGGCCCTTGAGGCGTACGGCCGTATCACCGCCACCGAGTTCGCGCCGACGTGGCCGGCGGTGCGGGAACTGCTCGGCGCGGACGGCAGCCGCTACATCCGGTGGGCCATGGAGCGGAATCCCCCCGTGGACGCCGCCGGACTCACGCGGCTGATGGGCACCTGGCTCGGCGTCCGCCGCTCCTGGGCCGAGTTCCTCGACACGTACCCGCTGCTGCTCGGCCCCGTCTTCACCGAGCCGCCCGTCGAACCCGGACTGGAGTCACGTGACGCCGCCGGACACGAACGCGTCGCCCGCTGCATGCGCCTCTGCACGGTCACCAGCTTCGTGGGCGTCCCGGCGGTCGCCGTCCCCACCGGAGTCGACGACGGCCTGCCGACCGGCGTCCAGATCATCGGGCGGGCGTTCCGGGAGGACCTGTGCCTGGCCGCCGCCCAGGAGATCGAGGAACGCCTCGGCGTGCTCTCGCCGATCGATCCGCGCCCGGTCGGATGACGTGGTGTGCGGGGTGTTCTCCTGAGGTCAGCGCAGGGTCCGCGCCTCCGTGAGGAACACGTCGAGCACCCCGTCCGCCACCCGCACCGGTCCCTGAGGGCGGGTCTCGCCGGGGATGGTCTGGATGGCGCCGGCCCTGGTGACCAGTGTGGACGCCTCGGTGAACAGGCGTTGCGCGCCGGTCTCGTCGCCGGAGAGGCGGGCGGTCAGGGCGTCGAGGGTGCGGATGAAGGCCGTGGACCACAGGTCCAGGGCGTCCAGCCAAGGGGCGCAGTCGGCGACGAAGCCCTGGTCCGTCACGCCGGTCCGGATCAAGGCCGGTGTGGAGGCGAGGAGTTGGGCGTAGGGGCGGAGGGTACGGAGGGCGGCTTCCTTGGCGCCGGAGGTCCAGGCGGTGCGGAACTCCGTGAGGCGCGCGGCCAGTTGGGGCGCCTGTGGCTGCCAGGGCGCCGCGCCGAACGTCGGCGCCAGGTGCTCTACGTCGAAGAACGCGAGCAGCGCCTCGACCGTCGAGGGGGCGCCGTCCGACAGGTACGCGGCGGCTGCCCGCCACGCCCGCTGCGCGTCGTAACCGGCGTCGTTCCAGGTGAAGTCGGCGCCGCCGAAGAGGGCGACCTTGCTGGCGGCGGCCTGGTTCATGGGGTTGAGGACGAGGCCGGAGAGCTGGGCGTGCAGGCCGGGTTCGCGGGCGGAGTAGGGGGCGAGGAGGAGACGGCCCTCGGCCTGGCCGTAGTCGTTGACGGGGTAGTTGTCCCAGAGGAAGACCTTGCGGCCCCACACGGCAGCCGCCCGCGAGGCGTCCTGGACGGTGATCCGGGGCGGGACGGTGTCGGTGCCGGTCCACATCACCTCGACGCGGGAGTCGAGTTGCTCGCGGATCGTCTTCTTGTACGGCGTCTCGGTGACGTCTCCGTACTCGGTCGGGACCATCTGGAGCGGCTGCGTGCCGGGCCGGGTGGCGAGGAACTCCCGTTGCAGGCGGTTCAGCAGATCCACCTGGGCGCGGGCCGCCGACTGCTGGGAGGGCGCTCCGTACGCCGTCCTGTCGCCGGCGCAGTTCCAGCGGGTGTAGCTGATGTCGTCCAGCGGGACGGAGAAGCTGCGTACCCCGAGGTCGTACACCGCCTGGAGTTTGGCCTCCAGGGCCGCGCGGTCGGCGGCGGAGCTGTAGCAGATGGAGACGCCGGGGGAGAGCGCGAACGTGAAGCGGACGTGGTGGTCGGCCGCCTGGCGGATCAACTCGCCGAGCTGGGCCAGGAGTTGCGCGGGGTAGGGGTCGCGCCAGCGTTCGCGGTGGTAGGGGTCGTCCTTGGGCGCGTACAGGTACGTGTTCATCTTCAGCGCGCCGTAGAAGGCGAGTTGGTCCAGGCGTTCCGCGTGGGTCCACGGGCTGCCGTAGAACCCCTCGATCGCGCCGCGCAACGGCATCAGCGGATGGTCGACGACGGTCACGCCCGCGACCGTCGTACCGGAGACGAGCTGGCGCAGGGTCTGGGCGGCGTAGTACGTGCCGCTCGCGTCGGCGCCCGCGAGGACCACCGAGCCGCCGCCGGGCGCGGCGCGGGAGGCGAGCGCGTAGCCCTCGGCGGGCAGCGGAGCGGAGGGGAGCGTGCCGCCGGCCGCCCGCAGCGCGTCCGTCACCCGCGAGTCCGTGGCCCCGCCGATCACCACGGTCAGGTCGCCGGCCCCGACTCCCGTGTCCGGGAGGGGACTCTCCTCGATCTGTGTCGCGCCCGCCGTCCGCAGGACGGAGACGACGAGGTCGCGGGTGGGCCGGTCCGGCTGACCGGCGGTGAGGACGCGGACCCGGGACGGGACGGTCAGCGGGGCGCCGTTGGCCGCCAACTGCTGTGGGCGGGGGGTGACTTCGGGGAGGGCGGCGGCAGCGGTGGTGGTCGCGGAGGCCGGTGGGGGAGCCGCGAGCAGGCAGGACAGGACGAGTGCGGCGACGGTCAGCCGGCGGAGGCCCATGCCGATCCCTCTCACCAGGTCAGCCCGGTCGTGGCGGCACAACTGCGGCGGCCCGTCACGGACACCGCCTCCAGTTCGAGCAGGGTCGTCGCCCCGTCGCCCTCCCGGGCCAGCGGCGACACGCAGTACGCGCCGTCGTACGTCCGCCCCAGCCAGCGCCGCCCCGACGCGGTGCGCCGGAAGATGTCGTACCGGGCCACGTCGTCCGGCGTGAAATCCCAGGTCAGATAGACACTCGCGGTGTCGCCCACCCGCACCGCCCGGTCGACGGCGAAGCCGGTGGGACACCCCGGCGCCGGGTCCGGACCACTGTCCGCGATCCGCAGCTCCCCGAGGTTCACGGCGATCCCGGCCGCCCCGCCGGTCCCGGCCAGCAGGGAGACGTGCACGGCGACGACGGTCCGCCCCGCCCACGCCCCGAGGTCGGCCGTCCAGCGTGCCCAACTCGCGCCCACGGGACCGGCGTTCAGCCACACCGTGTCGGCCGGCGTGTCCTCGAAGACGAGCCCGAGCCGCAGGGCCGCCGCCCCGGTCGTACCCCGGTGCACCAACGAGGCGGTCGACGCGGAGGTGAGCGGCAGCCGGGTCTTGTACAGGCGCACGACAGCCGACGCGGACGCGCCGAGGGCGCCCGTGAGACGCAGGGAGTCGCCGGCGTCGTACGCGGTGGTGTGGTCGTAGTCCGCGCGGATCGCGGTGCTCGGGGCGCCCGCCGCGTCGCGTATCCACCACTGCCAGGTCGGCAGGAGGTCCTGGACGCCGATGTCGAACCACGGGCGGTCGCCGGTCTGGACGCCGTCGATGAAGAACCGTTCGCCGGTGCCCGTGCAGAAGCGCGTGACGAAGGGCAGGCGGCCGATCACGGACTTCTCGACGATGTGGTGGGCGGTGCCGTCCCAGCCCGCCGGGTCTAGGGGGCGACCGCTGTCGGGCTGCCGGGTGCGGCCGGTGCGGGAGGGGTCCTCGGCGGGGCCGGACCAGAGCTGGCGCTCGCGGGCGTAGACGGGGGCCTGGTTCGCGAGGGTGGACTTGTCGCCGTCGACCGTGTACCAGACCATCTCGGAGCCGAGGAACGCCCAACTGGTGCGCGGTTCACCGCCTTCGGGGAAGATCGCGCGCGGGTCGTAGGGCTGGGCGAAGCGGTACATGCCGATCTCGCTGCCCGCGTACACGACGTCGAACGGGTCGAGGCCGAGGGAGAGGGCGTGGCCGCGGGACGCCTGGATCTTGGCCGAACTCCACCAGTAGTTCAGGAACACACTGCTGTTGACGCGCTGCCCGCCGTTCACGACCCAGGGGGAGTTCACCGTGTTGAACTCGTTCTGGTAGGAGATGCGGCCGTCGACCGTGAGGGAGTCGTACCACTGGAGGTGGAAGCCGGGCGGGGCCTTGCGGGCGAGGTAGCCGAGCATCTCCATCAGGAGCCTCGCCTGGGCCGCCGTGATGGTGGCCTCCTGGTTGACGAAGTACCCGTCGAAGCCGAAGTAGCGGGCCATCGCGATGAGTTGGTCCGCGAGGGGGAAGGTGCCCTGAGGGGTCCTCTCGACGATGTCCGCGAAGTTCTCGGGGCGCGGCCAGAACCAACACCCCAGGCTGAGCACGCCGTTGCGGTGCGCGGCGTCGGTGTAGCCGGGGTTCGGGAGGTTCAACAGGCCGTAGGGCGGGTTGGGTTCGGTGTGGCGGCCGTCGAGCGGCAGGCCGTGCCAGGAGGCGTACAGGTCGGGGTACTGCCAGAAGCGCAGGGCGTACGCCTCGGCGACCGGGCCGTACGGATAGCCCTCGGTCTCCCAGCTCGGCTGGACGTAGTCGTTGGCGAGGACCGCGAGTCTCGGGCGGGGGTCGAGACCGCGGCGGGACTGGGTCGGTTCGAAGGCGGCGATCCGGGCCGCGAGCGGGACCCGGGAGCGCAGATAGCGGGCGTGCCGGTCGGTGTCCGGGTTCCACGCCTTGATCTGCGGGCCCGAGTAGCCGTGCATCAAAGGGGGTTCGGGGCCGAAGCCCGCCGCCGCGAGGGACTGCGCGTGTGCGGCTGTCGCGGGGAGGGCGGTGGCCAGCAGTCCGGCGCCCGCAGCTTGCAGGAGGCTGCGGCGCCGCAGGGATCTCGGTAATGGGCCTGACGCGTCGACGGGCATGGGGGGTCCCCTCTCCTTGGTAGGGCGAGAGCTCTCCTCGGTAGGGCGAGAGCCGACACTAAAGCGCTAAAGTCGGCTCCGCAAGACGGAGTTGACGACACATCAGAATTCGATCAACGGGGTTCCCATGAGTGCCGAGGGCCGCCGTCCCACCCTGCGTGACATCGCCGAGCGGTGCGGGATCTCGGAGGCCGCGGCCTCCTTCGCGCTGAACGGCAGGCCCGGCGTCTCGGAGGCCACCCGCAGACGGGTCCTGGAGGTCGTCGAGGAGCTGAACTGGTCCCCGCACCCGGCCGCCCGCGCCCTGACCGGCGCCGGCTCGTCCACCGTGGGGTTCGTCGTCGCCCGCGACCCGCGCGACGTCGGCACCGAACTCTTCTTCCACCGTCTGATGACCGGCATGCAGACCGTGCTGAGCGCCCGCCACTACGGGCTGCTCTTCCAGGTCGTGGCCTCGGTCGAGGAGGAGATCGCGACCTGTCGCCGATGGCGCGACGAGCGAAGAGTCGATGGCGTCGTCCTCGTCGACCTGCGGCAGGACGACCCGCGCCCGGCCGCCGTCGCCGCGCTCGGCCTGCCCGGCGTCGTCGCGGGCGGCCCCGACCCCGGCGGCCACCTGCCCTCCGTGCCCGTCGACGACGCCGCCGGGATGCGCGCCGTCATGGACCACCTGCGCGCACGCGGCCACGACCGGGTCGCCTACCTGTCCGGTACGCCCGGGATGCTGCACGTGCACCGGCGCATCGAGTCCTTCGAGCGCACCGGCCGTGAGCTGGGCTTCCAGCACCTGCGCACGCTCTCCACCGACTTCTCGGCGGCGGCCGGCGAGAGTGCGACCGAGACCGCGCTCACCACCGCACCCCGGCCCACGGCGCTGATCTACGACAACGAGGTCCTCGCTGTCGCCGGACTCGGCGTCGTCCGCCGGCACGCCCTGCGCGTTCCGGACGACGTGGCGGTCGTCGTCTGGGAGGACACCCCGGTCTGCACGGCGCTCCGACCCGCGCTCACCGCGCTGCGGCGCGACGCCGTCGGCTTCGGCGCGGACGTCGCCCGGCGGCTGCTGTGCCTGCTGGACGGGGCGCCGATGCCGGAGCCGGCGGAACTGGTGCCGGCGCTGGTGGCTCGCGCCAGCACGCTCGGTGAGGGACGGGCCGGGGGCGACCCGCCCTGCGGTGACCCGGCCGGGGGCAACCCGTCCGGCGGTAACTCGCCTCAAGATCAAGCAGATTGACGCAGCGTCAGCAACTCCCGTCCCTACCGTTGACACCCTCAACTTAAGCGCCTTAGTGTCGGCTCTCGCCACCCCCCGCCCGAGGCCGTGAACCGCCCCGCCCGGGACGGCAATCGCACGCGAACTCGCCGAACCGACCGACCGACGCGAGGGAGTTCACGCATGAGACGTCTCGGCATCGCCGGAGCGATCCTGATCCTGGCCGGGTGCGGAGTGGGCGGCGGAGACGACTCCGGCGGCACCACCGACGGCCCGGTCGACGGCAAGGTCACCGGCTCGATCACCTTCCAGACCTGGAACCTCAAAGGCAACTACGCCGCCTACTTCACCGCCCTCGCCGTCGCCTTCGAGAAGGAACACCCCGGCGCGAAGGTGAAGTGGATCGACCAGCCCGCCGACGGCTACTCCGAGAAGCTCTCCGCCGACGCCGCCGCGGGCACCCTCCCCGACGTCATGGACCTCGGCCCCGAGGCCGGCTACACCCTGGCCGGCGCCGGCATGCTCCTCGACGTCGCCAAGGCCGACCCCACCGCGAAGGCCGACTTCCTGCCCGCCGCCTGGAACGCCATGACCTGGCCCGGCATCGACGGCGGCACCTACGGCTACCCCTTCTACCTCAACACCGGCCCCTCCTTCTTCAACACGAAGCTGATGGCCGAGGCCGGACTCGACCCCAAGAACCTCCCCCGTACCTACGACGAACTCTTCACCCAGGCCGACCGGATGGCGGCGTCCGCGAAGGGCGCGTACTCCATGCTCGGCCGCACCCCCGTCATCGAGACGTTCGGGACGTACGGCGTCGAGCTGATGAACAAGGACGCCACCGCGTTCACCTTCAACAGCGCCAAGGGCGTCGAACTCCTCACCCGCTACAAGGAGATGTACGACTCCGGCGCGCTCACCGAGGACATCCTCAACGAGAAGCAGGTCGGCGAGGTCGACAAGTTCAAGGCGGGACAGCTCGGCTGGCTCCCCGGCAGCGCCTACAACCTCGCCGACTTCAAGAAGAACGCCCCCGACATCTACAAGAGCGTCGCCGTCGGACCGATCGTCGCGAACGCCGCGCCGAACATGTACATCGAGTCCCTCGCGGTGAGTTCGAAGACCCGCAACGCGGCGACGGCCGTCGCCTTCGCCAAGTTCGCGACGAACAAGGCCAACCAACTCGCCTTCGCCCACCGGGCGGCGATCTTCCCCGCGACCGTGAACACCCTGGACGACCCGTACTTCACGAAGGACGACGGCACCGACGAGGGCCGCGTCCGCGTCGAGGCCGCCGCGCAGGTCGGCCGGGCCGTCGTGTACTGGCCGCCCGCCTTCTCCCAGGCGATGGTCGACGAACTCCGCGAACAGGTCGCCCTCGCGCTCAAGGGCGACAAGTCACCGAAGAAGGCCCTCGACGACACGGTCGCGTTCTGCAACGAGAAGCTCAGCCGGGCGTGACGGCACCCGTCATGACGGAGGCGGACACCGACGCCGCCGGCATACCCCGGAAGGCCGAGGGAAGGGGAGCGGCCGGCCGTACCCACCACCGGTGGTCCGCCCCCTGGCTCTTCCTCGCCCTCGGCCTCACCGTCACCGCCGTCTTCGTCCTCTTCCCGTTCCTCAACACCGTCGTCCTCTCCTTCACCGACGCGACGATGGTGCGCGGCGGCCGGTTCGTCGGGCTCGACAACTACCGCCGCCTGAGCGACGATCCGCGTTTCTGGACGGCCCTGCTCAACTCCACGCTGTACGTCGTCTGCGTCGTCCCGTTCATGGTCGTGCTCCCCCTCCTGCTGGCGGCCCTCGTCAGCCGGCCCGGGCGGCTCGTCGGGGTGTTCCGCAGCGCCTTCTACACCCCGGTCGTCATGTCGGCCGTCGCCGTCGGCCTGATCTGGACGAACCTGCTCGACAGCCGGGGACTCGTCAACGAGGCGCTGTCCTGGGCCCGGTTGGTCTCGGAGCCGGTGCCGTTCATCGCGGACCGCTGGCTGCTGCTGATCAGCGCGATGTTCGTGACCGTGTGGACCGGCGCGGGGTACTACATGGTCATCTACCTGGCCGCCCTCGCCCACATCCCGCGGGCCCTGTACGACGCCGCGTCCGTCGACGGCGCGGGGGCCGTGCGGTCGTTCCTGTCGGTGACGGTCCCCGGGGTCCGCTCCACGATGGCACTGGTCGGCGTCCTGTCGTCGGTGGCCGCGTTCCGGGTGTTCAGCGAGGTGTACGTGCTCTCCGGGAACACCGGCGGGACGGGCGGCAAGGACATCACGATGACGATGCTCATCCAGCGGGAGGGCACGGGCCTCTCGGCCGACACCGGGTACGCGACGGCCGTCAGCGTCGTCATGTTCGTGCTCACGCTCGCGCTGCTGGTCGTGCAGCTGCGCATGCAGCGGCGGGACGGGGACGCGGAGTGAGGGCGGGCCGTGGTGTGCTGCGGTACGTGCTGCTGACGGCGGTGTTCGTCGTCCTCGTCGGCCCGTTCCTGTGGCAGCTCTCCCTGTCCTTCAAGGGCGCGGGCGACAACCTGTACACGCGGCCACCCCAACTCCTCCCGAGCGACCCGACGTTCGGGAACTACCGGGAGGTCGTCCAGCGCGTCCCCGTACCGCGCTACCTCCTCAACTCCACGCTCGTCGCCCTGATCTCCGTCGCCGCGAACGTCGCCGGGGCGACCTGCGCCGGGTTCGCCCTGGCCCGGCTGCGGTTCCGGGGGCGCGGACTCGCGCTGTCCGTGTTCGTCGCCGCGCTGCTCGTGCCGGGGGAGACGGTCATCGTCGCGCAGTTCCTGCTGATGCGTTCGCTCGGGCTGAACGACACGCTGCTGGGCGTGGCCCTCCCGACGGCCGTCGCCGCCCTCAACGTCCTCCTCATGCGCAACGCCTTCCTCGCGCTGCCCCTCGCGCTGGAGGAGGCGGCCGTCATCGACGGGGCGAACGTGTGGAAACGGTTCGCCCTGATCTGCGTACCGCAGGTGAAGGGGGCGATGGCGGTCGTGGCGATCTTCGCGTTCGTCGGGTCCTGGAACGACTTCCTGTGGCCGCTGATCGTCCTGTCCGACCAGGACAAGTACACGCTGACCGTCGGCCTGAACGCGCTGCGGGGCACGTTCTTCGACAACCCCCGGGTGGTGGCGGCCGGGACGATCGTCGCGGTGGCGCCGGTGCTGGTGTTCTTCTTCGGGTTGCAGCGGTTCTTCTTCCGGGGGGTCGAGGAGGGCGGCGTCAAGGGGTGAGGCCGGGGGTGGTGAGCCGAGCCGTCCCGCACCACTCCCGCAGGAACTCCGCCGCCGCCGTGAGCTGGCGCAGCCCCTGCGCCGAGGCGTCCTCGTAGATCCGCAGGTCCACGGCGACCCCCGAGTGCGCGGCGCGGGTCGCGAAGGAGAGGGCGTCGTCGAGCAGGACCTCGGTCCCGGCCGCGTGCACCTGGACGGGCGGAAGACCGTGCAGATTGCCGTGCAGGGGACTGAGCAGGGGGTCGGTCGGCGGGGTGAGACCGATGTACGCGGCGGCGCGCAGCCGCAGGGTGTCGGCGTCCACCGTACGGTCGGCCGCCGCGTTGAAGTACAGGCTGGGGGCGTCCAGGGTGAAGTCCAGGATCGGCGAGGTCAGGACCGCGCAGGTGGGCGGCGTCGCGTCCGTGTCGCGCAGGCGCAGCAGGAGGGCCGCGGCGAGGGTCGCGCCGAGCCGCTTGCCGGCGACCGCCACCGGACCTCGCGCGTGGCAGTGCTCCCACGCGGCGTGCACGTCGTCCAACGCCAGGGGGAAACGCGGCCGGTAGCGGGCGCACACCACCGACTGGCCGGTGCGCCGCGCCAGTTCGCGCGCCGTCGGCAGCGCGTCCTGCGGGGTGCCCGCGAGCCGCGGATCGCCGTGCAGATACAGCAGGGTGCGGTCGGCGGGCGAGGCGCCCTCGGGGTGCACCTCCGGCCCGAACGGCCCTTCCTCCACGCGCACTTCACTTGCCACGGGACATCACCTTCTCCGCCGCTTCCCAGTGTTCCTCCGCCACCCACAGCCGGGCGAAGGCGTCGGCCGCCTCGTCCGGCGTACGGGCACCGGTCGTCAGCCGCTTGACCTCCCCCGCCTGCCGGTTGGCCAGCGAGAGCGCCAACTCCCGCCACCCGTCGGCGAATCCGGCCCGCGGCAGCACGACGTCGAACAGCCCCAGCCGCTCCGCCTCCGCCGCGCCCAGCACCCGCCCGCTCCCCGCGAGCAGCAGCGCCCGCGAGGGCCCCACGAGCCGGGCGAGCCGCTCGGCCCCGCCCCACGCGGGCACGATGGCCAGCTTCGTCTGGTTGAAGGCGATGCGGACGTCGTCGGCGGCGACCCGGATGTCGGCGGCGACGGCGACCTCGGCTCCGCCCCCGAACGCGTGCCCGTTCAGCGCGGCGACGACGGGCCCCGGGAACGCGGCGATCCGGTCGCACAGCGCCCGCATCCTCAGCGCCATCCCGGCCGCCTCCTCCAGGGTCCGCAGCTTCGCCAGCTCCTTGAGGTCCCCGCCCGACACGAACGCCTTGTCACCGGCCCCCGTCACGACGAGCGCCCACGCGCCCTCGGCGCCGTCGAGCGCCTTCTCCAACTCGCCCATCGTGGCGGGGTCGATGGCGTTGCGGGCGTGCGGGCGGTCGATCGTGACGACAGCCAGCCCGTCCTGGAGCTCCAGCTCAACCATGCGCGGCCTTCCGGTCGTTCGGGGGTCAGTCCTCGTACACCACGGTCACCTCGGAGGTCGTCGGCTCGGCCTGGCACGTCAGCGCCCAGCCCTCCTCGACCTCGTCGGCGTCCAGGGCGTTGTTCACCCGCATCTTGATCTCCCCCGCGGTGATCCGGGCCATGCAGGTCGCGCAGTCCCCGGCCTCGCAGGAGAACGGCGGCATGAACCCGGCCCGGCGCGCGCTCCAGAGCAGCGTCTCGCCGGGCCGCTGGGGGACGGTACGGCTGTCCCCGCGCAGGACGACGGTGACGGAACCGGTGTCGGGGACGGCCGGGGACGCCGGCTCCGGCGCGGAGGCGAACCGTTCGACGAAGATCCGCTCGGCCGACACCCCCTCCGCGAGCAGCACCTTCTCCACGAGCGCCATGAACGGCTCGGGTCCGCACAGGTAGTGATCGGCGCCGGGGTCGGCCAGGCCCCGGATCTCGTCCTCGGTGACCAGTCCGTCCCGGTTGTCCAAGTGCCGCAGGATCTCCAGCCGTCGGGAGTGCCGCGCGGTCAGCTCGGCCAGTCCCGGCTCGAATATCTCGGCCGGCGCGCTCTGATGAGCCGTCAGAATCCGCACGGGTCTGGTGGTTGTCGCCAGGGCGCTCTTCGCCAGTGAGAACACCGGCGTGATGCCGCTGCCACCCGCGTACGCGACCAACGGCCGCCCGGCGGACTCGTCCCGCAGGCAGAACGTCCCGGCCGGAAGCGTCGCCTCCAGCGTGTCACCCGGCCTCAGCTCGCGGTGCATCCACCCCGACACCAGGCCGCCCGGTACCCGCTTGACGGTCACGCACAGCTCGCCGTCCGTGTCGGGCGAGCTGGACATCGAGTAGCTGCGCAGGGTCCCGCACGCCTTGAACGTGAGGAACTGACCTGCGCGGTAGGGGAAGTCGGCGTCGAGGGTGAAGGTGCGCACATCCGGCGTCTCGTCGACGATCCGGGTGATCCGCACCGGATGGAAGCCGTGGTCGCGTGCCATGTATGGAACTTACCTTCTCGCCATGGGAGAGTGCAATTCTCGTACACGGCTCTTGTCTCTCGTACACGGCCCTCGTGAGGAGCTGCCATGACGACGATTCCCCCGGACGCCCTGCGGACGGTCCCGCCCGCGCTCGCCGCCCACTACGAGAGCTCCGGCTGGTGGACCGACCGGACTCTCGGTGACCTGCTCGCCGAGGGTCTCGCCAAGGCCGGTGGCGTCGAGTTCCGCGTCCACTCCGAACTCCGGCCCTGGCAGGGCACGTTCGCCGACGTCGAGACGCTCGCCCGCAGACTCGCGGCCGGCCTGAGGGAACGCGGCGTCGGCCCGGGCGACACCGTGGCGATGCAGCTGCCCAACTGGGTCGAGGCCGCCGCCGTGTTCTGGGCCGCCGCGTTCCTCGGCGCCGTCGTCGTACCGATCGTGCACTTCTACGGCCCGAAGGAGGTCGGCTACATCCTGCGCGCCACCCGGCCGAAGGCGTACTTCGCGCCGGAGCGCTTCGGGCACCTGGCGTTCGATCCGGTGCTCGCGGCGGACGTGCCCGTGACCGGTGTCGTGGGCCGGGACTTCGACGAACTCCTCGCCGGCGAACCGCTGTCGGGCGTCCTGCCGGTGGACCCCGGCGCCCCGGCGCTGATCGCCTTCACCTCCGGGACGACCCGTGACCCCAAGGGCGTCGTCCACAGCCACCGCACCCTCGGCTGCGAGACCCGCCAGCTCGCCGCGAGCTATCCCCCGGACCGGGGGCGGCAGTTCACCGTCGCCCCCGTCGGCCACTTCATCGGCATGGTCAACGCCTTCCTCATCCCCGTCCTCGACGGCACGCCCGTCCACCTCGGCGACACCTGGAACCCGGCGCAGGCGCTCGCCCTGCTGCGGGACGAGGGGCTCGCCGTCGGCGGCGGCGCGACCTACTACATGACGAGCCTGCTCGACCACCCCGACTGCACCCCCGCCCATGTCGCCCGCCTCAAGTACGCGGGCCTGGGCGGCGCTTCGGTCCCCTCCGCCGTGACGACCCGCCTGGAGTCGCTCGGCATCACCGTCTTCCGCGCGTACGGCTCCACCGAGCACCCCTCCGTGACCTGCACCCCCTACGACGGCCCGGCCGCCGAACGCCTCCACACGGACGGACTGCCGCTGCCCGGCGTCGAGTTGAGGCTCGCCGAGGACGGCGAGATCCTCACCCGGGGCCCCGACCTGTGCCTCGGCTACACCGATCCGGCCCTGACCCGGGCCGCGTTCGACGCCGACGGCTGGTACCGCACCGGAGACCTGGGCGAGTCGGACGCGGAGGGCCGGCTCACCATCACCGGCCGCAAGGCGGACGTCATCATCCGGGGCGGCGAGAACATCAGCGCCCCTGAGGTCGAGGAGGTCCTGCTCGCGCTGGACGGCGTCGCCGAGGCGGCCGTCGTCGGCGTCCCCGATCCACGGTTCGGTGAACGGGCCGCGGCCGTACTGCGGATGCTCGACGGACGGTCCGCGCCGAGCCTCGCCGACGTGCGCCTGCACTTCGAACACGCGGGGCTGGCGCGGCAGAAGTGGCCCGAGGAGATCCACGCGCTGGCCGACCTGCCGCGCACCGCGAGCGGAAAGGTGAAGAAGTTCGTCCTCCGTGAGCGCATTGCGGCCGGCACCTTGTGAGAATACGATTCTCTCAATCCGTCAAGGAGGATCTCATGCCTTCGCGTTCGCTCGCCTATCCGCTCTTCGACGCGGACAACCACCTCTACGAGACCCAGGAAGCGCTCACCCGCTACCTGCCGAAGGAGTACGACGGGGCCATCGAGTACGTCACCGTCCGGGGCCGGACGAAGATCGCGATCCGGGGCCAGATCAGCGAGTACATCCCGAACCCCACCTTCGACGTCGTCGCCCGCCCCGGCGCGATGGAGGAGTACTTCAAGGTCGGCAACCCCACCGGCAAGACCCGCCGCGAGATCTTCGGCGAACCGATGCGCGCGATCCCCGCCTTCCGCGAACCCGCCCCGCGCCTGGCCCTGATGGACGACCTCGGCATTCAACGCAGCCTGATGTTCCCGACGTTGGCGAGCCTCATCGAGGAACGCATGAAGGACGACCCGGAGTTGATCCACGCGGTCATCCACGCCCTCAACCAGTGGCTCCACGAGACCTGGGGCTTCGCCTACAAGGACCGCATCTTCACCGTCCCCGTCATCACGCTCCCCCTCGTCGACAAGGCGATCGCCGAGCTGAACTGGGTCGTCGAACGCGGGGCCCGCGCGATCCTGATCCGCCCCGCGCCCGTCCCCGGCCACGGCGGCACCCGCTCCTTCGCGCTGCCCGAGTTCGACCCGTTCTGGAAGCGCGTCGTGGAGACCGGCGTCCTCGTCGCCTTCCACTCCTCCGACTCCGGGTACGCGAACTACGCCAACGACTGGGAGGGCAACCGGCGCGAGTTCCTGCCGTTCAAGCCCAACGCGTTCCGGCAGGTCAACGAGTGGCGGCCGATCGAGGACGCGGTCAGCTCGCTGATCTGCCACGGCGCGCTCTCCCGGTTCCCCGACCTCAAGGTCGCCGTCATCGAGAACGGCGCCTCCTGGGTCGAACCGGTCCTCGCCCGCCTCGCCGACGTCCACAAGAAGATGCCGCACGAGTTCCAGGAGGACCCCGTCCAGGTCTTCCGCCGCAACATCCACATCAGCCCCTTCTGGGAGGAGGACATGGCCGCCCTCGGCGACCTCGTCGGCATCGAACGCGTCCTGTTCGGCTCCGACTACCCCCACCCCGAGGGCCTCGCCGACCCCGTCACCTACGTCGACCACCTCGTGAAACTCTCCGAGGAGGACAAGGCCAAGGTCATGGGCGGCAACCTGGCCCGGCTGATCGACGCATGACCGGCGCCCGCAGCATCCCCGAACTGGTCCGGCTCGCCGCCGAGTCGTACGGCGCCGCCGAGGCCGTCGTCGACGGCGAGCTGCGCCTCACGTTCAGCGACCTCGCCGCCCAAGTCCGGCGTACGGCGGGGGCGTTCGCCTCGGCGGGCGTCGCGCCCGGCGACCGGGTCGCGCTGTGGGCGCCCAACTCCGCCGAGTGGATCGTCGCCGTCCTCGGCATCCTCACCGCCGGCGCCGTCGTCGTCCCCGTCAACACGCGGTTCCGTGACGAGGAGGCCCACGACATCGTCGTCCGCAGCGGCGCGCGACTGCTGCTCGTCCAGAACGGCTTCCTGGAACGGGAGTTCACCGGCCCGCCCGGGGTCCGCGTGATCGACCTCGGGACGGACGACTTCCTCGCCTCCGGGGAGCCGCTCGAACTCGCCGTCGACGGCGACGACTTGGCCGACATCATCTTCACCTCGGGGACGACCGGACGGCCCAAGGGTGTCATGACGACGCACGCGCAGATCCTGAGGCTCTACACGGAGTGGTGCGACCTCGCGCAACTGCGCACCGGGGACCGGTACTTGATGGTCAACCCGTTCTTCCACATCTTCGGCCTGCACGCGGGCATCGTCGCCTCCCTCGTCCGGGGCGCGACCATGCTGCCGGTCGCCGTGTTCGACGTCGAACGGGTCCTTGAACTGGTCGAGCGCGAGAAGGTGACGGTCCTGCCGGGGCCGCCCACCCTCTACCACTCCCTCCTGGAGGCGGACGGCACACGGGACTTGGGGTCGCTGCGGGTCGCGGTGACCGGCTCGGCGGACATCCCCGTCGAACTGGTCCGCCGCATCACCACCGAACTCCCCTTCACCCACCTCATGACCGGCTACGGCCTCACCGAGGCCGGCACTGTCACCGCCTCCCGCCCCGGCGACTCCTACGAGGCGATCGCCACCACCGTCGGCCGACCCTGCGCGGGCGTCGAGGTGCGGATCGCTGACGACGCCGAAGTCCTCGTCCGCGGCTACTCCGTGACCCGCGGCTACCTCGACGACCCGAAGGCCACCGCCGACGCGGTCGACGCCCAAGGCTGGCTCCACACCGGCGACTTGGGGGAGTTGGACGCCGAAGGGCGCCTGAGGATCGTCGGCCGCAAGAAGGACATGTTCGTCGTCGGCGGCTTCAACGCCTACCCCGCCGAGATCGAGAACTACCTGCTGCGCCACCCCGCCGTCGCCCGGGTCGCCGTCGTCGGCGTCCCCGACGCTCGCATGGGCGAGGTCGGCAAGGCGTACGTCGTCCCGCGCGCCGAGGTCACCGAAGCCGCGCTGATCGCCTGGGCGAAGGAGCGGATGGCGGGCTTCAAGGTCCCCCGGTACGTCGAGTTCCGCACCGAACTCCCGCTCACCGCCACCGGAAAGGTGCTGAAGGACCAGCTGCGATGACCGATCCCACGACCGCTTCCGGTATCCCCCTCAAGGCGGTGTACGGCCCCGCCGACCGCCCCGTCGAACCACCCGACCCCGGCAACCACCCCTTCACACGCGGCAATTACCCCACCGGCTACCGGGGCCGCACCTGGACCCTGCGCCAGTACTCCGGCTTCGGCACCCCCGAGGAGTCCAACCGGCGCTACCGCTACCTCCTCGACCAGGGCGGCACCGGTCTCTCCGTCGCCCTCGACCTGCCCACCCAGTGCGGCTACGACTCCGACGACCCCGAGTACACCGACGAGGTCGGCCGCGTCGGCGTCGCTGTCGACACCCTGGCCGACGCGGAGATCCTCTTCGACACGATCCCCCTCGACCGGATCAGCACCAGTTTCACCATCAACGGCACCGCCGCGATCCTCCTCGCGCTCTACGTCGCCGCCGCCGAGAAACGCGGCATCCCGCGCGCGAGACTCACCGGGACCATCCAGAACGACATCCTCAAGGAGTACGCGTCCAGGGGGACTTGGATCTGGCCGCCCGAACCCTCCCTGCGGCTCATCGCCGACACCATCGAGTTCTGCGCCGCCGAGGTCCCCCGCTTCAACGCGATCTCCGTCGCCGGGGCGCACTTCCGCGACGCGGGCGCGACGGCCGTCCAGGAGATGGCGTTCACCCTCGCCGACGGCGTCACCTACTGCGAAACCGTCCTGGAACGCGGGCGTATGACGATCGATCAGTTCGCGCCGCAGATCTCCTTCTTCTTCTACACGCACGGCGAGTTCTTCGAGGAGATCGCCAAGTACCGTGCCGGGCGCCGCCGTTGGGCGACCATCGTGCGCGACCGGTTCGGGGCGACGACCGACAAGGCGTGCATGTTCCGCTTCGGCTGCGTCGCCGGCGGGGCCTCGCTGTACGCGCCGCAGGCCCGCAACAACACCGTCCGCGTCGCCTACGAGGCCCTCGCGTCCGTCCTCGGCGGGGTGCAGTCCATGTTCACCGCCGCCTGGGACGAGCCGTTCGCGCTGCCCAGCGAGGAGTCCGCGACGCTCGCGCTGCGCACCCAGCAGATCCTCGCCCACGAGACCGGGGTCACCAAGGTCGCCGACCCGCTGGGGGGTTCGTACTTCGTGGAGGCCCTCACCGACGCCACCGAGGAACGCGTCGAGCGGATCATGGCCGACCTGGAGGCGCACGGCGGGATGGTCCGCTGCATCGAGGACGGCTACCTCCAGACACTCATCGCCGACGAGTCCTGGCGCCTGCACCAGGCCGTCACCTCCGGCGAGCGGACCGTCGTCGGCGTCAACAGGTTCACCGTCGACGAACCGCCGCCCGACCTCGCGACCTACGAACTCGACGCCGACGGCCGCGAACGCCAGCTGAAACGCCTCGCGCAGGTCAAGGCCGACCGCAGCGGGGCCGAAGTACGGGCGCGGCTCGCGGAGTTGAAGCAGGCCGCCTTGAGCGACGTCAACCTGATGGGGCCGCTCGTCGACTGCGCCAACGCGTACTGCACGGTCGGGGAGATGACCGGGGCCCTGCGCGAGGTGTGGGGCGAGTTCCGGCAGCCGGTGGTGTTCTGATGATCCCTCACAATGCGGGCCCGGTAAGGGTACTCGTCGCCAAACCCGGACTCGACGGACACGACCGGGGCGCCAAGCTCGTCGCGCGCGGGCTGCGGGACGCCGGGTTCGAGGTCGTGTTCACCGGCATCCGGCACCGCGTCGACGACATCGCCGCCACCGCCGTACAGGAGGACGTCGCGCTCGTCGGGCTGTCCATCCTCTCCGGCGCCCATCTCGCCCTCACCCGGCGGACGTTGGAGGCGCTCAGGGCGGCCGGGGGAGAGGACATCCCGGTCGTCGTCGGGGGGACGATCCCCGCCGGGGACGTCGAACGGCTGCGGGAGGCCGGGGCCGTCGGGGTGTATCCGACCGGGACCTCGCTGGACGACATCGTGGCGGACATCCGCGCGCTCACCACAGGACAGGAGTGACATGCGAGTCGGAGTGATGAGCGGACCCGAGCGGGGGGACGCCGCGTACAAGGCGCAGCGGATGGTAGAGGACGCGCGCTGGGCGGAGGAGGCCGGGTTCGACACCGTGTGGGTGCCGCAGGTGCCGACCGACTTCGACGCGCTGACCGCCGTCTCCCTGATGGGGCAGGCGACTTCACGCATCGAGCTGGGGACGGCGGTCGTGCCCGTGCACGCCCAGCACCCGGTCGTGCTGGCCCGGCAGGCGATGTCCGTGCAGGCGGCGGCCGGCGGCCGGCTCGCGCTCGGGGTGGGGGCCTCGCACCACTGGATCGTCCGGGACATGCTGGGGGTCGCGTACGAGAAGCCCGCCGCGTACACCCGGTCCTACCTCGAAGTCCTCAACGCCGCGTTCGCCGGGTGGAGTTCGGTGGACGTCGAGAACGCGCACTTCCGGGTGCACAATCCGCTGAGCATCTCGCCGGACTCCCCGCTGCCGGTGCTGGTGGCCGCGCTCGGGCCCGTGATGCTGCGTATCGCCGGGGAGTTGACCGACGGGACGGTGCTGTGGATGGCGGACGAGCGGGCCGTCGGCGAGCATGTCGTCCCCACCCTCACCAAGTCGGCCGAGGCGGCCGGGCGTTCGGCGCCGCGTGTCGTCGCCGGCATCCCCGTCTGCCTGTGCGCGCCGCACGAGGCCGACGCCGCCCGCGAGCGCGCCAACCGTATCCTCGGGGAGGCGGAGGTGTCCCCCAACTACCAGCGCCTGCTGGAGTACGGCGACGCCCGCGACGTCGGTGACCTGTGCGCCGCCGGGGACGAGGAGGCCATCGCCGCCCGCTTCCGGCGGTTCGCGGACGCGGGGGTCACCGACCTGTCCGTACGGCTCCTGCCGATCGGCAAGGGGCGGGACGAGCTGGTCGCCTCCAAGCTCCGTACCCGTGACGCCGTCGCGGCGATCGCGGCGGGGTTGCGGTGAGCGGTGGGGCCGAGGGGAGCGGCGGGCCCGCGACGGATGGTGGGCCCGCGATGGATGGCGGGCCGGTGACGGACGGCGGGTCCGCGACGCGTGGCCCGCTGGCCGGGCTGCGCGTCCTGGAGGTCGGCCACATCCTCGCCGGGCCCTACGCGACGATGCTCCTCGCGGATCTGGGCGCCCAGGTCACCAAGTTGGAGCCGCCCGGCGGGGATCTCTCCCGGCAGGTGTCCGACGCGTACTTCGCGAGTCTCAACCGGGGCAAGCGGTCGATCCGCGTCGACCTCGCCGCCGAGGAGGGGCAGGCCCGCCTCCATGAACTCGTGCGCGGGGCCGACGCGTTGCTCGTCAACCTGAAACCCTCGGCGGTCCGCCGCTACGGTCTCACGTACGAGGCCCTCAAGCCCTGGAACGACCGTATCGTCTGCGTCGCCCTCACCGGCTGGGGCATGGACGCGGGCGACGCCCCCGCCTTCGACTACGTCGTCCAGGCCGCCACCGGCATCGCCTCCCTCACCGGCGACCCCGACGGCCCGCCCCAGCTCCCCGGCTACTCCTCGGCGGACAACTCGGCGGGCCTGACAGCGGCGTTGGGCCTCCTCGCACAGGTGGTCGCGGGACGCGGCGGCCAAGTCGAGGTCTCCCTCCGAGACGTGATGCTCTCCCAGCTCAACTACCACGCCTCTGCCTGGCTCAACGAGGGCAAGACCCCCCGCCGCCTCGGCGGCGCCCACGCCTACTACGCCCCCGCCCAGCTCTTCCCCACCGCCGACGGCCACCTCTCCCTCTTCATCACCCACGACACCTTCTGGCACGCCTTCGCCACCGAGGCGGGCATAGAAGGCTTCACCACCATGTCCGAACGCGCCTCACACCGAGCCGAGTTGACCGCCGCCGTCACCAAAGCCCTCTCCACCGACACCGCCACCTCCTGGGAATCCCGCCTCCGCCCCCTCCACGTCCCGGCCTCGGCCGTACACACCCTCCCGGAGGCCCTCGCCGACGCGCCGGACGCGATCGTCCAGGCCGGCGACTACCGCCTCGTCGGCACCCCCATCCACGTCACCGGCCACGAACCCGTCTACGGCCCCCCACCCGGCCTCGGCGAACACGGCGACTTCACCTGAACACCTGCACCGCGGCGCCGAGTTCAGGCAACGCCCAGGGCTCCAGCCCTCCGGAAACCCACTCCGCGACGAACTGCACGGCCCCACCGGAGTAGTGCCACCATTCCAGATTCCGCGAGGCGACCGTGACGCGCCAGGGCTCGTCCGTGGTCCACAGGAACACGTCCCCGGAGTACGAACTCGCCCACGGCAGCAGCCCGCCGGGCGCCGGATGCGGAGACAGGCCGATCGACGACCCGTCCTCCCACCAGTCCCGCACGATCTCCAGCTCGTGGTCGACACCGTCGAGCCAGCGGCTCTCGTGAGCCGGTGCGGGGAGCGGGACGTGGAGGAAGCCGGCGAGGACGAAGGTGGGGTACAGCTCCGCCAGCAGCCGGAAGTCCGGCGGCAGTCGAAGCCCCAGGGCACCCTCGATGCGAGCCCAGTCGGGAGGCTCCGGGGCCGTACGGCGGTGCCGGAGCAGGCCGGGCACCGCCGCTTCGAGCACGGTGATCGTCTCCGCTGGGTCGGTGAGGCGGTGGGGTGGGTGCTGGGTGCCGATGAGGTGTTCCACGTCGGCACGATGTCATGGTCGCGGCGGACCGAGGGGGCGCGGGCGGGTCAGAGGTAGTCCTCCAGCCGAGCCACCGTGAATCCCTGTTCCTCGATGTGCCGGAGCATGTTGACCGTCATCTGCGTGATGGTCCGCCCCTTGAGCTCGGACGGCCCGCGGAAGTGGGCGAGGATGATGTCGCCGGGGCGGAGCTTCTTGCCGGGGAGTTGGTACTGCATGTTCTTGATCTGCATGGACTCGCGCCACAGGACGATGGCCTGGAGTCCGCAGGAGGCGGCGGCGGTGCGGGTGGCCTCGTTCCAGTTGCCGTAGGGCGGGCGGAAGAGGCGGGGGGCGGTGCCGTAGTGGTCCTTGAGCTTGGTCTGCTGGCCGCAGATCTCCTCCTGCTGGGCGGCGGCGCCGAGCGTGGGGAGGTTGGGGTGGGTGAGGGTGTGGTTCTCGACGGGGTTGCCGAGGGACTGGAGCTTCGTGAAGTAGCCGTAGTCGTTCTTGATCGCGGCGTTCGTGAGGAACATCGTGATCGGGAGCTTCAACTCCCGCATCATCGTGATGAATTCGGGGTCCTGCTCGGTCCCGTCGTCGAACGTCAGGAAGACGATCTTCTCCTTGGTGGGTATCTCGCTGATCACCGGTATCTGCCCGCCGGACTTCAGCTGCACCGGCTTCGTCGCGGGCGGCTCCGGCGCCTCGGCGAGCGGCTTGAGCCCCCACTTCCGGTAGGCGGCCTCGACGGCGGCCCGGGGATTCGCGGAGGGCGCCGCACTCGACGACGCGGCACCGGAACCGGACGGCGAGTCCGCCGGCCGGGAGTCCGCCGAGGACTCGGTCGTACAGCCCGTCCCCAGGCCCGCGACGAGAAGGGCGCAGGCCGCCGCCACTCCCTTGATCCGCCAGTGCATCGTGCCGCTCCCGTGTGATCCGTCCGCCGTCCCCGTTCACCTGTATGGATGCCGAACACAGGTACGGGGTTCCGTGGGGACACGATGACACAGTCGGCGGACAGCCGCTGACCAGGTGCGTTCACCGGCCAGGGCACCGGCCAGGGCGCCGGCCAGGGCATCGGCTAAGGCATCCCCCCGTCCACCCGCAGCATCGCGCCCGTCGTGTACGACGACGCGTCGGACAGCAGGTACAGGGCCGCGCCGACGATCTCGCGGGGCTCCCCGATCCGCTGGAGCGCGTGCGGCCGGACCCCCTCGGCGAGCCGCTCCGGATCGTCCTGCCAGCCCCGCGTGGCCCAGGTCGCGAACGGCCCGCACATGAGCGTGTTGACCCGCACCCCCGGCCCGAGGGCCTGCGAGAGCCCTTCGGACACGCTGTTGAGCGCGGCCTTCGCGGCGGCGTACGGCACGATCCCCGGCCGGGGCCGGATCGACCCCGTCGAACTGACATTGACGATCGACCCCCCACCCGCCTCCGCCATCCGGGTCCCCGCCAGCACCGACAGCCGGAACGGCCCCTTGAGGTTGAGGTTCAGTACGGAATCGAACATCTTCTCGGTCACGGTGGTGAGGTCGTCGTACACCGGACTCATCCCGGCGTTGTTGACGACGCCGTCCAGCCGCCCGAACCGCTCGTAGACGGCGTCCACCAGCCCCGGAAGCTCGTCCCACCGCCCCAGGTGGACGGCGTGGGGGAGCGCCGCCCGCCCGGTCTCGCGGGTGATCTCCGCCGCCACCGCCTCGCACGCCTCGTACGTCCGGCTCGCGATCACCACGTCCGCCCCGCAGCGGGCCGCGCCGAAGGCCATCGCGCGGCCGAGCCCCCGGCTGCCGCCGGTGACGAGGACGGTCCTGCCGGTCAGGTCGAAGAGGTCGTCCGCGTATCCCATCCCGCCTCCTGGAGCGTTCTCCTGAGTGAGAGTAAGATTCTCAAGCATGCAGAATAGCATTCTGAGGCCGGTGGATCGAGAGAGCGCCGAGGCCGAGGCGCTGCTGGACGCCGGGCTCGCGCTGATGGTGGCGGGCGGCGGACGGCGGCCCCGGGTCGCCGACATCGTCGCCGCCGCCGGCTCGTCCAACGACGCCTTCTACCGTCGCTTCGGCAGCAAGGACGCCCTGGTCGAGGCCATCGTCGAGCGGGGTGCGCGGGCGGTCGTCGAGCAGGTCCGCAGGTGTCTCGCACGGGCTGCCGACGACAGCCCCGAGGCCCGCCTCAGAGCCGGGCTCGGTGCGCTGGTCAGGCAGGCTTCCGACGCCGAACTGGCCCGCAAAATCAGGGCAGTTCTCGCCAACGGCAGCGGCGCCGGGCCGCACGGCGGACAGGTCACCGTCGCCCTCGTGGACGCCCTCGCCGCGCTCTTCGCCCAGCCCGCCGCCGAGTTGGGCGCGGCCGACCCGCTGCGCACCGCGCGCACCGTCGCCGGAGCCGTCGTCGCCGCCCTCCAGTACTGGCTGTTCACCGAGGAGGTACCGGGCCCGGCCGAGATCGAGCACCTCGTCGGCTTCCTGCTGGCGGGGGTCCGCGCACCCCGACTCCGGTAGCCGACCGGTCCCTGGTGGTGAGAATGGCATTCTGCTAGCGTCAGAACACCATTCTGATGGAGGGTGCGTCATGTGGGACTTCAGTACCGACGCCGAGTTCCAGGAGAAGCTGGACTGGGCCGCCGGGTTCGTCCGTGAGGAGATCGAGCCGCTCGACGTGCTCTTCCCGGGCAACGCCGATCCGTACGACCGTGACAGCGAGGTCTTCCGCGAAGTCGTCCGCCCGTTGCAGCGCAAGGTGCGGGAGCGGGGGCTGTGGGCCGCCCATCTGCCGCCCTCGCTGGGCGGCATGGGCATGGGCCAGGTCAGCCTCGGACTGCTCAACGAGATACTGGGCCGCTCCAGTTGGGCCCCGATGGTCTTCGGCACGCAGGCCCCGGACTCCGGGAACGCGGAGATCCTCGCGCACTACGCGACCGAGGAGCAGCGCAAGGAGTACCTGGAGCCGCTGCTCGACGGGCGGATCGTGTCGACGTTCGCGATGACCGAGCCGACCGGGGGAGCGGACCCCGGCGGGTTCACGTGCCGGGCCGTGCGGGACGGCGACGAGTGGGTGATCGACGGCGAGAAGTGGTTCGCGTCCAACTACCCCCTCGCGGCCTTCGTGATCGCGATGGTCGTCACCGACCCGGACGTCCCCGTCCACCAGGGCGCCTCGATGATCCTCGTCCCCGCCGGGACACCCGGCATGGAGATGGTGCGCGGCACCGGCATGGGCGGCGAACCCCTCGGCGAGGGCGTCCACGCCTACCTGCGCTTCACCGGCTGCCGGGTCCCCGCCGACAACCTCCTCGGCGAACCCGGCTCCGGCTTCCTCATCGCGCAGACCCGCCTCGGCGGCGGCCGGCTCCACCACGCGATGCGCTCGGTCGGCCAGTGCGGGAAGGCGCTGGAGATGATGACGGAACGGATCGCGTCCCGCCGTACCCGAGGCGGACCCCTCGCCGACCAGCAGGCCGTACGTCATCAACTCGCCGACAGCTGGGTGCAGATCGAGCAGTTCCGCCTCCAAGTCCTGCACGCCGCCTGGCACATGGACCGCGCCGCCCGCACCGGCGACCGCGACCACGCCCGCGAGGCCCGGCTCCACGTGTCGGGCGTGAAGGTCGCCACCCCGAAGATCCTCGTCGACGTCGCCTACCGCGCCCTCCATATCCACGGCGCGCTCGGCGTCTCCAACGAACTCCCCCTCGTCAAGATGTGGCTCTCCGGCCCCACCCTCGGCGTCGCCGACGGCCCCACCGAGGCCCACCAGGACGTCGTGGCACGCCTGTTGCTCAAGCGGGCGACCCCGGCGGACGACCCGTACTTCGGCACGGCCCACCTGCCGACCCGCCTCGAAGCGGCCCGCGCCAAGTACGCGGGGCGACTCCCGGAGACGGCGGCGGGCTGGTGACCGCACCTCACGAGAAGGCGGACGACACCCCCATGGACGACGGCACCCCGATGGACAGCGCCGATCAGCCCCCCTCGGACCTCACCCTCCTCAACACCTGGCCCGGCCTCGCCGCCCTCCCCGGCTCCGGCCCCGTCACCGCCCTCGACCCCCTCACCGGCGGCGCCCAGAACCAGCTCCACACCCTCCGCCGGGCCGACGGCACCGAACTCGTCCTGCGCCGCCCCGGCCGCCACCTCGCAGCGGGCGCCTCCGACGCCTTCCGCCGGGAAGGCACCGTCCTCGCCGCGCTCGCCGGCACCGACGTCCCCCACCCCCGCCTGTACGCGAGCGTGCGGGACACCGGGGTCCTCGGCGCCCCCTTCTCCGTCCTGGAGAAGATCGACGGCTTCATGCCGAGGGGTCAACTCCCCGGCCGCTACGCGGAGGACGCCGACTGGCGGCGCACGGTCGCGTTCGCGTTCGTCGAGGGCGCGGCCCGCCTCGCGAAGGTCGACCCGTACGCCCACGGCCTCGGTGAACTCGGCAAACCAGAGGGCTGGTTGGCGCGGCAGACCCCCAAGTACCTGAAGATCCTGCACGGTTACCGTGACACCCCCGGCTACCGCGAGACCGAGTCCCCCGAGGTCGACGCGGTCGCCGACTGGCTCACCGCCCACACCCCGCCGAGCGGTGCCACGGGGATCGTGCACGGCGATCTCCAGTTCGCCAACGTCATGTTCGCCCACGACGCACCACGCCTCGCGGCGATCGTCGACTGGGAGATGGCCTCCCTCGGCGACCCCCTCCTCGACCTAGCGTGGCTGCTCACGGCGTGGCGCGAGAAGGGCGACCCGCCCGGCAGCGACCCGCAGTTCCGGCCCTGGGACGGCATCCCCGGCCGCGCCGAACTCGTCGCCCACTACGGCGACTTGACCGGCCGCGACGTCTCCGGCTTCCGCTGGTACCAGGTCCTCGCCTGCTTCCGCCTCGCCGCTCTCCTGGAGGGCAGCCACGCCCGCGCCCTCACGGGGAAGCAGAACGCGAGGATGGGCGAGGCGATGCACGCGTACGCGGGGTGGCTGTGGGCGAAGGCACGCCAGGAGATCGACGGCTGAGGCCACACACCGGCCGGCCTCCCCGCCACTCGGAGGCCGGCTTCTTCGCCGGGCGACGGTCGGTTTCCCCGCCACGCGCCGGGCGGAACCCTCCCGCCCGCGCGCACGCACCTACTTCGGCGGAAACCTCAACGCCCCGTCCAACCGCACCACTTCACCGTTGAGATAGTCGTTCTCGCACAGATGCCGCACCAGCCCCGCGTACTCCTCCGGCCGCCCCATCCGCCGAGGATGCGGCACCTGCGGCCCCCAGTACGCCTCCAGCTGATCCGCCGCCTTCCCGTACGCGGGCGTCAGCACCGTCCCCGGCGCCACCGACACGACACGTATCCCGAGCGGCGACAGATCGCGCGCCGCGACCAGCGTCATCGCGCTCACCCCGCCCTTGGCGGCGGCGTACGGGAGCTGCCCGATCTGCCCCTCGTACGCCGCGATGGACGACGTCATGACGACGACCCCGCGCCCCCCGTCCGCCCCGTACGGCTCGGTGCGGCCGATCGCGGCGGCGGCCAGCCGCAGGACGTTGAAGACGCCCGTCAGGTAGACGTCGACGGTCGTGCGGAACCCGGCGAGAGGCATGGGCGAGCCGTCCTTGCCGACCAGCCGCCCCCCGCTCGCGGGACCGCCGTGGCAGTCGACGGCGATCCTGAACTCGCCCAGGGAGACGGCCTCTTCGACGGCGGCACCCACCGAGTCCCCGTCGGTCGCGTCGGTCCGGACGTACCGCACCCCCAGCTCCGACTCCAGCGCCTTGCCCTTCTCGTCGGCGAGATCCGCGACGACGACCCGCGCGCCCGACGCGTGCAGCCGCCGTACCGTCGCCTCGCCCAGCCCGCCCGCGCCGCCCACGACCAGCGCTGCGACACCCTCGATCTGCACAGAAGTTCCCCTCTCTTGCGAGTGAGGCTCTGAGTGTATGAGAATGCCATTCTCATGAACATAGCCGTGATCCTGGAAATGGCCGCCTCGGCGGGGGACCGGCCGGCGGTCACCGAGGGCGGACGCACCCTCTCGGCCGCCGACCTCCAGCGCCTCGCCCACCACGCGGCAGCCCGCTTCCGTGACCGCACAGCGGTCCTCCACCTCGGCCGCAGCCACCTCGCCTACCCGGTCGCCCTGTTCGGCGCGGCCCTCGCCGGGGTCCCGTTCGTCCCCCTCAACTACCGCCTCGGTGAAGCCCAGTTGATGGAACTCGTCGACCGCCACCCGGGCGCGGCACTCCTCACCGAGGACGACCTCGACGCCCTCCTCACCCCGACCGGCGACCCCGACCCCCAGCCCACCCCGGACGACCGCGACGCCACCGCCGTCACCCTCTACACCAGCGGCACCACGGCCGCCCCGAAAGCCGCTCTCCTGCGCCACCGCCACCTCCTCGCCTACGTCTTCAACACGCAGGACTTCGGCTCGGCGGACCCGGCGGACGCCACTCTCGTCGCCCTCCCGCCGTACCACGTCGCGGGGTTGATGAACCTCCTCACGAACCTCTACGCGGGCCGCCGCATCGTCTACCTCCCCGACTTCGACGCCGACGACTGGCTCGGCACCGTCAGGAGCGAGGGCGTCACGCACGCGATGGTCGTCCCGACGATGCTCGCCCGCCTGACCGCCGACGACACCCCGGCCGACGTCCCCACCCTGCGCAGCCTCGCCTACGGCGGCGCCCGCTGCCCGCGCCCCGTCGTGGAACGCGCGCTGCGCCGCTTCCCCGGCACCGGGTTCGTCGGCGCCTACGGGCTCACCGAGACCTCGTCGTCCCTGTGCGTCCTCGGCCCCGACGACCACCGGCGGGCCCTCGCCTCCGAAGACCCGCTGATCCAGGCCCGGTTGGGGTCGGCGGGCCGTCCGCTGCCCGGGGTCGAGGTGGAGATCCGGGACGAGGACGGCGTACCCGTCGAACCCGGGGAGAGCGGGCTCGTGTTCGTGCGCGGGGAGCAGATCTCCGGCGAGTACGAAGGCGTCAACGGCCTTGACGGCGAAGGGTGGTTCGCGACGCGGGACCGGGGGCGCCTGGACGCCGGGGGGTATCTGTTCGTCGAGGGGCGGGCGGACGACACGATCATCCGGGGCGGCGAGAACATCGCCCCCGCCGAGATCGAGGACGTCCTGCTGCGCCACCCCGGCGTCCAGGAGGCGGCCGTGCTCGGGCTGCCCGACCCGGAGTGGGGGCAGCGGCTCGTCGCCGTCCTCGTCGGCTCCGGGGACCCCGAGGAGATCCGGGCCTTCGCGCGGCGCCGGCTGCGCTCCGCCAAGACCCCCGACACGGTCGTCTTCCGCCCCGAACTGCCCCGCACCGCCACCGGAAAGATCCTGCGCCGCACCCTCGTCGCCGAACTGGCCGACCCGGAGGAGGAGTCCGCCGATGCCTGAAGCCGTGATCGTGAGCGCCCTGCGTACCCCCATCGGCACCGCCTTCAAGGGGAGCCTCAAAGACACGACGGCCCACGAACTGGCGGACGTCGTGCTCTCGGCCGCCGCCCGGGGCCTGGACCCCGGGCTGGTGGACGACGTCGTCCTCGCCGAGTCCCACTACGGCGGCGGAGTCGTCGCCCGCCACGCCGCGCTCACCGCCGGACTGCCCCACGTCCCCGGCCTCGCCCTCAACCGGCACTGCGCGGGCGGCCTCGCGGCCGTCCAGACCGCCGCCGCCTCGATCCGGTCCGGCATGGACCGGCTGATCCTCGCCGGAGGCGTCAACTCGCTCTCCACGGCACCCAAGTTGACGGTCCGGGGCGAACCCTGGATGCCGCCCACCCACCCCGACCGGCCCGACGCCCCCAACCTGGACATGTCGATCACCGTCGGCTGGAACACCGCCGTCAAGGCCGGCATCAGCCGCGCCGACATGGACGGTTGGGCGCTGCGCTCGCACCGCAACGCCGTACGCGCCCTGGACGAGGGGCGGTTCAAGGAGGAGACCGTACCCGTCGGGGACTTCGCCGCCGACGAGCACCCGCGCCGGGACACCAGCGCGGAGCGGCTCGCCTCGCTGAAGGTGCTGCACCCCGAGATCGAGGGGTTCTCCGTCACGGCCGGCAACGCCTGCGGGGCCAACGACGGAGCGGCGGTACTGGCCGTGGCGGACGAGCAGTTGGGGCTGCCCGCCCTGGCGACCGTCCGCGCCTGGGCCTCGGTGGGCGTCGACCCGGCCGACACCGGGCTCGCTCCCGTACTGGCCATTCCCAAGGCGCTCGGGCGGGCCGGGTACGCCGTCTCCGACGTCGACCTGTTCGAGATCAACGAGGCGTTCGCGTCAGTCCCCGTCGCCGTGATCCGGCGGCTCGGCCTCGACCCCGAGGCGGTCAACGTCAACGGCAGCGGCTGCTCGCTCGGACATCCGGTGGCGGCGACGGGGGCGCGGATGCTGGTGACGCTCGTGCACGAACTGCGGCGCAGGGGCGGGGGGTTGGGCGTCGCGGCGATGTGCGCGGGCGGGGGGATGGGGTCGGCGGTGGTGGTGGAGGTGCCCGCGCCCTGAGCACGCGAAGGCGCCCGGGACACACGGAGAGAGGGGCCCCGAACAACCGGAGCCCCTGTCCGCCGTCCTCCTCAGCCCCCGAACCGCAACAACCCCTCCTGCGCGTACGACGCGACCAACTCCCCTCCCTCGCCCAGCACATCCCCCCGCCCGAAGCACCGCCCGTGCGCCGCGACGGGACTCTCCTGCCGCAGCAGCAGCCACCCCCCGCTCTCCAACGGCCGGTGGAACCACACCGTGTGCGACGTCACCGCCGACGCGAACACGCTCCCCGAGCCCCCCTGCGTCACCCCGTCCACCGGCCGCAACGCCGTCCCGATCAGCGTCAGGTCGGTCGCGTACGACAGCACTGCGGGCACCACCTCCCGCCGCACCGCCGGAATCCGGGTCCACAGCTCGTACACCGGCGCCTCGGACTTCACCGTGTCGAGATCACTCGCGGCCCGCGACTCCCAGGGAAGCAGCCCGAGTTCGACCCCCCGCTCCACCCCCGGCAGCCTCGGCACCGCCTCCACCGTCTGCCGTGCAACCCCCGCCTCCCACCCGTGCAGACTCGCGCTCGCCACCGCCACCACCCCGTGCCCCTGCCGCGCCACCAGCCGCACGGTCGCGAAGGTCCGCCCCTCCTGCACGACGTCCACCTCGTAGCGCACCGGCTCCCCGGTCCGCCCCTCGCGGGTGAACTGCGTGTGCAGGGACTTGAGTTCCTTCCCCGGAGCGGCCAGCACCGCCGCCCGCGCGAACTGCGCGAGGAACTGCCCCCCGAACAGCCTGCGGTACTCCAACTGTTGGGAACGCCCCTCGAAGACCCCCGGCGAGACGGTGGCGAGTTCGAGGCAGCCCAGCAGATCGTTCCAGTCGGTCATGACACCCCTCACAGGTCGACGAAACCCGGTCACAGATCGACGAGACGCGATCACAGGTCGACGAGACGCGGCGCCCGCCCCTCGCGCAGCAGCAACTCCCCGGCCTCCCGGGTCAGTTCACGAGCCGACCCGAGCAGCCCGTCCAGCACCAGAGCCCGCTTCACATGCCGGTGCAGCGCGTGCTCGGCCGTGAACCCGATGCCGCCAAGGGCCTGTTGGCAGTGCCGGGCGGCGAGCAGTGCGGCCCGCCCGGCGGCGGCCTTGCCCAGCAGCGCCCCGGTGTCCCCGTCGGCGGCCTCCAGCGCCGCCTCCGCCCCCTCCAGCGCGACGTACGTCTCCGCGAGCCGGTGCCGCAGCGCCTGGAACGAGGCCAGCGGACGCCCGAACTGCTCCCGGTCCAGGACGTGTTGCCGAGCCAGGCCGAGCATCGCGTGCCCGGTCCCGAGCAGCCACCACCCCAACGCCCGGCGCCCGTCCCCCAGGGGAACGGCCGAACCCCCCGACACCCGCCGGACGTCGAACGGCGCTTCCCGTCCCCACTCGACCCATCCCCCTCCGGCGAACGGCAGCGGCGCCGTTCCCCCGAGCTCCCGCCCCGCCTCCCGCAGCACCACGTCGTTCACCACCGGCACCCAGGCCCCCGTCTCCCCGAGCAGCCGGAACAGCAGCGGTACGACCCCCTCCTCGTCCAGCATCTCGGGCCACCCCAGCTCGCCGAGGCCGGTTCCCGTGGCGAGGGCCTTGCGGAGGGTCTCCTCCAACAGGCCGCGTTCCGTGACATCCACGTGCCTCACTCCTTCCCGAGGTCCAGCAGACGGCGGGCGACGATGTTGCGCTGGATCTCGGCCGTACCGCCGTAGATGGTCGCGGCCCGCGAGTACAGGTACTCCGTCCGCCACGGCGACTCGCCCAGCTCGATCACGCCCGGCAGCAGGTCGCGGGCGGTGTCGTAGAGGCGCTGCTCGGCGGTCGCCAGGAGGATCTTGTCGACGGACGTCTCCGGGCCGAGGCGTCCGCCGTCCGCCAGTCTGCGCTGGGTGGCCGCCGAGCGGCAGCGGGCCGTGTGGAGGCCGAGCCAGACGGCGCCGAGCGCGTCGGCGTCGGGTTCGCAGCCGGCGGCGAGGAGGCGGTCGAGCCGGTTGTGGAGGTGGGCGATCCGGTGCCAGAAGCAGGTGGAGCGCTCGTGGGGGAGGAGGTCCGTCGCGAGCCGCCAGCCGTCCCCCTCCGCCCCGAGCAGGCGCCCGGCCGGGACCCGCACGCCGTCGAGGAACACCTCCGCGAACTCGTCGACGCCGTGCATCGTGCGCAGCGGGCGCACGGTGATGCCGGGGGAGTCCATGTCGACGAGGAACGCGCTGATCCCGGCGTGCCCCGGGCCGCCCGTGCGGGCGAGCAGGACACAGCGGGCCGCGTACTGCGCGAGGCTCGTCCACACCTTCTGGCCGGAGACGACCCACCCGTCGCCGTCGCGTACGGCCCTCGTCGACAGGGACGCCAGGTCGCTGCCCGAACCCGGCTCGGAGAACCCCTGGCACCACTGCTCGGCGCCGCCGAGGAGCCGGGGGACCAGCTCGGCGGCGAGCGCGGGCGGCGCGTAGTCGATCAGCGTCGGGACGAGCACCTCGACCATCGACCAGATGCCCGGCTCGGCGAGGTCCCGTGCGGCGACTTCCTCGCCGAGCACGGCCCGCAGCACCTCGGGCCCGCCGAGTCCCCCGACCTCGGCGGGCCAGCCGTACCGCATCCAGCCGGCGTCCCACAACGCGCGCCGGACCCGGGCGAGTTGGGCGACCTGGGCGTCCAGATCGTGCGCCCCCTCGCCGGACAGGTCCCGCTCGTCCAGCCAACTCCGCAGCCCCGCACGGAAATCGGCGACCCTCATGAACGGGTGAAGGCGTGCGGGCGCCCCGAGTCGTGGCTGCCGCTGCGCCGGATGAAGGTCATCGAGCGGGTCCGCAGCCGCCAGCCCTCGGGGGTGCGGACGTACGTGTCGTTGTAGTAGCCGATGCGCATCTCGTGCTCCGAGTGCTCGACGAAGCACAGGGGCTGGGTGCCGGTCGCGGTGTCGCCGTCCAGGTCGACGGCCGGAGTGCCCACCAGGAAGAGGCCCTTGGGGGCGGCGGCGACCAGCGCCGGGAACTCGTCCAGGGGATACGTGTCGCCGAAGGCGCTGTACGTGCCGTCCGGGGTGAAGACCTTCAGCACCCGGTCGACGTCACCGCGCGTCATCGCAACGGCGTACCGGGCGAGGAGCTGCTCGATCTCTACGAGGTCGGTGGTGGGACTCAACGTGGCACCCTCCTGTGAAGGCTGATGAGAACGTGATTCTCGCAAAGGAGTATCGTGCACGAATGGTTGATTCTCCAATAGAGAGAAGCTAGTTTCCAAGCCATGGATCAGTTCCTGGCCTTCACGGTGGTGGGTCTGACCACGGCGGCGATCTACGCCGTGATCGGCAGCGGCCTGGTGCTCACCCACACCACGGCCGGAGTCTTCAACTTCGCGCACGGCGCGGCCGGCATGTTCGCGGCGTTCGCCTACTGGCAGCTCGCCGTCGGCTGGGGGTGGCCGGTTCCGCTCGCCCTCGCCGCCGTCCTGCTCGTCCTCGCACCCGCCTTCGGACTGCTCGTCGAGCGGGTCCTGATGCGGCCCGTCCAGGCGCTCGGGGAGGCGGAGCGGCTCGTGATGACGGTCGCCCTGCTCACCGGGTGCATCGCCCTCGCCCGCTGGATCTGGGACCCCAACACCCCTCGTCCGCTCAGCCCGTTCCTCGACGACCGGCCCGCGATCGACCTCGGCCCGGCGGCCGTCACCTGGCACCAGGCGATCACCATGGCCGCCGCCCTCGCCATCGCCGCCGCGCTGTGGTTCCTGCTGCACCGCACCCGCGCCGGCACCGAGATGCGGGCCTCCGTCGACGACCGCGCCCTCGCCGGGCTCACCGGCGCCGACCCGCTGCGCGCCGGACGGCTCGCGTGGGTGCTGGGCATCCAACTCGCCGCCGTCGGCGGCATCCTGATCGCGCCGACGGTCGCGCTCGACGCCCAGCAGCTCTCCCTGCTGATCGTCTCCGCGTACACCGCCGCCGTCTTCGGCCGGCTGCGCAGCCTCCCGCTCACCTTCCTCGGCGCGGTCGTCGTCGGCCTCATGGAGGCGTACCTCGCTGGTTACCTCCCCCAGAACGACTACCTCCCCGGCCTGCGCCTCGCCGCCCCCGCCCTGCTCCTCCTGCTCGCCCTCCTCGCCTTCCCGCACCGCCGACTGCGCGGCAGGGACCGCAAGTTGGCGCACGTCCCGCTGCCGAAGGCGCGCGGCTCGCTCGTCTTCGCGGGCTGCGTCGTCCTGTTCGCGGTCGTCCTGGTGACCGTCCTGTCCGAGGACAAGGTCATCTCGTACGGCACGGTCTTCTCGCTCGGCATCGTCGCCCTCTCCTACGTCCCGCTCGCCGGGTACGCGGGCCAGATCTCGCTGTGCCAGCTGTCCATCGCCGGTATCGGAGCCGTGGTGTGGGGGCACCTCGGCGCGGACGGGGAACTGTGGGCGCTGCCCGTCGCCGTCCTGGTCGCCGCCGCCGTCGGCGCGCTCATCGCGCTGCCCGCGCTGCGGCTCTCCGGGATCTACCTCGCCCTGGGGACGACGGCGTTCGCCGTGATCCTCGACCGGTGGATCTTCACCCTCCCCGCGTTCGACGTGTTCGGCCTGCGCATCACCCTCTTCGACCAGGGCTCGGTGTCGGTGACCGGCCCCGACCTCTTCGGCCGGCACCTCACCAGCCCCGGCCAACTCCTCATGCTGGCCGCCGTATTGCTCGCGCTCACCTCCCTCGGCGTGGCCGCGCTGCGCCGGGGCCGGTTCGGGCGGCGGCTGATCGCCCTGCGGGACAGCGAGGCCGCCTACGCGACGCTGGGCGGACGGCTGCTGGGGGCGCGGGTCGCCGTGTTCGCGCTGTCGGCGGGGATCGCGGGGCTCGGCGGGGCGCTGTACGGGATGCAGCAACAGACCGTCACCGCCGAGCAGTTCAACATGATCGCCGGGCTCCCGATCTTCCTGATCGCGGTGATCGGCGGGCTCGGGGCGGTCGGCACCGGCGTCTTCACCGGGATCGCGTTCGTCGTCCCGACCCAGCTCTTCGACGAACTCGGCTCCTGGGCCCACGACTTGTCGGCCCTCCTCATCGCCCTCGCCGGAATGGGCCTCGCCCACAACCCGAGCGGGGTCCTCACCGGGATGCGCGAGGAGTGGACGCCGCTCGCCCGGGACCGGGTGCTGATGCCGGTCCTGGCCGGGGTGCTGGGCCTCGCCTGGGCGCTGGTCGCGACGGGAGCGCTGCCCGGGTGGCCGGCTCTGATCGGCGCGCTCGCCGTCGCCGTCACCCTGCGCGCCAGGGCGGCGGTCCGGGCGAGGCCGAAGCCGGCGGGGGACGTCCCCGTCGAGTGGTGGGGGATACGCCGCCCCTGGCGCCCCGAGGACAGGGAGGTGCTGGACCGTGCCACAGCAACAGGCTGACGCGGCGATCCTGACCGCGGACCACGTCACCGTCACGTTCGGCGGCCGACGCGCCCTCGACGACGTGTCGCTCTCCGCCGTACCCGGAAGAGTCACCGGACTCATCGGGCCCAACGGCGCCGGGAAGAGCACCCTGTTCGACGTCGTCTCCGGACTGCGCCGCCCCCGCACCGGCCGAGTCACCCTCGACGGACACGACATCACCCGCGAAGGCCCCGCCCGCCGCGCCCGGCGCGGCATGTCCCGCACCTTCCAGCACCTCGAACTCTTCGGCAGGCTCACGGTCCGCGACAACCTCCTCGTCGCCGCCGAACTGAGCCGCGAACGCCGCCCTGAGCTGAGCCCCGGGCACCATCCCGAACCCCACCCCGGACACGGCCCCGGCCTGAGCCCCGAACTCCGCTCCGAACGCCACCTCTCCCGCCGCCACCCCGCCCGCACCGTCGACCACGTCCTCACCCGCCTCAACCTCACCCACCTCGCCGACGCCCCCGCCGACGCGCTCCCCACCGGCATCGCCCGCCTCGTGGAAGTGGGCCGCGCCCTGGTCCTCCACCCCCGTGTCCTCCTCCTCGACGAACCCGCCGCCGGACAGGACCCGGAGGAGACCGAGCGGTTCTCCGAACTGCTGCGCTCCCTCGCCCGGGACGACGGGACCGCCGTCCTCCTCGTCGAGCACGACATGAACCTCGTCATGACGGTCTGCGACGACGTGTACGTCCTCGACCTCGGCCGGGTCGTCGCCTGCGGGCCGCCCGAGGCGGTCCAGCGGGACCGGACGGTGCTCGCGGCCTACCTGGGGGAGTCATGACCGCCCTGCTGGAACTCGCCGGAATCCGGGCCGCGTACGACGGGATCACCGTCCTGCACGGCGTCGACCTCGCCGTCCACCCCGGACAGATCGTCGCCCTCCTCGGACCCAACGGGGCGGGAAAGACCACCCTGTTGAAGGTCGCCGCCGGCGTCCACCCGCCCACCGGGGGCCGGTTGCTGCTCGGCGGACGGGACGCGACCGGCGTCCGCGCCGGGGACCTCGCCCGCGCCGGGGTGTGCCTGATCCCCGAGGGCCGAGGCGTCTTCCCGAACCTGTCCGTGCGCGACAACCTCCGCATGATGACGTTCACCGGGCGCCGCCAGGAGGACATCGAGGAGGCCGCGTACGCCCGTTACCCGGTCCTCGGCGCGCGGCGCACCCAGGCCGCGGGCACCCTCTCCGGCGGCGAGCAGCAGATGCTGGCCCTCGCCCGGGGGCTGACGACCGACCCGGCCGTCCTCCTCCTCGACGAACTGTCCATGGGGCTCGCCCCGTTGGTCGTCGCCGAACTCTACGAACGCGTCGCCGAGATCGCCCGCCAGGGGGTCGCGGTGCTCGTCGTCGAGCAGTTCGCCGCCGCCGTCCTCAAGATCGCCGATCACGCCGCCGTCCTCGCCCGCGGCCAGGTCCAGTGGCAGGGGAGTCCGGACGGCTCCCTGCACGCCGAACTCTCCTCCTACTACCTGGGGAGCGCCCCATGACGCAGGACGCCCGCGCGGACCGGTTCGTCCGTGACATCGCCGACCTGAAGATCCCCGACCCCGCCACCGCCCGGAACGCCCTGTGGCTGCGGACGGGTGTCCTGCTGATGCTCGCCGGGCTCGTCCTCGGCGCTCTCGCCTTCCCCCTCGCCCACGCCACCGACTCGACGCTCGGCCAGGGCGACGCCCTCGCGATCGGCCTCGGCGGAGTCAGCGCGGCCGTCGTCGGCGCCGCCCTGTTCCTGCGGTACTCGCTCACCGGGTTCCTGCGGTTCTGGCTGGCCAGACAGTCGTACGACATCGAGCGGCTGGGCGACCGGCTGACCCCCCTGACCCTCCCGGAAGGAGAGCCGCACCATGGAGCCCCCCGCGCCGACCCCGGCACCGACCCCCGCGACGGCACCCGGGCCGACGCCCGCACCGACACCCACGCAGCAGGCCCCGCGCCCCGGTGACCAACTCGCCTCGCCCGCCTCGACGGCCCGCGTCATCGTCATCCGCGCCCCGAAGGAACTCACCGGCGCCATCGAGTGCGCCGGCCAACCCCTGCTGCCCGCCGCCCAGTTGACGGCCCCACCGGTCGCCCCCGGCACCCCGGACGTCCTGATCGGCAAGCGGTACGTCGACGCGGGCGACACCCTCGAACTCCTCTGCACGGCCTCCGGGACAGGTGAACTCACGTACGGGGGCGAGCCGTTGACCGTCAAGGCCGCCAAAGCGCTGCCCGCCTCCGACTAAGTCCAAGGAGCGTGTTCATGGACCGCGACGACATGATCCTCATCAGCGTCGACGACCACATCATCGAACCCCCCGACCTCTTCGCCAACCACCTCCCGGACCGCTGGAAGAAGGACGCCCCCCGCCTCGTCCACAACGACGACGGCACCGACGTCTGGCAGTTCCGCGACAACCGCATCGGCAACGCCGCGCTCAACGCGGTCGCCGGGCGGCCCAAGGAGGAGTACGGCATGGAGCCGCAGGGCCTCGACGAGATCAGGCCCGGCTGCTACGACGTCGACGAGCGGGTCGCCGACATGAACGCGGGCGGGGTCCTCGCCCAGATGAACTTCCCCTCGTTCCCCGGCTTCTCGGCCCGCCTCTTCGCCACCGAGGACTCCGACTTCTCCCTCGCGCTCGTGCGCGCCTACAACGACTGGCACATCGACGAGTGGTGCGCCAAGCATCCCGGACGGTTCATCCCGATGGCCCTCCCCGCCATCTGGGACGCCGAGTTGTGCGCGCGGGAGATCCGCCGGGTCGCGGAGAAGGGGTGCCACTCGCTGACGTTCCCCGAGAACCCCGTGCCGCTCGGCTACCCCAGCTTCCACACCGAGTACTGGGACCCGGTGTGGAAGGCCCTCACCGACTGCGGCACGGTCATGAACCTGCACATCGGGTCCTCCGGGCGGCTCGCCGTGACCTCCGCCGACGCACCGCCGGACGTGATGATCACCCTCCAGCCCATCAACCTCGTCCAGGCGGCGGCCGACCTGATGTGGTCGCGGGTCCTCAAGGAGTACCCGACGCTGAAGATCGCCCTGTCCGAGGGCGGCACCGGCTGGATTCCCTACTTCCTCGAACGCATCGACCGCACCTACGAGATGCACGCCACCTGGACCCTCCAGGACTTCCGAGGCAAGCTCCCCTCCGAGGTGTTCCGCGAGCACTTCCTGACGTGCTTCATCTCCGACCCGATCGGCGTGAAGCTCCGCAACGAGATCGGCATCGACAACATCTGCTGGGAGGCCGACTACCCCCACTCCGACTCCATGTGGCCGAACGCGCCCGAGGAGTTGCACGAGGTCCTCACCGCGAACGGCGTCACCGACACCGAGACCGACAAGATGACCCACCTCAACGCCATGCGCTGGTACTCCTTCGACCCCTTCACCCACGTCCCCCGCGACCGGGCGACGGTCGGCGCCCTGCGCGCCACCGCCGCCGGCCACGACGTCTCCGTGAAGTCCCGCAGCCACCAAGTCGTCGCCCCCGCCGAGAAGTTGGCGGTGTACCGGAAGAAGGCGGAGGCGGCACTCGCGGCCCGGGGGGAGTGAGCGGCCGGGGGGTGGGGTGAGCGGCCAGGGGGTGGGGTGAGCCTTCCCCACCCCCCGACCGTCAGCCCAGGCGCCGTACTCCGGGAGCGGTCGGCGCCGGCGGCCCCGTCAGCCCCTTGTCCGCCGACGCCGCCGGAGCGTCCGCGCCCACCGGAGTCGTCGTCATCGGCCGCGCCGCCATGCAGCGCTGCTTCTCGGCGCCGGTCATCGGCCCCGTACGCTGGAGCAGCCGGTCCGGGACGGCGCGTGACGGGCCGTCGACGACGGCGTGCACGCGATAGTCGTCCTTCTTGCTGACGAACCACCCCTCGACCCGCTCCCGGGTCGGCTGCAACTCCACCCAGCTCACCTCACCGGGCTGGACGCGCTCGACGACCGTGCGCTGGTCGCTGCTGAACCACTGCCACGGACGCTGCCACGCCTTCTCGTAGGCGAGCGCGAACTGGGCCGCCAGCGGACGGGACTTGAGCCGTTTCTCGTCCTCCGTCCGGTCGCCCGAGGTGGGCAGCCGGGCGACCTCCTCCAGCGACTGCCCGGCGTCCGCGTACGTCTGCGCGACGCTGTCGTGGCTGCGCTCGGCGAAGCTCAGCACCCGGGTGTGCTCAAGGGTGTTGCGGGTGCAGTTGACGAACGTCTCGCCGAGCACCCGGGACTGCCCGTAGTACCGGAACGAGGTGCGCCGGTCGGGCCGGAACTCGCACGCGTTCTCCCCGTTGCACGCGGCCAGCGCGTTGTGCAGCCACTTCTCCTTCTCGTTGCCCTTGAACGCCTCGGATGTGCCGAGGGCCGTCCGGTCCACGGTCTGGTCCACGGCGGGCGGCACCTCGACCGCCCTGATCCGCGCGACCATCGGCGAACAGGTGATGTGCGTCTTGGAGTTGGCGACCCTGGACGTGAACGTCAGCAGCGGCTCGTTCTCGGACGCCGTGAAGCGGTACGACCGCTGCGTCCAACGCCCGCCGCCGGGCGTGCCCTTGACCCGGCCGGGGTCCCCCGCAGTGGTGACGTCCTGGACGGTGCCGCCGCTCGCGTCGACCGTGTACGGCTGGCCGTTCTCGACCTCGGCGGGCAGGCATTCCTTCGACACGGCCGGACTGTCCTCGTAGGACACCGTCACCTGCGCCCCCGAACGCACCCCGCGCAGCCGCTGCTGGAGCGTGTTGCCGTCCTTCTGGAGGGCGACGCCGTGGGAGGTGTCGGTGCGGCCGGACGCGGCGGGGGAGTAACGCTGGTTCGCGCCGGTCCAGTTGTCGATGCCGACGGTCGTGGGTCCGTCGCCTTTCATCGCGGGGTCGGCGAAGTCGCCGTTGAGGACGGGGACGGGCTGTTCGGCGGGGGCCGCGAACGCGGGCGCGGTGAGCGCGAGCGACGCGAGGACGGGGACGACGAGCAGACGCATGACAGAACTCCTGGCTCAGGGGGTGTTGTTGCCGCCGGCTGCGGTGTTCCCGGCGGGCCGGGTGCCGCTGCACACGCCGTTCGGCGTCGCGTACGTCTGCGCGACGAAGGAACTCGTGTTGACCATCGAGGGGCTGTCGACGGAGATCCCGAGAATCTTGCTGCCGATGTCGGTGATCAGGTTCCCGGTGACGCGCCGCATGGCCGCGCTCGCCCCGAACACGAGCATGTCGTGGGCCTTGACGGTCGTCTTGTACGTCGTCGCCTCGGTGTTGTCGACCGTCCACGACTTGGAGTACGTCGCCTTGAACGCGGCCTCGAACGCGAGTTTCGCGCTCATCGACCCGGTGAGCTTCGCACCCCCGGCCACCGTCGTCTTCGTGCCGTTCTCGGAGGTCGGCCCGTCCTTGAGGTTCGGCGTCTTGTGGTTGCTGGTGATGTCGTTGGAGAGGTTGGTGGTCACCTCGCCGGACGCGGAGACCGTGCCCTCGACGTTGACCTTCCCGGAGATCTCGCCGCCGATGTTGTCGGTGCTGCTGGTGCGCAGCGTGACCGTGCGGTCCACGCTCATGTCGCTCTGCGTGCAGTTGATCACCGAGTTGCCCAGCGAGCGGACGGCGGTGGCGAACTCGCGGGTGAGTACGCGGTTGATGCGGAAGGAGCACGCGGACTTCTTCGTCCCGCAGTACTCCAGGACGTCGGCGACCTTCGCCGGCTTCCCGTCGGGCCCTACCGCCCGCGCGGCCGGCATCGGGCCGGGATCGCCCTCACCGGGCGGCAGCTGGGCGGCGTGACCGGGCGAGGCCAGGGCGAGGGACGTCAGGACGGGGACGATCAGCGCGAGGGGACGGCGCACGGGACTCTCCTTGTCGGGGTGGCTCAGGAACCGAGCAGTGAGCACAACTGGTCGGCGGGGAACGGTGTGTCGCCGGCACCGGCCGGCAGCGTCCCGGCGAAACCGGAGCACACGGTCGTCGACGAGGACGACGCGTTGTCGCCGGGCTCCGTCCTGAATCCGGAGATCGTCGAGGTCATGTCCTCGATGCCGTCCTTCTCGGCGCTCCCCGACCCTGCGAGCTTCTCCATGCAGGACGCCGACCCCGGCGGGCACTCCTTGAGGTCCTTGCCGACCGCGTCGATCTGCTTCTGCGCGTCCTTCGCGTCCGCCTCGGTCTTCTTCTGCTGCTCCTCGATCTTCTGCGCCGACTCCTGGTCGTCGTTGCACTGCTCGTCGTCCGGGGCGCACTCCGAGGCGGCGGTGGACACGGCGGCGTGCGCGGGGGACACGTAGGCGGCGGAACAGACGGCCAGCGCGAGGGCGCAGGCGCACAGGAAACGGCGTGCGGGCATGGCGGCTCCCGGGGAGAGAAGAGAGGGATTCGAACAAGCGGGTCAGACGGTAATCGGACAAACGCATGGAAAACCCTGCGGGGTGTGCGTGTCGATCATGGTTCACCGCATCGGCCCACGGCCCCTGAGTGGCCGGTTTCCCGCCCCGCCCGGGAACCGCCGCGCCGGGCAACTCGAACGGACGTCCGTCAATCAGGTGTTTCGAACATCTCGGCTCGCGACGGTGATCGTTTGCCGGAAGGCTGCTGGAGGGCGCCCCACCTGAATCCGACGAGAAGGAGAGCACAGCCATGTCCCCCTGGAGAACGCTCGCCGTCCTCACGACCCTCGCCGCCACCCTCGCCCTCGCACCCCCCACCGCGGCCAACGAGGGCAACCCCACCGTCCTCGGCTGGGGCGCGGGCCGCACCGGCCAGCTCGGCAACGGCACCCTCTCCGACAGCCTCTCCCCGGCCTCCGTGACCAGCCTCTTCCGGGGCGACGTCGACCAGATGTCGGCGGGCGGCACCTCCTCCGCCGACTCCTTCGCGCTCGCCCGTACCGACACGACCGTCAAGGCGTGGGGCCACAACTCCTCGGGACAGCTCGGCAACGGCGGCAACACCAACCAGACCGTCCCGACGACCGTCCCCCGCCTGACGAACATCAAGGACATCGCCGCCGGCGGCCGGCACGCCCTCGCCCTCGACACCTCCGGCCAGGTCTACTCCTGGGGCGACAACGCGTACGGCCAGCTCGGCAACAACCGCACCGGGGACAGCCGTACCGTCCCCGACCGGGTCCAGGGCATGCCCAAGGTCAAGCAGATCTCCGCCGGCTGCGACTTCAGCCTCGCCCTCCTGGAGAACGGCAAGGTCTACGCGTGGGGCCGGGGCATCCACGGCCAGCTCGGCACCGGCAACCGGGCCACCAGCTCCGTACCCCGCCAGGTCACCGGTCTCTCGGACATCGTCAAGATCGACGCGGGCTGCTACCACGCGCTCGCGATCACCGCCGACGACACGGTCAAGTCCTGGGGCTACAACCTCTACGGTCAGCTCGGGAACTCCTCCACCAAGTCCTCGACCGTCCCCGTCGACGTCGACTGGCTGGAGGGCGTCTCCGACATCGAGGCCGGCGCGTTCCACAACTACGCGATGACCAGCGACAGTCACGTCCACGGCTGGGGCAACAACCAGTACGGCCAGCTCCTCGAAGGGGACCAGGCCGACGGCGACAACATCTCCCGCACCAACCGCACCGCCCCGGTGGAGATCCCCCGCCTGGAAGGCGTCCAGCACCTCGCGGCCGGCGCCCGGCACGGGGTCGCGGTGACCGCCGACGACGTCTTCACGTGGGGCAACAACAGCGAGGGGCAGCTCGGCAACGGCACGACCGTGTCCCGCTACGACTCCGTGAAGATCCTCAAGGAGGGGTCGGCGATCAAGAACGTGGCGGTGTCGCTCGGGGGTAACACGACGTATGCGTACTGAGGCCGTCGCGTTGGCGGCGGTGCTGCTGATCGGCGCCGCCGGACCGGTACACGCCGAGCCGGGTGACCCCTGGGCGCAGGCGTGGGGGATGAACGGCGCCGGGCAGCTCGGCAACGGCACCACGCAGGGTCAGCAGACGCCGTCCGCCGTCCGGGGGATCGCGCGGGCCGACGTGCGGGAGGTGGCGGGCGGCGGCTGGAACGACGCCAGCTCCTTCGCGGTCGCCCTGCTGAACGACGGCACGGTCCGCGCCTGGGGCTCGAACACCACCGGCCAGCTCGGCGACGGGACGACCGCCTCACGGTCGTACGCGGGAACGGTCCGCGGGCTCTCAGGGGTGTCCGAGATCGCCGCCGGGGCCGGGTTCGCCGTCGCCGTGCGCGGCGGGCGGGTGGTGGCCTGGGGAGCCAACGCGCACGGGCAGCTCGGCGACGGCACGGCGGCGACGCCGCAGAACCTGCCGGTCGCGGTGCAGAGCCTCTCCAAGGTGAAGGACGTCGCGGCGGGCTGCGACCACGTCGTGGCGCTGCGGGAGGACGGCACCGTATGGACGTGGGGCCGCAACCAGCACGGCCAGCTCGGGGACTCCTCCACGACCAGCCGGAACACCCCCCGGCTGGTGCCCGGTCTCGACGACGTGGCCGCCGTCTCCGCCGGCTGCCACCACAGCCTGGCCCTGCTCGCCGACGGCCGGGTGAAGGCGTGGGGCTACAACCTCAACGGCCAGCTCGGCAACGACGACACCACGGCGAGCCCCGTCCCCGTGGACGTCCGGCACCTGGCGGACGTGGCGGCCGTCCACGCCGCCGGCTACCACAGCTTCGCCGTCCTGGACGACGGCGGGGTGCGGGCGTGGGGCTGGAACGGCCGGGGCCAGTTCGGCGACGGCTCGACGACCAGCCGGACCACACCGGTGCCGGTCCCGGGGCTGACCGGGGTGACGTCCATGGCCGGCGGCTACGGCCACACCCTCGCGGCCTTCGACGACGGCTCGGTCATGGCCTGGGGCGACAACGCCCAGGGGCAGCTCGGCGACGGCACCACCACGTCCTCCCCGCTCCCGGTCACGGCCCTGCCGCCGGGCAGCGGCATGACCCACGTCTCGGCCGGCCCCTCCGCCTACAGCAGCTATGCCTACTGAACCGAAAGGCAGCACCGTGAGACCCCTCCTCCTCGTGGCCCTCGCCACCACCCTCCTGACCGCCGCCCCCGCCCACGCCGCCGGCCCCGCCGACCCCTGGGTCCGCGCCTGGGGCGACAACACGCAGGGCCAGCTCGGCAACGGCAGCGTCCTCGCCCAGCAGACCCCCGCCGCCGTCGTCGGTGTCGCCCGCGACGACGTCCGCGAGGTCTTCGCCGGGGGAGGCGCCAACAAGGACGCCTTCGCCGTCGCCCTCCTCAACGACGGCACGGTCAAGAGCTGGGGCGCCAACGACAAGGGGCAGCTCGGCAACGGCACGACGACCGCCCAGCCGTTCCCGGGCACGGTCGCGGGCCTGTTCGGCGTCAGCGACCTCTCGGCGGGATCGGACCACGTCCTCGCCGTCAAGGCCGGCCGTGTCCTCGCCTGGGGCAGCAACGCCAAGAAGCAGCTCGGCACCGGCCAGGACACCACGAACCCCTACAAGACCCCGACGACCGTGCAGAGCCTCGACCGGGTCAAGGACGTCGGCGCGGGCTGCGAGTTCAGCGTGGCCCTGCGCCAGGACGGCACGGTCTGGACCTGGGGCGCGGGGGCCAACGGCCGTCTCGGCACCGGCGGTACGGCCAACCGCGAGACCCCGCAGCAGATTTCCGACCTCACGGACGTCGACGCGATCTCCGTCGGCTGCGACCACGTCCTCGCGCTCACCGCCGACGGCGTCGTCAAGGCGTGGGGGAAGGGGACGGACGGGCAGCTCGGCGACGACCTGAAGACCGACAGCCCCAAACCGGTCGACGTCGCCTACCTGGACACCGTCGCCAAGATCTTCGCCACCCACTCCTCGTCGTTCGCGGTCCTCGACGACGGCAGCGTCCAGGCGTGGGGGAAGAACGACACCCGGCAGCTCGCCGACGGGACCACCGCCAACCGCACCAGCGCCGTCCCGGTCGACATCCTGAAAGGGGTCCAGGAGATCGCCGGCGGCCCCGACTTCACCCTCGCGGCGCTCGACGACGGCTCGGTGATCGGCTGGGGCGCCAACACCGCCGCCCAGCTCGGCGACGGGACACTCGTCAGCCCGCCGGGTACGACGACCACCCTCCCGCCGGGCAGCGGCGTCACCCACGTCACCGCGACGAAGGCCGGCAAGTCGGGCTACGCGTACTGACAGAGAGGCGGGGCCGGGACAACTCCCCGGCCCCGCCTGTCGGTTCACACGGACTACGCCTTGCGGCCGACCGCCCCGTACGCGTCCACGTACACCCGCCGCGTGTCCGCGTTCGGCCGCCACTCCGTGACCTGTACGACGCCCGGCTCCAGCAGGTCGAGACCGTCGAAGAACCCGCCGATCTCCTTGACGCTGCGCACGTAGTACGGCACGGCGCCGCTCTCGTTGTACGCGTCCGACGCGGCGATCATGCCCTCGCTGGTCGACGTCGAGTCGCTGATGACCAGGTGGCTCCCGGACGGCAGCCCGGCCATCAGGTCACGGACCAGCGTGCGCGCCTGCTCGTACTCGCCGACGTGGCCCAGCGTGTTGAGGATCATCAGCGCGACCGGCTGCGAGAGGTCCAGCGTCCCGGACGCCTTCTCCAGGATCGCCGCCGGGTCGTACATGTCCGCGTCGAGGTACGCCGTCACGCCCTCCTTCGTGCTGGTCAGCAGCGCGTTGGCGTGGGCGAGGACGATCGGGTCGTTGTCGACGTAGACGATCTTCGTCTCGGGGGCGGCGCGCTGCGCGACCTCGTGGGTGTTGTCGGCGGTGGGCAGGCCGGTGCCGATGTCGAGGAACTGGCGGATGCCGACCTCGGTGACGAGGTGGGTGACCGCGCGGCCCAGGAAGTGCCGGCTCGTCACCGCGACGTCGACCAGGCCGGGGAAGATCTCCTTGATGTGGTCGCCGATCTGCCGGTCGACCTCGTAGTTGTCCTTGCCGCCGACGAAGTAGTTCCAGAACCGCGCCGAGTGGGGCGTGGACGTGTCGATCCGGGAACGTGCCTCCTGGGCCTGGCTTGCGGGGGAGTGGGTGTCCGGGGTGTCCGACACGGCAAAGCCTCCTGCGGATGGTGAACAACGCTGATCAGAACGCCACCCTAGGCGAACACCCTTTGGCCGAAAGCCAGTTGCCCCCACCGGCGAACGCGGACCGTAAGGTTCTGGCCAGTGAACAGGGCGCCGGGCGCGGCCTCTTGGCGAACTCCCGCGCACATAACCCCAGTTGGAGCGCCTTCACGGCTCCTACACATGAGACGCGCAACGCGGCCGGTACTGGTTCCTGAGGCGGCGACCCGCTGAACCACGCAGCACCCCGGACACCTCAGCCGCGCCCGCCCCGTCTCGCCCATCTCTCCACCGACACGGCGAGGACGGCCAGCACCACCAACGCCCCCGCGGGCCCCGCCACCGTCCACGGCGCCAGCTCCAGATACGGCTGGTTCTCCGACAGCAGCCGCCCCCACTCCGGCGCCGGCGGCTGCTCCCCGAGCCCCAGGAACCCCAGCGACGCGAGGACCAGCACGGTCGTCGGCAACCGCAGCAACGCGTTGCGGACGACGGCGGGCAGCACTGCCGGAAGATGGTGGCGGCGCAGCAGATGCCCGGCCCCCGCCCCCAGCGAACGCGACGCGAGCGTGTGCCCGGCGGCCCGCTCCTGCGCCAGCAACGCCGAAGCCTGCGCGGCGTACGGCGCCCAGCCGACCAGGCACACCGCGAGCGCGGCCCCCCACACCGACGGCCCGGTCACGGCGGTCGTCAGCAGCCCGGCGAGCACGGCGGGCAGCGTCGACACCACCTCCGTCAGCCCCGCGCCCACCCGCCCCACGACCCCGAGGAGCAGCCCCGCAAGCACGCTCACCCCCGTCACCGCGAACGCCACCGAAGCCGTCCGCAGCGCCCCGTGCCCGAGCCGCGCCAGCATGTCCCGCCCGAGCGAGTCCGTCCCCAGCGGATGGTCGGCCGACGGCGCCAACAGCCTTGCCGCCGTGTCCACTTGAGCCGGATCACGCAGCAGCCCGGCGACGACGAGCGCGAGCAGCACGACGGCACACCCCGCGGCGAGCGCCCTGCGGGGCCGTGTCCCCACCACCGGCAGCGCGGGCAACGCCCCGTCCCGCAGCGCCGGTCCGAGCAGCGCCCGGCACACCCCCCGGATCGCCAGCCCGGCCCCCACCCCCAGCAGGACCAGCACCAGCGTCACCGTCTGGAGCGGCGGCAGATCCTGCGCCAGCGCCGTGTCCAGCGCGAGCCGCCCGAGCCCCGGGATGTTGAAGATCTTCTCGACGGCGACCGAACCCCCGACCAGCCCCACCACGGTCGGCAGGAGCCCCGGCAGCACCCCGGGCAGCGCCCGCCGCAGCGCGTTGCGCGCGACGTACCCCCGTGACAGCCCGAAGGCGTGCGCGGCCCGCGCCCACGGCTCCCGGAACGCCCCCGGCAGCGCCTGCCGGAGCAGCCCGCCGATCATCGCCCCCGACGGCACCCCCAGCGCCAGCGCGGGCAGCACCATCGACGACGGCCCCTCCCACCCGCCGGCCGGCAGCCACCCCAGCCACACCCCGCACACCGTCGCCAGCAGCGACGCCAGCAGGAACTTCGGCAGCGCGGCGAGCACGGCGGCGAGCACCCCGCTCCCCGCGTCCCGCAGCCGCCCCCGTGCCCCCAGCCACACGCTCCGCCCGCACACCAGTGCCGCCACCAGGGCCGTCACGGCGAACGCGCCCAGCATCATCGTCACCGACACCGCGAACGCGTCCGAGACCTGCGGCCACACCGCCTCCCCGGACACCCACGACGTCCCCGCGTCCCCGCCGAGCCAGCGCACGAGATGCGTCAACGGGCCCTCGTCCAGCCCGAGTTGCTCCCGGACGGCGGCCAACTGCCCCGGCGTCGGGTCCTGGTCGCCGGAGCGCGCGCGAAGGACCGTCAGCGCGGGGTCCGTTCCGGAGAGCCAGGGCAGCGAGGTGACGGCGGCGAGGAGGGCGGCGCCGGCCAGGAGCCGGCCGGCGAGCGTGCGGGAGTCGGTCACCACGAGGTCACTTCAGGTGGGTGCCGCTGTCGACGAGCGAACGCTCACGCGGGTCGAGGAGCACGCCCTCGACGTTCGCGGCGATCCCCTGGACGACCTTCTCGTGCACCAGCGGCACCACGGCGTCCGTGCGCAGGATCTCCGCCTCCGCCCGCATGATCTTCTTGTGCCGCGCGGCCGAATCCCCTTCCGCAGCCGCCGACTTGATCGCCTCGTCGACCTTCGCGTCCTTCAGCCCGGCGATGTTGTACACCCCGTCGCTCGTGAAGTCGCTCGCGAGGTAGGCGACCGCGTCCCCGGTGTCGAGGAGCGTCACCCGGGAGAACACCAGCGCGTCGTACTTCCCGGCGAGCAGGTCCGCCTCCATCTGCGTGTACTCGCGGACGTCCTGCCTCACCGTGAACCCGGCCTTCTCCAGCTGCTGTTGCAGCACGGTCGCCGCCTCGGGAAGCTCGGCCCGGTTGGTGTAGGTGGCGAGCCGTACGGTCGTCCCCTTCGCGACCTTCGCGGCGGCCGGCCGGCCCGTCACGGCGACCCGGTCGGCCTTCGCCCAGGACACGGCGGGACCGAACAGGCCCTGCCCGGCGTCCGCGTACCCGCCGAACACCGAGCCGACGAGCGCGGAGCCGTCCACGGCGGTACGGGCGGCGGCGCGCAGACCGGCGTCCGCGAACGTGCCGGAGCGGGTGTTGAGGACGAGGCTGTCGGTGCGCACGGACGGCACCTCGTGCCGGGTGGCCGCGTCGAGGAGCTTCGCCTGCGAGGTGGGTATCCACTCCGCGACGTCGACGTCCTTGCTCCGCAGGGCGTTGGCGCGGGCGGTGCCGTCGGCGATCCAGGTGACGTCGACGCCGGGGGCCTTCGCCTTGCCGCCCCAGTAGCCGTCGTAGCGGTCGAGGGTGGCGCTCGTCTTGCCGGTGAGCTTGGTGATCGTGAAGGGGCCGGTGCCGGTGCCGACCGGGGTGACGGCGCCGTTCGCGCCGTACGCCTTCGCGGAGAGGATGCCGAGGGCGGGGCTCGCCAGGCGCAGGGGGAGGACCGGGTCGGGGGTCTTCGTGGTGAGGGTGACGGTGCTCGCGCCGGCCGCCTTCGCCGTCAGGGTGACGTCGCTGAGGACGCGGGGCTTGGTCGCGGCGGAGTTCGCGTGGCCGAGGGCGTTCACGACGGACTCGGCGGTGACCGGGGTGCCGTCCTGGAAGGTCGCCTTGCGGAGGGTGAACGTCCAGGTCGTGGGGTTCGCCTGCGTCCAGGAGGTGGCCAGCGCGGGGGCGGCGGCGCCGTTCTCGTCCAGCGCGGTGAGGCCCTCGGTCACCGACAGCTTGCTCAGGACCGTCGCGTCGTTGCTGTACGGCGACAGCGCCTGCACCGGCGGCACCGCGAGGGCGACCCGCAGCCGGCCGTCCCCGGAGCCCTGCGCGGACTGCGACCCGCCCGAGGAGAAACAGCCGGCCAGCAGCGGGGTCAGAGCGAGCGCCGCGAACAGACCGCGGGAGGTGGTGCGCATGGGTGTCCTGTCGTACGGGGAACGAACGTGCCCCCGGTGTACGGACATATGCCTGTACTGCGGCCGGGGACCAGCACACCTTATAAGGCAAGCCTTACCAACCTCACACCCGGGGTACAGGAAAGCCCGGGGTACGGGACAGCCCTGGGTGCGGGAGACCGTCCCCCGCGCGTGACTCGGTCGTTGACCACAGCGACCCGACCCCTGCGCAGGAAGGAACCCGCCGTGGACGAGACCGTCACCGTCGAGACGCCCGGAGCGTGGCTGCCGAGAGAGGAGTGGGTGCGGACCCAGCCGCAGACCCTGATGGCGTCCTGCGTCCTCCTCCTGGACGGCGAGGGCCGCGTCCTCCTCCTGCGCTACGCGCCCGGCCAGCCCGCCGCCGGGCACTGGTGGCTGCCCGGCGGCATGCTCGACCACGGCGAGGACCCCTGGACGGCGGCCCGCCGCGAACTGCGCGAGGAGGCGGGCCTCGCCCTCCCCGGCGGCCCCCGCCTGATCGGCATCGACCACCGCGCGGACGTCGAGGGCTGCGGCCCCGTCCTGGACTGCTACTTCCACGGCGGCACCCTGGCCCCCGGCGCCGCCGTCCGCCTCAGCGACGAGCACGACCGGCACGCCTTCCGCCATCTCGCCGAGCTGGACGGCGTGTTGACGCCGCCCCACCTGCGCACCCTGCGCGCGCTGTACGAGGCGGCGCGCACCGGCGCGACGCTGTGCCTGCGGGAAGGGGCCCCGCTCTAGACGGCCGTCGCCGGGAACGTCGGGTACTCGACGCCCGACACGTGCTGGACGACCCGCACGACCTGGCAGGAGTACCCGAACTCGTTGTCGTACCAGAGGTAGAGGATCGCGTTGTCGCCCTCCACCTTCAGCGCGCCCGCGTCGACGATCGAGGCGTGCCGGGAGCCGATGAAGTCGCTGGAGACGGCGTCCGGCGCGGTCGTGAAGTCGATCTGGCGGCGCAGCGGGGAGGTCAGGGACACCTCGCGGAGGTAGTCGTGGACCTCCTCGCGGGTCGTCTCGCGGGAGAGCTGGAGGTTGAGGATCGCGATGGAGACGTCCGGCACGGGTACCCGGATCGAGCTGCCGGTGATCCTCGCCTTCAGGTCGGGCAGCGCCTTCGCGACGGCGGAGGCGGCGCCCGTCTCGGTGATGACCATGTTGAGCGGCGCGGAGCGGCCCCGGCGCTCGGACTTGTGGAAGTTGTCCAGCAGGTTCTGGTCGTTGGTGAAGGAGTGGACCGTCTCGACGTGCCCGCGCTCCACGCCGAACGCGTCGTCCATCGCCTTCAGCGGCGGCACGATCGCGTTGGTCGTGCAGGACGCGCAGGACAGGATGCGCTCGTCCGGCTTGACGGTGTGGTGGTTGACGCCGTGCACGATGTTCGGGACGTCGCCCTTGCCGGGCGCGGTCAGCAGCACCTTGTCGATGCCGGGCCGCAGATGCTCGCTGAGCCCCGCGCGGTCGCGCCATTTGCCGGTGTTGTCGATGAGGATCGCGTTCGTGATGCCGTACGCCGTGTAGTCGATCTCGGAGGGGTCGTTCGCGTAGATCACCTTGAGCTCGTTGCCGTTGGCGGTGATCGTGCCGGCCGCCTCGTCGACGGTGATCGTGCCCTGGAACTGGCCGTGGATCGAGTCGCGGCGCAGCAGGGAGGCCCGCTTGACGAGGTCGCCGGGGCCGCCGCCGCGCACGACGATCGCGCGCAGCCGCAGGCCGTTGCCGGAGCCGGACTTCTCGATCAGGAGGCGGGCCACGAGGCGTCCGATGCGGCCGAAGCCGTACAGGACGACGTCCCGGCCGCTGCCGCGCTCGATCTTGTTCGCGCCGGTCGCCCCGGCCACCGCGTCCGCCGTGAACTCCTCGACGCTCAGGCCGCGTCCGTCGGCCCGGTAGCTCTCGGCCAGCAGCCCGAGGTCGATCTGCGAGGGGCCGAGGTCGAGCGTGGTGAGCGCCTGGAGGAACGGCATGGTCTCGGTGACCGACAGCTCCTCGCCCGCGATCTGCCGGGCGAACCGGTGGGTCTTCAGGATGCTGACGACCGACTTGTTCACCAGGGAGCGGCTGTGCACGAGGACGGTCACGTCCCGCTCACGGTGCAGCTTCCCGATGACCGGGATCATCGACTCGGCGGTCTCCTCACGGTTCATCCAGTTGGTGAACGAGTCCTCGTTGACAGTCACAGGGCTCTCTTTCGAGCTAGACGGCGCTCATCTGCGGTGCTCATATGGTAACCAGGTGTTCATATGAGCAAAGAGGGGGGGGGCTAGTGCGGTTGCTTCCTGGGAATCCCGAGCGCGCACACCGCCCCTGCGAACACCACCGCGACCCCCACCCACACGGCCGGCCCCAGCCCGTCCACGAACCCCTGCGGACTCCCGCTGTCCCCGTGCGCCACGAACACCGTGCCGAGGACGGCGATCCCGAGTGCGCCCCCGACCTCCCGGACCGTGCTGTTGGCCCCGGACGCCTTCCCCGCGTACTCCTTGTCCACCGACCCCAGCACCACGGCCGCCGTCGGCGCGAACACGAACCCCATCCCGATCCCGGCCACCACCATCGGCCACACGAGCGCCGAGTACGGCGTGTCGGTGCCGGCGACGAGGTTGATCCAGCCGAGCCCCGCCCCCTGGAGGAACAGCCCGAGCGCCATCAGCCGCCCGCCCCCGACCCGGTCCGTCAGCAGCCCCGCGACCGGCGCCACGACCATCGGCATCAGCGTCCACGGCAGGGTCCGCACCCCCGCTTCGAGCGGGGTGCGCGGCGGCGCGATCTGGAGGTACTGCGAGAGCAGGAAGAGCGAGCCGAACACGCCGAAGTACATCGCCGCCGAGACGACGTTGGTGAGCGTGAACGCCCGTATCCGGTAGAACGACAGCGGCAGCATCGGCTGCGGGGCGCGCGCCTCCCAGGCGACGAACGCCGCGAGCAGGACGGTGCCCGCCGTGAACGCGCCCAGCACCGTCCCCGAGGTCCAGCCGTCCGGCTCGCCGTGCACGGTTCCCCACACCACCGCGCACAGCCCGGTCGCCGCGAGGACCATCCCGCCCAGGTCGAGCCGGGTCCCCGGCAGCCTGCTCTCGCGCAGGGCGACGTACACGAGCGGGATCGCGACGACGCACACCGGCACGTTGACCCAGAAGATCCACCGCCAGTCCAGCCCCTCGACGACCGCGCCCCCGACCACCGGGCCCATCGCCACCGCGAGCCCGCTCACCCCGGACCACACGCCGAGCGCGAGCCCTCGCAGCCGGTCCGGCACCGCCTGCGACAGCAGCGTCAGCGACAGCGGCATCACGGCCGCCGCCCCGAACCCCTGGACGGCCCGGAACGCGATCAACTGCCCGCTGCTGTCGGCCAGTCCGCAGCCGGCCGAGGCGAGCGTGAACAGCGCGATCCCGGCCACGAACACCCGCCGCCGCCCGAACCGGTCCCCGAGCGCCGCACCGGTCATCAGCAGACAGGCGAAACCGAGAACGTACGCGTTGACGAACCACTGAAGCTCCTGCGTGCTCGCCTCCAGATCGACGGCGAGGGTGTGCAGGGTGGTGGAGACGACCAGGTTGTCCAGGGCGACCATGAACATGGGCACGCTCGCGGCGACGACCGCCAGCCACAGGGGGATACGGCGGGCCTCGGCCGCCGGTGCCTCGGGGATGTCGGTGAGCGTCACTTCGCCGCCTCCTCGGCCAGCCGGTTCCTCGCGTCCGTCCAGTCGAGGACGGGCGGGGCCTCCCAGAAGGTGAAGACGGAGGTCTTCATCGTGGAGCGCGTCTCCTTCGTCACCGACCGGTGCGGCTCGGCGCGGGCGTACGCGTACAGCGCGTCCTTGCTCTCCCAGGCCGACAGGGTCCAGAACGTGCGCTTGAAGGGTTCGGCGATCAGGGAGGCGCCGTACGCGCCCGGGGCTCCCTTGACCTGCTTCCAGGCCGCGAGGGACTTCAGCAGGAAGCGGGGGACGTCGGCGAGGGTGCGGACCTCGAAGCGGGAGGCCATGAGGAAGGCGCCGGTGTCGGGCGGGGCCGGGGTGTGCCAGCGGAGAGTGGGCATGGCTGTGTCCTTGGGCGTCGGAGAGGTGCGAGCCGATATTGGATAGCTGCACTATCTATGTTAGACAGTAGAGGTATCCAATTGCGAGTCGCAAGACCGTAAGGCCACAAGGCAGAGCGGAGCACCACCGATGCGCATGTCCGAGCTGAGCCGTCGCAGCGGCGTCTCCGTCACGACGATCAAGTACTACCTGCGCGAGGGCCTGCTCGCGCCCGGCCGTCAGACCTCCGCGACCCAGGCCGAGTACGACGAACAGCACCTGCGGCGGCTGCGGCTGATCCGGGCGCTGACCGGGGTGCGCGGACTGCCGGTCAGCACCGCCCGCCAGGTCCTCGACGCCGTCGGCGGGCACACCGGCGACCCGCACGTCCTGCTCGGCCTCGTCCTCGGCGCGATCAGCCTCGCCGACGAACCCTCCGAAGCCTCCGCCGGTACCGCCGAGGTCGACGCGCTCGTCGCCGAGCTGGGCTGGGAGGTGCACACCGGCGCCCCCGCCCGCACCGCCCTCGCCGAGGCCATCGCCGCACTGCGCTCCCTCGGCGCCCCCGTCGACCGCCACACCCTCCTGCCCTACGCCCGCCTCGCGGAGCGCACCGCGGTCCTCGACCTCGATCAGCTCGACGGCCTGGAGGACCCGTTGGAGGCCGCCGAACGTGCCCTCCTGCTCACGGTCCTCCTCGAACCCGCCCTCCTCGCCCTCAGGCGCCTCGCCCAGCAGAACGAGTCGGCCCGCCGGAACGCCTGAACACGGCGGACGGGCCGGCCCCCTTCGTCGGAAAGGGAACCGGCCCGTCGGAGCGGTGTGCCTCACGGCGTCCGGAACGCCAGCACCACGTTGTGCCCGCCGAACCCGAACGAATTGTTGAGCGCGGCGATCCGCCCGTCGGGCAGCGCCCGGGGCTCCCCGCGCACGATGTCCGCGTCCACCTCCGGGTCGAGGTTGTCGATGTTGACCGCCGCCGGGGCGAGCCGGTGGTGCAGCGCCAGCACCGTCGCCACCGTCTCCACCCCGCCCGCGCCGCCGAGCAGATGCCCGGTCATCGACTTCGTCGCCGAGACGGCGAAATGGTCGGTCTCGTCGCCGAACACCTTCCGCAGCGCCTTGACCTCCGCGACGTCACCCTTCGGCGTGGACGTCGCGTGCGCGTTGACGTGCACGATCTGCGCGGGCGTCAGGTCCGTCGAGTCCAGCAGCGTGCACAGCGCCGCCGCGATGCCCCGGCCGGACGGCTCGGGCTGCGTGATGTGGTGGCTGTCCGACGACATCGCCTGCCCCACCGCCTCCGCGTACACCCGCGCCCCGCGCCGCTCGGCGTGCTCCGCCGACTCCAGGACGACGACCCCGCACCCCTCGGCCATCACGAACCCGTCGCGGTCCGTGTCGTAGGGGCGGGAGGCGCGCTGCGGCTCGTCGTTGCGCTTGGACATCGCCATCATGTTCCCGAACGCGGCCATGTTCAGGGCGTGGATCGCGGCCTCGGTGCCGCCCGCCACCACGACGTCGGCCCGCCCCGAGCGGATCATCTCGATCGCGTACCCGATGGACTCGGCGCCCGACGCGCAGGCGCTCGCCGTCGCGTGCACCCCGGCGCGGGCGTTGATCTCCAGACCGACGTTCGCGGCCTGCGTGTTGGGCAGCATCATCGGGATGGTGTGCGGGGAGACCTTGCGGAAGCCCTGCTCCTTGAGGATGTCGTACTGCTGGAGCAGCGAGGTCACCCCGCCGATGCCGGTCGCGAGGGCGACGCCCACCCGGTCCGGGTCGGCCTCGCCGCCGTCCCCCGCGGGTCCGGTGAAACCGGCGTCCGCCCACGCCTCGCGGGCCGCGATCAGGGCGAACTGGGCGGAGCGGTCCAGCTTGCGCAGCTCGGTGCGGGGGAGCACCTCGGCGGGTTCGACGGCGACCTCGGCGCCGATGCGGACGACGACCTCGTCCACCCAGGGGTGGTCGAGCCGGTGGATTCCCGAGCGGCCTTCGAGGAGTCCCTGCCAGGTGTCGGCGACGGTGCCGCCCAGCGGTGTGGTGGCGCCGAGTCCGGTGACGACCACGCGGCGGTCTGACGAAATCATGTGCATCACTCCAGAGCGGGAAGGGACCTGCGGGTCCGTCAGCGGCTGGCGAGGAGGAACTCGATGGCGTTGCCCACCGTCCTGAGGTCGGTGGTGGCCTCGTCGGGGATCGAGATGCCGAACCGCTCCTCGGCGGCGACGACGACCTCGACCATGGAGAGCGAGTCGACGTCGAGGTCGTCGCGGAAGGACCGGTCGACGAGGACGTCGCCGCGGGGGACTCCGGAGATGTCGCTGACGATGTCGGCGAGGCCGGCGTGGATCTCGTCACGGGTGGCGATCACGTGCTGCTCCTGTGTCGGGGAGAGTGCCTGGTGGGGAGGGGAGCGGGTGGGGCAGGCGGCTGCGCGTGGTGCGAGGGGCGGGGGCGGCCGGTCAGGCCGGGTCGGGGCGGGTGGCGTTCCGGCCGCGTCCCGCGCGCGAGGCGGTGGGGGCCGGCTCGCTCTCGCGGGTGCGCCGGGTGAGGGCGCGGGAGATGCGGCGGGCCGCTTCGAGGGTGAGGGCGATGTGCCGGGCGGAGTCCTCGACGGGGGACTCGGTGACGAGCCCGAGGGCGGCGACACCGGCCCCGTTCGCGTCGAGGACGGGGACGGAGATGCCGGCGATCCCCTCGGTCAACTCCTCGCCGCAGACGGCGAATCCACGCCGTGTCACCTGGTCGACCTGGCCGCGCAGCACACCGGCGTCGGTGGTGGTGAGGTCGGTGTACGCGGGGAGTCCGGCCGCGTAGACGTGCTCGCGGACGGCGGCCGGGGCCTGGGCGAGCAGGACCAGCCCGCAGGCCGTGGCGTGCAGCGGGAAGCGGTTGCCCGTCGACCAGGTCTTGTGGCACGGCCCGGCCGCCCCGGAGACGGACTCCAGCCAGACGCCCTCGTACCGGTCGCCCACGGAAAGCATCACCACGGAATGGGTCTGTGCGTGCAGGTCGACCATGGGGGAAATCGCGGCGTGCCGCAGAGCGGCATGCCGGGGTGACAGCGAGGCGACCTCCCATAACCGGAGCCCGATGGTGTATCTGTTCTCGCCGATGCGTTCCAGCGCTCCCCAGTCGAGAAGCTTCGAAACTATTCGATAGGTGGTGGCGACCGGTATGCCGGCCCGCCTGCTTATTTCACTCACTGAAAGGGTGACGTTCCCGGCGTCGAAAGCCCCGAGGACGTCGAATGTCCTCTCGATGACCGAGCGACTGTCGGGAGTGGGGGGTGCTTGCATTCGACATTTCCCTTCCGCGGAAACGCTTTGATAATTGCACTTTCAAGAGGTCTGGGGAAGGGGGATGTGGAGCTGTTCTTCACGCGTTCACAGGCGGGTGATTCCGCTGCGTCACGCAATTACCGCACGGCGGCGAATTCGTGCAAGATCACCCCTGGTGTCGTGATCATTAACAGAGGGTGGCGAAAGGGACAGGGGTGCCCGTCCCTTCCGCCCGCCCCTCAGCGCCGCGGATGCCGGGGCCGCAGCGCCGGATCGCTCGCCGGATGGCCGACCCGGAAGAACACCAGCGGACGCTCACCGGGCTCCGCCGCGCACAGCCGGGCCAGCTCGTCGTGCGTGCCGGGACAGTCGATGACATGGCTCTGCGGATGGACGTACACACCCTGCCGGAACAGGTCCAGCCACAGCCGGGTCACCAGCCGGCCCGCCTCGACCTCGTCCGCCGGACCGGCGTCCGTGCCGAGGATCACCAGGACGTCCCCGTCGCCGCTGGTCGCGCTGGACGACAGCGCCGTCAGCAGCTTCACCAGGCCCAGCGGGCGCAGGGCGCGGTAGACGGGACGGGAGAAGAGGACGCCCATCGCCGAGCGCTCCGCCTTGTTCAGGACGAGCATCACGTCGTTCAGCCCGTCCTCGGCGTACGCGGGGTGCTTCGGCGAGAGCCGGGTCCAGGCGAGGAGCTCCGCCGCGATCCCCTCGTGGCCGAAGAACCAGTGGTAGGCGCGGATCAGCAGCGGGCGCGCGGTGGCCGTGGGGACGACGGCGATCCGGAAACCGGCCTCCCGGGCGGCCAGTTGCGCCTGTTCGAGGAGTTCCGGCGCGACCCGGTCCGCCTTCCACGGGCCGCGCCAGACCCGCCTGCGCTCCACGGCGGCGGCCCGGTCGACGTCCGGCACGGCGCGTTCGGCGGGCACGATCCGGCCGACGCGGGTGGCCCCGGCGTCGTAGTCCGCCTCGAAGCGGACCGCCGTGCCCTCGGTGTTCGCGCAGATCAGGAACGTCTCCAGGTACGTGCCGAGGGACAGCCTGAGGTCGCGGTGAGAGGGGTCGCTGGGGCCGAGGGCGTACTCGGGGAGCCAGCCGACCTCGATGTGGTCGCCGCGGTGGCGCAGCTCCCAGGGCTGGGTGTTGTGCGCGTTGGCGGCGCGGGCGGCGGCGTCCGCCGCGTTGAGCAGCCGGGGCAGGGCAGTGGTCATCGGGCCGTTCCCGTCGTCTCGCGCTCCGGTACCCGCACCGGGGCCGGCGGCGGCTCCTCCTCCAGCGACTCCTTGATGCCGAAGCGCCGGTGGACGGCCCTGAGGGGCGCCGGGGCCCACCAGTTGTAGTTCCCGGCCGCCCGCATGAAGGCCGGTACCAGCACACCGCGCACCAGGAAGGCGTCGATGACGATCGCGAGGCCGGTGGCCAGGCCGTACATCTTGATCAGGGACACGCCCGAGGTCAGCATCGAGAAGAAGGAGACGGCGAGGATGGCCGCGGCGGCGGTGATCACCGGCCCGCTCGCCCCCAGGCCCTCGCGCACGGAGCCCTCCGGATCGCCGGTGCGGTCGTAGCGCTCCTTGATGCGGGCGACCAGGAACACCTCGTAGTCCATCGACAGGCCGAAGGCGATGCAGAACATCAGCACCGGCATCGACACGGCCAGCGGGGACGCCGTGAAGTCGAGGGCGCCGGAGAGATGGCCGTCCTGGAAGATCCAGACGGCGACGCCCAGGATGCCCACCAGGCTCAGCGTGTTGAACACCAGCGCCTTCAGAGGCATCAGCACGCTGCCCGTCAGCAGGAACAGGAACAGCAGGCTGAAGACGGCGATCAGGACGATCGCCAGCGGAAGCTTGCCCGCGATGGAGTGCGTGATGTCGACGAGCTGCGCCGCCTGCCCGCCGACCAGGACCGCCCCGCCCGCCGGATCGACCGCCCGGACCGCGCGCGCCAGATCGCCGCCCTTCTCCGAGTACGGCACGACGTCCGACTGGACCTGGATGCGGACCGCGTCGCCCTTCTGGTAGCCGGCCGCCACGGCGTCGGGCAGCACGGTGACCCGGTCGCCGCCCTTGTACACGCCGGCCGCCCCGATCACCTGCGTGACACCGGAGACCTTCGACAGCGCGGCCGAGTACCGCTGGAGCTGCGCGGGCGTACCCGTCCAGTCCTCCGAGACGACGTTCAGCGCGCGGTCGTCGCCCGCGCCGAAGTCGTCCCGCACGGCCTCGGTCACCACACGGCTCTCGGTCGCCGCCGGGAGGACGCGCTCGTCCGGGACGCCGAACTGGGCGTTCGTGAACGGCACCGCCATCAGCAGGAGCAGCGCGATGACCGGGGTGGCCAGCAGCGCCGGGCGCTTGAAGGCGAGGCCCGCCATCCGGCCCCAGAACGTCTGCGCCGGCTCCCGCCGCGGGCGCGGGCTGCGGCGCTTGACCGCCAGCTTGTCGATGCGGTCGCCCAGCAGGACGAGCGTCGCGGGCAGCACGTACAGCGAACCGAGCACCGCGAACAGCACCACCGCGATGCCGGCCAGCGCGAACGAGCGCAGGAAGTACTGGTCGAAGACGAACAGCGTGGCCAGCGCGGCGCCGACCACACCACCGCTGACCGCGACCGTACGGCCCGCCGTCGCCCGCGTGATCCGCAGGGCCTCGGCGTTCGTGCGGCCCGCCGCGCGCTCCTCGCGGTAGCGGGTGACGATCAGCAGGCTGTAGTCCACGGACAGGCCGAGCCCGAGCGCCGTGATCAGGTTGACCGCGAACACCGAGACCGAGGTGAACTGGGCGCCGATGTTCACCGCCGCCAGCGCGCCGACGATCGTCAGGACCGACAGCAGCATCGGCAGCAGCGCCGCGACCAGGCCCCGGAAGACCAGCACGAGCAGCAGCAGGGTGATCGGGATCGCGATCGTCTCCGCCGCGATGATGTCCTTCTCCACCTGGCTGTTCATGTCGTTGTTGATGGCGGTGATCCCGCCGAAGGAGACCGCGACCGCGCCCTTCGGGTCCGAGAGCTTCTCGTGCAGCTTCTCGGCGGTGCGCATCGACGCGTTCTCGTCGCCGTCCACGCGGACGAGGACCAGGCCCGCGTCGTCCGCGCGCAGGGTCGCGTCACCGGTCGACCAGTAGGAGGCGACCACGCGCGCGCCGTCCGTCCCGGCGACCGTCGTCGCGATCGTGCCCGCCTTCGCGCGGGCGGCGGCCGAGTCGACACCGCCCTTCGCGTCCTTCACCAGCACGACCAGGTTGGGCTGGCTGTCCGGGAAGGAGCGCTCCAGCGCCTCGGCGGCGGCGACCGAGTCCGAGCCGGGGTCGTCGAAGCCGCCCGACTTGAGGTTGTCCAGCACACCGGCGCTCGCGGCGGCGGTGATCAGCAGGAAAAGCATTCCGGCGAGAAGGGTGAACCACGGACCGCGGCGGTTCGTCCTGTCGTTCCCGGATGGCACCGAGGTGACCATCACGTGGGTCCTTTCTTCCTCTGCGGCTACGGCCTGGAAGGGGTGGGGGGGAGTCGGGCACGGCGGCTGACCTGGGGGGACGCTCCGCCGCGAGGCCCGGGTGGGGGAGGGCAGGGAGGCGCTCCCATTCTGGAGCGCTGCTCTTTTCCTGGAGCAGTGTTGCAGTGAGCACTGTCTCAAAGCAAGAGCGTTGCTCTCAGTCTTGGTCAGTGCTTTGCGGGATGGCAGACTGCACGGTATGGACGTCATCCAAGGAGCCAAGGAGCGAGCCCGCGCGGAGGTCGCCCAGGCCATCAAGGAGCAGGCCCGCGAACACCTCGCCACCGAGGGGCCCGGCCGCCTCTCCCTGCGCGCCGTCGCGCGCGAGCTGGGCATGGTCTCGTCGGCCCTCTACCGCTACTTCCCCAGCCGGGACGACCTGCTGACGGCCCTCATCGTCGACGCGTACGACGCGATCGGCCGGGCCGCCGAGTCCGCGTACGGCGAGGCCGGCGACGCGCCCGCGTGGGAGACCTGGCAGACGGTCTGCGCGGCCGTCCGCGCCTGGGCCCTGGCCCACCCCCACGAGTACGCCCTGATCTACGGCTCCCCGGTGCCCGGCTACGACGCCCCCCAGGACACCGTCGCCCCCGCCTCCCGCGTCGCCCTGGTCCTCCTGAACGTCCTGGAGACGGCCCACCGCGCGGGCACCCTGACCCTCACCGAGACCGGCGGCGAGGCCGACGCCGCCGCGGTCCTCAGCCCCGACGTCCACGGCCTGCTCGCCGGCCGCGACCTCCCCGCCTCCGCCGTCACCGCCGCCGCGGCGGCCTGGGCCCAGCTCTTCGGCCTCGTCAGCTTCGAGGTCCTCGGCCAGTTCAACCGCGTCATCGAGGACCGCGAGGCCCTCTTCGCCCAGGGCGCGCGAGCCCTGGCCCGCCAGGTGGGGCTGTCGCCGCAGACGTAGGCGTACGACGCCGGCGGGCGAGGGCGCACCCGGGGTGACCGCACCCCCGGTGGCGCCCTCTTTTCTCTTCGTGCGCCCTCCTGTGCGCCCCCTTTCCGCCCCCTTTGAAAACCATCACGCGTGAACGGAACCTCATTCCCGAGGGTTACGCGCCGGTATCTTTTCCGCTCGATGAGAAGGCGGGTTGTGTGCGCTCCAGGGTCGCATGCAAGCTCTGCGTGTCGACGTCGGGAGCCCGGGGTGCGGTAATCCCGGTGTTTCTGAAGTTGTCGTCCGGTGTTTTCCGAGGAACGGTCCGGAATACGGCACGACGGCATCCGGCGTCGGCTTCCAGGGCATTTTCAGAATCGACATTGGATCGAGGTACCGGTCAATGGCTGGAATGGCTGTCGTCGGCATGTCGTGCCGATTCCCCGGAGCCGCCAATATCGACGAGTTCTGGCAGATCCTGGTGAAAGCGGAACCGCAGTTCGCGGCTGTCCCCGCCGCCCGCTGGGACCACTCCGTATATCACCGGCCCGGTGATTTCCGAGATCCGCACGCCGTCTACACGGACCAGGTCGCCTTCCTGGACGCGGTCGACCACTTCGCCCCCGCCCACTACGGAATCCCGCCGCGCCGGGCCCGCGTCATGGACCCGCAGGCGAAACTCTTCGTCGACCTCGCCCGCGAGGCCCTCCAGGACACCGGCTGGGAGCAGAACGGCTTCGACCGGTCGCGGACGGGCGTCTTCTGCGGCGTCTCCTCGATCGACCACCGGGACATCAGCGTCTCGCGGATCACCGCCAGCCTCCTCGCGGACGGCTCGCTCCACAACGGCGAGGGCGACCCGGAGCTGATGGACCGGCTCCACGAGGCGACGGGCTCGTCGGTGATGCCGATGAACCCCTTCACCATCCCGAGCTGCCTCGCCAACATGATCCCCTGCACGGTCAGCGAGGTCCTGGACCTCGGCGGCCCCTCCATGTCCCTGGACGCGGCCTGCTCGTCCGCCCTCGTCGCCCTCGACACGGCCGTCAAGAGCCTCGCGTCCGGCGCCTGCGACGTCGCCCTCGTCGGCGGCGTCTACCTCAGCCTCACCCCGACCCCCCTGATCGGCTTCGCGAGAGCCGGCGCCATCTCCCGCGCGGGCAGATGCCGGCCCTTCGACGAACGCGCCGACGGGTTCGTCCTCGGCGAGGGCGGCGCCACCCTCGTCCTGCGCCCGGTCGAGGACGCCCTCGCGGCCGGCGACCGCATCTACGCCGTCATCACCGGCGTCGGCTCCGCGAACGACGGGCGCGGCGGCGGCCCGATGACCCCGCAGGCCCAGGGACAGCTGGCGGCCCTGCGCGCCGCGTACCGGGACGCCGGGGTCGGCATCGGGGACGTCGACCTCCTGGAGGCCCACGGCACCGGCACACCCGTCGGGGACCGCACCGAGGTCGAGGCGATCGGCATGCTGCGCGCCGAGGAGGGCGCCGACCGGCCCTGCTACCTCGGCTCCTCCAAGGCCCTCATCGGCCACACCCTCTCCGCCGCCGGGGCCGCCGGGCTCGTCAAGGCCGCCCTCGCCGTCCACCACGGCGTCGTCCCCCCGCAGCCCACCGAGATCCAGGTCAACGGCGAACTCCCGCTAGAGCGCGCCGGGTTGAGCCTGACGGCGTCCGCGAAGGAGTGGCCGCACGACGGGGTGCGCCGGGCCGGCGTCAGCTCGTTCGGCTTCGGCGGCACCAACGTGCACGCCGTCATGGAGAGCGCGCCCGAGACCGTTCCCGCTCGGGGAGGAAGCGGCGAACGGCAGGACGAGCCCTGGCTGTTCCTGCTCTCCGCCGGCAGCACCGCCGCCCTCGCCCAGTACGCGGACGTCCTGCACACCTCCGTCGTCCGCGACCCGGCCGCCACCCCCGAGGAGGTCGCCCGCACCCTCGCGACCCGCGAACTCCTCACCGCCCGCCTGTCGTTCGTCGCCGCGACCCGCGAGGAACTCCTCGACAGGCTCCGGCTGGCCGCGACCCGCCTCGCCGACGGCGCCGTCGGCGAACTCGCCCCCGGAGTGCACGCCTCGGCGAAACCCCTGCCGCCCGAGGAGCGCCGGATCGCGTTCGCGTTCCCCGGCCAGGGCTCGCAGCGCCCCGGCATGCTGGCCGACCTCGCCCGCCGCTACCCGCAGGTCGCCGCCCGCGCCGCCGAACTCGCCGCCGCCACCGCCGAGGACGCCCCCACCGTCGCCGCGCTCCTCCCCGGCCTGCTGTGGGAGCCCCGGGACGGCGAAGCCGACAGCGCCGACGACACCGAGGCGCAGGCCGCCCTCACCGTCACCGACATGTGCCAGCCCGGCCTCGGCATCACCGGCGTCACCACCGTCGAACTCCTCGCCGCCTGCGGCGTCGAACCCGACCTCGCGGTGGGCCACAGCGTCGGCGAGTTCCCGGCCGCCGTCGCCGCGGGCGCCTTCGCCCCCACGGACGCCGTCCGGTTCATGGCCGTACGCGGCGCCGCCCTCGCCGCCGCCGTCCCCTCCGGCACCGGCGCCATGCTCGCCGTCCAGGCCCCCGCCGCCGACGCGCAGCGCCTCGCCGAAGCCGTCGAGGGCGTCTGGCCCGCCTGCTACAACCACGACGGCCAGGTCGTGTTCAGCGGCAGCGCCGAGGCCGCCGACGCCCTGCGCGAACACTGCGCCGCCCACGGCACCGCCGCCGTCCGGCTGCGCGTCTCGCACGCCTTCCACTCGCCCCTGGTCGCCGCCGCCGACGCCGTCATGGCCGACGCGATCGCCGCCCTCCCGCTCAGCGGGCCCGCGCTGCCCTTCGTCTCCGGGGTCAGCGGCGCCCGCGCCGAACACCCCGACGCCATCAAGGAGTTGTGGGCCCGCCACAACACCGCGCCCGTCCGGTTCACCGACGCCGTCCGCACCGTCGCCGACTCCGGCGCCGCCTTCCTCGTCCAGATCTACGGCGGTGACACCCTCCTGCGGATGGCCCGCCGCACCGAGGCGGGCGCCGGGCTCGCGCTCCTCCCGCTCACCGTCTCCCGCGCCGACGACGGCCGGGCGCTGCTCGTGGCGCTCGGGCGGCTCGCCGTCGCGGGGGCGCCCGTCGACACCGCGCCGCTCTTCCCCGGGGCCGGCGGGCGGCTGCTGTCGCTGCCGCCGTCGCCGCTCGCGACCGACGTCTACACCGTCCGCACCGGCACCGGGCGCCCGCAGCGCGAGACGGCTGCCCGGGGCGCCGAGGTCGCCCGCCGCTCCGCCGAGGCCGTCGAGGCGCCGCTGCGTTCGGTCATCCCTTCCCCCGTCCCCGCCACGCCCCACCCGATCGGAGAGCCCAGGATGAGCGGACTCATCGAGTTCCTGCACGCCCAGGTGTCCCTGCTCCAGTCCTTCGACCCGGCCGCCGCCCGCAGTCTGCCGCTCCCCGTGGTGCCGGCCCCGGCCGCCGTTCCGGCAACCGTGCCCCAGGCTCCTGTTCGGGAAGCGGCCGAGGAGACCGCCCCCGCGCCCGCCGCCGGCGCGGTCTCGGACACCGTCCTCGACGCGATCACCAAGGTCAGCGCCTACCCGCAGGACTTCCTGCGCCCCGAGCACGTCTTCGCCACCGACCTCGGCTTCGACTCGATCATGCTCGCCGAACTCGCCACCCGGCTGCGCCGGCAGTGGCCGCACCTGGAGGTCAAGGCCGCCGAGATGATGGAGATCGCCTCCATCGGCGATCTCGTCACGACCGTGGAGAGCCGGCTGGGCGCGCCCGCGCCGCTGCGGCGGACGATCATCCCCAGCCCCCAGCCGGCCGCCGCCCCGGCACCGGTGCCCACGCCCGCCGCCCCCGCCCCCGCCGCGCCCGCCCCCGATCGCGGCGAGAGCGCCGACGTCCGGCTCTTCCCCGAGGTCCGCGCCTCCCTGGAGCGCAAGGCGAACCTGGAGGCGGCCGGCGTCGTCAACCCGTACTTCCTGCGGCACGAGGGCACGATCCGCGACACCAGCCGGGTCGGCGACCACGAGCTGATCTCCTTCTCCAGCTACAACTACCTGGGCCTGTCCGGGCACCCCGAGGTCGCCGCCGCCATGCAGGAGGCCGTCGCCCGCTACGGCTCCTCCGTCTCCGCCGCCCGCATCCTCTCCGGCAACCGCCCGCTGCACGAGGAACTCGACCGGGGGCTCGCCGAACTCGTCGGCGCGCAGGACGCCGTGAGCCTGGTCAGCGGACACGCCACCAACGTCACCGTCATCGGGCACCTCATGGGACCCGAGGACCTGATCCTGCACGACGCCCTCGCGCACGACAGCATCATCCAGGGCTGCCGGCAGTCCGGCGCCGCGCGCCAGCCGTTCCCGCACAACGACCTCGTCGCCCTCGACCGGCTCCTCGGCCACGTCCGCGGCAACTACCGGCGCGTCCTGATCGTCGTCGAAGGCGTCTACAGCATGGACGGCGACACCGCCGACCTGCCCGCCCTCGTCGCCGTCAAGCAGAAGCACGACGCGCTCCTCATGGTCGACGAGGCGCACAGCATCGGCGTCATGGGCAAGACCGGCGGCGGCATGGCCCAGTTCTCCGGGGTCCACCCCGACGACGTCGACGTCTGGATGGGCACCCTCTCCAAGTCCCTCGCGAGCTGCGGCGGTTACGTCGCCGGGCGGCACGAGCTGATCGAGCACTTCCGCTACACCCTCCCCGGGTTCGTCTTCAGCGCCGGACTGCCCCCGGCGTCCACCGCCGCCGCGCTCACCGCGCTGCGCCTCATGCGGGAGGAGCCCGAGCGGGTCACCCGGCTCCACGACAACGCGGCGCTCTTCCTGAAGCTCGCGGCGGAGGCCGGCGTCGACGTCGGCACCAGCTCCGGCACGCCGATCGTCCCCGCCATCACCGGCGACTCCGCGAAGGCCCTCCTGCTGGCGGACCGCCTCTACGCGCGCGGCGTCAGCGCCAACCCGATCCTCCACCCGGCCGTCGAGGAACGCCTCGCCCGACTCCGCTTCTTCATCACCTCCGAGCACACGGAGGCGCAGATCACGACGTCGGTGCAGATCCTCGCGGAGGAGCTGACGGCGCTCTCCTGAGGCCCCCGCACACCACCCCGACCGGCACCGGGGCGAACCCACGGGTTCCCCCGGCCCCTGGCCCCCGCCCCGGTGCCCTTCTCCCCGTCCGCCTCTCGTCCCCAGGAAGCAGCCATGACCGAACCGATCCGCGTGGGTGTCATCGGAGCCTCCCCCGACCGGGGCTGGGCCACCGCGGCCCACCTGCCGGCGCTCACCGCGCTGCCGGACTTCGAGATCACCGCCGTCGCCACGACCCGCACGGGCAGCGCCCGCCGGGCGGCCGAACTCGCCGGTGCCGCCCACGCGTTCACCGACCCGGCGCGGCTCAGCGGCCACCCGGACGTCGACCTCGTCGTCGTCGCGGTGAAGACCCCGGACCACGCCGGCCTCGTCCTGCCCGCCCTCGACGCGGGCAAGCACGTCTACTGCGAGTGGCCGCTCGCCCGCACCACGAAGGAGGCGGAGGTGATGGCGGAGGCGGCGGCCCGCGCCGGCGTCCACCACGCCGTCGGCCTCCAGGCCCGCCACGCCCCCGCCGTACGGCACGCCCGCTCCCTCCTCACGCGGGGCGCGATCGGCCGGGTGACCGGCGTGAACGTGTACGCGGCCCGCGCCAAGGGCGTCGGCGGCACGATCACCTCCGACGCCGTCTACACCCTGGACCGCAGGAACGGCGCCGGCACCCTGGAGGTCGCCGGCGGCCACACCCTCGACCTCCTGGAGTACCTGACCGGCCCGGTCAGCCGCCTCTCCGCCGACCTGTGCGTACGCCAGCCCCGGCTGACCGTCTCCGACACCGCCGAGAGCGTCGGCGTCACCAGCCCCGACCACGTCATGGTGCAGGGCCTGCTGAGCACCGGTGTCCCCGTCAGCGTCCACATCCACGACGGCAAGAGCGGCGACGCCCGCACCCGTCTGGAGTTCTCCGGCACCCGGGGCAGCCTCGCCGTCGTCTCCGAGGGGCCCGCGGCGGGGCACGGCATCCAGGTCAGCGACATCCACCTGTACGAGACGGCCGCACCCGGCGCCGCCTGGCGGCACGTCGACACACCCCCGGACCGCGCCACCCCCGACGTCCCCGCCACCGCCGTACGCAACGTCGCCGAGCTGTACTCCGCGCTCGCCGCCGACATCCGCACCGGCTCCCGCACGGTCCCCGACTTCGAGACCGGCCTGCGCCTGCACGGCCTCCTCGACACGATCCGCACGGCGGACGAGACGGTCTCCGGACAGGTACGGGGGCTGTAGATGACGACGGACACCACGGGCACCGGCGACCCCGCGCCGGCCGAGACCCCCACCTTCCTGACCGCCCTGCTCGACGGCCGCCCCGACTGGGCGGGCTGGACCACCCGGCCGCGCCTCGACCGCGCGGCGAGCCTCAGGGCCGACGCCGCCGCCGCGAGGCTCCTCACGTTCCTCGACACGCAGACCGACCTCGAAACCGTCGAACGGGACGGCGAGCTGCCCGAAGGCTTCCTCAAGTCGCTGCACGACGTGGGCGCGTTCAGGCTCGGCGCCGACGAGGAGCTCGGCGGGCTCGCCCTCGGCACGTACGACGTGTTCCGCGTCGTCGAGGCGGCGGCCACCCGCTCCGCGGCCGTCGGCTTCCTCCTCGGCGTGCACAACGGCATCGGCGTCGGCGCCTCCCTCCTCCCCGCGCTGCCGGACGGCCCGCTGCGCGACCTGATCCGCCGGCACATCGCCTCCGGCATGATCTCCGGCTGGGCCGACACCGACCCCGAGGGCCAGGGCAACCGGTGGCCGACGGTCACGGCGACGCCCGCCTTCGACGGCGACGGCTACGTCCTGGACGGCGAGAAGCTGTTCATCAGCAACGGCCCCGTCGCGACCCTCCTCGGCGTCACCGTGACCGTCCGGGGCGACGCCCACGCCCCGCGCGTCGGTCTCGCCGTCGTCGACACCACCGACCCCGGCTTCCGCGTCGAGGACGAACTGGAGCACCTCGGCGTACGGGGTCTGCCGAACGGGCGGCTCACCCTGAACGGCGTCCGGGTGCCCGAGGAGCACCTCGTCACCGTCCCGGAGGGCGATCCCCGGCGCACCCCGAGGTTCGCGTCGGCGGTGATGACGGCCCGCCTCCTCATCCAGGCCGCCCCCGCGCTGGCCATCGCCCGCAACTGCCTGCGCTGGTCGGTGGAGTTCACCGCGCGCCGGAAGATCGACGGGGCGGGCCTCGGGGAGTACGACCTCACCCGCCGCACGCTCGCCGAGAACGCCGCCGACGTCCGGCTCATGGACAGCGTGATCCGCTGGAGTCTCGGCGGCCCCGCCCCGCAGGACCGCTGGTTCGACCGCCACGCCGCCCGGAACATCTGCACGGACGCCTGCGCGCGGGTCGTCGACCGCACGCTCTCCCTGATGGGCGGCGAGGGCATGGAGACGGCCCGCTCCAAGCGGGCCCGGGGCGCTCTCCCGGTGCCCCTGGAACGCGCCTACCGGGACGCCCGCGTCCTGCGCACGGCGGGCGGCGTGGACTTCCTGTCCGACGTCCAGGCGGCGAACGCGCTGCTCGCCGGGCAGGCGCACGGCAACCCGGACACCTCGGCCGCCCCCGCTGCTGCGGACACGCCGGACGCCCCCGACACTCCGGACGAACCCGGCGCGGGCCCTGTCGAGGGCGAGCCGTCCCCCCGCACCCTCCTGTCCCCCCGCAACCTCCACCACCTCGACACCCTCACCGCCCACCTCGCCCGCTTCCCCGCAGCCGCCCGCACGGTCGCCGGCGCCGTCGCCTCCGAGCCCCGCAGCCGCCAGTACCCGCTGCTCCTCCTCGGCCTCGTCGCCCGTGAACTCCTCGGCACCGCCGCCGTCCTGGCCGCCACCGCGCACGACGGCGACCAGGACCTCACGGACATCCACTGCACCGCCGCCGAGGCCCGCCTGCGCGACCTGTGGGCCCGCCTCGACGAACCCGAGGGCCCCGACCACGCGGCCGTCGCCGAAGCCCTCCTGGCGACCGCCGCCCCGGTACCCGGGCACTGACCCCCGGTACCCCGTCCGGCACCCCGCCCGGCCTTCCGCCCGGCCGCTCACCCGGCCCCCGCGCCCGACGGCAGCCGCCGCCCCGCCCGTCCCCGCCTCCGCCCCCGCATGCCCGCTCCCCAGCCACCCGCCCCCGCAGGAGCCCCCCATGCCCACGCCGTCCCCCGCCCCGGTGCCCGTCCCGCCGCCCCCGGACCCCGAACTCCCCACCACGCACGAGATGTTCATGGCGGTGATGACCGCCCCGCACCTCAACCGCCCCCGTCCCGCCCCCGGGAGGCGCTGGTGACCGCCGGACCACTGGTCGTCGGGGACATCCAGGACTACCTGGGCCCCGCCGGAGAGAGGTTCTTCGGCAGCGGCTTCCGGCGCGTGCGCCAGCGCCTGACCGCGCTCGCCCTGACCGGTGACCAGGAGTCCACGGAGGTCACCGCGACCGCGTCGGTGGCCTACCCGGCGGACTGGTCCGCGAAGGGCACCGGCGGTCTCGTCCCGCACCTCAGCAGCATCGACGCGCTCGTCCTCGCCGCGCGGACCGCCGAACTCCTCCTCACCCACGCCTACGTCCTCGACACGGGCGCCCGCTCCCGGATGTGGCTGCGCCGGGTCGTGATCCGGGCCGGCGGCCGTCCCCAGGAAGACCTCGCGCGTCTCCCGGTGCACGGCACGGCCCGCCCCGCCGAGTCCGTCACCGTCGCGGACGGGCTGCGCACCTCCGTCGTCCGGGTCTCCATCGGCTCGATGGACGTGCGCTGCGAGGTCCAGCACGAGGACCAGGACGGCTACCGCCCGCCGCAGGACGCGCTGTACGAGGACGCGGACACGGCGCTCGGCGACCCGGCGGGGCAGTACTACGCGGAGCTGTTCCGGCACCGCGCCCACCGCGTCACCCGCCTCGCCGTCGACGCCGCGGCCGGCCGCGCGGACGCCGAGGCGGCCCTGACCCCGGCGCCCGGCGAGAGCGCCGGCACCGGACTGGAGGCCGCGTACGCGCCGAGCGCCTCGATGGTCGACGCGATCGCCGTCATGGGCCAGCTCGCCCAGGTGCTGATGTACGAACTCGACGGCCTCACGCGCGGGGGCAGCGACACCCTCTGGCTGCGCCGCGCCGAACTCGCCACCGACCTGCCGCTGCGCGCCGTGGACCGCGCCTTCCCGGTGCACGCGCGGGTGGCGGACACCCGGCTCGTCGACATCGACGCCGACCGGTGGCGGGTCTGCGACCTGGCCTACGGCTTCCACGGCATCACCGGCACCTTCTCGGTGACCCACCGACTCCCCGACCGAGGAACGCGATGACCTCTCCCGTACCGGCGCGCAGGATCGCCGTCTCCGGCACCTACTGCACCGGCAAGACCACCACCACGATCGCCCTCGCCCACCTCACCGGCATCCCCCGCACGCACGCGCGCACCATGCGCGAGATCCTCGCCGACGCCCTCCCCGGCAAACGGCTCGAAGAGTGCTCGGCGCCCGAGCTGATCCAGCTCGGCATCCAGCGCTACACCGAGCGCGCCGTCCACGAGTCCCGCCTCGCCGGAGGGTTCCTCTCCGACGGCTCCTCGCTGCACGAGTGGGTCTACGGGAAGGTACGCGTCCGCGCGGGCATCCACCCCACCGACGGCTACGACGCGACCGCCGCGCCGCCCGACTTCTACGAGGAGGTCGTCGACTCCATGGGCGCCGTCCTCAAGCGGCACGCGCGCCAGGCGTACGACGTCTTCGTGCACCTGCCCGTCGAGTTCGGCCTCGTCGAGGACGGTCACCGGCCCGTCTCGGAGCGGTTCCGGCGGATGTCCGACGAACTGCTGCGCACCAGCCTGGACGAGCTCGCGATCCCCTACCACGTCGTCGGCGGGACGATCGAGGAACGGCTCGCCACCGTCGTCGACATCTTCGGCCTGCCGACCCGGATGAGCCTCGCGCACGCCGTCGACCTCGCGTACGAGGACACCGCGCGGACCGCCGCTCTCGCCTGACCCCATCCGCCCCACCGCCCTCCCCAGGAGCACCCTTATGCCCGAAACGACTGACACCTCCGCGTTGTTCCGGCCTTTCTCGATCGGCTCCCTGAATCTTCCGAACCGGATCGTGATGTCGCCGATGACCCGCAACTTCTCGCCGGGCGGGGTCCCCGGCCCCGAGATCGCCGCCTACTACGCGCGCCGGGCCAGGGGCGGGGCGGGCCTGATCGTCACCGAGGGCACCGTCGTCGGCCACCCGGCGTCCGCGCCGACGCCGACCGTGCCCCGCTTCCACGGCGAGGACGCCCTCGCGGGCTGGGCCCGGGTCGTCGAGGAGGTGCACGCGGCGGGCGGCCGGATCGTCCCCCAGCTGTGGCACGCCGGGCTCGAACGCAAGGGCGACGACGTGCCCGACCCGCACGTCCCGGCCGTCGGCCCGGCGACCCTCACCGAGTCCGGGATCGCCGAGATCGTCGCCGCCTTCGGCCGGGCCGCCGCCGACGCCCGGCGCCTCGGCTTCGACGGCCTCGCACTCCACGGCGGCCACGGCTACCTGATCGACCAGTTCCTGCGCCCCGAGACCAACCCCCGCACCGACGGGTACGGCGGCGGCCTCCAGGGCCGCACCCGGTTCGCCGCCGAGGTCGTCGCCGCCTGCCGGGCGGCCGTCGGCCCCGACTTCCCGGTGATCCTGCGGATCTCCCACTGGACGGTGAACGACTTCGACGCCCGGCTCGCCTCGGGGCCGGAGGAGCTCGCGGAACTGCTCGACCCGATCGTGCGCGCCGGGGTGGACGTCCTGGACTGCTCGGCCCGCCGGTTCTGGCTGCCCGGCTTCCCCGGCACCGGCTCCGAACTGAGCCTCGCCGGCTGGGTCCGCAAACTCACCGGCCTGCCGACGATCGCCGTCGGCTCGGTGGGCCTGACCGGCAGCGAGTTCCTCACCACCCTCATCGAGGGCAAGGGCGCCGACAACGCCGACCTCGCGGGGCTGGTCGACCGCCTGGAACGCGACGAGTTCGACCTCGTCGCCGTCGGCCGGCTGCTGCTGTCCGACCCCGGCTGGCCCGCCAAGCTGCGCGACGGCCGCCACGACGACCTGCGCCCCTTCACCGCGCAGAGCCTGCTCAGCCTCGACTGACCCCCCTCGACCGACCTCACCCGATCGGAGCCCCGCCATGCGCGTCCTGTTCACGCTGTTCCCCGCGACCGCCCACCTGCACACGATGGTCCCCCTCGCGCACGCGCTCCAGGGCGCCGGGCACGAGGTCGTCGTGGCCTGCCAGGAAGGCGCCCTCGACCCGGAGATCGTCCACAACATCACCGAGGCCGGCCTGACCGCCGTACCGCTCGGCCCCGCGGCCGACGGGCCGCCCCCGGAGGCCATGCAGCAGGGGCTGATGGCCTTCGCCGACGCCTGGCGCTTCGACCCGGCCCACCCCGGCGAGGCGGCCGACTGGCACGCCGCCCGCGCCCTCCTCGGCGGCATGTTCTCCTTCGCCTACCCGGACACCGGCGAGGACGGCTCGTTCCTCGACGAGCTGATCGCCTTCACCCGCTCCTGGCGGCCCGACCTGATCCTGTGGGACAAGCTGATGATCCCCGCGGCGATCGCCGCGCGCGTGACGGACACCCCCCACGCCCGCCTCGTCTGGGGCCTCGACAGCATCGCCGCCCTCCACGAACTCACCGAGGCCGAGACCCCCGGCCGCCACACCTGGCTGAACTGGCTCGACCCCCACCTCGCCCGCCACGGCCTCGACCTCACCGACGACATCCTCCTCGGCCGCTGGACCCTCGACCTCGTCCCGCCCTCGATGCGGCCCCCGCTGCGGCTGCCCGCGATCCCGGTGCGCCGCCTGCCCTTCAACGGCTCCTCCCCGCTGCCCGACTGGCTGCACGGCGCCCCGGAGCGCCCGCGCGTGGTCCTCACCTTCGGCGTCAGCCGCCGGATGATCGGCGGGCACAGCACCTTCCCCGCACCGGAGTTCCTGGAGCGCGTCGCGGAACTCGACGTGGAGGTCGTCGCGACCCTCGGCAGGGGCGGGTCGGCCGGCGAGGGCACACTGCCCGCCAACGTCCGCACGGTCGACTACATCCCCCTCAACCAGGTCCTGCCGACGACGTCCGCGATCGTCCACCAGGGCGGCACCGGCACGTTCACCGCCGCCGTCGCCCACCAGGTGCCCCAGCTCGTCGTCCCGGTCGTCGCCTGGGACGAACCGCAGACCGCCCGGTACGTCGAGAAGACCGGCGCGGGCCTCGTCGCCGACACCGACGCCCTCGACCCGGACACCCTGTTCAAGCAGTTGACGCGCCTCCTGGACGAACCGTCCTTCAAGGAGGGCGCCCGCCGCCTCTACGAGGAGACGCTCGCCGCACCGGCGCCCCGGGACGTCGTCCCCGTCCTGGAGCGGCTCGTCGCCGCGCACCGCCCGGGGGGCCGCGCGTGAGAATCCTCGTCACCGGGGCCGCCGGGTTCGCCGGCTCCCACTTCGTCGACGCCCTCCTGGCCGACGCCTACCGCGGCTGGGAGGGGGCCCGGGTCACCGCCTTCGACCTACGGCCCGTACCGCGGCGCCACGCGCGCGTGGAGGCCGTCCGGGGCGACGTCGGCGACCCGTTCCTGCTGCGGGAACTGCTCCCCGGACACGACGCCGTCGTCCACTTCGCCGACGCCACGCACGCGGACACCGCGGAACTCGTCCGCACCAACGTGCTGGGCACCCACACCCTCCTCGACGCCCTGCGCGGCAGCGGCGTCGAGCGGACGGTCGTCGTCTCCACGGCCGACGTGTACGGCCCGCGCACGGACGGCGGCCCCTGGACGGAGGACCAGCCCCTGCGCCCCGACACGCCGTACGCGGCCTCCCGGGCCGCCGCCGACCTCGTCGCCCGCTCCGCCTGGCACACCCACGGCGTCGACCTGTCCGTCACCCGCTCCGCCCCCTGCTACGGACCCCGCCAGCACCCGGACCGCCCGCTGCCCCGCAGGCTGACCGCCCTCCTGGAGGGCACCCGCCCCCGGGGACGCGAGGACCGCCCGGGACCGTCCGAGTGGCTGCACGTCGACGACCACTGCCGGGCCGTCCACCTGGTCCTCAACCGGGGCCGCGCGGGGGAGACCTACCACGTCGGCGGTGAACCGGTCGCGCCCGCCGCCCTCACCGAACGGCTGCACACCCTCACCGGCACGCGCGCGGCACACCACCGCGACACCGGCACACCCCGGCGCGCGCTCGACGACAGCCGGCTGCGCGAGGAACTCGGCTGGACGCCGGCCGTCTCCTTCGACCGGGGGCTCGCGGACACGGTCCGCTGGTACCGCGACCACCCCGGCTGGTGGACCGCCGCGCGGCACACCCGGGAGGCGGCGACGGCAGCCGCCTGACACGCGGGGCCGAGGACATGGGACGCCTCGGCCCCGTCGTGCCGCCTCGTTCGGGAAGGCTCGTGCCACGGTTGGTCGCCCGAAGCACGCAGGGCCCAGTTTTGCCACGTCGCCGAATCCGGAACAAGCGTTCTTCCGAAGAGTGGAAAAGAAATCCTGGTTTACGGGCGTAGACCGCCGCTTAATGGAGCGGCCGAACGATCAAGCGCGTTTCGACTCGCGCCGGAAGGCCCCCGGTGTCATATTCACGCGCCGTACGAAGAACTTGCCGAAGTTGGTCACCTCGGAGAATCCGAGCTGCCGCGCGATCGCGTTGATCGGCAGGTCCGTGTGCATCAGCAGCCGGCGCGCCTCCAGCGCCACCCGGGCGTCGATCACGTCCTTCGTGGACGTCCCGGCGATCGCCCGGCAGGCGCGTGACAACGCGCGCGTGGAGCAGTTCAACGCCTCCGCGTACTCCTCGACCAGCCGGGTCGTGCGGTACGAACGGTCCAGCTCGCGGCGGAAACGCAGGAACAGTTCGCCGTACTCGCCGCTGAAGGCGCCCACTTCCTTGTGGCGCAGCCGGCACATCTGGTCGATGTGGAGCAGGACGACGGCCAGCAGATGCTTGAGCAGTTCCTCGCCGAGCCCCTGGTCGGGCCGCTCGAACTCCTCCTCCAGCATGTCCAGCACCCGCCGGAACGCGACGAGTTCGTCGCTGCGCAGCCGCCAGTGCGAGGGCCGCAGGACGTCGTCCAGCATCGCCATGTGCGCGCTCATGCGCAGCGGGAACGACTCCGTGAACATGATGACCGCCGCGTCCATGTCCGATTGCGGCGTGAACGCGATCACCTGGTTGGGGCGGGTCCACAGCAGCGTCCCGGGACGGCACGCGAAGCACTCGGAATCGATGGAGTAGGTTCCGCTTCCCTCCGTCACCAGCAGGATCTGATGGAAGTCGAGCCGATGCGGAGCCGCGAAGAACTCAGGGTCCCCGAAGCCGCGCAGCGCGCCCAGAGTCGTGAGCGCGAGACCGAGCCCCGGCCTGCACGCGGGAGTGAAGGGGACGACAGGGATCGGTAACGATGCGAAATCGACCATGGGCGTTCCGGAATCGACCTTTCTCCTTGCGCTTGAGGGTTCAATCATAGACGTGGTCGCCCGATGCCGGATCTCACCTCTGGTTCCTCACGTGCTGCTTGGTGCGCGCACGTGTCAACACGCGTCTCCTGAGCACCCTTGCCATGAAGGTGAAAGGAATCTGAACGGGATGACCACTCCCCACTCCTCCCCGGAGCGTTCGGTCGTCGACCGGACGCTGAGCATCCTTGCCGCCTTCGACCCGGACAGCCGGACGCTGTCCCTCAGCGACATCAGCCGCCGCTGCGGACTGCCCGTCGCCACGGTCTACCGCATCGTGAACAAACTCCACGCCTGGGGCGCCCTGGAACGCTCCGCCGACGGCGGCTACAGCATCGGCCTGCGCCTGTGGGAGACCGCCTCCCTCGCGCCGCGCGCCTCCCACGTCGTCGACGCCGCCCACCCCCACCTGGTGGCCCTGCACCAGCAGACCTCGGCCTCCGCCGTCATCGCCATCCGCGACGGCTGCGAGAGCGTCTGCCTGGCCTTCGTCGGCGACGACAGCCACCACGGGCCCTGCGGCCCCGGCGAACGCCGCCGCCTCCCCCTGCACGCCACCGCCGTCGGCCTGATCCTCCTCGCCCACGCGGGCGAGACCGCCCAGCAGGAGGCCCTGGTGCCGCCCCTGCGCGCCTGCACCCCGGCCACCGTCACCGACGTCAGCGAACTGCGCCGCGGCCTCGTACGGGTGCGCCGGGAGGGGCACGCGCTCGTCCACGGCACGTTCACTCCGGGACGCAGCAGCCACGCGGTACCCGTCCGGGACGCGCGCGGGAGCGTCGTCGCCGCGATCGGCGTCGTCGGGCCCCCGGAGAGCGTGCAGCCCGCCCGCACCGCGCCCCACCTGCACGCCGCTGCCGCCGCCATCGCGCGCGGGCTGCGCGCCGACGGGTTCGCCTGGACCGAGATGGGAGCCTGAGATCCGCGCGGTCGCGAGGGCCCCCGGCCGGGTAGGACTGATCCGGACGACCCCTCGCGCCCGCCCCGGAAGACAGGCAGACAGCTGACGATGACGGACCCGCAGCACAGCAGCACCGCCCCGGCCCGTGCGCACGCCAGGGAGGCCGCGATATGACCCACCTCGCCGTCATCGACATGCAGCACGTCTTCGCCGACCCCACGAGCCCCTGGTCCGTCCCCCGCTACCGGGAGGCCGCGACCGGCGTACGGCGCCTGCTGTCGGCCTTCGGCGACGCGGTGACGTTCACCCGGTTCGTCGCCCCCGGGGAGCCGTCCGGCGCGTGGCGCGCGTACTACGCGCAATGGCCGTTCGCCCTCCAGCCGCCCGACGCGCCGCTGTGGCATCTGACGGACGGTTTCTGCGACCTGGCCCCCCATGTCCTGGACGGCTCCGCCTTCGGCAAGTGGACCCCGGAACTCGCCGCCCGCGTCGCCCCCCACGGCCGGCTCGTCCTGGCCGGCGTCAGCACCGACTGCTGCGTCCTGTCCACCGCCCTCGCCGCCGCCGACGCGGGCGTCGAGGTCCTCGTCGCGGCCGACGCCTGCGCCGGCGCCAACGACACGGCCCACGCGAAGGCGCTCGACGTGATGGACCTCTACCAGCCGCTCATCAAGGTGACGACGGTGGCGGGGGTACGGGCACTGCTGGGGCGGTGAGCTTCCCGGGGAAGGGGCTCCGAGCGGGCCTCGGGCGGCTCAGAACCCCTTCCCCGGGTTCAGGATGCCCAGCGGGTCCAGCGCCTCCTTCACCCGCCGGTGGAGCCCGTACGCGGCCGGTCCCAGCTCCTCCGCGACCCACTGCCGCTTCAGGACGCCCACGCCGTGCTCCCCGGTGAGCGTCCCGCCCAGCCGCAGCGCCAGCGCGAAGATCTCCCCGGCGGCCTCCCAGGCGGCGTCCGGGAGCCGGTCCAGGGACGGGTCCACGACGACGATCGGGTGCAGGTTGCCGTCCGCCGCGTGGGCGAGCGTGAACACCGGGACGCCGTGGCGCGCCGAGATCGTCCGGATCTCCCGGGCCGCCTCCGCGAGCCGCGACCGGGGGACGGCGATGTCCTCGATCAACGGCCGCCCCAGCCGCTCCAGCGCGGGCAGCGCCTGCCTGCGCGCCGCGAGCAGCGCCTCCGCCTCCGCCGGGTCCTCGGTGCGCTCCACGGCCGTCGCGAGCGGCGCCAGCACCTCCGCGACCGCCGCCGCCTCCACCCCCGCGCCGGCCCCGTCGCACTGCACCACCAGCAACGCCTCCCCGCGCGCCCTGAGCGCCGGGTCGACCGCCTCCAGCACCGGCCCGTCCAGCAGCTCCGCGAGCGCCGGGACGACGCCCGCGCGGGCGATCGCGTACGACGCCTCGGCCGCCGCCTCGAACGACGCGAACCACGCCGCCAGCGTCGCCGACGCGACCGGCACCGGCCGCAGCCGCACGGTCGCCGACGTGATCACCGCGAGGGTCCCCTCCGACCCGGTCAGCAGCGCCGTCAGGTCGTACCCGGTGACCCCCTTGACGGTACGGCGGCCCGTCCGGACGACCGTCCCGTCCGCGAGGACCGCCTCCAGGCCGAGCACGCTGTCCCGGGTCACCCCGTACTTCGCGCACCGCAGCCCGCCCGCGTTCGTCGCGATGTTCCCGCCGATCGTCGACCACGCGGCGCTCGCCGGATCGGGCGCGTACCGCAGACCGTGCGCACCCGCCGCCCGGTCCAGGTCGGCCGTGACGACACCCGCCTCGACGACCGCGAGCTGGTCCTCGACGGCGAGTTCGAGGACGCGGTCCAGGCCCGACAGGTCGAGCACCAGAGAGCCCTCACCGGCCGACGCGCCCCCGGAGAGGCCGGTCCCGGCGCCCCGGGGGACGACCGGCACGCCCAGGGAGTGGGCGTGTCGCAGCACCGTGCTGACGTCCTGCACGCGGCGTGCGTGCACCACCGCCAGCGGCAGGCCGTCCGGCCGGGTCCCCGAGCGGTCGGTGGAGTGCGCGGCGAGGACCCGGGGGTCGGTGGCGAGCCGGTCCGGCGGGAGGTCGCGGGCGAGGAGGCCGAGCACCTGGGCGGGGGCGACGGCGGGGGAGGCCGGGGGTGCCGACGTCGGTGTGGAGGCCGGCGTAGCCGTAGGCGTACTTGCGGGGACCGGCGTATCCGTGGGAATCGGCGTGCCCGTGGGGATCGGCTTGTTCACAGCCCCAGCGCCTTCCCGCCGATCGCCAGCAGCGACACGTCCTCCTGCGGCGCGTGCACCGGCGCGCACTGCACGTCCCGGAAGTGCCGCTCCAGCGGGTTCCCCCGGGCCAGCCCCGGATTCCCCAGCAGCCGTACCGCCAGCCCCACCGCCGCGACCCCGTGCCGGTCCGCCAGGACCCGCGCCCCGAGGGCCTGCTCCGGCGTGTACGACGAGTCCCCGGCGTCGAGCCGCGCCGCCCCGCCGAACACCAGCTCCTCGGCACCGTCCAACAGCACCTCGATCTCCCCGGCCGCCCGCCGGAACCGCTCCGTACGCGCCACCGGATGCCCCAGGTTGGCCGGCACACGCGCGTGCGCGAAGGTCCGGAAGAAGTCCTGCGCCGCCCGCGCCACCCCCAGGTACAGCGCCGCGAGCGGCAGATGCAGCGCCGCCCCTGCCCGGTTGTCCTGCTCGGCGGCGGGACCGTACGGCCCGAGCCCGATCACGTGCTCGTAGGGCACCTCGACGCCCCGGAACGTCACGTCGTGGCTCCCGCTCGCCCGCAGCCCCAACTGGTCCCAGCGCCCGCTGATCCCGACCCCCGGGGAGCCGCCTGGCACCAGGAACGTCCCCACCCGGGGCTCCGCCTCGTCGGTCGTCGCCCACACCAGGAACCAGTCCAGCCCCTCCGCGCCGGTCACGAACCGCTTGGTCCCCTCGATCGCCCACCCCCCGGCGGTCCGCCGGGCCCGCGTCGCCGGCAGCCCGCCCCGCGCCGGGGAGCCCAGCTCGGGCTCCGCGCGCGCGTGGTTGATGTGCACCGGCCGCGCGAACGACTCCTTCACCACCCGCGCGTACAGCTCCGCAGGCCAGTGCGGGTGCTCCGCCTGCCGCGCGTGCGTCGCCAGCGTCATCGCCGCGATGAGCGCCACCGACGGGTCGAGGCGGCCCAGCCGGTGCAGGATGCGCGCCGACTCCTCGACGCCCGCGCCCTGACCGCCGTACCGCTCCCCGACGGTCGCCGTCAGCAGGCCCGCGGTGTGGGCGATGCGCAGCGACTCGGCGGGGAAGGCGGCGGAGCGGTCGTACTCGGCGGCGAGTTCCGCGATGCGCTCGGTCACAGGGCCTTCTCCAGCTCGGAGTTGAGGTCCGTCGTCCAGAACGAGGCGACGTCCAGGCGGGAGTCGAGCGCGCCGAGTTCCGTGAACACGTCCGCCACCTTCTGCTCCGACGCGGTCGCCGCCGCGTCCACCGTCCGGGCCCGCGTGGGGCGTTGCTTCTGCTGGGCGACGAGGTCGGCCTCGGCCTGCGCGAGCGGCTGGTGCGTGTTCCGCGCGATGACCTTCGCGAACTCCGCCTCCCTGCCGTCCCGGACGTACGCGTACGCCTTCGAGATGCGGGCGATCAGGTCCGCGGCGGCCTCCTTCTGCTTCCCGCTCTTCAGCACGCTGTCCTTCGCGGACCACAGGAAGTTGCCCGAGAGGATGTCCGCGCCCGAGCCGACGGTCGTCGCGCCCTGCTGGTGCGCCGTGATGACCGACGTCCCGTACGACGCGAACGCGTCGATCGAGCCGCCGTTCAGCGCGGCCAGTCCGTCGTTGGGGAGGAGGGGTTTGGCGTCCACGTCGGTCCACTTGAGACCGGCCTGCTTCAGCAGTTCGTACAGGAAGTAATGCGCGGTGGTGTTCTTGACGTACCCGACGGTCTTCCCCTTCAGATCGGCGATGTCGGTCACCTTCGAACCCTTCGGGACGACGACCTCCTGATTGAGCGTGGCCCCCAACTGGACCGCCACGACTTTGAAGTTGGGCTTCCCGTCGGCCGCCGCGAAGACCGGCGGGATCTCGCTGGAGGAGGCGAGGTCGAGGGCCCCGGCCCGAACGGCTTCGAGCTGCTTGTCGCCGCCCTGGAAGAGGCTCCACTTCACGTCGTAGGGGGTGTCGTCGAGGTGGGCGAACTTGAGGACGGCCTCCTCCACCTTCCAGCCGGTGGCGCCGACGCGGAGGGTGACATCGGAATCGGCCTGAGCATCGCCGCCGCAGGCGGTGGCCAACGGCAGGAGGAGGGTGGCGAGGAGAAGGGAGGCGCGGGGGAGACGGCGGGAGGGCATGGAGGGCTCCTCATGAATAGGGGGGGACCGATGTCTCTTGTCTTTTAGGGGCGCGGGGAACTGCGCGATCAGCCACGACGAACCGGCAGTCGCTCACCGGCAGTTGAACCCCTCCGCCTAGGCGGCCTTGAACCCCGCCTCCGGCCGACGCGCCAACTCCTGCCGAACCAGCGGCAGAACGAACCGCGCATAGTCGATCGCGTCGTTCAGCGGGTCGTACCCCCGGATCGACAGCAGCTCGCACCCGATGTCCACGTAGTCCAGCAACGCCTTCGCCACGGTCTCCGGCGACCCCACCAACGCCGTGGACGCACCGGCCGCGTTGGTCGCGACGGCCGGCGCCGTCCACAGGCAGCGGTCGTGGACCTCCCCCCGCTCGGCGATGTCGAGGAGCCGCTGCGAACCGACGTTCGCCGGACGCCCGTCGGTCCGGTAGTGCCGCAGCAACTCCGTGTTCCGCGCCTGGTCCTTGAGCACGCCGAGGGTCCGGTGCGCCTTCTCCCAGGCGAGTTCGTCCGTGGGGGCGATGATCGGCCGGAAGGAGACCCAGATACGGGGGCGAGGGCGCCCCGCCGCGTCGGCGACGGCGTTCACGGCGGAGATCTGCTCCGCCGTCTCCTTGAGCGGCTCACCCCACAGCCCGAAGATGTCCCCCTGCTGCCCGCCGACCCGGTACGCGTCCTGCGAGGACCCGCCGACGGAGATCGGGATGAGCCCGTTCACCGGCTTGACGTCGGAGTGGTACCCCTCGAACCGGAAGTACTTCCCCTCGTGCGAGACGGGCCCCTCGGACTCCCACACCTTGCGCAGGATCTGGATGTATTCGTCCGAACGCTCGTACCGTTCTGCCTTGTTGAGATAGTCGCCCTCCCGCCGCTGCTCCTCCTCGCTGCCCCCGGAGATGATGTGCACGGTCAGCCGCCCCCGGCTGATCTGATCCAGCGTGGCGAGCGCGCGGGACGCGTGGGTGGGGAAGACGACGCCCGGCCGGTGGGCCAGGATCGGCCGGACGCGTTCCGTGTGCGTGGCGACGAACTGGGCGATCTGGAACGCGTCGGGGGACGCGGAGTGGTAGGCGACGAGCGTGTGGTCGAAGCCGCCGTCGTCCAACGCCCGCGCGTACCTGCGGAGATGGCCGACGTCGAGGCCGGTACGGCTGGAGGCGGCGGGGCCGGAGGCGCCCGCGTCGGTGTGGACGGCGCTGATGAACTCGACAGGCATGGTCAACTCCCTAGGGGAAACGGCTCACTTGAGGACGGACGTGTCGGCGGCGGAGGCCACGTCGACGTTGGGTTCCAGGACCCCGATCCCGTTCATGAGGTCGGCCACGCCCTGCACGGTCCGGTCGATCTCCGGTGTGACGGGCAGGACTTGGCTGTACGCGGCGGACGCCAGGGTCCTGGCCACCGACGCGTCCGCGCCGTTGCGGTCCTGGATGGCCTGCGCGTAGGCGTCCTGGTGGGTGCTGGTCCACTTCAGGGCCGTACCGAGCCGCTTGAGGAAGTCGCCGAGCGCGGTCTTCTTCGCGGTGTCCGCGAGGGCCTTGTCGGAGGCGCCGATGAAGCCGTATCCGCTGACCCGGCCGTCGGCGCCGTCGATGAGGAGCTTGCCGCCCTGTTCGAGGGCGACGGCCTGGTAGACCCCGAAGACCGCCCAGACCTTGATCTTCCCGGAGGCGAACGCGGCCTGCGCGTCGGTCGGCAGGAGGTACTGCACCTGCACGTCCGAGTACTTCAGCCCCGCCTGCCGGAGGGCGTTCGCGAGGAGGTACTCGGCGATGCTGCCCTTCGCGGAGGAGACGACGACCTTCTGTCCCTTCAGGTCGGCCACGCTGTCGATGCCCGAGTCCTTGCGGGCGACGATCCCGACGTGCCGTCCGTCGTTCTTCAGCGCGGCGACGTTCTTGAACTTGACGCCCCCGCTGAGCGCCTGGAGCGTCGGCAGGTCGGCCGCGAATGTCGTGTCGGCGGCGCCCGCCTGGACGGCCTGGAAGAGAGGGGCCGCGCCCTCGAACTCGGCCCACTTCACCTGGTAGTCGGCGCCCTTGAGCGCGCCGGACGCGGCGACGATCGTCTGGAGCGTCTTGGCCTGGTCGCCGATCGTCAGTGTGACCCGGCCCTTGGCCGAGGAGGCGTCCGCGTCGCCGCCGCAGGCGGTCAGCGACAGCAGGGCGGTGAGGGTGAGGGCGGCGGCGGTGAGTCTGCGGATCACGAGGGAGTTCCTTCCAGAGTGCGGGTGACGCCGAGCCAGCCCAGGAGCCGGGCGCGCAGGGACACGAAGTCGGGGGCGGTGAGGTCGCGGGGGCGGGGGAGGTCCACGGTGAGTTCGTGCGCGATCCGGCCCTCGTCCATGACGAGAATCCGGTCCGCGAGGAGCAGCGCCTCCTCCACGTCGTGCGTGACGAGGAGAATCGCGCAGCCGTGCGACTGCCAGAGCTGGGCGACGAGTTGCTGCACCTTGCCGCGGGTCAGCGCGTCCAGTGCCCCGAACGGCTCGTCCAGCAGCAGGAGTTCGGGTTCGCGCACCAACGCCCGTGCCAGCGACACGCGTTGGGCCTGGCCCCCGGAGAGCGTCTTCGGCCACACGTCGGCCCGCTCGGCGATCCCGACCTCGCCGAGAGCCCGCTCGGCGAGCGCGCGGTCCGCCCGCCCCGGCAGCCCGAGGACGACGTTGCGCCACACCTTCAGCCACGGCAGCAGGCGCGGCGACTGAAACGCCGCGCTGCGCCGCAGCGGGACCGTCACCTCGCCCTCGATCTCCTCGTCGAGCCCCGCGAGAATCCGCAGCAGCGTCGACTTCCCGCACCCGCTGTGCCCGAGCAGCGCCACGAACTCGCCGTCCCGGATGTCGAGCCGGAGGTCGTGCAGCACCGTGTTGCCGTCGAAGGACTTCGAAAGCCCCCTGATCTCCACGCTGTTGCCCATCTCTACGCCTCCCCCTCGAAGTTGGCCCGCCATCGCAGCAGCCGGCGCGACAGCACCCGCACCGCGAAGTCGCAGGCGAGGCCCAGCAGCGCGTACACGGCGAGGCACAGCACGATCACGTCCGTGCGGAAGTACTGCTGCGCGTTGCTCATCAGGTAGCCGAGCCCGGCGTCCGCGTTGACCTGCTCGGCGAAGACCAGCGCCAGCCAGGCCGTGGAGAGGGCGTACCGGAGCCCCACGAGGGCACCGGGCAGAGCACTCGGCAGGATCACGTACCGGATCAGCCCGAGCCGCCCGAGCCCCATCATCCGCGCGGCCTCCACGAGCCCCGCGTCCGTCGAGCGGATACCGCCGTAGATGTTGAAGTACAGCGGGTACGTCACCCCGAGGGCGACCAGTGCGATCTTCGGGGTCTCCTCGATGCCGAACCAGACGATGAACAGCGGGATCAGACCGACCCACGGGATCGCCCGGAACATGCCCATCGAGGAGTCGATGACGTCCTCCCCGAGCCGGAACAGGCCCGCCAGCAGCGCCAGCGTGAGCGCGACGACGGCCCCGATCACGAACCCGGTCGCCGCCCGCCGCCCCGACGCCGCGATGGCGCTGGGCAGTTCACCGGACCTCGTCAGGTCGACGGCCTGCCCGAGGACATCGACCGGCGAGGCCAGCACCGACTCCGGCAGCAGCCCGGTCGCCGACGTGAGGAACCACAGCAGCACCAGCCCGACCGGCCCCGCCGAACGCCGTACGGAACGCGGCACGTCGAGACGGCGGGCCGACTTCGCCGTACCGCGCAGCGTGACCCGGTCCGCCGTGGGGGAGGGGATCTCGACCGCCGTCACGGCGCACCCCCCGGACCGCCGCCCGTCGCCGCCGGCCGCTCCGGATCGGCCGACCACGCCGACCAGGACCCCGGGAAGAGCGCCGCGCGGAACCCGGCGATCTCCAGCGCCGCGATCTGATGCGCGGCCGTCACCCCGGACCCGCAGTACACCCCGATCCGTACGGTGTCGTCGGCGCCCTTCTCCTCGAACCGCTTCCGCAGCTCCCCGGCCGGCCGGAACCGCCCGTCCGCCGTGAGGTTCTCCCCGGTCGGTGCCGACACCGCGCCCGGGATGTGCCCGGCCCGCGGGTCCACCGGCTCGGCCTCGCCCCGGTAGCGTTCCCCGGCCCGCGCGTCCAACAGCAGCCCGTCGGCGGCGAGTTCGTCGGCGCCGTCCGCGTCGGTGACGGGCAGCGCGCCGAACGTGAGGACGACGTCACCGGGGGCCGGGGCCGCCGGGACGCCCGACTCCAGCGGCAGACCCGCCGCCCGCCACGCGCCCAACGCGCCGTCCAGCAGGGACACTTCGGTGACACCGGAATGGCGCAGCAGCCACCAGGCCCGTGCCGCCGCCGTGTTGCCGAGGTCGTCGTACACCACGACCCGCGCGCCCTCGGTGATGCCCCAACTCCGGGCCGCCGCCTGGAAGTCGGCGGGGTCGGGGAGGGGGTGGCGGCCGGCCTCGCGGGTCGGCGGGGCGGCCAGCTCGGTGTCCAGGTCGACGTAGACGGCGCCCGGGATATGGGCGTCGGCGTAGTGGGCGCGGCCGTGCGGGTCGCCCAGGGACCAGCGGACGTCCAGGACCACCGGCGGTCGGGGGGAGGCGAGTTGCTCGGCCAGCTCCTCGACGGAGACCGTGACGCTCATGAGGGCTCCCCGGAGGCGGAGGCGGAGGCGGAGACGGAGGTGACGGCGATCGGCGTCAGGTCGGGGGAGAGGCGCAGGCGTTCCAGGAAGAGGACGACCGTCGCGGCGGCCGTACGGTGCAGGGCGTCGTTGAGGACGTCGTGCCGGCCGCCCCGGAACGTCACCAACTCCGCGCCGTGGCCGTCGTATACGGCACGGGCCGCCTCCAGGGGGCTCACCGTGTCGTCCGCGCCGTGCAGGGCCAGGACCGGGACGTCGACCAGGTCGAGGCGTGGGGTGTCCGGGGCCGCGTCGAGGGCTCCCCGGCGGAAGGCGGGGTCGTTCGTGAGGCGGCCCCGGTGGGTCGGGCAGGCGGTGCGGGCCTCGGCCTCCTCCTCCCAACTCCCCGCGCTCCAGGGGCGGGTGGGGAGACCGGCGAGGATCAGCGCGGCCACGCCCGGGTGGGCGGCGGCGAGCTGTGCGGCGTACGCGGCTCCCGTGTCGGAGCCGACCAGGACCTTCGGGCCCGGCAGCGACTCGTCCGCGAGGAGTTTCGCGGCCTCGTCGAGGACCGCCGGGTCGGTGGAGGCGTCGCCGAGGGCGCGGACCCGGTAGGCGTCGAAGGCGAGCCGGCGGCCGAACCGCTCGTACACACCGCCGTGTTCACCGCGGCCGGCCAGCACGATCAGCGTGCCGCGCGCGGCGAGACCTTCGGGTTCGTCCCAGGAGAAGGGGATGGCAGAGGGCATGGGTGGACCACTCCCGTGAAAGAAGAAAGAACGCAGGGGACAGCGGCCGTCACGCGCCGGTCAGCGCGTACGGATCAGCCGGGGGAGGAAGAGGTTCAGCGACAGCGCGCGCTGCACGCGACGCCGAAGTCGATGACTCGGCGCTGCGTCAGAAGGGCAGCGGAAGGGGTCGTGAACAGCATGCGTTCATGATGACCGTTCGTGACCGGAAGCGTCCAACGACGATTCGATATCGAAACCGATCAGCAGTCGCGATCGATCACGCCGGGCGGCTACCGTCAGGGCATGTCCCGACCCGTGCTCGACATAGTGGCCCTGCGCAGCCTCACCGCGATCGCCGACCACGGCGGATTCCACCGCGCCGCCGACGCGCTCGCCCTGAGCCAGTCCGCGGTCAGCCAGCACGTGCGGAAACTGGAGAAGACCCTCGGCCGCCGGATCGTCGAACGCGAGGGCCGGGGGACCCGCTTCACCCCGGCCGGGCGCGGCCTGCTCGAACAGGCCCGCCGTATCCTCGCCGTCCACGACGAGGCCGTCCGCACGCTCCTCGACATCGAGAGCGACACCGTCACGATCGGCTCCACCGAGCACGCCGCCGACCAGTTCCTGCCCCGCCTCACCGCCGCCGTCCAGGAGGTCCGCCCCGGCTGCCGCGTCCGCTACCGCATCGACCGCTCGGCCCGCCTCGTCGAGGCGGTGGAACGCGGCACGGTCGACGTGGCGGTGTACGTCACGGAAGCGGCGGCGACGGAGGGCACCCCGGTCGGCGCCCTCCCGCTGACCTGGCACGCCCGCCCCGGCTGGCAGCGCCCCCCGGCCCCCGCGCCCGTCCCGCTGGTCGCCATCGAGGACCCCTGCGCGATCCGCCGCCGCGCCATCTCCACCCTCGCCGAGCACGGCGTCCCCGCGACGGTCGTCGGTGACGCCGGCTACCTCGCGGGCGTCCTCGACATCGCCCGCACCGGCCAGGGCGTCGCCCTCCTCGCCGCCGTCGGCCAGGCCCCCGACGGCCTCACCCCCTGCCCCGGCCTCCCCGAGGTCCCCCCGATCCCCATGAGCGCCCTCGCCGGCCCCGGCACGGACCCGGCCACGGCGAACGCGGCGTTCGCGGCGGTCCGCGAGCTGCTGAGAGGCTAGGCCGGGGGCGCCGAGGGGGTAGGCCGGGAGCCGCCGAGGGGGTCAGGCCGACACGGTCGCTGAGCCGGACACCGGCTCGGACGCCGGCCCCGACCCCTGCTCCGTCCCCAAGCCCTGCTCCGTCTCCGCCCCCTGCCCTGTTTCCGACCCGGGCCCCGTCTCGGCCCCTCGCTCCGTCCCCAACCCCCGCTCCAACGCCGCCCGCTGCAACGGCAGCACCCGCGCGTGCAGCGCCCGCCCCCGCTCCGTCAGCGACACGAACACCCCCCGCCGGTCCGTCACGCACATCGAGCGCTCCACCAGGCCGTCCTTCTCCAGCCGCCCGATCAGCCGGGACAGGGCGCTCTGGCTGAGGTGGACCCGGCCGACCAGGTTCTGTACGCGGCACTGGTCGCCGTGGCGCGGGGTCTCGGCGGCGAGGAGGTCGAGGACCTCGAAGTCGCTGGCACCGAGACCGTGGGGGTGCAGGGCGCGGTCGATCTCGCAGAGCGTACGGGCGTGCACGGCCAGGATGTCCCGCCAACGGCCCTCAAGGTCCGCCGCGGTCGCGTTCGCTGCCATGAACCGACCGTAACACCGAAATGACGTGCCGATGATCGTGCAACTTGTGCGGGTGCATACAGGGGTGGCGCGGGCTCAGGACACCGGGTCCTGGAGCAGGCCGACGAGGTTTCCGTCCGCGTCCTTCACGGAGGCGACGAGGCGGCCGTTGCCGACGTCCTGCGCGTCCTGGAGGAGTTCGGCGCCGGCGGCCAGCAGGGCGGCGAGGCGGTCGGCGAGATCGGTGACGTGCCAGTACGGGACCGGGCCCGTCATGCCCTTCGCGTGGCCGTTCGGGTCGAGGCCGACGTCCTGGCCCGCCGCCTTGTAGCCGACGTAGTACGGGGTGTCCGCGTACGGCTCGACGCCGAGCAGCGCGCCGAACACGGCCTTCGCACCGGTCAGGTCCTTGACGGGGTAGATGATCGTCTGAAGTCCGGCGGACATGGGGTGCTCCTCGCGTTCTCGGCTGTGCTGTGCTCTCACGCTAGGCCGACCGCCGGGGAACCGCTTCTCCGATCCTGACCGGTCGTACGCGTCGGGCACCGGCGGGCCGGGGCACGCGAAGGGGGCGCGAGCTCCCCCGTGGCCCGCGCCCCCTTTCCCGGACTCCCGGGACACCGCAGGAGGACGCGCCCGGCCCTCCCCGGCGCGGGCACGCCCTCCCGTCTCACCCCGACGTACCCCTCACGTCGAGTCGCGCTTCACCAGCTCCGTCGGCAGGATCACCGCCGCCGGGTCCTCCCCGCCGATCTGCGCCAGCAGCACCCGCACCATCTCGCTGCTGATCCGGTCCCACGGCTGGCGGATCGTCGTCAGCGCGGGCGTGGCGGCGACGGCGGCCGGCGAGTCGTCGAACCCGCCGACGGCCACGTCCTCCGGCACCCGCCGCCCCGACTCCCGCAGCACCGCGAGCACGCCCTGCGCCATCAGGTCGGACGCGACGAACACGGCGTCCAGCTCGGGCGCCCGCGCCAGCAGCGCCCGCGCCCCCGCCTCACCGCTGGCCCGGCTGTAGTCCCCGGAGACGACGAGCCGCTCGTCGTACGCGATGTCGGCCTGCGCGAGGACCTCCCGGTACCCGGCGAGCCGCTCCACACCGCCGGGGGTGTCCAGCGGGCCGGTGACGACGCCGACGTGGCGGCGGCCGAGGGAGAGCAGGTGGCGGACCATGTCGCGGGCACCGTCACGGTCGTCGGCGGCGACGTACGACACCTTCGACCCGATGCCGATCGGCTTCCCGCAGGCGACGAGCGGTACGCCCGCCTCCCGCAGCTCCTGCGCGATCGGGTCGCCGGAGTGGCTGGAGACGAGGAGCACCCCGTCGACGTGCCCGGCGGTGATGTACCGCGTTATCCGCCGCCGCTCGTCCTCCGTCGCGGCCAGCATCAGCAGCAGCGGTACGTCATGCGTGGCCAGGGCCTGGGTGCAACCCCGCAGCAGGACATTGAAGTTGGGGTCCTCGAAGAACCGTTCCTGAGGCTCCGTCAGCAGGAAGCCGACGGAGTCGGAGCGGCCGGTGATCAGCGAGCGGGCGTGCCGGTTGACGACGTAACCCGTCCTGCGGATCGCGGCGTTGACCGCCTCCTGGGCCGAAGGGCTCACGTAGTGGCCGCCGTTGAGGACCCGCGAGACGGTGCCCCGTGAGACACCGGCCTCGCGCGCCACGTCGTGGATGGTCGGCGGCTTGCGCCTGCCCCCCGGAGTGCTCATGGTCATGACTTTACGGCCCCGGACAGCAGATCCAGGCTCCAGAACCGCTGAATGACCAGGAACAGCGCCACCAGCGGGATCACCGCGAGGAACGCGCCGGTGATCACCAGCGTGTACAGCGCGGGAGCCGCCGCGCCCTGCTTCAGGAGCGTGAACAGCCCGAGCGTGATCGGGAACTTGGTGTCGTCGCTGAGCATGATGTACGGCAGCAGGAAGTTGTTCCAGATCGCGACGAACTGGAACAGGAACACCGTCACCAGACCGGGCACCATCATCGGCAGCGCGATCCGCGTGAAGATCCGCCACTCGCTCGCGCCGTCCATCCGCCCGGCCTCGACGACGTCCGCCGGGACGGCCGCGCTCGCGTAGATGCGGGCCAGGTAGACGCCGTAGGGGGAGAGGATCTGCGGCAGCAGTACGGAGATGTAGGAGTCGGTGACGCCGGCCTTCGCCATCAGCAGGTACTGGGGGATGGCGAGGATGATCGGCGGCATGAGCACGCCCGCGAGGAGAATGCTGAACATCGACTCGCGGCCCCGGAACCGGTAGATCGCGAGCGCGTACCCGCTGAACGCGGACACGACCGTCGACAGGAGCGCGCCGAGCCCGGCGTACAGGGCGGAGTTGCCCATCCACTGCCAGTAGACGCCGTCCCGGTAGGCGTTGAGCTCCTTGACGTTGTCGACGAAGCCCGAACCCGGCCAGAACGTGAACGTGGAGAAGAGTTCGCTGCCGGACTTGGTGGACGCGATGACCACCCAGGCGACGGGCAGCAGACAGTAGACCGCCCCGATCAGCAGGGTGACCGTCGGGATCAGCGAGATCCGGCTGCGCAGCGGCGGTTTGCCCTGCGCCGTCCCCGTCGCGTCGGCGGCCGAGGGGACCTTCTGGACGGCAAGAGAACTCATCGGGCTCCCTCCTCCTGCTTGGAACGGCGGTTCGCGGCGCGCAGGAAGCCGAAGGAGAGCAGCAGCGTGGCGAACGCGATGATCACGGCCTGGGCCGCGGCCCGGTAGATGTCACCGTTGCCGAAGGCGTCCTGGTACACCTTCATCAGCGGACTCCACGTCGTGGACACGGAGTTGGTGAGCGGTTTGAGGGTCGTCGGCTCGTTGAACACCTGGAGCGTGGCGATGATCGAGAAGAAGAAGGTCAGCACCAGCGAGGGCGCCACCATCGGGATCTTGATCCGCAGCGCGATCTGGAGCGGCGTCGCCCCGTCGAGCCTGGCCGCCTCGTACACCTCGACCGGGATGGCCTGGAGCGCCGTGTAGATGACGATCATGTTGAAGCCGGTCCCGCCCCACACCGCGATGTTCGACAGCGCGAGATACAGCGGCCCGCCGTCCAGCAGATCCGGCTGCGGCATCCCCAGCTTGTCCAGCACCCAGTAGAAGGGGCTGACGTCCGGCAGGTACAGGAACCCCCACAGCAGCGCGGCGACGACACCGGGGATCGCGTACGGCAGGAAGATCGCGAGCCGGGTGAACGGCGTGAACCGCACCTTGTCCGAGTCGAGCATCAGCGCGAACAGCAGCGCGAGGCCGAGCATGACGGGGACGACGATGAGTCCGTACCCGACGACGCGCAGCGCGCCGTGCAGCAGCTCGCTGTCGGAGAGCGCGTCGGAGTAGTTCTCCAGGCCCGCCCAGATCTCCTTGCGGGCCCCCGAGCCGAGGCCGAGGCCCGAGACGTGGACCTTGCGGAAGCTCAGGTAGACGGCGTACCCGATGGGCAGCGCGAAGAACAGGGCGAACAGGACGATCGCGGGGAGGAGGAAGCCGTACGGGGCCGACTTGACCCCGTACGACTGCCGGCGTGCGGTTTTCACTCGGAGACCTCGAAGCCCTGCTTCTTCATGTCGGCGACGGTGTCCGACTGCATCTTGGCCAGCGCGGCGGAGAAGTCCGACTTGTTCTTCGCGGCGGCGGCGAACGCGTCCTTGAACGTGGTGTACGCGACGTTCACGTTCGGGCCCCACGCGGAGGGCGCCGTGGTCTTGGCGACGTTCGCGGCGACCTTGTAGAAGTCGGGCTGGTTGGCGAAGTACTCCGGCGGGGTGGTGAAGGCGCCGGAGAGCTGCGCGGAGGTCGACGCCGGGTAGATGCCGCCCTCCTTGGCGAGGGCGTTGAGGGCGTCGCCGTCCGTGTTCAGCCAGGCGGCGAACTTCGCGGCGGCCTTCTTGTTCTTCGAGTCGGTCGTCACGCCGGTCGAGGAGCCGCCCCAGCTGCCGGTGACGTTCTCGCTCGCGGACCACTGGGGGAGCGGGGCCACGGCCCACTTGCCCTTGGTGGAGGGGGCGGCGGAGGCCAGCGTGCCGGGCGCCCAGACGGCGGAGACCCAGGCGATCTGCTTGCCGGTGTCGAGGGCCTTGTTCCAGGCGGGCGTGTACATCGGCTGGTTGTCGATCGCGCCCTCCTTGACGAGGCCGCCCCAGAAGTCGGCGACCTTCTTCGTCGCCGCGTCGTCGATGCCGACCTTCCACTTGTCCCCGGAGGTCGTCCACCACTTGGCGCCGGCCTGCTGGGCGAGGCCCGCGAAAAGGCCCGAGTCGTTCGCGGAGAACGTCGTCAGGTCGGTGTCCGGGGACTTCTTCTTCAGCGCGCGGGCCGTCTCGGCGAACTGCTCCCAGGTGGTGGGGACGGTCAGGCCGTACTGCTTGAAGAGGTCCTCGCGGTAGTAGAACATCATCGGGCCGATGTCCTGGGGGATCGCGTAGACGGCGTCCGTGCCGAGCGTGGTCTGCTGCCAGACGCCGTCGGCGAACTTCGACTTCGCGTCGCCGACGTTCTTGGAGATGTCGGCGAGGGCGTCGTTGGAGACCAGCGTCGGCAGCGCCTGGTACTCGGCCTGCACCAGGTCGGGGCCGTTGCCCGCCTTGTGCGCGGTGAGGATCTTGGCGACGAGGTCGTCGCCGGACGCCTGCTTCTGGACGGTGACCTTGATCTGGTCGGCCTTGCCGGGGCCGTCGTTCCAGAGTTTGACGACCTTGTCCATGCCGGGCGTCCAGGTCCAGTACGTCAGCGAGACCGGACCGGAGGACTCGGACCCGCCGTCGTCGTCGGACGACCCGCACGCGGCGAGCGCGGTGGCGCCGAGCGTGACGGCGATGGCGGTTGCCACGAGGCGACGGCGCTTCGTGTTCGGCATGGAACTCTCCCCTGACCCTGGGCCCCCGCCTCGCGCGGGGACCTGCCATGCGATCACATGACCGTGGACCCTGCCCGTCGCAAGGCCCTGTCATGCTTCTGTGAGCGTTCACAGTAGAGAAACATCCCGGACACTTGTCAATGGTTGTTGCTGTGCGGTTATGTTGGGCTCCGAACGCCGCAGCCGTCTGTGAACGTTCCCAAATGATCGATTAAACGGGAGAGATCCATGCCGGAGACCAACCCCAAGGGCCTCACCCGGCTCGCCTTCGGTGGGGACTACAACCCCGAGCAGTGGCCGGAAAGCGTCTGGCAGGAGGACGTCCGCCTGATGCGCGAGGCCGGCGTCACGATGGTGAGCGTCGGCATCTTCTCCTGGGCCCTCCTGGAGCCGGCCCGCGGCGAGTACGACTTCGGCTGGCTGGACCGGATCATCGATCTGCTGCACGAGAACGGCATCCGCGTCGACCTCGGCACCCCCACCGTCGTCCCGCCCGTCTGGTTCTACCGCGAGCACCCCGAGGCCCTCCCGGTCGACGCCGACGGCACCCGCTACGCCTTCGGCTCCCGCGGCGCCATCTGTCACAGCAACGCCGACTACCGCGCCGCCGCCGCGAACATCACCACCAAGCTCGCCGAGCGCTACGGCGACCACCCGGCGCTCGCGATGTGGCACGTCCACAACGAGTACGGCGTCCCGGTCTCCGCCTGCTACTGCGACTCCTGCGCCGCCCACTTCCGCCGCTGGCTCGCCGGCACGTACGGCACCGTCGCGGCCGTCAACGCGGCCTGGGGCACCGCCTTCTGGGGCCAGCGCTACGCGAGCTTCGAGGACATCACCCCGCCGCGCACCGCGCCGACCGTGGGCAACCCCGGCCAGGCCCTCGACTTCAAGCGGTTCGCGGACGCCACGATGCGCGAGAACTTCTGCGCCGAGCGCGACATCCTGCACCGCCTCGCACCGGGCGTCCCGGTCACGACGAACTTCATGACCGCCCTCAGTCAGTGCGACTCCGTCGACTACTGGGCCTGGGGCCGCGAGGTCGACATCGTCACCAACGACCACTACCTGATCACCGACGGCCGCCGCACCCACGTCAACCTCGCGATGGCCGCCGACCTCACCCGCTCCGTCGGCGGCGGCGCCCCCTGGATCTTGCTGGAGCACTCCACCTCGGGCATCAACTGGCAGCCCCGCAACCCCGCCAAGGCGCCCGGCCAGATGGCCCGCAACTCCCTCGCGCACGTCGCCCGCGGCTCCGAGGGCGCGATGTTCTTCCAGTGGCGCCAGTCCCGGCGCGGCGCCGAGAAGTTCCACTCCGCGATGGTCCCGCACGGCGGCACCGACACCCGGGTCTGGCGCGAGGTCGTCGAACTCGGCGCCTCCCTCGACTCGCTGGCCTCCGTCAAGGGCTCCCGCACCGAGGCCGACGCCGCCGTCCTGTGGGACTGGCAGTCCTGGTGGGCGCAGAACCTCGCCTGGCGCCCCAGCGAGGACGCCGACCCGCGCGAGCGCGCCGACGCGTTCTACGAGGCCCTGTACGACCGCCACCTCACCGTCGACTTCGCCCACCCCGAGTCCGACCTGTCCTCGTACCCCCTCGTCGTCGTCCCCGCCCTCTACCTGATGACCGAGGCCGCCGGGAACAACCTCCGCGCCTACGTCGAGGGCGGCGGCACCCTCGTCGTCTCCTTCTTCTCCGGCATCGTCGACGAGCACGACGCCGTCCACGACGGCGCCTACCCCGGCGCCCTGCGCGACGTCCTCGGCCTCACCGTCGAGGAGTTCTCCCCGCTCCTGGAGGGCGAGTCCGTACGGCTCACCGGCCAGGGCGGCGCCGAGCTGACCGGTGACGTGTGGAGCGAGTTCGTCGTCCCGCGCGGCGCCGAGACGCTCTGGACGTTCGCCGACGGCCTCGCCGCGGGCCGCCCCGCCGTCACCCGCCACCGCCTCGGCGAGGGCACCGCCTGGTACGTCTCCACCCGCCTCGGCGCCGACGGCCTCGACACGCTGCTGGCCCGCGCCGAGGGCGACGCCGGGATCACCCCGCGCGACCTGCCCCGCGACGTCGAGGTGGTCCGCCGCTCCGGCGAGAGCGCCGACTACCTCTTCGCGATCAACCACTCCGACGCCGACGCCAAGGTGCCCCTCCGGGCGCCGGGCACCGAACTGCTGACCGGCGAACCCACCGCCGGACACCTCGCGGTCCCCGCCGGCGCCGTACGGGTCGTACGCCTCGACGGCTGACCCGCCCCAGACTCCCCCTTCGCCCGTGGAGCCGCGAGCCGCGGGCGGAGGGGGGCCTCGCACCCGGCGGGACGGCCTCCCCGGAGGCTCCGCCTTGTCAGGTGCGGGACACCCCACCCCCATCACGTCGAAGGGACGACGGACGACGATGTTCCATCCCAGACGCACTCTCCAGGCCCTCCTGCTGCCGCTGACGGCGGGCCTCGCCCTCACCGCCCTGCCCGCGCAGACCGCTGCCGCCGCCTCGACGCTCACCAACGGCGGCTTCGAGTCCGGCGGCACCGGCACCGCGACCCCCGCCGGCTGGTCCACCTACTCTGCGGCCGGCCAGAACTCCGCCTCCTTCACCGAGTCCGGCGGACACGGCGGCAGCTACCGGCTCACCCAGTGGGCGTCCTCCGCCTACAAGGTGGAGACGTACCAGTACCTGTCGGGGCTGACCAACGGCAACTACACCCTCACCGCGTGGGTCCGCTCCGGCGGCGGGCAGAACGCGGCGTACATCGCGCTCAAGGACTGCGGGAGCGCCGAGCAGCGCACCGACATCCCGGTGTCGTCCAGCGGCTGGATACGGATCGTCACGCCGATCAACGTGACGAACAACCAGTGCACCATCAGCATCAACAGTGACGCGAACGCCGGTAACTGGATCAACGTTGACGACCTGACGTTCAGTGCAGGGACCACCGGTACATCGATCCACGGTTCCGACATCTCCTCCCTCCCCAAGAGCGAGGCCAAGGGCGGCGTCTACAAGACGGCCTCCGGCTCCACCGGCGACGCGGTGGGCATCCTCAAGAACGCCGGCATGAACTACGCGCGCCTCAAGGTCTGGGTCAACCCCGCCGACGGCTACAACGACAAGGCGCACGTCCTCGCCCTGGCCAAGCGCGTCAAGGCGTCCGGCATGAAGCTGCTGGTCGACTTCCACTACTCCGACAAGTGGGCCGACCCGGGCGCCCAGTCCAAGCCCGCCGCCTGGGCGAGCCACAGCTACAGCCAGCTCAAGACGGACGTGTACAACCACACGTTCGACGTCCTGAACGCCCTCAAGGCACAGGGCACCACCGCCGACATGGTCCAGGTGGGCAACGAGATCAACGGCGGCATGCTGTGGAACGAGGGTTCCACCAGCAACTGGTCCCAGCTCGCCGGACTGCTCAACAGCGGCTACGACGCCGTCAAGGCGGTCAGCTCCTCCACCACCGTCGCCCTGCACCTCGCCAAGGGCGGCGACCTGTCCGGCACCCGCTGGTGGTTCGACAGCGCCGTCTCCAACGGCGTCAAGTTCGACGCGATCGGCCTGTCGTACTACGGCTACTGGCACGGCCCGCTCTCGGACTTCCAGACCACCCTGGACGACGCGGCGGCCCGCTACGGCAAGCCGGTCTTCGTCGCCGAGACCGCGTACCCGTTCACGCTCGCCCAGGACGACTCCCTGGAGAACCAGATCGACCTGAGCAGCGAGCTGGTCAGCGGCTACCCGGCCACGGTCGCGGGCCAGACCCGCTGGATGAACGACGTCACCAGCATCGTCGAGGCCGTCCCGAACGGCCGGGGCCTGGGCGTCTTCTACTGGGAGGCGACCTGGACCGCCGTCACCGGCAACGGCTGGGACCCCGCCGACGCCTCCTCGGGCAACGGCTGGGAGAACCAGGCGCTGTTCGGCTACGACGACAAGGCGCTCGCCTCGATGTCGTGGTTCAAGCACCGGTAGCCGTCACCTGACCCGGTCCGACGACACCAGGGGCCCGGCCGCGCGCACCCCGCGCGGCCGGGCCCTACTTCGTCTGCATGAGCTGGACCAGGTTCCCGCACGTGTCGTCCAGGACCGCCACCACGACCGGCCCCGCGTCCACCGGCTCCTGCGTGAACCGCACCCCGAGCCCCGACATCCGTGCGAACTCGGCCCGCACGTCGTCCACGGCGAACGAGGCCGCCGGGATGCCGTCCTCGAACAGCGCCGCCTTGTACGGGCCCACGGCGCGGTGCCCCGACGGCTCCAGGAGCAGTTCGGGCCCCTCGGGCGCGTCGGCGGAGACGACCGTCAGCCACCGGTCCGCGCCCACCGGGACGTCGTGCTTGGTCACGAAGCCGAGGACGTCGGTGTAGAAGCGGCGGGCCTTCTCCTGGTCGTCGACGAAGACGTTGGTCAGATGGATGCGCACGGGGTCTCCCCAAAGGCGTGGGCGGGCGTTCGTCCCCACACCGTAGGACCCCGGCGGCCACGGGTCCGGCAGACGCGCCTCCGGCCCGCTCCCTCGCTCCGGGGCCCCCGGGTCATCCGGAACCGAGCCGAACGCCCCGCGCGCGTGCGCCTTTCCCGCAGGCCGGACGGCGTGTCCCGGCCAAGCGTCACGGAGTGCGGGACGCGGGGGCGTTGACTGCGGGAGAGTGGACACACGCGGTAGGAGGAGGCCCCGACGCGAGGACGGAGGAGAAGGTCACATGCTGAGGACTCCCGTGGCCGGACGGCGCCTGGACATTCTGGAATGGCTCAAGGAGCCCGACCTGCACTTCCCCGCGCGGCGCGGCGCGTCCCCCGAACGCGGCGTCACCGCCGGCGCGCTCGCCCACAAGCTCGGCGTCCGCAGGAGGGTCGCCGGCAACCACCTCGTCCTCCTCGCGCGCGCCGGACTCCTGCGGGCCGAGAAGGTCGGCCTGCGGACGTACTACCGGCGCGACGAGATGCGTATCGCCGAGGCCGCCCGCATGTTCGAGAAGGGCTGGCAGCGGTAACGCCGACGGGCTCGTGGGACGGGGGAGACCGGCCCGGGGAAAGCCCCGGCAAAGCCCCCGGCCCGCGCGCATGGACACCCGCGCCCGCTGGGAGGATTGCCTCTCCCGACAGGAAGGGCGCCCCTTTCATGGACCGTCGCGCGGCTCTCGTCCCCCTCCGGTACGTCACCCTCCCGGGCCACGGCCCCGAGGACGTCGTGGCGGACGCGGACGGCAGAGTCCTCACCGGCGTCGCGGACGGGAGGATCTTCCGGATATCCGGCCTCGACGACCCCGGCGCGGCCCGCGTCGAGCACGTCGGGGAGATCGGCGGGCGCCCCCTCGGCCTCGAACTCCTCCCGGACGGCGGCCTGCTGGTGTGCGACGCGGAGGGCGCCCTGCTGCGCCTGGACACCGGCGACGGACGGGTGCGCGTCCTCACCGAGTCCGCCAAGGGCGAGCCGCTCAGGTTCTGCAGCAACGCCGTCGCCGCCCCCGACGGGACCGTCTATCTCACCGTCTCCAGCCGGGAGTTCGCGCTGGGGGAGTGGCTCGGCGACCTCGTCGGGCACACCGGCACCGGCCGCCTCCTGAGGCTCTCCCCGGGCGCCGACACGCCCGAAGTCCTCCTGGACGGGCTCCAGTTCGCCAACGGCCTCGCGCTCAGCGGCTGCGGCTCCTTCCTGATCGTCGCCGAGACCGGCGCCCGCCGCCTGACGAGGTACTGGCTCACCGGCCCCCGTACCGGCCTCGCCGAACCCTTCCTGGAGAACCTCCCGGGCCACCCCGACAACCTGTGGCGCGACGGTTCCGACGGCCTCGTGTGGATCGCCCTCGCGGGCCCCCGGGTCCGCGCGCTGGACCTCCTGCACCGTGCCTCCCCGGCGCTGCGCCGCCGCGCCGCACGGCTCGCCCTGCACGCCCCCTACCGGCCCTCCGGCACGGTCGGCGTCCTCGCCGTCGACGACACCGGCCGCACCGTCCACCACCTCACCCGCCGCCGCTCCGGCTTCCGCATGGTCACGGGCGTCTGCCGCACGACGGACGGCCTGCTCGTCCTCGGCAGCCTGAACGAGCGCGGCATCGCCGTCTGCGCGCCCGTCTAGGACGCCACCGGCGGAGTTACGCTGAGCCCGGCCGTGATCACTGCGGCCGGGCAGGAGACGTACGACATGACAGCGCCCGGGGCACCGAGCCCGCGCGAAGGACAGCTCCCGGTGGTCGCGGTGGTGGCCGCCGGCGGTGTGCTGGGCTCCCTGATCCGGTACGGCACGGGGCTGATCTGGCCGGCGCGCGCGGGCGGCTTCCCGTGGGCGACGTTCGGGATCAACGTCGTCGGGTGTGCGGTGATCGGCGCGTTCCTGGTCCTCGTCACGGAGATCCTGACCGTCCACCGGCTGGTGCGGCCGTTCTTCGGGACGGGGGTGCTCGGCGGGTTCACGACGTTCTCGACGTACGCCGTCGACTTCCGGAAACTGGTGGGAGACGGCCACCCCGTGACCGCCTTCGCCTACCTGGCGGGCACCCTGTGCGCCGCCCTGGCCGCCGTCTGGCTCGCAGCCACCGCGACACGCCGTCTCTTCGCGAGGAGGCAGACATGACGAGGTTGACGGGAAACACGCGTGCACACCACCCGGCTGCTCTCCCTGAGCGAGGACCTGCCGGTCGCGGTGGTCATCGTCGACACCGAGGAACGGGTCCGGGACTTCCTCCCGCAGCTCGACGCGCTCGTCACCGAGGGGCTGGTGACGCTGGAGCCGTGCGAGGTCGTCACGTACACCGGGCGCCCGGCGGAATCCGGCGAACCGGACAAGAAGGGTAAGAAATAGTTGTGAACTGGCTGCTGGTCGCCGTCGGCGGTCTGGTGGGCGCGCCCCTGCGCTACCTCACCGACCGCGCGGTGCAGTCCCGGCACGATTCGGTGTTCCCGTGGGGCACGTTCGCGGTCAACGCCGTCGGCTGCCTCGTCCTCGGCGCGCTCACCGGGGCCGCCTCCGCCGGGCCGGATCTGCGGCTGTTGCTGGGGACCGGGCTGTGCGGCGCGCTGACGACGTACTCGACGTTCTCCTACGAGACGCTCCGGCTGGCCGAGACGGGTGCCGGGCTGTACGCCTTCGCCAACGTCGCGGGCAGTCTCGTGGCGGGGCTCGGGGCGGCCTTCGGGGGGTTCTGGATCGGGCAGACGTTCTGGTCGTAGCGGGAGAGCGGGCGGAAACAGGGGGCACGGAGCCCTACTCGGGGCTGGTAGGACTGTGCCGCACAGCTGTCGCCCTCAGGCGTTCCCTTCCGTCTTCCCGCTTCCCGCAGAACTGGATTCCATGAGCATCTCCGTCGGCCAGGCAGTCGTCCTCGGAGTCGTCGAGGGAGTGACCGAGTTCCTCCCCGTCTCCTCGACCGGCCATCTGAAGATCACCGAGGGGCTGATGGGCATCCCCGTCGACAAGCCCTCGGTCGTCGGCTTCTCCGCCGTGATCCAGGTCGGGGCGATCGCCGCCGTGTTCGTGTACTTCTTCAAGGACATCGTGCGGATCGTGTCCGCCTGGGGCCGGGGGATCGCGCACAAGGAGGAGCGCCACCACCACGACTACAAGTTCGCGTGGTGGGTCATCTACGCGACGATCCCGATCGTGATCGTCGGCCTCGCCGCCAAGCCGCTGATCGACGGCGCGCTCGGCTCGCTGTGGGTCGTCGCCGCCTCCCTGATCATCGGAAGCGGCGTCATGTGGGCGGCCGACCAGATGGGCCGGCACAAGCGCGGTGAGGACGACACGTCGTTCAAGGACGCGATGCTGGTGGGGAGTTCGCAGATCCTCGCGCTGCTCTTCCCCGGCTTCTCCCGCTCCGGCGCCACCATGTCGACCGCGCTGATCCTCGACCTCGACCGGGTCGCGGCCACCCGCCTGTCGTTCTTCCTCGGCATCCCGGCGCTGACCGGAGCGGGCCTGTACGAGCTGAAGGACGCCCTCGGCGCGGGGGTCGGCGCGGCCCCCCTGGCGGTCGGTACGGTCGTCTCGTTCGCGGTCGCGTACGCCTCGATCGCCTGGCTGCTGAAGTTCGTCGCCAAGCACTCCTTCAACGCGTTCGTCGTCTACCGCCTGGTCGTCGGCGTCCTGTTGTTCGGACTGCTCGCCACGGGTGCGCTGAGCGCCTGATCAGACCACCGGGCGTGGGAGAGGCTTTCAGCCCCCACGTCCGGTGAATTTTTCTTTTCGTTCGTCTTGACACCGCCTGTCGCTCAGCCGCACCATCACTCCCGTGAACCTGTCAGACAGCCAGACAGGTGGTTCGGGGCCCCGTCGCGTGAGCGCGATGGAGGCGGTCCTCACCCACCTTCGCCGCGCCATCGAACGCGGCGACTACGCCATCGGCGACAAGCTCCCCTCCGAGGCGGAGCTCTGCCGCACCCTGGAGGTGTCCAGGCCCGTCCTGCGGGAGGCCCTGCGCGCCCTCCAGACGATGGGCCTGACGGTCGCCAAGACCGGCAAGGGCACCTTCGTGATCGCGAGCACCGTCGAGGACCCCACCTTCGGCGACTACGCGGCCAGCGACCTCCTCGAAGTGCGCCGCCACATCGAGATCCCGGTCGCCGGGTACGCCGCCCTGCGCCGCACCCCGGAGAACCTGGACCACCTGGCCCACCTCCTGGACCGCATGGAGCGGGAGACGGACACCACCGCTTGGGTCGCGATGGACACCCTCTTCCACCTCGCCGTCGCCGAAGCCGCCCAGAACCCGGTCTTCCGCCGGGTCATCGAGGAGATCCGCGACGCACTGGCGCGTCAGTCGGCCTTCCTCAACGAACTGGGCGGCCGGCGCGAACAGTCCAACCGCGAGCACCGCGCCATCGTCGAGGCGCTCATGGACGGTTCCGAGCCCGACGCGGTGGAGGCCATGAGCCATCACCTCGACCGCGTCGAGACGTCCCTCACCGACATCGTGCGCCCCGAGCGCACGGAAACTCCCCTGGAAGGCGGACCCGAGGCGTGAGCGAACAGCACCTCAAAGACGAGACGCGCCCCTCGTCCCCGCACGTCGACGCCGGAGACGAGGGATACAGCAAGTCCCTCAAACACCGGCACGTCAACATGATCGCCATCGGTGGGGCCATCGGCACCGGCCTCTTCCTCGGCGCGGGCGGCCGGCTCGCCGACGCCGGGCCCTCCCTCTTCATCGCCTACGCGGTCTGCGGGATCTTCGCCTTCCTCGTCGTGCGGGCCCTCGGCGAACTCGTCCTGTACCGGCCCTCCTCCGGGGCCTTCGTGTCGTACGCCCGCGAGTTCCTCGGCGAGAAGGGCGCCTACACGGCCGGCTGGATGTACTTCCTCAACTGGGCGACGACCGGCATCGCCGACATCACGGCGGTCGCCACCTACACGCACTACTGGGGCATGTTCTCCGACATCCCGCAGTGGGTGCTCGCATTGATCGCCCTGGCGGTCGTGCTGACCGTCAACCTCATCTCCGTCAAGATCTTCGGCGAGCTGGAGTTCTGGTTCGCGATCATCAAGGTCAGCGCGCTGGTGATCTTCATGTTGATCGGGATCTGGCTGCTGGTCACCCAGCACGACGTCGGCGGCCACACCCCCGGCCCGTCCCTGATCACCGACAACGGCGGCGTCTTCCCCAACGGCCTGCTGCCCATGCTGCTGATCATCCAGGGCGTCGTCTTCGCCTACGCCTCCGTCGAACTGGTCGGCGTCGCGGCGGGCGAGACCGAGAACCCCGAGCAGATCATGCCGAAGGCGATCAACTCGATCATGTGGCGCGTCGGCCTCTTCTACGTCGGCTCCGTCGTCCTCCTGTCGATGCTGCTCCCCTGGAACGTCTACAAGTCGGGCGAGTCCCCCTTCGTGACCGTCCTGTCCAACATCGGCATCCCGGCCGCCGGCGGCGTCATGAACCTCGTCGTCCTCACCGCCGCCATGTCCTCCCTCAACTCCGGCCTCTACTCCACCGGACGCATCCTGCGCTCCATGGCCGTCAACGGCTCCGCCCCCGCCTTCACCGCGAAGATGAGCCGCACCCAGGTCCCCTACGGCGGCATCCTCCTCACCAGCGGCGTCTGCGTCCTCGGCGTCGGACTCAACTTCGTCGTCCCCGCCGACGCCTTCGAGATCGTCCTCAACTTCGCGGCCATCGGCATCCTCGCCACCTGGGGAATGATCATGGTCTGCCACCTGCTCTTCTGGCAGAAGACCCAGAAGGGCGAGCTCACCCGCCCCGACTACCGGCTGCCGGGCTCCCCCTGGACCGAACTCGTGACCCTGGCGTTCCTCGCCTCCGTCCTGGTCCTCATGTACGCCGACGGCGGCGCCGGACGCACCACCGTGCTGTGCCTGCCGCTGATCGTCGGAGCGCTCGTCGCCGGCTGGTACGCCATCCGGGGACGCCTGAAGCGCGCCGCCGCCAAGGCCGACGCGTGACCCGCACACCGGCCCACGACAACCCGCAGGCAGTGATGTTCAGCAGCACCCCCACCGACGCCCCCCTGATCCGCGAGCCCCTCCACGCCCCCGTCGCCCACCTGGTGCGCGGCGGGGTCACCGAGGGGGTCCACTACGGCTCCGTCGTCGTCCTCGGCGCGGACGGCGAGGTCACCCTCCAGCTCGGCGACATCGAGGCCGCCTTCTACCCCCGCTCCGCCCTCAAGCCCGTCCAGGCCGTCGCCATGGTCCGCGCCGGGCTCCCCCTCGACGGCGGGCTCCTCTCGCTCGCCGCCGCCAGCCACTCCGGCGAGGAACGCCACCTCGTCGGGTCCCAGCACATCCTGGAGCTGGCCGGACTCTCCGAGGACGACCTGCGCAACGTCGAGGACATGCCCTACGGCGCCGTCCAACGCGACGAGTGGATCAGGGCCGGCCGGGGCCCCTCGCGGCTCGCGCAGAACTGCTCCGGGAAGCACGCGGCGATGCTCTACACCTGCAAGCTCAACGGCTGGCCCCTCGACGGCTACCTCGACCCCGCCCACCCCCTCCAGCAGGCGATCGCCGAGATCGTCGAGGACCTCACCGGGCAGCGGATCGCCCAGGTCAGCGTCGACGGCTGCGGGGCGCCCCTGTTCTCCGTCTCCCTGCACGGCCTCGCCCGCGCCGCCGCCCGCATCACCACGGCCGTCCCCGGCACCCCCGAGGCCAAGGTCGCCGACGCCATGCGGGACTTCCCCGAGATGGCCTCCGGCGCCGACCGAGACGTCGCCGCCCTCATGCACGCCGTCCCCGGGCTGCTCGCCAAGGACGGCTTCGAGGGCGTCGAGGTCGCCGCCCTGCCCGACGGGCGCGCGGTCGCCGTCAAGATCTCCGACGGCGCGAACCGGGCGCGTGTGCCGGTCACCGCCGCCGCGCTCGTTCGCGCGGGCGTCGAACCGGCCCGCCTCACGGCGTTCGCCGGCGAGCGGCTCCTCGGCGGCGGCGAACCCGTCGGCGAGGTCCGCGCGGTACGCGCACTGGACCCGGTCACCCTCCCGGCCTGCGCGTAGCGCCCCACCGGACGCCGCGCCCGCCCATGTGCGGGGCGCGCGCGGCGTCCGCGGCAGGGGTGCGGCGAGTGTGCGCGCCGCACCCCTGGTCACCGCTCACCCTCACCCACCTGAAAGAGGACGTCCCTCACCATGACCGCCGTCACCCGCAGCGAGCACGACCTCCTCGGCTTCCGTGACATCCCCGCCGACGCGTACTGGGGCGTCCACACCCTGCGCGCCACCGAGAACTTCCCCATCACCGGTACGGCCATCTCCGCCTACCCGCACCTCATCGACGCCCTCGCCGCCGTCAAGGAGGCCGCCGCCCTCGCCAACGAGGAACTCGGGCTGCTGGCGCCCGAGAAGGCCGCCGCGATCGTCGCCGCGTGCCGGGAGATCCGGGCGGGGCGGCTGCACGACCAGTTCGTCGTCGACGTCGTCCAGGGGGGTGCGGGGACCTCGACCAACATGAACGCCAACGAGGTCATCGCCAACCGGGCGCTGGAGCTGCTCGGGCACGGCAAGGGGGAGTACCGGTTCCTCCACCCCAACGAGGACGTCAACCTGGGCCAGTCGACGAACGACGTCTACCCGACCGCCGTCAAGGTGGCGACGGTCTTCGCGGTACGTGGACTGCTCAAGGCGATGGCTGTACTCCAGGACGCGTTCGGCCGGAAGGCCGTCGAGTTCCGTGATGTGCTCAAGATGGGCCGTACACAGTTGCAGGACGCGGTTCCCATGACGCTCGGTCAAGAGTTCTCGGCCTATGCCGTCATGATTGACGAGGATCGCAGTCGTCTTGACGAGGCCGTCGAGTTGATCCATGAGATCAACCTGGGCGCCACGGCCATCGGCACCGGCCTCAACGCTCCCGCCGGGTACGCCGAGGCCGCGCGCCGTCATCTCGCCGACATCACCGGCCTGCCGCTCGTCACCGCCGCGAACCTCGTCGAGGCGACGCAGGACTGCGGGGCGTTCGTCCAGATGTCCGGCGTCCTCAAGCGGGTCGCCGTCAAGCTCTCCAAGAGCTGCAACGACCTGCGCCTGCTCTCCTCCGGGCCGCGCGCGGGTCTGGGCGAGATCAACCTCCCGCCCGTTCAGGCCGGTTCGTCGATCATGCCGGGGAAGGTCAACCCCGTCATCCCCGAGGTCGTCAACCAGGTCGCCTTCGAGGTCATCGGCAACGACGTCACCATCACCATGGCCGCCGAGGCCGGTCAGCTCCAGCTCAACGCGTTCGAGCCGATCATCCTGCACTCCCTCTCCGAGTCCATCACCCACCTCCGCGCGGCCTGCCTCACCCTCGCCGAACGCTGCGTCGACGGCATCACCGCCAACACGGAGCGCCTCCGCGAGACGGTCGAGAACTCCATCGGCCTGGTCACGGCCCTCAACCCCCACATCGGCTACGAGGCCGCCACCGCCATCGCCAAGGAAGCCCTCGAAACAGGCCGCGGCGTAGCCGAACTCGTCCTGGAAAAGGGCCTCCTCCCAGCCGACTCCCTCACCGCCCTGCTCCGCCCGGAGGTGGTGGCGGGGAGCGGGTCGCCGCTGGCGTAGGGGGCGGGGCTGAGAGGACTCGGCCTGGTGTAGAGGGGGGAAGCCCGCGGATGCCCTCGCCGAGGAGGGGAAGTTCACTCGCGGCTGTCACCGCCCCGACCGCCGCCGCTCTCGCCCACGGCCTCGCGGGTTCCGCTCAGGGGTCCGTTGCCTGTGGACGAGCGGCTCACCCGGGACGGCTCACCGCCGATGGCGACGGCGCCGTCCATGCCGTCGGGAAGGCCGCCGCCATCGAGTGAGACCTCCGCCGTCGCATCCTCACGATCAGTGCCGAGGCGATGATCCCCCCTCGGCGTGCCTCAGCCCGTGTGCTCGGTCTCCAGTACCTGTTTGAGATTGCTGAGGGTGGTGGCGATGTTGCGGGCCTGGAACTCGGCGAAGGTGCTGCCCGAGGTGGCGATCCGGTCGAAGGTGTGGGCGACGGGCGCGGGCCAGGCGCGCCGGTCGTCGGTCCAGGTCTCCGTCACGCGCGTACCGTCACCGGCCTGTTCGAAGCGGTACTCCCAGGTGGCTATCGGGAAGCGCAGTCGCGGGCGGGTGATGCCGATCGTGTGCACGCGGAAGGCGAACCGGTGGCCCGGATCGGCGGCCGTCACCGTGCATCCGGTAGCCCACCGCAGCCGGCCGCGCTTGTTCAGCCCCACGAAACGGGCTCCGAGGGCCGCCGGCTCGCCGGACGACCCGGTGGGGGTGCCGAGGTTCTCCGGACTCCAGCGACCCATGTCCGCGGGCCGGGAGACCGCGTCGTAGGCACGCTCGGGCGGGACATCGATGACGACGCTGTCACTCACGGAAAACACGCGTGGCACTGTGCTGCCCTTCTCGACGACGAACTTACCGAATGGTAATGATCGGCGGACGCCGTGCTGCGGGGCGGGGCAGCGCATCGACTCCGCGGAGACTCGGGCGGAGGCCCGGAGCGAGTTCGCCCGCGACGACACCGCCCCCGCCCTCCAGGACAACCGCCCGCTTCTCGGGGCGACCGCGATCTAGTAACCCCGCCACACGTTGTCGAACGCCGCGTCCTCGATCTCCCTGCGTCGCCGTACGGCCTCCAGTTCCATCACCGCGTCGCCGACGGCGGCCAGGACCGTCGAGGTGGTCTCGTCGGTGAGGGCCTGGGTGTCCGGGGCGGGTTCGTCGCCGAGGCCGGCCGCCGCGCCCAGGGCGGTGAGGACAGGTTCGCCGGCCGTCCAGCGTTGCTCGGCGTGGCACCGGGCGGCCGAGTCGACGAGTTCGCTGCGGGACGTCCGTAGCGGGACGTGTCGACCGCGCGGCCGGGCCGTCAGCCCGACCCGTTCGAAGTCCTCGATGTACGTGGAGGACAGGTCCCGGCCCCGACGCCACAGCCAGTCCGACACGGACTCGTACGGTTCCTGCCGTACGAGTTTCCCGGCGGCCTCGTCCAGCAGTCGGTCACCCGTGGGTGCTTGGGCGCTCGGGACGATGTGTTCGCCGTCCAGGACGAGGGCTCCCGCCTCGACGAGGTCGAACAGCTCGGCTCCCGCGAGCACGAGCGAGAGGTCGCCCCGCTCGACGGGCCGGTCAGGCGCCGCGCCCAGGGCGACGATCGCGAGGTCCCGTGCGGTGGTCATGAGCGACTCCACGTCAGTCGGCCGGGCGCGGGGCGAGCGCGCCCGCGTCCTCGTTCGATTCTGAACCTTCCGCAAGTGCTGTGTGCCGTTCTCCGGCCGAAGCCGGTGGCCGGCGGCGGAACGGCGACACGGACGGCACGGCTCCCCGGGACCGTACAGCTCACTTCTCGTTCTCGGCCCTGCCCGGGTCGTTGGGGTGGGATTCGAGTGGGGTCACGCTGACGGACATCCAGGGGCGCAGCGGAAGGGTGCCGAGCACCTTCTCGTGAAGCTCGTCCTCGTCGGCGGCCCGCCACACGCCGATGCTGCGCAACTCGCCCACCGGGCGCCACAGCCGGGCCAGATGCCCGGTGGCGGCCAGCTCCCGCGCACGGACGGCCTCGGCGGCCCGCCGCCGGTCGACCTCGTCCTGACCGGTGCCCTCGGGGACGGCAGTGGTGATCTCCACCAGGAACTCTCGCATGACGTACTCCGCTCGTCGGTGACGAGTCCAGGGTGCGCCCGTCACCTGCCCGACGCCACAACCGGAGCGCCCGCCACAACCGAAACCCCCGCCACAACCGAAACCCTCGCTCGCGCGACATCCCGCACGCCGGGCGCAGTATGAGCACCCGGACACCGACATCCCGCCACACCGACCACCGAGGAGCGGACATGACCGGTACGACCGACGACGAGACGATCCTGCGCGCCCTCCTCGACCGCTGGAAGTCCGCGGTCGACGCCCACCAGCCGGAGCGCGTCGCCGCCCTGTTCACCGAGGACGCGATCTTCCAGGGCCTGCACCCCTACAGCGTCGGCCGGCAGGGCGTCGCCGACTACTACGCCTCCCAGCCGCCCGGCATGACGGCCGAGTACCGCGTCCTGGAGACCCGACGCCCCGCCGAGAACCTCGTCCTCGGCTACCTCGACGTCACCTTCTCCTTCACGGACCGCCCGGCACTCACGGTCAAACTCTCGACCCTGGCGACCCGAACGGGCCACGAGTGGCACCTCGGCCACTACCAGGTATCCCACCTCGACGAGGGGGCGTGAGACAGGACCGCGGCTCAGCCGGCCGGCGTCCGCTCGGCGGGGAGACTCGTCCTGAGCCTCTCGAACGCGGTGGGCGTCGAACGGCGCGGCAGGAAGTCCTTGATCCGCCGAGCGCACTCGGCCGGCCCGTCGACGCTCGTGTCGCACTCGACGTCGTAGAGGCCGTGCGCGTGGACCTGGGCGAGCTGGCGTGCGGCCAGTCCCGGTGTCCGGTCCCCGCGCTCCCGCTCGCGTCGTTCCAGTTCCGGCAGGGCGCAGTGGACACCGACCAGCCGCCATCCCGGCAGCCGCACGGTGAGAAGCGACTCGGCGATGCTCGACTTCCCGGAACTCGACGTGCCGTTCAGGAAGATGACCAACCCACCGGATGGCTGCGAGGCACTCACCGACGTCACGTTCCCCCGGCCCTAGCCCCGTGCGCCCCTCTTCCACTCCTCCACCAGCAACCCCAGCAGCACCTCGTCCAGGAACTCCCCCATCACCCAGGCCGAGGAGCGCAGTACGCCCTCGCGGGTGAAGCCGTTGTGTTCGGCGGCGCGGAGCATGGCGGTGTTGTCGGCGAGGGTCTCGATCTGGAGGCGGCGGAGGCCGCGGACGGTGAAGCCGTAGTGGCAGAGGACGGCGACGACGTCGGTGCCGTAGCCCTTGCCGCGGCAGGAGGGGCGCAGGCCGAGGCCGATGTGGGCGAGGCGGTTGTGGGTGTCGATGCCCCAGAGGTTCGCGACGCCCACGAGGGAGCCGGTCTCCCGGTCGACCACGGAGAACGGGACGTGCGAGTCGGGGTCCTTGGTGTCCGCCCCGAGGCGGGGGTCCTTCGCGTCGGGGGCGACCGGCCGCCAGGGCCGGCTCTCGGCGCGCGAGGCGTTCTCGACGTCGTTGAAGAGCTCGGTCCGCAGGACCGGGAGGTCGTCCTCGTGCCGGGCCCGGAGTGCCACCTTCTCGCCTGTGAGCATGCGATCTTCTTATCGGCCCGGACCGGCCGACGGCAACCGGATTTGCGGGCGCCGCGCCCCCTCGCGGGAAATCCCCTTGAAGCCCGGCCCGCCCCCGGCGAAGATCGCACGCATGTTCTCCCGCAAGCTCCGCCGCCCCAAGTCCCCCGACACCCTCAAGGCATGGGAACGCCTGGACCAGGGCGACATCCCGGGCGCGCTGCGCGTCCTGCGGGCCGTCGCCGAGAGCGCGCCGCTCGCCGAGGTCGCCCTGGTCACCGGGCGGGCGGCGGACGAGGCCGGGTTCGACGACCTGCGCGACGCGGCCCGGGCCGTCGTCGCCGGCCCCGGCCAGCCGCGCCCGCTCTACGACTTCGGGTACGCCTGCATCGAACGCGGCATCGCCGCCCTCGCGGTCCCCGCGCTGCGCGAGGCCCTGAACCTGGCCCCCGGCGCGAAGCCCCTCCTGCGGGAACTCGTCGCCGCGTACGAGGACGGCTCCCGGCACCGCGAGGCGGCGGACCTCCTCCTGGCGCACGAGGACACCCTCGACGACTGGCCCGACCGCTACCTCCTGGTGTTCAACGCCGTCCTCGCCGGCGACCTCCCCCTGGCCCGCCGCCAGCACGCCCTGCTCGGCGACCCCGAGGACGAGATGTGGCTGCCGACACGCGCCCGGCAGAACCGGGTCCTGGAGCGCGCGGCGGCCGTCGAGGCGGTGAGCCCCCTGGACCGCACCGACCTGCGCGGCTGGCAGTACGTCATGGGCGGCACCTTCCTCGGCACCCTCTCGCCGTACGGCTACGACGCGGGCATGACCGGCCGCTACGCCTTCCTCCAGGACACGTACGACCAGTGCCACCGCGGCCTGTCCAGGCTCGTGGCGCTGCTGGAGGCGGCCGAGGCGCGTCCGGCGTCCGTGTCGCTGCTGCCGGACCGGTCGAGCCGGATTCTGGGGCTGGCGGCGGCGCAACTGCTCGGGCTGCCCGCCGTACCGTTCGAGGCGGGCCGTGAGAACACCGTCGTCATCGCCTACGACCTGAACGAGACCGCCGAGGCGGAGCAGGGCGCCGAGGCCCTGGGCGCGCTGTTCGAGCGGGCTCCAGGACAGGTGCTGCACGAGCACGCGAGCTGCTGGACCGACCCGCCCGCCGTCACCCCGGACAGCGTGACCCTGCTCCACGAGTCGATCGTGGCGCCCTGGGGCGACGCGCTGCGCCTGGGCGAGGACGGCGAGGTGGAGCGCGGCGGCGCCGACACCCGCCCGGAGGAGGAGCTGGCCGAGCTGATCGTCGCCGCCGACCCCACCCCCGACGCCGGCGACGGCACGGCCCCGGACGACCCCCGGGAGGGGTTCACGGAGTTCGTGGCGGCCGTCCGCCCGACCTGGTCGCGGGGCGACCGCGCGCGGATACACAGCACGGGCCCGGTCCCGAGCTCACGCTTCGCCTGACCGGCCAACCGGCGGGGTACGGGGGCCTCGCGCGCCGGAGCGGGCACCCCGCCCGCGCACCCCGGTGACGCCACCCCCGTACCCCCGGTCCCGAACCCGGGACGAGCGCCCGGCGTACGGGAGCCGACCGTCCGGCGTACCCCGGCCCCCGCTCACGCCCCGGTCACGCACAGACCACCGCCCCGCAGGCGGGGCGTCGCCTGGCGGCCACACTGTCTCGCCACGCTGGCAGGGTGCTGGCCAAGGCTTTCCCTCCCGCTCTCCGCCGCTGCCAGGTGCTCGGCCTGGCCGGTACCTCCTGTCTGGCGTTGGGCGGGGAGACCGCCGGCGCCCTCCCCGCGCGCGAACTCCTCGCGCCCTCCTCGCCGCACGCCGTACTCGGCCTCGTCGGCGTCTACTTCGGGCTCGTCCTGCTGACGGCCGCGTGGGTGACGCTCGGCCGCCGGGTGCGCGGCGACGACCGGCCGTCCACCCGCGCGCTGGTCCTCGTCCTGGCCGTCTGGGCGGCGCCGCTGATCGTCGCGCCGCCGCTGTTCAGCCGGGACGTCTACAGCTACCTCGCGCAGGGCGCGATGGTGGACGCCCACATCGACGTCTACTCCTACGGCCCCTCCAGCCTCGGCGGCCCGCTCGCCGACGAGGTCGCGCCGCTGTGGCAGCACACCGGGGCGCCGTACGGGCCCGCGTTCATGGGGCTCGCCGGGGTCCTCGCGGGCCTCACGCGCGGGGAGCTGCCCGCCGGGCTGTACGGGATGCGGTTCGTGGCGCTGCTCGGGGTCGCGCTGATGGCCGCCGCGCTGCCCCGGCTCGCCCGGCACTGCGGCGCCGACCCGGCGGTCGCCCTGTGGCTCGGGGTGCTGAACCCGCTGGTGCTGCTGCACCTGGTCGCGGGCGCCCACAACGACGCGATCATGCTGGGCCTGCTCGGCATCGGCCTGGTCGCCGCCCTCGGCGGACGGTTCGCGCTCGGCGCGGTCCTCGTCACCCTCGCCGCCCTGGTCAAGGCGCCCGCCGCGCTCGGCCTCGCGGCGGTCGTCATGCTCCAGCACAGCCCGGTCCGCGCCACCGCCAAGACCCTCGCCGTGTCCGCCGCGACGACCGTCGCCGTCACGGCCGCCACCGGCACCGGATACGGCTGGATCAGCGCCCTCAGCACCCCCGTCTCCCCCCAGAACTGGGCCCTCACGAGCCTCCTGGGCCGCGCCACCGGCGCCCTCCTCACCCGCGCCGGCAGCGACCTCGCGCCGCTCGCCGTGCCCGCCTGGCACGCGCTGGGCCTCGCGATCACCGCCGCGCTCGTCGCCGTGATCTGGTGGCGGCTGCGGCCCCGCCCGGTCTACGCGCTCGGCCTCAGCCTCGCCGCCGTCGCCGCGTTCGGGCCCGCGATCCGCCCCTGGTACGCGCTGTGGGGCCTCTTCCTGATCGCCGCCGCCGCGCCCGACACGTCGGTACGGCACCGTACCGCCGTCGCCGTGGCCGGGGTGCTCGCCCTCGCCGTCCTGCCCGACGGAGGCCCCGCCGACGCCGGACAGGTCCTGCTCGCCGTCTCCGGCGGCGCCCTCGCGGTCGTCGTCCTGTGGCAGGCCCGCCTCGCCTCCGGCCCGCTGCGGAGCCGTACGGCGTGACACCGAGAGACGACGTGACCCCGAGCGGCGGCATGCCCCGACGAACCCCGAGGACCATGAGACTCCCCGAGACCGACCGCGGCCGTCTGCTCCTGCTCCTCGCGCTGGCCGCCGCCGTCACGGCGTTCACCGCGACCGTGCCGCTCCTGCGCGACTGGTTCGACCTGCGCGTCTACTACGGGACGATCGACCACTGGGTCCACCACGGCGGACGCGTCTACGACTACCGGGTCCCCGACACGCCGTACGGCTTCACCTACCCGCCGTTCGCGGCCGTCGCGATGCTCCCCATGGCGCTGACCGGCCTGCACACGGCGATCGCGCTCGCCCTGCTGCTCAACCTCGCCGCCCTCGCCCTGGTCCTGCGCCTCCTCGCTGGCCGGGAGTGGCGCCGGCACGGCTGGTACGGCGTCGGCCTCACCCTGTGCGTGCTGGCGCTCTTCGAGCCGCTCCGGGACACGATCAGCTTCGGCCAGGTGAACATCCTGCTGCTGGCGCTCGTCCTCGTGGACGCGCATCTGCTGGCCACCGGCCGGGACCGCTGGGCGGGTGTCGGGATCGGCCTCGCGGCGGCGGTGAAGCTGACGCCCGCGCTGTTCATCGGGCTGCTCCTGGTGACCCGCAGATGGCGGGCGGCCGGGATCGCGACCGCCGTCGCCGTCGGCGCGACCGGGCTCGCCGCGCTGATCGCCCCGGACGCGTCACGGTTCTACTGGACGACCGCCCTGTGGGACACCACGCGCGTGGGCCGCCTCGACTACGTCTCCAACCAGTCCCTCCAAGGGGTCCTCGCCCGCCTCGGCGTCGAGGGCAAGGCCGTGTGGGCGATCGTCGTGCTCCTGGTGCTCGCGGTGTGGGTGCGCCGGGTGCGCCGCGCCGGGGACTGGCGAACGGCGTTCGCATTGACCGGATTGACGGCCTGTCTGGTCAGTCCGGTCACTTGGGTGCATCACTTGATCTGGTTGATTCCGTCGTTCGTCATCTTGATCCGCGCCGGACACATCCGGATCGCGTCAACTCTGTACGCCGTCATGTGCACCAGCGTCGTGTGGATCTGGTTCCACGACGCGTCCGGCCTCGACGGCTTCGTCGGCAGCAACCTGTACGTCTGGATCACCCTGGGCCTGCTGCTGTGGCTGCCGACCGGTCAGCGCCGCCTCCCGGCCCGCAGCACGAACGACACCCCGCCCGCGCCCAGCGCCGCCGCCCCCACGACCGCCGCCGCCACCAGCCAGCCCGGCACACCGCCGTCCCCCTCGGAGGCCGCCGCCGCGACCGCCGGACGCACTCCCGGACCCGGCCGGGGCCGCGCCCGCAGCGCGTCCAGCGAACCCACCGGGTCCACCCGGCCCGCCGCCGCGAACCCCCAGTCCAGCAGGTCCCGCGCCTCCTCGTAGACCGTGAAACCCCCGCCGGACTGCGGGTTCATCACCGTCACCACCAGCGTCCTGCCCCCCTTGCGGGCCGCCGCGACCAGCGTGTTCCCGGCGTTGGTGGTGTAGCCGTTCTTCACCCCGACGAGCCCCGGATACTCCGCGACCCCGTCCTCCCCGGTCAGCAGCCGGTTCGTGTTCGCGATCTCGTACGACCAGCCCCCGCCCCCGGGGAACCGGGCCCGCGCGAGCCCGCAGTACCGCGCGAAGTCGCTGTTGCGCAGCCCCGCCCGCCCGAACACCGCCAGGTCGAACGCCGACGACACCTGGCCCGGCGTGTCGTACCCGTCCGGGGACAGCACGTGCGTGTCCAGCGCGCCGAGCGCCCGAGCCTTGGCCTGCATCCGCCGCGCCGTCGTCTCCCAGCCGCCGTTCAGCGCGGACAGGACATGCACGGCGTCGTTCCCCGAGTTCAGGAACACCCCGCGCCACAGGTCGGCGACCGTGTACGTACGGCCCTCCGCGACCCCGACCAGGCTGCTGCCCGCGCCGATGCCCTCCAGCTCCGACGCCGAGACCCGGTGCCGGATGCCGGCCGGCAGCACCGGCAGCACGGTCAGCGCGAACAGGGTCTTGAGGGTGCTCGCCGGGGGCAGCCTGCGGTGCGCGTCCGAGGCGGCGAGCACGGCCCCCGAGTCCGCGTCGGCGACGACCCACGAGAGCGCGGAGACCCCGGGTAGCGCGGGGGCGCCGGGGCGGGGGTGGACGTGGGTGCCGGGGCGGCGCAGGAGCGCGGGGGAGGGGGCGCCGGGCGCGGCGGACGCCGACGGGCGGACGGGCGCTGGGGGACTTCCGGGCGCTGCGAGACGTACAGAGGTCGCGGGGGACCCGAGGGAGTCAGCGGCGTACGATCGGTCCGGCGCTCCCCGTACCCCCGGAGCGGAGCCGGTCGCCGCGAGCGCCACCGGGCCCGCCGCCAAGGAGACCGCGGTACACAACGCGCAGGCCGTCATGGCGGCCCGGGAGGAGAATCCGATCGTCATATGGTCAACGTAGAAACGATCATGCGGATCGGCGTGCTGCCCGTGCCGATCGGGGGCCGGTGAGTACCCGGATGCCGTACGGGCGCCCGCTCGCCGGCCGCCCTGCGACGCCCCCGTCCTCGCGGGCCGTTCTCACGCCCCCGGGAGCGTCGGCTGCACCTGGCGCAGGAACGTCGCGTTGTCCGGTGTCTTGCGCATCCGGTCGAGGAGCGTCTCCAGCCCGCTGCTGGTGTCCCGGGAGGCGAGGGCCCGGCGCAGGCCGTGGGTGGCGGCCAACTCGGCCGGGGTGAGGAGGAGTTCCTCGCGGCGGGTGCCGGAGGTGTAGAGGTCGACGGCGGGGAACAGGCGCCGGGAGGCCGGTTCGCGGTCGAGGCGCAGCTCCATGTTGCCGGTGCTCTTCAGCTCCTCGAAGTAGTAGTCGTCGGCCCGCGAGCCCGTCTCGACCAGGGCGGTCGCCAGGATCGTCAGCGAGCCGCCCTCCTCGACGGCACGGGCGGCGCCGAAGAACCGCTTCGGGCCGAGCAGGGCGCCCGCGTCGACGCCGCCGCTGAGCGTGCGGCCGTTGCTCGGGGCGGCGTTGTTGTGGGCCCGGCACAGCCGGGTCAGGGAGTCCAGGAGGATCACGACGTCCTCGCCGGCCTCGACGAGCCGCTTCGCGCGTTCCACGACGAGTTCGGCGAGGGCGGTGTGCTGTTTGGCCGCCCGGTCGAACGTCGAGGCGTACACCTCGCCGCGCACCGAGCGCCGCATGTCGGTGACCTCCTCGGGGCGTTCGTCGAGGAGGAGGACCATCAGGCGGGCCTCCGGGTGGTTGCCCGCGACGGCCGCCGCGAGCTGCTGGAGCAGGACCGTCTTGCCGGTCTTGGGCGGGGCGACGAGCAGGCCCCGCTGGCCCTTGCCGACGGGCGCGAACAGGTCGGTGACCCGGCCCGCGAGGCCCGACGCGGGGTGTTCGAGGCGGAGCCGCTCGCTGGGGTGCAGCGGCGTCAGCTCGGCGAACCTGCGCCGGCCGCGCGCCTGCTCGGGCGTACGGCCGTCGACGCCGCTGACCTCGGTCAGCCCGCGCCGGTCGCGCAGGCCCTCCACGAGGTCGCCCTTGCGCAGGCCGTGACGGCGGATCAGCGCCGCCGGGACCTGCGTGTCCTCCGCCTCCGGCAGGAGACCGGGGCCCCGCAGGTACCCCTTCCCGCCGCCGTCGACGTCGAGGACGCCGGCCACGAGCCGGGCCGGGGGCTGCTGCTGGATCTGGGGGTGTTCGAGTGTGGTGGTCATGAGGGTCGGTCCTTTCGCGGACGGACAGGCATATGGCATGCGTGGGGAAGGGAGAACGCCGCGAGATTCGGAAGCCGACACACGCTTCCGGCGGCTGAGAGACACCCCGGTTCCACGGGGCGAAGAAGAAAGAAAGGGAACCGCACCGGCGCCCACGACGGGGCGTACACAAGTGCTCTCCGCAATGTACCACTGGGGGTACCCGGGTCTGTCAACCCCGAATCGACCCCGAACATTCCCCGGCCCCACCGAGCCCGCTCTCCCGCACGACCCGCTCCACGGTCTCCCCCAGCCCACTGTCCGCGGGCACGACCGTCTCGATCCCGCCCGCGAGCAGGTCCCGCTCCCGGTACCACTCCCGCAGTCGAGCCTCCCCGACCCCCGGCATCGGCGGCTTCGTCGCATGCCGCCGCAGCGTCTCCTCGAACGGCACGTCGAGGTAGTAGCAGCGCGTCGTCCCCCGGTGGTCCGCGACGAGCCCGGCGAGCATCTCGCCGTAGTGCGCGGCGTACAGAATGCCCTCGACGACGACATGGAACCCGGCGTCCAGCGCGTACCGGGCGACCATGTCGATCAGCCCCACGTTCGCCGCGCCCGGCCGGTCGTGTTCACGCAGGACCACCCGGCGCAGGTTGTCCTGGGTGACGAGCGCGAGCCCCCGCCCGAACCGCTCCCGGACACCCGCCGCGACGGAGGACTTGCCGGAGGCGGAGTTGCCGCGCAGGACGATCAGGCGGGTGTCAGGGGTGCCGGTGCCCACGCTCAGCCCGCCGCGTCCGCCGCGATCTCCTCGAAGCGGGCCGCCATCGCGGCCTGGAGGGCCTGGGCCGCGGACAACGGGCGGACCATGACGGTCAGTTCGTCGATCAGGCCGTTCTCGTTGACGTGGATCAGGTCGCAGCCCGTCAGGTCGCGGTCGCCGATGTGGGCCGTGAAGACGAGGGCGTGGTCGGTGCCGTCGTTCAACTCGCGTTCGTAGCGGAGGTCCTGGAAGACCTGGGCGACGGCGCGCAGGATCGCGGCGGTGATGGCTCGACCCTGGTAGGGCTTGTGGACGACGGGGCTGTTGAAGACGATGTCGTCCGCCAGCAGGGCGATGGCGGCTTCCATGTCTCCGGCTTCGACGGCTTCGCGGAACGCGCGCATCGGATCACCTCTTCCTCAGGAGTGGTTAGGCTGGGCCGGGTGTTCAGCCCCGAAGGTCCCCGTCTGCGTGAGCTCGCCGTCCAGGCGATGTCGTCCGTCGAGCACGGATACGACCTCCTCGCCCCGAAGTTCGACCACACGCCGTTCCGTACGCCCGACTCCGTGCTCGACGCGACCGCGGGGGCACTCAAGGATATGGGGCCGTTCGGTGACGGGCTCGACCTGTGCTGCGGGACGGGGGCGGGGCTCGGTGTGCTCGGGGAGGTGTGCGAGCGGGTGACCGGCGTCGACTTCAGCGCCGGGATGCTGGAGCGGGCGTCCGGGCAGGCGGCCCGACCGGAGTGGGCCTCCCGCCCTGGAGCCCGGCTGGTGCGGGCCGACGCCCGCGCGCTGCCGTTCGTCTCCGCGTTCGACCTCGTCGTCAGCTTCGGCGCGTTCGGGCACTTCCTGCCCGCCGAACTCCCGGGCCTCTTCCGCCAGGTGCACACCGCCCTGCGCCCCGGCGGCACCTTCGCGTTCCCCGTCGGCGCCCCGCCGAAGGCGTCGACGCCCGCCTACTGGGCGCTCCTCGGCTTCGACGGGGTCATGCGGGTGCGCAACGCCCTGTGGCGACCGCCGTTCGTGATGTACTACCGGACCTTCCGACTCGGCGACGTACGGCGGGAGTTGACGGACGCGGGGTTCCGGGTCGGCCTGCGGGCGCTGCCGGAGTTCGGCACCCGGGACGACGGCAGCCCCCGCGCGCGTCTGGTCGTCGGTCACAAGGCGGCGTAGACGGCGTCGACCAACGCCGACTTCCGTGGATCGTCGGCGATATGGGGACCCATGCGGTTCATCACGTACCCCAGGGACACCCCCGCGTCCGGGTCCGCGAGCCCGCACGAACCGCCGAACCCGTCGTGCCCGAACGCCCGCGGATCGGGCCCGTACGACCCGTGTTCCCCGCTCAGCCACACCCCGAGCCCGATCTCGGTGTCCCGCCCGAGCTGCGCCCCCAGCACCAGGTCACGGCAGCTCCCCTGACCCTCCCGGACCCGCTCGACCGCCTCGGGCGACAGCAGCCCCCGCTGCCCGGCGAGCAGCCCGTACAGCTCCCCGACGGCCCGCGCGGTGCCGTGGCCGCCTGCCGCCGGGATCTCGGCGGCCCGCCACGCGGGGGAGTTGGCCGCGGGCGCGCCCAGCGGCGGGTTGGCGAGCGCGGCGACGGAGACCGGGGTCAACGCGGCCAGCAGCGCGGCCTGTTGGGTGCTGGTCATGGCGGGCGGCGAGATGAGCTCGGCGGCGCGCCCGTACTCCTTCTCGGGCAGCCCGATCGTGAAGTCGATGCCGAGCGGGCCGGTGATCTCCTGTTCCAGGAAGGCGCTCGGGAGCAGTCCGGTGATACGGCGGATCACCTCGCCGATCAAGTGCCCGAACAGCAGGGCGTGATAGCCGGAGACGCTGCCCGGCTCCCACAGCGGTTCGGCCGCCGCGAGCCGTGAGACGGTCGACTCCCAGTCGTAGAGCTGCGCCTCGCTCAGCGGGTCGCGCAGTCCGGCGAGTCCCGAGCGGTGCGACAACAGGTGCCGGACGAGGACGTGTTCCTTGCCGTTCGCGGCGAACTCGGGCCAGTAGCGGGCGACTTCGGCGTCGAGGTCGAGGAGCCCGCGGTCGGCGAGGAGGTGGGCGCAGAGCGAGGTCACGCCCTTGGTCGTGGACCAGACGTTGACGACTGTGTCCCGCTCCCAGGGGCGGGTGCGGGCGCGGTCGGCCCAGCCGCCCCACAGGTCGGCGACCGGGCGGCCGTCCACGAACACCGCGACGGCGGCGCCGAGTTCGTCCCGGTCCCGGAAGTTCGCCTCGAACGCCGCCCGGACCCCGGCGAATCGCTCGTCGCAGTGGCCGTGCACCTCGGTCATATGTCCTCCGTCGGTGATCGAATACCCCCGGCCCCAGAACGTACCGACCGGTCGGACGGAGGGGAAGAGGCGGGAGCGGTCCGGAAGGGGACGCCGACTCCGTGCCCCGGAGCGGTCCGCCGGGACGCCGTCACCTGTTGGTCACCCCGGCATCACGCGACGGCTCCCGCCCCTCTCGTATCGTCGTACCGCTTTGTTGGGTCATGGGGAGGTATGGGCGCATGGGTCGTCCCGAAAGGCCGCTGGACCCGCAGGACGGCCCCGTCCAGCGGCTCGCGCACGAGCTGCGGACGCTGCGGCGGGAGGCGGGGAACCCGTCGTACCGGACGATGGCGAAGGCGGCGGGGTTCTCGACGAGCACGCTCGCGCAGGCCGCGGCGGGGGAGCGGCTGCCCACGCGGGCCGTCGTCCGGGGCTACGTCCTCGCGTGCGGGGGTGATCCGGCCGACTGGGAGCGGCGCTGGACGGACGCCGAGCGGGAGGTGAACCGGGCTCCCGGCGAGGCGTGGGTGCCGTATCGGGGGCTCGCCCCGTTCGCCCCGGACGACGAGCACCTGTTCTTCGGCCGGGACCGGACGCTCGACGAGATCGCGGAACTGAGCAGGGAGAACCGGCTCGTGGTGCTGTCCGGGCCGTCCGGGAGCGGGAAGACGTCGCTGCTGCGGGCCGGACTGATACCCCGGCTGCGCGCGCAGATCGCGGAGTGCGGCCGGCCGGTGGAGCTGCGGCTGCTCGCACCGGGGGCGACACCCGCCACGACACACGGCCGGCTCTTCGAGAAGGACGGCCGGGAACGGTGGCTGATCGTCGACCGGTTCGAGGAGGTCCTCACCCTCTGCCACGACCCGCAGGAACGTTCCGCCTTCCTCGGCCACCTCCTGCGCGCCCACGACCCGGCGGCCGGCCTGCGCGTCGTCGTCGCCGTCCGCGCCGACTTCCGCGCCCGCTGCGCCGGACCGGACACCCTGCGCGGCGCGACCCTGACCCTCGGCCCCCTGACCGCACCGGAGCTGAGAGAGGCGATGGTCGGGCCGGCGCAGCGCGCGGGGCTCATCGTCGAACGCGCCCTCACCGCCCGCCTCCTGGAGGAGACCGCCGACGAACCCGGCGGCCTGCCGCTGCTGTCCCACGCCCTCCTGGAGACCTGGCGCCGCCGCCGGGGCCGCATGCTGACCCTGGCCGGACACGAGGCCGTCGGCGGAGTGCGCGGCGCGCTCGTCACCGCCGCCGAGGAGGTGTACGCGGCCCTCACCCCGGCACAGGCCCGCGCCGCCCGCCGCCTCTTCCAGCGGATGGTCGTCCCCGGCGAGGGAGCGCCGGACACCGGCCGGCCCCTCACCCGCGCCGAACTCGCCCACTGCACCGACCCCGACGTCCCCGCCGTCGTGGAACGCCTCACCGGCGCACGCCTGCTGACCGCCGACGAGGACGGCGTACGCCTCGCCCACCAGGCCCTCGTCGCCCGCTGGCCACGCCTGCGCGGCTGGATCGAGGAGGACCGCGAACGGCTCCTGCACCACCGGATGCTCGCGGAGGCGGCCCGCACCTGGCTGGACCACGACCGCGACCCCGGCACCCTGTACCGGGGGACCCGGCTGGCGCGTGCCGAGGAACTCTTCCCTGACCACCCGGCGGACCTCGCGCTCACCGCCCCCGAGCGGTCCTTCCTCACCGCCGCGCTCGACGTCCGCGCCCGTGAACGCCGGACCGCCGCCAGGACCGTACGCCGTCACCGCGTCCTGGCCGGCTCGCTGGCCGCCGTGCTCGTGGTCGCGCTGACGACCGGGGTCGTGGTGTGGCGCCAGTACGCCGACCACCAGGTGCAGCGGACCCGTGACGCGGCCCGGCGCGTCGCCGACGTGGCCGACGCCCTGCGCACCACGGACCCGCGCACCGCGCTCCTCCTCGGCGCCGCCGCCTGGCGCATCGCGCGGCTCCCCGAGACCCGCCGCGCCCTCCTCGGCTCCCTCGACCAGCCGGAGACCGACACCTTCACCGACCCCGCGCCCGGCGACGGCCCGCGCGCGCTCCTCGGCGACGGGCGCACCCTCCTCGGCGCCGACGCGCACACCTGGCACACCTGGGACGTCACCGGCCACCGCGCGCTCGCCTCCGGCCGCGTCCCCTCCGGCACGGTCACCGCCGCCGGACCCCTGCTCGCCGTCACCGGGGACGCCGGCCGCGTACGCCTGTGGAACACCGCCACCGGCCGCTGGGCCGGCGGACCCCTCACCGGCGCCTCCGACCTGCGCTCCACCCGCGACGGGAGCGCCGTGCTCGTCACCGAGGGGGACCGGGTCCGGCTGCGGGCGGCCGGCGACGGGCACGTCCTGTTCGCGACCGGGACCGAGGACACGCCGCTCACCGCGCTCGGCGCGGACGGCGCGCGGGCGGCCGTCTGCCCCTCCGGCGGCACCCCGCAACTGTGGGACACCGCCACCGGCCGCGCCCTGCCCGGCGCCTGGACCCAGGACCGCGTCTGCGACGGCGACACCGCGTTCGTGGCCGTCGGCGCCGGACGGCTGGCCGCCGCGACCCCGGCCGGCTTCCGCGTCTGGGACACCGTGACGGGACGCCGGATCGCGGACGTCACCGCCACCGCGGACATCACCGACACCGGCGCCCAGGAAGCCTCCTTCAGCCCCGACGGCACCTTCCTCGCCACCGCCGACCAGCACGAACTGCGCGTGTGGCGCCTCACGGACACCACCGCCCCCGTCTTCCGCGCCTCCCTCGACAACCAGCACCTCTACGGCGGCCTCGCCTGGGACGGCACCATCCTGCGCTACCTGGAGGGCGGCACCGTCCACACCGTCGACCCGGGAGCCGCCGTCACCGCCGACTGGCACCCCGCCGCCGACGGCGTCCTCCTGAGCCCCGACGGCCGCACCGGCGCCGTCGCCCGGCGCACCGGCGACCGCTACACCGTCGAACTGCGCGCCACCGCCGACGGCCGTCTCCTGCGCACCCTCCCGCCACTGCCCCTCCCCGCCTCCCCCGACCCCGTCGTCCCGCGCGACACCCTCCCGCTGCTCGCGTTCAGCCCCGACGGCACCCGGCTCGCGTACGGGGTCTCGGCACCCGGGCGGACGGCGACGGCACAGCCGCTGAACGTGTGGGACGTCCGCCGCGAACGCCCCCTGGCCTCCCTCGATCTGCCCGGCGACCCGGTGCTGCGGGTCGCTCTCGGGTCCGCCCTGTACGTCTCCCGCGCCACCTCCTCGGGCGGTGAACGGGACGAGGTGTGGGATCTCACCCGCCGGCGCCGCACCCTGGCGCTGACCGGGGCGACCGGGACGCACCTCGCCGTGAGCCCCGACGAGAGGACGCTGGTCGGGGACGGCGAGACCGCGGACCTCCGCTCCGGGAAGGGCGTCCCACGCGACCTCGCGCAGGGCGACGAGACCGGCGCGCTCGCCTTCACCCGCGACGGCTCCCTGCTGGCCGTCGGCGACCGGACCGGGCGGGTCACGCTGTGGGACGGGAACCTGCGCCACCGAGTGGGCATCCTGCGCGTCCTCACCCCCGGCGGCGTCGGCGCGCTCGCGTTCAGCCCCGACGGCCGCACCCTCGCCGTCGGCCTCGACACGGGCGGCCTCCAGCTCTGGGACACCGCCACCCAGCAGCCCCTCGGCGGCCCGGTCACCACCCCCGGCGAGGAGATCACCTCCCTCGCCTTCGCCGGCGACGGCACGACCCTGTACGCGAGCAGCGCCCACGTCCCCCTCCAGCGGTACCCCGTCGACCCCGCGACGGCGGTCGGCCGGGTCTGCGCGCGGGCCGGGGGAGCGGGGCTGACCCGGGCCCAGTGGCGGACGTACGCGCCGGACGCGCCCTACCGGCGGGTCTGCGGCGGGGCGTGAGGGGCACGGGAGATGACCGGCGGGTTAACGATCATGAATTCCCGGGGCGTGAGGTTGATCGGCCCTGGGGACGGGTTCCCGGACAACTCCCGGGCGGCGAGTCTCGTGGTCGATCCGGCCGACGGGGCCGACGACGCAGGAGGAGAACCAAGCGTGAAGACCGAACGCCGTACGGCCGGCCTCAGGAACAGGCTCGCCGGGCTGATGGCGCTGGGCCTGGCCCCGCTCGTGGTGCTGGCGTCCCCCGGCGTCGCCTCGGCGAGCAGCCAGGAGTGCCTGGGGAACTCGTCCACCCCCGCGAACGCCGACATCGCCGGCAACTGGTCCACCGACCACCAGACCCGGTCGGTGGCCGTGCAGCAGGCCCGCAAGACCTGGCAGGACTGGGTGTGGCGAGGCGACCTCAACCACCTCACGTACCAGTGCCCCTGGAACGTACCCAGCTGCACCTACGCCTGGTCGAAGTCGAAGACGACCGGGTGGAAGTACTCGGTCGGCCTCAGCCTCAAGGTCCCGGCCGTCTTCAGCAAGGCGCTGAGCGAACTCGCCTCCATCACCCCGAACTACGAGCGCAGCGGCTCCACCACCACCTCGTACACCTGGCAGATCACCATGAGGCCGGGCCAGTTCGCGGCGCCGATCCAGGTCGTCGAGCGCCGCTGGACGCAGGGCGTCTACGTCGGTGTCTACCACTCGACCGGCAGGTCCTGCCTGCCGAGCCCGACCGACGTGACCGCCAAGCCGCACTTCTACGACTGGTACCCGAACGAGCGCTGGGGAAGCTGGACGAGCAACATCGCCGTCAGCGACTACGGGACGTACCACGTCTGGTCCTGACCCCGGACCACCGAGGCGCCCCGCTAGCCGGCGGGGCGCCTCCCCCCCCCCAGGAAATGTTCCCCACACAGGATCGGGTCCCATGATGGTGCGTCGTCCCTCCCAGGCCGCCGGTGTGCTCGCGGTGCTCGCCTGCGCGCTGCTGGCCGCCTGCGACTCCACGTCCCACCCGACGTCCTCGGCCGTCGGCTCCCCTTCCCCGGCGACCTCTTCCGGACCTTCCCCCGAGATGAAGACGCTGCCCCCGTCCCGGCTGTGCGCCGTCCTGACCGCCGACGCCGCCCGCGGCCTCGTCACCGGGGCCCGCCTCACCTCCCAGGTCGCCCCCGACCAGGGCCCCGCGCCGGACGTCTGCACCTACACCGCCGCCGACGGCGCCGCGACCGTCTCCCTCACCCCGGCCACCCGCGCCTACGCCGCCGAACTCGCCGCCGCGCACTCCCTGCGCGCCGACCCGGCACCGGCCGGGATGAGCGGCGTACGGGTCGACACGGTGACCGGCCTCGGCACGCGGGCGTTCCGGGAGACCGCCTACCAGACGCAGACCGGGCAGCGGATCACGTTCACCGTGTGGGACGCCGGTACCCGGACCTGGGTGCTGACGTACGCGACCGCCGCCGGTACGCCGGGGGCGCCGCCGGCCGTCGCGGACGACGCGGTCGTGAAGGTGGCGAAGTCCCTCAGCGTGACGTGAGCGCGCGCAGCCAGCGCAGCTTGGTCTCCTCCTGGAAGGGGCCGCCGCCCTCGTGGTCGTTGAAGTCGTACACCTCGATCCGCTTGTCGTCGTGCGGCCAGGCGTTGAACGCGGCGAAGACCGTCGAGGGCGGGCACGTCTGGTCCTCCAGGGCCGCCGAGAACAGGGCGGGAGCGGTGGCGCGGGTGGCGAAGTGGACGCCGTCGAAGTAGGCCAGTGTGCGCTGGACGTCCGCGCTACGCCCCCGGTGCGTCTTCAGGAAGAGGCCGATCTCGCGGTAGGGGTGGCGGTCGGTGAGGACCGCGGCGCGCGGGAAGTCGCACAGGAACGGCACGTCGGGAGCGGCTCCCGCCAGGTCCGGTACGAGTCCGGCGACCGCGATGCTGATGCCGCCGCCCTGGCTGCCGCCGAGGACGACCGTCCGGGAGGCGTCCGCGAGGGGGTGCGAGCGGGCCGCCTCCACCGCGCGGACCCCGTCCGTGAACACCCGCCGGTAGTAGTAGTTCTCCGGCGCGTCGATGCCGCGCGTCATGAACCCCGGGTACGCCGGACCGCCGCCCACCGGGTCGGGGGTGCCGCCCCCGCCGCCCCAGGCGCTGCCCTGGCCGCGCGTGTCCATGATCAGGTGGGCGTGGCCCGCCGACGCCCACAGCAGGTGCTCGTGGGGCAGGCCGCGTCCGCCGCCGTAGCCGACGAACTCCACGATCAGGGGGAGCGGGGCGGTGGCGTTCGCCGGGACGGTGAACCACGCCTTCACCGGGTGGCCGCCGAACCCCGCGAACGTCACGTCGTACACGTCGACCGTCGTCAGTCCGGTGTCGACCGGCTCGAAGCGCGGGGCGAGGTCGTGCTCGCGGGCTTCCTGGAGGGTCTTCGTCCAGAACGCGTCGAAGTCCTCCGGTGCCACGGAGTCGCTGCGGTACTCGTGGAGTTCTTCGAGGGTGAGGTCGAACAGGGGCATCGGGACCGCCTTCGCAGGAGTTGCCGGACGGCATCACCGTACGTGCCGCGGGGGAGGGTCACCAGAGCCCGAAAGTTTTCGGTTCCCGCAGGTCACGCGGCCGGTTCAGGCCCGGCGCCGGGTCCAGAGCGGCTCGGTGCGCGCCCAGTCCCGCTCCCATTCCGCCAGCCGGTGCCGCAGCGACGCACGGCGGAAGAGCGCGTAGCCGAGGGCGGCGGCCCCGGCGGTGCCGCCCGCCGCGCAGAGGGCGACGGACAGGGTCTGCTGCCAGATCACCGCGTCGCTCGGCGGGGGCTGCACGCCGCGTCCCCGGGAGTCGAGCCAGACGGCCACGACGTCGCCGGAGCGGGTGCCGGCCGGGACGGGAGCCGTCGTCGTACGGGACGGCTCTCCCGGCGGGGTCCAGCGGACGGAGACCCGGTAGGACTGCTCCCGGCCGCTCGCGGAGGCCGGGGTGTCCGGGACCCGGCCGACGACCTCGGCCCGCACCTCGCGCCGTTCGGTCCGCAGTTCGGCGGCGACACCGCGGCCCTCGCGCTGCGCCCACACTCCCGCGAGGACGCCCGCGAGCGGGGCGGCCACCAGCAGCAGCACCGCCACCGCCAGCGCCGTCCATCCCTCGACGACGTCCGACGGGCGGCGCAGCGGGTTGCTCCGCCACCGCCAGCCACGCACCCGGGTCCGCGCACGAGCACCCATACCTCTCCGATACCCGTTTCGGCGGGCCATCCCCCATGAAACGGGCGGTATGGCTCGAATCGGCTGCGGGGGCCGGAGCGGGGCCGGTCACTCCTTCGGCCGCGCGGAGCGTGTCAGGGGTCGTCCGGGGCCGGGAGCGAGGCGACATTGGTGTCATGAACCGAGTACCCGAAGAAGGTCTGGTCCTGGTCCCCGGCAACTCGCTGATCACGAGTTCCCCGGAAGAGGGACGCGCACTGGCACTGACACTGGCCCGGCACACCGTGCACAACATCCAGCCCGACCTGGACGTCCTGAAGGGCGGCCGGCCCAACTACTCGACGACCCCGGAGAGCCTCGTGGCCGCCGCGCAGGTGGTGGCGATCGAGTTCCAGACGATCGCCGCCGCCAACGGCTACTGGCGGTCCTGACCCGCGCCGGGGTCAGCGCCCGGGGACGGGGAGGTCGCCCTCGACGTACTGGGCGCGGCCGTCGGCGAACGACCAGTCCTCGGGCCCGTTCTCGAAGTAGCTGATGAACAGGTCCTCGCCCGCGACCCCGGCCTCGGCGAGCCGGGCGGCGAGCGTCTTGTAGAGGTGCTGCTTGTCCGCCACGGAGCGTCCGCGCTGCGTGAAGATGTGGACGATGACGGTGCCGCCGGGGGTGCGCCGGAAGCCGAGTCCGGCGTCCTCGGCGATGATCTCGTCCGCGTCGTGCTGGGTGATGATCTGGAACCGGTCGCGCACGGGGATCTTCAGGACGTCGATCAGGGACTGCTGGACGGCGTCGGCGATGGCCCGGACGTTCTCGGGTCCACGGCCGCGGATCAGGTCGATGCGTACGAGGGGCATGGCGGGGTTCCTTTGCGGGTGGGGGTCAGGGGGTGAGGGGGAGCCACGTGCCGTGGGCGGCCGTGACCAGGACTGAGGTGAGGCCCGCGTCGTCGAAGGCGCGCTCGACGGCCTCGGGGCCCTCGGTGAAGTGGGCCCAGCCCGTGCAGTGCGCCGGGATCACGACGGGGACGCCGAGGACCGCCGCTGCCGCCGCCGCGCGGACGCTGTCGAGGCTCAGCGCGCGTCCCCGGAACTTGCCCGGGACACGGGCGGCGCCGGCGTGCAGGACGGCCGCGTCGAGGCGGGGGACACGGCGGGCGATCTCGGCGACCGTGCGCAGCGAGGCGTTGTCGCCGCTGACGTAGACGCTGGGCAGGCCGGCGCCGGCCAGGACGAAGCCGACGACCTGGCAGTTGACCTCGCCCTGAGCGTCCCGCTCACCGTCCTCGGGCCCGTGCACGGCCGGTACGGCGGTGACGGTCAGCTCGCCGCCGTCCGGGCGCCGGAGCGGGTACGTCTCCCAGGGGGCCAGGCCCGTCGCCGGGGCGCCGAGGCGCTGCGCGCCGCTCGTCGTGGTGAGGAGCAGCGGGGCGGCCAGGGCGAAGGAGCGGCCCCGGTCGTCGAGGTTGTCGGCGTGGTTGTCGTGGCTGACCAGGACCAGGTCGGTGTCCGCGAGCCGGTCCTCGGAGAGCGCCGGACCCTCGGTCTTGGTCAGGTAGCCGTACGGTCCCGGGGCGTCGAACGTCGGGTCGGAGACGATCCGCAGCCCGCCGAGGTCGAGGACGGTGGTGGGGCCGCCGATCACCATCGCCGAACCGTCGCGACGGGGCAGCGGGGACGGGGACGACATGCTGGGGCGCTCCTCGGTCGGGACGGGCGGAGGGGGGCAGGTCCCTCCGCCCTAGACCGTAGGGAGGCCGGGCCGGTGTGCGGAAATGCCGCTCCGGCCGGGGCTATGCCTCACCTGCATGGACGCAGGTCGCAGCCGCGTCCAGCGCCGCTTCCAGGAACCGGCGCGACAGCGCGGACGCCGTCCCCGTCTCCCGGCGGCAGGCCAGGCGGACCGGACTCGGCGGCGCTCCGGTCAGCGGCAGGAACCGCAGCGCGGGGTGGTGGATACGGCGCTCGGCGACCTCGGGGACGATGCCGATCCCGCGTCCGGCGGCCACCGATTCGAGCCACTCGTCGAAGTTCGCGGTCTCCACGTACCGCCGGGGCCCGCCCCCGTCCGGCCAGCACCAGGGGCCCGTCGTGCCGCTGACGGTGTTGACGACGAGCGTCCACTCGTGCGCGTCCTGCCAGCGCACGGCGTCGGCGTCGGGCCCGGCCAGGGTGCGGGCGTGGACGGCGACGCGCCGCTCGTCGTACAGGTGCAGCGTGCGGGCGGAGGCGCCGACCGGCCGGCCGCCGCGCACCACCGCGACGTCGACGGTCTCGCGGTCGAGGGCGTCGAGCGGGTCGTCGCAGCGCACCAGCTCGACGCGGGCGTCGGTGGCGCGCTCGAAACCGGCGATGGCGCGCTGTGCCCAGGGGTCGGGCAGCAGCCAGCTGAAGCCCAGCCGGACGACGGACGCGTGGTGCGCGGCGGCGACGGCCGCGTCGAACGCGGCCAGCGTGCGCTGTGCGTGCACGAGGAACCCGGCGCCGGTGCCGGTGAGCGCGACGCCGCGCGAGGAGCGGTCGAGGAGGCGCACCCCGAGGCCCGCCTCCAGTTGGGCGACGGTACGGCTGAGGGCGGGCTGCGTGATCAGCAGCTCCTCGGCGGCCCGGGTGAACGAACGGTGCCAGGCCACTGTGGTGAACGCCCTCAGGTGCCGCAGCTCGATGCCGGACGCACCCGTCGGGACGGAGGCCGCCATCACGGGCTCGCGCTATGCCGGGGACACATGAATGCAGCGTAACCGGCATGTCCGGGCGTCGCGTCCGCCGCCCGGCCTTGTGCGGGTCAGCCGGTGAAGACCGCCTCCGGGCGGTCCCGCTTCTCGTGCAGCTCCCAGTACAGCGGGGAGATCTGCTCGGGGGTGGCCGACGGGAAGCCCTCGGGGCCGTCCTCGCCGATCCAGGTGGCGATCGCGACGTGCGCGGCGAAGATCCCGCTGCCGGCCAGCTCGTTGTGGAGGTTGATCACCCAGTTCCGCAGCGCGCCGCCCGCCGCGTTGACGTTGCCGAACATCGGCACCGGGTCGACCGAGCCGCCGCCGCTGGTGAACAGCAGCGTGCCGGCGCCGGCCGCGCGCATCGCGGGGAGGACCGCGCGGGTCGCGGCGACGGCGCCGTAGAAGGTGTACTCGATCTGCGGCTGGAGGTTGTCGACGGTCACCTCGCTGGGGGCGGCCGTGGTGAAGCCGGGGACGGGGGAGTGGGGGGCCGGGGAGTACTCCAGGACGTCGACGGAGCCGAAGCGGGCGCGGGCGGCGTCGAGGGCGGAGGCCAGGGAGTCGCGGTCGAGGACGTCGGCGGGGAAGGCGGCGGCGGTGACGCCCTCCTCGCCGAGTGTCGCGACGAGGGCGTCCAGCTTCTCGGGGGTGCGGGCGAGGAGGGCGACGTCGTAGCCGCGGGTGCCGAAGGTGCGGGCGATGGCGAGGCCCATGCCGGGGCCGGCGCCGACGATGGCGAGAGTGGGCATGGTGGGTCTTCTTCCTGGTCAGGGCTGCGGGAAGGGATAAGTGGAACGGGTGGACCGTTTCCTGTCGTCAGCGTAACACCGTAAGTGGTCCGCCTGTTCCACTTCGCTAGGATGGGGGCATGACCGCATCCGCAGACCCCTCCGTCGAATCCGGGGAAGGCCCGGGACTGCGCGCCGACGCCGAACGCAACCGCGACCGCGTCCTCGCCGCTGCCCGCCGCCTCTACGCCACCGAAGGACTCAGGGTCTCCATGGCCTCCGTCGCCCGCGAGGCCGGCGTCGGCAAAGCCACCCTCTTCCGCCGCTTCGCCACCCGCGAGGCGCTCATCACAGCGGTCTTCGCCGACCGCATGGACGCCTACGCCGAAGCCGTCCGCACCTGCCTCGCCGACCCCGACCCCTGGCAGGGCTTCACCGGCTACGTCGAGGCCGTCTGCGCCATGCAGGCCGCCGACCGGGGCTTCGCCGACGTCCTGACCATGACCTTCCCCGCCGCGAAGACCCTGGAGTCCCGCCGCGCCGAGGCGTACGACGGTTTCGTCACCCTGATCGACCGCGCCAAGGCCGCCGGCCGGCTGCGCGACGACTTCACCCCCGAGGACCTCGTCCTCCTCCTCATGGCCAACGCCGGAGTCGTCGCCGCGACCACCGGCGCCGCCCCCGACGCCTGGCGCCGGCTCGTCGGCCACATGCTCCGCTCCTACGCCGTACCCGGCGCACCCCTCCCACCGCTCCCCGCGAGCCCCACCGCCACCGCGCTCTACCGGGCCACGATCCTCCTGGGCCGGCCCCACGGCTGAGGGGGCCTCACCGGGTCACCTCAGGTGCGTCCGGAAGAACGACGTCAGCCTGTCGAACGGGATCAGACCGACCCGGTCGTACAGGTCGACGTGCCCGGCGCCCGGCACGATCACCAGCTCCTTCGGCTCGGCCGCGCGACGGTACGCCTCGTGGCTGAACTCACGGGAGTGCGCGACGTCGCCGGTGACGAAGAGCAGCGGGCGCGGGGAGATCGTCTCGATGTCCTCGAACGGGTAGAAGTTCATGAACTTGCTGTTGCTGGTCAGCGTGGGGTGCGTGGTCGTGTTCGGGTGGTGGCCGCGCGCCGTGCGGTAGGAGCCGAAGAACTCGCGGTCGACGTCCGTGGAGTTCTCGTCGAGCCTCTCCGGCGTCCCGCTGGTGTACTCGGTCCGGCCGCCCGCGAACTCGACGTCCCGCTGGAGCGCCGCCCGCGCGAGCGTCGCCTTGCGCTGCTCGACGCTCACCGAGTGGTTCAGGCCGTCGCGGTTCGCGGCCCCCATGTCGTACATGCTGACCGTCGCGACGGCCTTGATCCGGGGGTCGATCTTCGCCGCGCCGATGACGAAGCTGCCGCTCCCGCAGATCCCGATCGCGCCGACCCGCTCCCGGTCCACGAACCGCTGGGCGCGCAGGAAGCCGACGGCCGCGCTGAAGTCCTCGGCGTAGATGTCCGGCGCGACGGCGTTGCGGGGGCGGCCGTGGCTCTCGCCCCAGAAGGACAGGTCGATGGAGAGGGCGACGAAGCCCTGGTCGGCCATCTTCGTGGCGTACAGGTTCGCGCTCTGCTCCTTGACCGCGCCCATGGGGTGGCCGACGACCAGCGCCGCCGCCTTCGTCCGGCGGTTCAGGCTCTTCGGGACGAACAGGTTCCCGACGACGGTCATCTGGTACTGGTTCTTGAAGGTGACCTTCCGGACGGTCACCTTGTCGCTGGTGTACCAGTTGTCGGCGCCGTTGGAGGTGTCGCCGGGCGGCAGGGCCGGGCCTGCGGAGTCATGGCTGCTGCTCCTTGGGGTTCGCGAGCTCTTGACCTCACCCACGAAACCCGCCCGGCCGGGGCCGAGGCAGAGCGCGTTTGTCGGGGGTACCGCCGCAATCCCCTTGCGTCAGCCGCCCGTTCGCGTCGCCGACCAGCTCGCCAGCAGCTTCAGCCGCTCCTCCGAGGCGCTGCCCGGCCGCGCCGTGTAGAGCGTCAGCGCGTGTATCTCGTGCTCCGACAACGGCAGGTCCAGCGGCTGATACGTCAGCTCCAGCGCACCGGCCTCGGGATGCCGGAGGTGTTTCACGCCGCCGTGGTGGATGCGTACGGTGTGCGCGGCCCACCGGGTGCGGAACTCGGCGCTGAGGGTGGACAGTTCACCGACCAGCTCGCGCAGGGCGCGGTCGTCCGGGCAGCGGCCCGCCTCCGCGCGCAGCAGGGACACGGTCGCGTCGGCCCCGCCCTCCCAGTCCGGGAAGAACTCCCGGGAGGCGCGGTCCAGGAAGTAGAAGCGGGCGAAGTTCGGCCGGCCGTGCCCGTCGGCGGTGGGGCTGTCGAACATCGGGGAGAAGAGGGCGCGGGTCAGCGCGTTCGTGGCCACCATGTCGAGGCGGCCGTCGGTGACGAACGCGGCCGACAGCGTCACCGAGTCCAGCAGCCACCGCACGCGCGGCGGGACCTCGACGGCCTTGCGGCGACGCGGCGCCGCACCGCCCGGCCGCGCGGCCCTGGCCAGGTCGAACAGGTACGTCCGCTCGGCCGGGGTCAGCCGCAGGGTCCGCGCGACCGCGTCGAGGACGTCCTCGGAGACGCCGCCGATGTGCCCCTTCTCCAGGCGCGTGTACCACTCGGTGCTCACCCCGGCCAGCACGGCGACCTCCTCCCGGCGCAGCCCCGGCACCCGGCGCCGGCCGCCGGCCGGGAGGCCGACCTGCTCGGGGGTGAGCTGAGCGCGGCGCGCGGCCAGGAAGTCCCGGATGTCGGCGCGGTTGTCGGGGTGTCTGCGGGCGTGGCCGCCGGGCTCGCTCTCCATGCCGTCCACGCTACGGCCCGCGACGACGCGAAGGGGGGTTGAGCCTGTCCCCCCGATAAACGCGGGCTCCCGGGGGCGCGGGGGAGGCGGTTTCGTGGAGCGCGCACCGAGATCACCGGACCCGCGAAGACCCGCGAAGACCCGCGAAGACCTGTGGAGACCGCACCATGAGCACACGAGCCGGAGCCGCGCCGGCTCCCGTCGAGGAACCGGCCCGAGGCCGGGACCGGCTGCCGTCCGTCGTCCACGCCCTGGCGCTCGGCACCTTCCTGATGGGGACCACCGAGTTCGTCGTGGCCGGTCTCCTCCCGGAGATCGCCGGGGACCTGGACGTGAGCGTGGCCCGCGCCGGCCTGCTGATCACCGTGTTCGCGGTCGGCATGATCGTCGGCGCCCCGCTGACCGCGATGCTGACGCTGCGCCTGCCGAACCGGCTGACCCTGACGCTCGCGCTGGCGGTCTTCGCGGCGGGCCACGCCGTCGTCGCCGCCGGCTCCGGCTTCGGGGTGCTGCTCGCGGCGCGGTTCGTGACGGCGCTGGCGACCGGGGCGTTCTGGTCGGTCGCCAACGTGGTGGCCGCGCGAGCCGCCGGTCCCGCCGCGCGCTCCCGTGCGCTGGGGGTCGTCGGGTCCGGGGCGATGCTCGCCAACGTCGTCGGCGTCCCCCTCGGCGCGTTCGCCGGGCAGTTCCTCGGGTGGCGGGGACCGTTCTGGGTGCTCGCGGCGCTGGGGACGGCCGCCGTCGCGCTGATCGTCCGGCACGTCCCGGCCGCCGGTCCCGGCGAGCGCGGGGTGTCGGTCCGCTCCGAGCTGGGCGCGCTGCGGTCCGGGCGGGTGTGGCTGACGCTGGCCGCGTGCGCGACGACGAACGCCGCCGTGCTCGGGACGTACGCGTACGTCGCCCCGCTGCTCACCGACGGCGCCGGGATCGACTCGGCGCTCGTCCCGCTGGTGCTCGTCGGGTTCGGCGCCGGCGCGCTGGCGGGGTCCCTGGCCGGGGGCCGGCTGGGGGACGTCCGCCCGTACGCGACGACCGTGGTCGCGGCCGGTGCCACCGCCGTGATCCTGCTCGCGGTCCGGCTGCTGTCGGGCTCCGCCGTGCCGGTGACCGTGCTGATCGTCCTCCTCGGGTTCTTCGGCCTCGGCGCGAACCCGGTGCTGATCTCGCTGGCCGTCCGCTTCGCGGGACGCGCGCCGACGCTCGGCTCCGCGCTCACCGTCTCCGCGTTCAACCTCGGCACCGCCGCCGGGTCCTGGCTCGCCGGGATCGGCCTCGGATCGGGGCTCGGTGCGGTCGGACCCGCGACGGTCGGCGCCGCCGTCGCCGTCCTCACCCTCTTTCCCACGATCGCGCTCGCCGGTATCGGCGCGGGCCGGTCGCACGACAACCGAAACGATCAGGAGTGACCCCATGCGCGCGGCAGTCATGCACGCCCCCGGCGACGTCCGGGTGGAAGAGATCCCCGACCCGCAGATCCTCGCCCCCACCGACGCGATCATCAGACTCACGGCGGCCTGCGTCTGCGGCTCGGACCTGTGGCCCTACCGGGGGGTCGAGGCGTTGTACGGCCCCACGCCGATGGGGCACGAATACGTCGGCGTCGTCGTGGAGACCGGGAGCGAGGTCACCAACGTCTCCGTCGGCCAGCACGTCATCGGCTCGTTCGTCGCCTCCTGCGGCGTCTGCGCGATCTGCCGCTCCGGGTACCCGTCCTCGTGCGTCGACCGGGTGTTCATGGCGCAGGTCGGCACCCAGTCGGAGTACGCGCGCATCCCGCACGCGAACGGCACCCTCGTACCACTGCCGGGCGTCCCCGACGAGGATCTCGTCCCGCACCTGCTCGCCGCCTCCGACGTCCTCGGGACGGGGTGGTTCGGTGCCGTCGCCGCCGAGGCGGGGCCCGGTAAGACGGTCGCCGTCGTCGGGGACGGCGCGGTCGGGCTGCTCGGGGTGCTGGCCGCGAGGCGGCTCGGCGCGGAACGGGTCGTCGCGATGAGCCGGCACACCTCCCGGCAGAAGCTCGCGCTGGAGTTCGGCGCGACGGACATCGTCAGCGAACGGGGCGACGAAGGGGTGGCCCGCGTCAAGGAGCTGACCGGGGGGCTCGGCGCGCACTCCGTGATCGAGGCCGTGGGCACGCAGGAGTCCATGCAGCAGGCGATCCGCTCCACCCGGGGCGGCGGACACGTCGGCTTCGTCGGCCTCAACTACGGCGTCGCCCTCAGCGGCGAGGAGCTCTTCATGTCCCAGGTCCACCTCTTCGGCGGACCCGCGCCCGTCCGCACGTACCTCCCCGAACTCGTCGACCTCATCTGGCGGCGCGAGATCCACCCCGGAAGGGTCTTCGACCTGACGCTCCCCCTCGCCGACGCGGCCGAGGCGTACCGGGCGATGGACGAACGGCGCGCGGTCAAGGCGCTCCTCATGGTGTGAGCGCGCGGAGGCCAGGTGGCCGTACGTGGATCGCCGCCGCCGGTGCCCCGCACGACCATGGGCGTGGAGCCTTCGCCGGCTTCCGGAGGGAGTGAGGTGTGGCGCACGCGGACGGGTATCTGCTGCCGGAGTCGACGTTGAAGGACGTCGTCGACACGCTGGTGCATCTGGTGGAGTTCGCCGGTGCGCTGGTTATTTTTATCGGCGCGCTGTGGGCCTTCGTGCAGCTCCTGAAGGGGGCGATTCCCTGGGGGCGGGCCCCGGTGCGTGAACCCCGGTGGGAGTTCAACCGCATCCGGCTGTCGATGGGGCGGTTCCTGACGCTGGGGCTGGAGTTCCAGCTCGCCGGGGACATCCTGCGGACGGCGGTCGCGCCGACGTTCACCGAGATCGGGCAGCTCGCCGCGATCGCGGCCATCCGTACGGCCCTGAACTATTTCCTCGGCAAGGAGATCGAGAAGGAGCGCGAGGAGGTCGAGCGGGCGCCGGGCGGGGGGAGCGCCGCCGGCCCGGCGGTCCCCTCATGACGACGCTTCTGCGGCAGGCGGCCCTCCTCGTGACGCTTCTCGGGCTCCTTTCCGCCGCCTGCGCGGCCGTGAGCCTGCGCCGGGTCCAGCCGACGGTCGCCCTGCTCACCGACTTCCTCCTCGCCGCCGGCCTCATCCGCCTCGCCGCCCAGCCGTCGTGGACGTCACTGGCCGTCGCGGCGGTGACGATCGCCGTGCGGCTGGTGGTCAACGCGGGATTGCGGGTGCTGGACGCGCGACGGGGGGTGGGGGCCGCGCCCGGGTGAGTGGGCCGAGGGGTCGAACCCCGGTCAGCGCAGGTCCTCCAAGAACTCCAGCAGCATCCCGTTCACCTCCTCCGGCCGTTCCTGCTGGACCCAGTGACCGGCTCCGGGCACGGTCGCCCTGGGCAGGGGGAGCGCCGCGACGAACTCCTCCATCCCCGGCAGCACCCGCGCGGGATCGCGCTCCCCGACGACGTACAGCGCGGGCCGCCGGACGGTCGCGCCGGCCCAGGCGCCGGTGAGTTCCCAGGTGCGGTCCATCGCGCGGTACCAGTTGAGGCCGCCGGTGAAGCCGGAGGCGCGGAACGAGTCGGCGAAGACGTCCAGGTCGGCCTCGGTGAGCCAGGGGGAGGGGGCCGGGGGCTCGGGGAGGCGGTCGACGAGGCTGGTGCCGGGCGGGATCATCAGGGGGATGGGGACGGGGTCGTTGGCGGGGTTGTCGCCGGACAGGTTGTAGAACATGCGGCGCAACGTCGTCCGGGGATCGCGCCCGTACTCGGCGTCCGCGACCCCGGGCTCCTCGAAGTGGTTCCAGTAGTAGTGCCCGGCGTAGCGCTCACGCGTCGTCCGCAAGGGCGGTGCCTCCCCCCGGTAGTTCGGCGGCACGCTCAGCCCGACGACCCCGCGCACGACGTCCGGCCGCAGCAGCGCCGTCTGCCAGGCCACCAGCGCCCCGTAGTCGTGCCCGACGACGACGGCCTCCCGCTCCCCGAGCGCCTGGACGAGCCCGACGACGTCACCGACGAGGTGGAGCATGGTGTACTCGTCCACGGCCCCGGGACGGTCGCTCTCCCCGTACCCCCGCTGGTCGGGGACGACGACACGGTGACCGGCGGCGACCAGCGCCGGGATCTGGTGCCGCCACGAGTACCAGCACTCGGGGAACCCGTGCAGCAGCACCACCAGCGGCCCTTCCCCCGCCTCCGCCACCCGCAGCCGGACGCCGTTCGTCTCGATGAACCTGTGCGTGATCATGCCGCGTCCCGCGCGCGATACGCCTCGATGTGCTCCAGCACGAGCCTGCCGACGGCGTCCGGGCGGTCGAGCTGGAGGAAGTGACCGGCGCCGTCGAGGTGTTCGAAGCGCCACGGCCCGTCGACCCACTCCCCGGAGCGTGCCATCTGCTCCAGCCCGCAGTAGGCGTCACCGCTGGGCCACACGCCGAGGACGGGGACGGAGACGCGGGGGACGACGCGCCGTACGGACGCGGGGTGGGCGTTGGCGCGGTAGCAGTCGACGAGGGCGCGCAGTGCGCCGGGCCGCTCCAGGTCGTGTATCCAGGCGTCCGTCTCGGGGTGGTGGCGCATCCACCAGCGGAACGTGGACCAGGGCCCGCCCTCGCCCTCGGCGTCGCCGCGCAGCCAGTCCTCGGCGTCGGGCAGCAGCAGCCGCAGCCTGTACCAGGACAGTTGCCGCTGCTCGTGACCGGACGCCCGGCGGGCGCCCGGATGGCCGACGGACAGCGCGGTGAGGGACCGCACCCGGTCCGGCCGGGCGGCGGCCATCGACCAGACGGGCAGCGCGCCCCGGTCGTGGCCGACGAGGTGGAAGGTGCCGGCGCCGAGCGCGTCGGCGACGGCCCACAGGGACTCCTCGTCCTTGGCGGTGGTGTAGTGCTCCGTCCCCTCGGGGATGTCCGAGTCGCCGTGGCCGAGGAGGTCCGGCGCGAGCACCCGCAGGCCCGCCGACACGAGGGCGGGGATCTGGTGGCGGTAGACCGCGGACGAGTCGGGGATGCCGTGGACGAGCAGGACGGTCTCCGGCCCGGTCCCGGCCTCGTGGACGGCGACGCGGTGCTCACCGAAGGGGACGTGGTGGAGCCGCGTCCCGGTGAGCCGGTGGAAGGGGGGTGTGCGGTCGGTCATGGGGGGTCCCTACTTGGCGGGGCACATCTCGGGCTCGGCCGGGCTCGTGGCCTCGGCGGTGTGGTGCCGTGCGGGCCCGATGCGGCGCAGGCCGAACCAGGCCGTCGGCGCGATCAGGGCGAGGCCGGCCGCGCCGAGGACGAAACTCAGGGTGAACTGCGACTGGGCGGGCAGGCCCGGGTGCGCGGGGAGGGTCCGGGAGGCGAGGACGGTGGTGACGACCGCGCTGCCGACGGCGCCCCCGGCGGAGCGGGCGATGGAGTTGATGCCGTTGGCGACACCCGTCTGGTGGAGAGGGACGCTGGCGACGGTGATCGCGGGCATCGCCGCGTACCCGAGGCTCCCGGCGGCCCCCATCAGGACGCTGCCGGCGACCACGGACACGGTGTGGGCGTGGTCCGCGACGATCCAGGCGAAGCCCGCCGTGCCGAGCCCCGACGCCGCCAGCAGGACGGCGCGCGGGCCGTACCGGGTGACGAGCCGGCCGCCGACGGGCGCGAGGACCAGGGAGATCAGGGAGACCGGCAGCAGGTAGACCACCGACGCGCGCAGCACGCTCGCCCCGAAGCCGTACCCCGCGAGCCCCGGCGGGAGCTGCGCCAGCGCGGACACCCCGACGAAGAGCGCGAACATCCCGAAGCCGACCAGGAGCCCGACGACGTTGGAGAGCAGGACCGGCGGATGGGCGAACATCCGCATGTCCACCAGCGGTTCGGGCACCCGCAGCTCGATCAGCACCCACACCGCCGCCGCGACGACGGCCCCGGCGAAGCAGCCGACCGCCCGCGCCGAGGACCACCCCCACTCGTGCCCCTGCGTCACCGGCAGCAGGACCAGCACCAGCGCCGCGGCGAGGGCGACGGCGCCGGGGACGTCCGTACGGCCCTTCGTCGTGTGGCGGGTGGCGGGGACGACGAGGACGACGGCGACCAAGGTGACCACGGACAGGGCGGTGGTCAGCCAGAACACGTCCCGGTAGTCGGGGTGCGCGCCGGAGGTCAGCAGTCCGGCGGCGACCAGCGCGATCCCGCTGCCGAACGCGAAGGCGCCGCTGACCGCCGCCATCGCGCCGTGCAGCCGCTCCGGGCGGATCTCGTCCCGCAGGATCGACAGCGCCAGCGGGAAGATCGCCGTCGCGGCGCCCTGGAGCGCCCGCGCCGTGATCAGCCAGGGCAGGGAGTGCGTGGCGGCGGCCAGCACGGTGCCGGAGATCAGGACGACGAGGACGGCGACGAGGGTGGACTTCTTGCCGTGCTGGTCGCCGAAGCGGCCCAGCAGCGGGGTGAAGACGGCGGCCGACAGCAGGGTCACGGTGGTGACCCAGCCGGCGCCGGCCGGCGTGGTGTGCAGGCTCGACTGGATGAGACCCAGGATCGGGACGACGAGCGTCTGCATCATCGACACGAGCATCGAGGCCAGGCCGAGGGTGAGAACGACGGCCCGGTCGGGCGGGCGGGGATGCGGGGGAGGGGTGCCAGTGGACGTGCCCATGGGGGCGGACTCCTTCGGCCGGTCACAGGGGAATGCTTGAAGACCTCGAAGGATGAGGTGTTCAAGGATCGGTGCGCAGCCGACAGTAGGACCGATGCTTGAGGTGGTCAAGTATGTAAGTTCTCAAGTGATCCGGGTAGGCTCCGCAGGCATGAGCACCCCCGCGCCCGCCTCCGTGAAGCCGTCCGCCCCCTCCAAGGTCGAACTGCTGGAGCTCCTCTCGGCGGTCGGCGGCGCGGTGTGCCAGGACTTCGCGTCCGCCGCCGCCCCGCACGGCCTCACCCACATGCAGGTCAAGGTCCTCACCCACGTCCACCGCGACCCCGCCTCCATGCGCGAGATCGCCGAGGCCCTCGCCTGCGACGCCTCCAACATCACCGGCATCGTCGACCGCCTCGAAGCGGGCGGCCACGTACGCCGCGAGGTCAGCCCCACCGACCGCCGCGTCAAGAACGTCGTCGCCACCGACGCCGGCCGCGCCGTCCTGCGCACCATCCGGGGCACGATGCAGGCCCACGGCGCCGTCGACACCCTCGACCCGGACGAACGCACCCTGCTCTACGGCCTGTTGGAGCGACTACGCCCCCAGATCGAGCGCGGCGGCGCGGCCCACACCGCGACCTGAACCGCCCGGAGAACCTCCGCTCGTCAGTACCGCGCCGGAGTCTCCTCCCACACGTCCTCGTCCACCGGCCGGAACGGCGTCCGGAACCAATGGCGCCCCGACCCCACCTCCACCCCCTCCGAGGCGCCGGGCAGCTCGACCCGCGCCGTGGTGTTCGGCGGGACCACCACCCGCACGGTCAGCTCCCCGCCCTCCCGCGACCACGCCACCTCGGCCCTCCCGTACGGCGTCTCGTGCGCCGCCGAGGCATGCGCGAGCCGCCCGCCGGGACGCGGACGCACCAGCAGCGCGCGGTAGCCGGGAGCCGCCGGCGCCAACCCGGCGACGCTGCGGTGCAGATGATCGGCGACCGCGCCGAGGGCGTAGTGGTTGAACGACGTCATGTCACCCGGGTTCACCGAACCGTCGGGCAGCATGCTGTCCCAGCGCTCCCAGATCGTCGTCGCCCCCATGGTCACCGGGTAGAGCCACGACGGACAGACCCGCTCCAGCAGCATCCGGTACGCCGTGTCGTACGCGCCCGCCTCGCACAGCGCGTCGCAGATGAGCGGCGTCCCCACGAACCCGGTGCCGATCCGGAACCCGCCGTCGCGCACCAGCTCCGCCAACCGGCGTCCGGCGCGCTCCCGTTGCTCCGGCTCCGGCAGCAGCGCGAACCGCAGCGCCAGCGCGTACGCCGTCTGGGAGTCGCTGACCAGCCGGCCGCCGGGAGTGACGTACTCCTTGCCGAACGCGGCCCGGACGGCGTCCGCCAACTCCCCATAGCGGGCGGCGTCCTCGTGCTCGCCGAGCACGGTGGCGGTCCTCGCGAGGAGGTCGGCCGAGTGGACCCGGTAGGCGGTGGCGACGAGGTGGCCGTCGGTGCGGGCCTCGAAGGGGCGGTCCGGCGGGGCGGACGGGTCGAGCCAGTCGCCCAACTGGAGGCCCTCGTCCCAGAGTTGGCGCTCGCCGGTGAGTTCGGCGATCCCGTCGACCCACGCCTTCATGCTCGCGTACTGGTCCCGCAGGACACCCGCGTCGCCGAACCGGCCGTACAGCACCCACGGCACGATCACCGCCGCGTCCCCCCAGGCGGCGAACGGCCGCTCCGGGAACGTCAGCTCGAACCCCGGTACCCACAGCGGCGGATACCCCTCCGGGCTCTGCTGGAGCGCGAGATCCTTCAGCCAGGAGCGGACCAGGCCCGCGCAGTCGTGGAGGAACGACGCGGTCGGCGCGAAGACCTGGAGGTCACCGGTCCAGCCGAGCCGTTCGTCGCGCTGCGGACAGTCCGTGGGGACGTCGAGGAAGTTGCCGCGCATGCTCCACACCACGTTCTCGTGGAGCCGCTCCAGCAGCGGATCGGACGCCGTGAACCAGCCGGTGCGCCGCATGTCCGTGTGGCAGACGACCGCGACGACGTCGAGCGCGAGCCCCTCCGGCCAGCCGTCGACCTCCGCGTACCGGAAGCCGTGGAAGGTGAACCGGGGCTCCCACTCCTCGACGCCCTCGCCGCGCAGGACGTACGTGTCCGTCGCCGCCGCGCCCCGCAGCGGGCGCACCCCCAGCTCGCCGTCCTCCAGGATCTCGGCGTGGCGCAGGGTGACCGCCCGGCCCGCCTCGCCGCTGACGCGGATGCGGAGCCGGCCGACCAGGTTCTGGCCGAAGTCCAGGAGGGTGCGGCCGGCGGGGGAGGTGAGGACGGCGACGGGGGAGACGGTCTCGATCCGGCGTACGGGGGGTCCGTCGGGGGAGACCAGGCGGGCGAGGTCCTCGCCGTCGAGGACGTCGACGGGGAGCCAGTCGCGGTCGTCGCAACCGGGCGCCGACCAGCCTCGTCGTTCGCGGCGCGCGTCGTGGGTCTCGCCCTCGTAGAGGCCGGACGCGGTGACCGGGCCGGTCGAGGCGCGCCAGTGCGGGCCGGTGCCGTACGTCTGTGTCGTCCCGTCGGCGTAGGCCAGTTCGAGCTGGGCGAGGAGGGCGAGGCGGTCGCCGTAGATGTCGGCGCGGCCTCCGTCGAAGCCGAGCCGGCCCCGGTACCAGCCGTCGGCCAGCAGCGCGCCGAGCACGTTGTCGCCGTCGCGGACCAGGGAGGTCACGTCGTACGTCTGGTAGCGCAGGCGCTTCGGGTAGTGGGTCCAGCCGGGGGACAGGACGTGGTCGCCCACCCGGACGCCGTTCAGCTCCAGCTCGTACACACCGAGCGCGGTGGCGTACAGCCGCGCCGACACCACCGGGCCGCGCACCTCGAACCCGCCCCGCAGCAGCGGGGGTTGCCGGTCGTCCACCGCCGGCGACACGAACCGGGCGCTCCAGTCGCCGGGTAGCAGGAGCCCCGCCTCGACGGGAGTGTCGTCCGACCAGGGCCCGGGCTCGCCGTCGCTCTCGCCGCGTACGCGTACGGCGACCAGGAGCCGTTCGCGGGAGCGCAGGGGGCGGGCGGGCCAGGGCACGAGGACGGATCCACCGGACCCGCACGCCCACTCCCCGACCACACTCCCGTCGGCGTCCCGCACCCGGACCTCGTACGCGGCCTGCCGCCAGCCGGGGGTGTCGGTGGCGACCGTCCAGGACAGCCGGGGGTGGGTCTCGCCGATACCGAAGGGTTCGCGGTGATGTTCGAAGCGGAGGGTTGTGACCTGCGGGTGAGTGTTCGTCATGGCCGGCCTCTCGGGGGTGGCGGACGGGACGGGGGTGAGGGGACGTGGCCGGGCTGCGGGGGTGATGACTTGGGCGAGTGCGGGCTCGGGGGTGAGGGGAGGCGCGCGGGCGGGCCGGGATCGGACTGCGGCGGTGATGCTTTTGGCGGCGGGTGTGCGTGCGGCTCGGAGGGGGCGATGTCTTCGGCGGCGGTGGGTACTTGTGCGGGTTCGGGGCCGACGCCCGTTCTCGTGGCGGAGCCCGCGTCAGCCGCGTGGGGCCGGGGGCCGGGCACGCGGCGGCGGTCGTCGAGGGCCGCGTCCCGCAGGCCCCGGTTCCGCAGGCCCCGGTTCCGCAGGCCCCGGCCCTTCGAGGCACGGTCCTCAGAGCTCAACTCCCCCGTCCCTCACGGTTCTTCGAGCAGCCTGCGTGCCGTGCTGATGTCGGTGACCAGGGCTGTGATCCAGCGGCCCCGGACCGCGCCGCGTACGGCGGTGTACTTGCTGTCGCCGCCCGCGACGGCGATCCGGCGGGAGACGCTGCGGAGTTGGTCGACGGAGACGCCGATGGTGCGTTCGCCGAGTCCGGCGTCGACGTGGACGCCGTCCTCGTCGAAGAAGCGCTGGCAGATGTCGCCGACCGCGCCGAGCCCGCGCAGCCGGGTGATCTCGTTCTCGGCGACGGCGTTGCCGCTGAGGCGCAGCAGGGGGGACGGCTGGAGGCTGCCGATGCCGACGAGGACGGACGTCAGCCGCTGCCACGCCTGGCTGACCTCCAGGACCGCCGGGTCGTGCAGCAGGGAGAGCCGGGCCTGCGCGGAGCCGACGAGGCCGGGGGCGCGGACGAACAGCGGGGTGGCGCCGGTGAGTTCGGCGAGGCGCGCGGTGAGCCGGGTGGCCTGCACCTGGCCCTGCGGATCGCCCATGCCGCCCATCAGCTGGACGACCTTGTCGGCGCCCTGCGGCCGGGCCGGCTGCATCGCCGCGACCGCCGCGAGAAGGGTCTCGCTCCAGGTGGAGACGCCGATGACGTCGTCGGTGCGGAACGCGGTGTCGAGATACGTGGCCGCCGCCGAACCGAGCGCGCGCAGCAGGGTGCGGGGGTGGTCCAGGACGTCGTCCCCGTCGACGATGACGACGTCGGCGAGACCGTAGCGGCCGGCGAGCGCGTCTTCGAGCTCGCTGTGGATACCCGCCGGTGAGACCACGATCGTACGGACCACGCCCGTCTCGGTCGCCTGGCGCAGCAGCCGGGAGACCCCGGCCTGCGAGAGGCCGAGGGCCTTGGCTATCTCGGCCTGCCGCAGCCCGCGCTCGTGGTACATGCGCGCGACACGGACGATCAGCCTCAGCCGGTCGGCCGATTCGCTGCTGGTGGGGTCAGGTGGCTGAAGCACAGGACGCACCTTACTGTTTGCGGAGTCCGCCGACTGAGTGGTTGTCACGGCCCCCGGTGGCCGCGGGCGCGAGCCACCGCCTCGTGCCAGGAGGCCAGCGCCCGTTCCCGCTCTGCGGCCGTGCCGCGCGGACGGTGGACGTCCTCGGCGCGGGCGAGCCCGGCGAGCCGGTCCTTGGTGAAGACGCCGAGCGCGCAGCCCGCGAGGTGCGCGGCGCCGAGCGCGGACACGTCCCGGGCCCGGGGGCGCCGTACGACGCGTCCCGAGGTGTCGGCCTGGAGCTGCATGAGGGCCGCGTTGTCGGTGGCGCCGCCGTCGGCGAGCAGCGCGCCGACCCGGCCGGACGCGGTGTCGAGCCCCGCGACCACGTCCTCGACCTGGAAGGCGACCGACTCCAGCGCGGCGCGGGCGAGTTGGGGGAGGCCGGTGGCGAAGGTGAGCCCGCACAGCAGGCCGGTGGCGTCGTTGTCCCACCAGGGCGCGGCGAGCCCGCCGAACGCCGGGACGAGCCGGACGCCCGCCGAGTCCGGCGCGGCCCGCGCCGCGAGGTCCGCCTCGTCGGTGCCGAGGAGTCCGGCGAGCCAGCGCAGGGTGGCGCCGGAGGAGCGGATGTTGCCCTCCAGGGCGTACGCGGGGGTGCCGTCGTCCCAGGCGAGGGTGAGGCAGAGCGGGGAGCCGGCGGCCCGGTCGGGTCCGGCGATCAGGCCCATCACCGACGACCCGGTGCCGTAGGTGACCTTGACGCTCCCGGGGACGAACACACCGTGCCCGAACAGCGCGGCGTGCGAGTCGCCGAGCACGGCGGCGACGGGCGTGCCGTCGGCCAGCGGGGCGAGACCGCGTACGGCGGGGAAGGGGCCGGTCGAGGGGGTGATGCGGGGGAGGACCTCGCGGGGGACGTCGAAGAGGTCCAGGAGGTCCGCGTCCCAGTCACGGGTGCGGACGTCGAGGAGCTGGGTGCGGGCCGCGTTGCCGACCTCGACGACGTGTTCGGCGCCGTCGCTCAGCCGCCACAGGAGCCAGGAGTCGACGGTGCCCAGGCACAGTTCGCCGCGCCGGGAGCGGGAGCGGTCCGGGTCGTGGGTGTCGAGGAGCCACTGCGCCTTGAGCGCGCTGAACATGGGGTCGAGCGGGAGCCCGGTGACGGCGCGGACGTCGTCCCCGGCGCCGTCGGCGAGCAGTTCGGCGCACCGGTCGGCCGTCCGCCGGTCCTGCCAGCCGAGGAGCGTGCCGAGCGGGCGTCCCGTCGCGCGCTCCCACAGCAGGCACGATTCGCGCTGGGTGGAGAGGCCGACGCCGGCCACCCGGGCGGGGTCGTGTCCGGCGAGGCATTTGCCGACGGCCTCGACGACGCTGTCCCAGATCTGTCCGGGGGACTGCTCCACCCAGCCGGGGCGCGGGTGGTCGACGGAGAGCGGGGCGGAGGCCGAGGCGACGACGGCGCCGGTGCCGTCGACGAGGAGCGCCTTGGTCGCGGAGGTGCCCTGGTCGACGGCGAGCAGCAGGGGGCGGTCCGTCATGACGCCGCCAGGCCGAGGACGTCGCGCGCGGCGCGGTGGATGCCGTCGGCGGTGAGCCCGAAGTGTTCGAGGAGTCCCTCGGCGCTCCCGGTGGGCGCGAAGCCGGTGACGCCGAGCAGCCGCAGCGGCAGGGGGCGGTGCTGGCCGGTGACGGAGGCGACGGCGGCGCCCAGGCCGCCGCTGAGCGTGGCCTCCTCGGCGACGACGAGTCCCCGGGTGCCGTCGGCGGCGCGGCGGATCTCGTCCTCGTCGAGCGGGTCGACGAACGGGACGTTGAGGACGCGCGCCGAGATGCCCTGCCCGGCGAGCAGGCCGGCGGCGGTGAGGGCGCGGGAAACCATCGTCCCGATGGCGACGAGCGTGACGTCGTCCCCCTCGCGCAGGACCTGTGCGCGGCCGTACGCGAAGGGGGCGTCCGGCGGGGTGACGTCGGGGACCTTGAAGCGGGGGATGCGCAGATAGCTGGGGCCGTCGTGGGCGTGGGCCCAGCGCAGCGCGGCGCGGGTCTGGGCGCGGTCGGCGGGGACGACGACGGAGAGGTCGGCCACGGCACGCAGCCACGACAGGTCCTCCACCGAGTGGTGGGTGGGCCCGAGTTCGCCGTACGCGAGGCCGGGGCTCTGGCCGCACAGGATCACCCGGAACCCGCTGTAGGCGCAGTCCGCCTTGATCTGCTCCAGCGCCCGCCCGGTGAGGAAGGGCCCGGCGCAGGAGACGAAGGGGACGAGACCGGCGTTGGCGAGCCCGGCGCCGACGCCGACCATGTTCTGCTCGGCGATGCCGACGTTGATGAGCCGGTCGGGAAACTCCTCGCGGAACGCGGCGAGGTTGCTGGAGCCGACGGAGTCGTTGCAGACGGCGACGACGCGTTCGTCCTCGCGGGCGAGGGCGATCAGCTCCTCGGCGAAGGCGGTGCGGCAGTCGTACACGGGGGCCTCGGGGGACGTGGTGCGGGGGACGGTGGTCTCGGTCAACGGGTCAGCTCCTCGACGGCGGCCCGGACCTGGGCCGGGGTGGGGACCTTGTGGTGCCATTCGACGCGGTCCTCGATGAACGACACGCCCTTGCCCTTGACGGTGTGCGCGACGACGGCGACGGGCCGGCCGGTGGTGGAGGGGGCGAACGCGGTGAGCAGGGCGGCGTGGTCGTGCCCGTCGGTCTCGCGGACCTCCCAGCCGAAGGCGGCGAACCGTTCCGCCAGCGGGTCGAGCGTGACGGTGTCCTCGGTGCGCGCCCCCTGCTGGAGCCGGTTGCGGTCGACGACCGCGCACAGCCGGGCGAGGCGCTGGTGGCCGGCGGTCATCGCGGCCTCCCAGTTGCTGCCCTCCTGGAGCTCGCCGTCCCCGAGGACGACGACCGTGCGGGAGGCGTCCCCGCGCAGCCGGGCGCCGAGCGCGCAGCCGACGGCGACCGGGAAGCCGTGCCCCAGGGGGCCGGTGTTGGTCTCGACGCCCGGGACCTTGCGGCGGTCGGGATGGCCGTTGAGCGGGGAGTACGGGGCGGTGAAGCGGGCCAGCTCGGACTCGGGGAAGTAGCCGCAGCTCGCGAGGGTCGCGTAGAGGGCGGCGGCGCAGTGGCCCTTGCTGAGGATGAGGCGGTCGCGGCCGGGGGCGTCGGGACGCGCGGGGTCGACGTCCAGGACGGCGCCGAAGAGGGTGACGAGGATGTCGGTGACGGAGAGGTCGCCGCCGATGTGTCCCAGACCGGCCCGGTCGATCATGCCGATGACCTTGAGCCGTACCTCGGTGGACATCTCCCGCAGCAGGCGCGTGGCGTCCTCGGGGGCGGCGGTGCGGAGGGATTCGCGCAGTGCGCGGTGGTCCGCCGCGGCGGAGAGATCAACGGTGAGCATCTGAATATCCATTCACTCACTAAATTTCTATGTGGCCGGATGATGCGGCGCTTTGTCGTGCGCCGTCAAGGGTTCTGTCCTTGCTGCGCTTTCTCTTGACATCGCCGCTCGGCCAGATCTACGGTCCCGGCCATCAAGGCAACGAAGCCTGAATTAATATTCAGTAGGAGTTGTTGTGGCATCACCTCAGGTCCCTCGTACCTTCACCGGCGGAATGTGGACCTTCGGCCGCATCATCGACCGCTACGCGACCGACGGCTACGGACCCACCGTCCCCACCCTGCGCACCATCGAACTCGCGGCGGAATCCGGGGAACTGGTCGGACTCGACCTCAACTACCCCTTCGACGAAGGCGTGACGGTCGACGACGTCGCCAAGTCCCTCGCCGCGCACGGCCTGAGCGCCGTCAACATCACCCCCGTCATCTACGACCGGGGCTTCCGCAGCGGCTCGTTCACCGCCCCCGACGCCGACACCCGGCGCCGCGCCCTCGACCTCGCCCACGAATCCGTGGACGTGGCCCGCCAGTTGAACGCGCGCTACGTCAAGTTCTGGCCCGGCCAGGACGGCTACGACTACCCGTTCCAGGTCGACTACGCGACCCTGCGCCGGCACGCGGTCGAGGGCATCCGGGACGTCGCCCGCAACTTCCCCGACGTCACCTTCGCCATCGAGTACAAGCTCAAGGAACCCCGCAACCGGCTCTTCTGGTCCACGGCCGCCGCCAGCCTCCTCGCCATCGAGCAGACCGGCGCCGACAACGTCGGCCTGGTCGTCGACTTCGGCCACTCCCTGTTCGCCAAGGAGAACCCCGCCGAGGTCCTCACCCTCGCCCACTCCATGGGCCGCCTCGTCGACATCGAACTCGACGACAACTACCGCGAGTGGGACGACGACCTCACCGCCGGCGCCCTCCACCTCGTGGAGACCCTGGAGTTCCTGCACGTCGTCCGCGAGATCGGCTGGAGCGAGCCCCTCAAGCTCGACCTCTTCCCCTACCGCGAGGACCCGCGCCGCGCCGTCGCCGAATCGGTCGCCACCCTGCGCGCCCTGGAGGACAAGGCCGCCGCCCTGCCCCTCGGCGAACTGCGCGCCGCCCAGTCCGCGCACGACGCGATGACCGTCCAGCGCATCGTCCGCCGCGCACTCCTCGGAGGTGAGTGATGCCCTACGGCCCCACGTCGACCCTCGGTGAGGTCCTGCGCAACAAGCAGGCCGAGGCGGTGGTCCGCCGCCACCTCACCGGCATCGTCAACGCCCCCCTGGAGGTCCAGCTCCGCTACGCCCCCCTGGAGCAGGTCACCGGCTTCCTCGAAGGGATGCGCGCGGACCCCGCCGCCCGCGACGCCTTCTACACCGAACTCGCCGCCGTCGACGACACGGCAGGCGACCCGCCCCGCCCGCCGGAGACCCCCGACGCCCCGTCCCCCGACTACGAACCCGACGACGTCGAGCCCGGCAGCGCACGCCTGATCGCCCCGGCGACGGCCACCCGCTGGCGCACCGTCGAACTCGAACTCCACGGCCCCGCGCACGGCAACCCCTTCACCGACGTCACCCTGACCGCCGAGTTCCGCCTGGGCGAGCGCACCCTCACCGCGCACGGCTTCCACGACGGCGACGGCGTCCACCGCATCCGCTTCCTCCCGGACGAGGAGGGCACCTGGACGTTCCGCACCACCAGCAACGCCCGCTCCCTCGACACGCTCACCGGCTCCCTCGACTGCGGCCCGGCCCTGCCCGGCGACCACGGGCCGGTCCGCGTCCACGGCTTCCACTTCCGGCACGCCGACGGCACCCGCCACCTCCCCGTCGGCACCACCGCCTACGCCTGGACCCACCAGGGGGACGCGCTGGAGGAACAGACCCTGCGGACCCTCGCGGGCAGCCCGTTCAACAAGGTGCGGATGTGCGTCTTCCCCAAGGCGTACCTCTTCAACACCAACGAGCCTCCCCGCTACCCCTTCGCCGGTTCACGCGAGGACGGCTGGGACTTCACCCGCCCCGACCCCGCGTACTTCCGCCGCCTCGAACAGCGCATCGAGCAGCTCGGCGAGCTGGGCATCGAGGCCGACCTGATCCTCTTCCACCCCTACGACCGGTGGGGCTTCTCCGACATGGGGCCCGTCGCCGACGACCGGTACCTGAGGTACGTCGTCTCCCGGCTCGCCGCGTACCCCAACGTGTGGTGGTCCCTGGCCAACGAGTACGACCTGATGTGGTCCAAGGACACCGCCCACTGGCACCGCGCCGCCGCCACCGTCCGCGCCCACGATCCGCACGGCCACCTCCTCGGCGTCCACAACTGCCAGGAGTTCTGGGACAACTCCGTCGACTGGGTCACCCACTCCAGCGTGCAGCGCGTCGACGTCTACCGGACCGCCGAGAACACCGACGACTGGCGCACCCGCTGGGGCAAGCCGGTCGTGGTCGACGAGTGCGGCTACGAGGGCGACATCGACCAGGGCTGGGGGAACCTCACGCCCGAGGAGATGGTCCGGCGCTGCTGGGAGGGCGCGGTCCGGGGCGGGTACGTCGCCCACGGCGAGACCTACCTCGCCGACGACGAGATCCTGTGGTGGGCCAAGGGCGGCGTCCTCAAGGGGGAGAGCCCGGCCCGTATCGCCTTCCTGCGCGACCTCCTCGAACAGACCCCCGGCGACGGAATCGACCCCCTCCCCTCGGAGTGGGACGTCCCCGTCGGCGGCGTCGAAGGGCGCTGCCTCATCACCTACTTCGGCTTCAACCAGCCCCGCCGGCGCACGTTCGTCCTCACCCCCGGCACCCGCTGGGAGGCCGAGGTCATCGACACCTGGAACATGACCGTCACCCGGCTCCCCGGCACCTACGAGGGAGTCTTCACCCTGCCGCTGCCCGCCCGCCCCTACATCGCGGTCCGCCTGTGGGCCGAGGGGCAGCGGCCGGACGGCCCCGGCACCGAGGGAGGCGAGGAGACGTGAGCGCACGAAATCCGGCACGACAGGTCGCCGTCGCGGCACCGCGTTATACGATTCAGCGCCGGAGCGCGGCGACCGCGGCACGAGCGGGACCCCGGCGACCTTCCGAACGCTCCTCAGGAGGCGTCGATGGCGGGCAGGACCGGCCGGGTGACGGCGACGGACGTGGCCAAGGAGGCGGGCGTCTCGCAGGCCACCGTCAGCTACGTGCTCAACGACGCGGCCGGCCAGAAGATCTCCGACCAGACCCGCGAGCGGGTGCTCGCGGCGGTCGCCCGGCTCGGCTACAAGCCGTCGGCGGCGGCCCGCGCCCTGCGCCTGGGCCGCAGCGACCTGGTCCTGATGTTCCTGCCGGGCGTCCCGATCGGGGACACCCTCACGGCCCTGGTCGAGCGGCTCGGCGAAGCCCTCGAACCGCACGGCCTGACCCTCGTCACCCGGCGCGAGCGGCACTCCCCGCTCAAGGCCCTGTGGGGCGAGCTGACGCCGGCCGTCGTGATCATGACCTACGGCGCCCCCGACGAGGAGGCCGCCCGGATGCGCTCGGCGGGCATCGACGTGGTCACCATCGCCCTGGAGGCCCCGGAGCACGGCGAGTGCCTCGTCATCCCGCAGCGCCGGATCGGCGCGATGCAGGTCAGACGGCTCGTCGAGACCGGACACCGGCACATCGGCTACGCCGCGCCCGGCGACCCCAGGGTGCGGGACTTCTTCGAACTGCGGCTCGCCGGGGCCCGCGAGGAGTGCGCCGCGTCGGGCCTGGAACCCCCGGTGGTGTACGACGTGCCGCTGAGTGTCCCGGCCGCCGCCGAGGCCGCCCGGCGCTGGCACACGGCCCTCCCGGCGGTCACCGGTGTGTGCGCCTACAACGACCAGACGGCGTTCGCCCTGCTCGCCGGGGCGCGCCGGGTGGGCCTGACGGCTCCCGGCGACCTCGCGGTCGTCGGCGTCGACAACGACAAGCTGGCGCCGTTCGCGACCCCGCCCCTGACGACCGTCGACAACAACATGGACGCCGTCGTGGGCTGGTTCGTCAAGGTCATCGTCGGCCGGCTGGACGGCCGGCGTCCGGCCGAGCTGCCGGAGACGGTCCCCGTGACGCTCGTGGTGCGCGAGTCCGCCTGACCCGGCGCACACCCCCTCCGAAAAGAACACCTCCGCGGGTCTTGCGACCCAGGACACGTGGCGTCTACGTTACGCACACGTTTCTTACGCTTTTACGTATCAGTGGCTAGGTCGGCCCCTCCACGGCCCGGCCCCGGACCTCGCGCAGCGGTGCACGCCCCCTGAGGCCGGCACCCCCTCCGAGCGGCAGCCCCACCTCCGAGCGGCACTCCCCCCTCACCCCTCGTCTCCACACACCGCGGGCGGCCTCGCCCCGCCGCCCTTCACGAACGCGGAGTACCCCATGCGAAGAATCACTCTGACGGCCATGGCAGCCGCACTGGCGCTGTCGGTGGCGGCCTGCGGCGGCTCGGGAACCGGCTCGGGCTCCTCCGCCGGCGGCGGCACCCTCACCCTCGCCCCCCTGGTCCAGGCCCAGCCCTGGGACCTGGCCGACGCCGGACTCGGCAACAACACCCAGTACTACCAGCCGGTGTACGACTCCCTCCTGCGCCTGACCCCGACCGCCGACGTCACCGCCAACCTCGCCACCAAGTGGTCCTACGACGCCACCCGCACGGTCCTCACCCTGACCCTGCGCACCGGCGTCAAGTTCACCGACGGCACCGCCCTCGACGCCGCCGCCGTCAAGGCGAACCTCCTGCACACCAAGGGCGGCACCAACGAGGCCGCCGGCCAGCTCAAGGGCGTCAGCGCGGTCGACGTCGTCAACCCGACGACCGTCACCGTCAAGCTCTCCGCCCCCGACCCCTCCCTGCTGGCCAACCTCGGCAACGTCGCCGGAATGATCGCCAGCCCCAAGGCCATCACCGCCGGCACCCTCAAGTCCGAGCCGGTCGGATCGGGGCCGTACACCCTCGACAAGTCGGCCACCACCGCGGGCAGCACCTACACGTTCGTCCGCAACCCCGGCTACTGGAACAAGTCCGCGTTCCCCTTCGACAAGATCGTCCTCAAGCCGCTGACCGACGCCACCGCCGTCCTCAACGCGCTGCGCTCCGGACAGATCAACGGCGCGGTCCTCACCAGCGCCAAGAACATCGCCCCCGCGCAGAGCAGCGGACTGAACGTCACCAAGTACACCTCCGGTGACGTCGAGGGCCTCTACATCTGGGACCGCGAGGGGAAGATGGTCAAGGCCCTCGGCGACGTCCGCGTCCGCCAGGCCCTCAACTACGCCTTCGACCGGGCCGCGATCGTCAAGACCGTCAAGGGCGGCATGGGCAGCCCCACCACCCAGGTGTTCAACCCGGCCGGCTCCGCCTTCGACAAGTCCCTCGACTCCCGCTACACCTACGACCCGGCCAAGGCCAAGCAGCTCCTCGCCGAGGCGGGCTACCCGAACGGCTTCTCGGTCACCATGCCGGACGTCTCCGCGATCTTCCCCGACCAGCAGGCCGCGATGACCCAGCAGCTCGCCGACATCGGCGTCAAGGTCAAGATCGACAAGATCCCGACGGGCCAGCTCATCACCGAACTCCTCTCCGGCAAGTACGCCATGTCCTACATGGTGCTGGCCTCCTTCCGGCCCTGGGACACCATCCAGATCGAGGTCGCCAAGGACGCCCTGTGGAACGTCCGGCACACTGACGACCCCGCCGCCGAGGCCCTCGTCAAGAAGGCCCAGTCCGCGACCGGCGCCGCCCAGGACGCCCTGTTCAAGCAGCTCAACACGCACCTCGTCGAGCAGGCGTGGAACGCCCCCTGGGACTCCGTGCAGAACGCCTACGCGACGACCAAGGGCATCACCTTCACCCCGCAGGCGTTCGCCGCCGTGCCCCCGATCTACAACTTCCGGCGCGCCGGCTGACCCGCTGAGACGGAGGAACACGTCATGTTGGTCTTCCTGGTCCGCCGGGTCACCGCCGGCCTGACCCTGGTCCTCGTGATCGCCGCCCTGACGTTCGCGATGATGGGCCTCGACGGCACGAACGCCGCCCGGGCCGTCGCGGGTGAGACCGCGAGCCGCGAACAGGTCGCCGCCAAGGCCGCCGAACTCGGCCTCGACCAGCCGGTCGCCGTCCGCTTCTGGGACTGGCTCACCGCGGCCGTCCAGGGCGACCTCGGCCGGTCCTGGTTCACCGGCGAGACGGTCACGTCCACGATCGGCAACAAACTGCCGGTCACCCTGTCCATCGTGCTCGGCGCGCTGCTGCTGTCGGCGCTCCTGAGCACGCTCCTCGGCATCGCCGCCGCCGTCCGCCCCGGCGCCCTCGACCGGCTGGTGCAGTCCCTCGCCGTGCTCGGGTTCGCCGTCCCCAGCTTCCTCGTCGCGCTCGTGCTCGCCGTCGTCGTCGGGGTCAAGCTCGGCTGGCTGCCCGCGACCGGCTACGTGCCGTTCGCCGACTCGCCCGGCGACTGGCTGCGCTCGGTCACCCTGCCCTCCGTGTCCCTCGCGGTCGGCGCGATCGCGGCCACCGCCCAGCAGGTCCGCGGCTCCATGGTCGACGTCCTGCGCACCGACTACGTCCGCACCCTGCGCAGCCGGGGCATCAGCGAACGCAGCCTCCTGCTGCGGCACGCCCTGCGCAACGCGGCCCCCGCCGCGCTGACGGTCCTCGCCCTCCAGTTCATCGGACTGGTCGGCGGCGCCGTGGTCGTGGAGAAGGTGTTCGGCCTGGCCGGCGTCGGCAGCGAGATCAACACCGCCGGATCACAGGGCGACACCCCGATGATCATGGGCCTGGTCGTCGTCATGGTCGCCCTCGTCGTCGTGGTCAACATCGTGATGGACCTCGCGTACGGATGGCTCAACCCGAAGGTGCGTGTCGGATGATCCCCACCCAGCCACCCCAGGACGCCGGGACACCGCCCCGCGCCGGCCTCGGCAGACGACTGCTGCGCGACCCGCTCGCCGTGACCTGCCTCGCCGTCCTCCTGCTCGTCGCGCTCGCCAGCCTCTGCGCGCCGCTGCTGACCAGCCAGGACCCGGTGCGCTCCGCGCTCGACGACACCCTCGCCCCGATGAGCTCCGCCCACCCCCTCGGCGGGGACGGCGTCGGCCGGGACGTCCTGGCCCGGCTGCTGTACGGGGGACGCTCCAGCCTGCTCGGCGCGCTCGTCGCGGTGAGCGTCGCGCTCCTGCTCGGCGTCCCGGCCGGACTCCTCGCCGGGTACTACCGGCGCTGGTTCGACGCGCTCGCCAGCTGGGTCGCGAACCTGCTGATGGCCGTCCCCGCGATCATCCTGCTGCTCGTCGTGATGTCCGTCAGCGGCCAGCAGACCTACCTCGCCATGGCCGTCTTCGGCGTCCTCCTGTCACCTGGCGTGTTCCGCCTGATCCGCGCCTCGGTGATCTCCGTCCGCGAGGAGCTGTACGTCGACGCCGCGCGCGTCTCCGGACTCGCCGACCCGCGGATCGTGCGCCGCCACATCCTCCCCGTCGTCCAGGCGCCGACGATCATCCAGGCCGCCAACATGTTCGGCCTCGGCATCATCATCCAGTCCGGCCTGGAGTTCCTCGGCCTCGGCTCGGCCAGCGAGGCGAGCTGGGGAGCCATGCTCAACGATGCCTTCGCGAACATCTACAACAAGCCCGTGCTGCTGCTGTGGCCCGGCCTCGCGATCACCGTGACCGTCGCCGCCTCCGGACTCTTCGGCAACGCCCTGCGCGACGCCCTCGACGGCGGCGGCACCACCACCCGGACCAGGAAACGCCCGTCCTCCGCGGTGAGTCCGCCGCAGCGCCCGGACACCCCCGCCGACCCCGACGCGCTCCTCACGGTCGACGCGCTCACCGTCTCCTACCCGACCGCCGGCGGCGAGAAGACCGTCGTCGACGGCGTCTCCCTCAGCGTCCGCCGGGGCGAGGTCCTCGGTCTCGTCGGGGAGTCCGGCTCCGGCAAGAGCCAGACCGCGTTCGCCGTCCTCGGCCTGCTGCCGCCGGACGCGCTGGTCGGCGCGGGCCGGCTGGAGTTCGACGGACAGGAGCTGACCGGCCTCAACCGGGCCGCGATGAACCGCTACCGGGGCCGCAGGATCGCGTACGTCCCGCAGGAGCCGATGTCCAACCTCGACCCCTCCTTCCGGATCGGCGCCCAGCTCGCCGAACCGGTCCGCCGCCACCGGGGACTGTCCGCGAAGGCGGCCAGGGCCGAGGTGCTGAACCTCCTCGAACAGGTCGGCATCGCCGACCCGGCCCGCGTCTACGCCTCCTACCCCCACCAGATCTCCGGCGGCATGGCCCAGCGCGTCCTCATCGCGGGAGCCGTCTCCTGCGACCCCGACCTGCTGATCGCCGACGAACCCACCACCGCCCTCGACGTCACCGTGCAGGCCGAGGTCCTCGACCTGCTCCGGACCCTCCAGCACGAACGGAGGATGGGGATGATCCTCGTCACCCACGACTTCGGCGTCGTCGCCGACATCTGCGACCGCGTCGCCGTCATGCGCGACGGCAGGATCGTCGAGTCCGCGCCCGCCGACCGGCTCTTCGCCGACCCCCAGCACGCCTACACCCGCATGCTGCTGGACTCCACCCTCGAAGGCACCGAACCGCGCCCCGCGCTCACCTCCGTCCCCGCCCAGCGCACCGCACCGGAGGGAGCGGCATGACCAGCACCGCCCACGCCCCGACCGACACCGGTGAACAGCCGCTGCTCGCCGTCGAGGACGTCGTCGTCGAGTACCCCGGCCGCACCCGCCGCGCGCAGCCCTTCCGCGCCCTGCACGGCGTCTCCCTCACCCTCCGGGCGGGCGAGACCCTCGGGCTGGTCGGCGAGTCCGGCTCCGGCAAGACCACCCTCGGCCGCGCCGTCCTCGGACTCGCCCCCGTCACCTCGGGGACCATCCGCTACGCCGGCCGGACCGTCTCCGGACTCGGCAAGAAGGAGCGCCGCACCCTCAGCAGCGACATCCAGGTCGTCTTCCAGGACCCCTACACCTCCCTCAACCCGGCGATGACCGTCGGCGCCATCCTCACCGAACCCCTCCTCGTCACCGGCGTCTCCCGAGCGGACGCCGAACGCCGGGTCGCCGACCTCCTCGACCAGGTCCGCCTCCCCGCCGACGCCGCACACCGCCTGCCCCGGGAGTTCTCCGGCGGCCAGCGCCAGCGCGTCGCCATCGCCCGCGCCCTGTGCCGCGACCCCCGCGTCATCGTCTGCGACGAACCCGTCAGCGCCCTCGACCTCTCCACCCAGGCCCACGTCCTCGACCTCCTCGTCGAGATCCAGGAACGCACCGGCGTGGCCTACCTGTTCGTCACCCACGACCTGTCCGTGGTCCGCCGCATCAGCCACCGGGTCGCCGTCATGCACCACGGCACCCTCGTCGAGACCGGCGACGCCGCCACCGTCACCACCACCCCCTCCCACCCCTACACCCGCCGCCTCCTGCTCGCCGCCCCCGTCCCCGACCCGCAGCGGCAGGCCGCGCGCCGCGCCGAACGGCTCCGGCTGGCCGCCGCGCAGGGACCCCTCGCATGACCGCGCGCAACCCGGCCGTCCCCGGCTTCCACCCCGACCCGAGCGTCACCCGCGCCGGCGACGACTACTACCTGGCCTGCTCCAGTTTCGAGTACCTCCCGGGCATCCCCCTCTTCCACAGCCGCGACCTCACACACTGGCGGCAGATCGGGAACGCCGTCACCCGCCCCGGGCAGCTCGACCTGGCCGGCACCCCCACCCTCGGCGGCGCCTGGGCCCCCACCCTCCGCCACCACGACGGCCGCTTCTGGCTCGTCGTCACCGACGCGATGGGACGCGGCAGCATCCTCCTGACCGCCGACCGCCCCGAAGGCCCCTGGTCCGACGGCGTCCCCCTGCACGGCGTCTCCGGCATCGACCCCGACCTCGCCTGGGACACCGACGGCACCTGTTACGTCACCTACTCCGGACTCCAGCTCGACGGCGCCGACGCGGGACAGCACCTCGGCATCCTCCAGGTCCGCATCGACCCGCACACCGGCCACGCCCTGGAGACCCCCCGCCCCCTGTGGTCGGGCACCGGACTGATGTTCCCGGAGGCCCCGCACCTCTACGACATCGACGGCACCTGGTACCTCGTCATCGCGGAGGGCGGCACCGAACGCGGGCACGCGGTGAGCGTCGCCCGCGCCGACCGCCCCGACGGACCCTTCGAGGGCTGCCCCGCCAACCCCGTCCTCAGCGCCCGCAGCACCGACCGGCCCGTGCAGAACACCGGCCACGGCGACCTCGTCCGCACCCCCGACGGCGGCTGGGCCATGCTCCTGCTCGGCATGCGGCCCCGGGGACTGACCCGCGCCTTCTCCGCGCTCGGCCGGGAGACCTTCGTGACCGAGGTCGACTGGCGGGACGGCTGGCCGGTGCCCCGCCCCGTCGAACAGTCCGCCCCCGACGCCGGGTCCGGCTTCGTGGACGACTTCGACGCGGCCGTCCTGGACCCCCGCTGGCTGTCGGTGCGCACCCTCCACACCGACTGGACCTCCCTCACCGAACGCCCCGGACACCTCGTCGTCCACGCCGACGGCTCCACCCTCGACGACCCCCGCCCCCGCTTCGTCGGCCACCGCCAGCAGCACCACACCGCCGAGGTCACCGCCCACCTCGACACCACCCACGGCACCGGCGGACTGAGCCTGCGCGTCGACGAGTCCCACCACTACGACATCGAGGCCGGCGGCGGATTCGTGCGCGCCCGCGCCAGGATCGGCGGAGTCGTCCAGACCTGGGAGCAGCCGCTCGCGCCGGGACCGGTCGTCCTGCGCGTGACGGCCGAACCCGTCACCGGCACCGGCTTCGAGGGGCTCGGACCCGACACGGTCCGTCTCAGCGCCGACTCGGGGGACGGCTTCGCCGAACTCGCCGCCCTCGACGGCCGGTACGTGTCCGCCGAGACCGCCGCCTCCTTCACCGGCCGCGTCATCGGCATGTACGCCACCGAGGGAACCGTCGCCTTCGACCGCTTCGCCTACCACGGCCACGACCGGCCGGCCCCAGCACCTCAGGAGAACCCGTGAACCCCGCCACCCCCGACGAGGCCGAGCTGGAGCGCCGTCTCGCCGCGCTCACCCTGGAGCAGAAGGTCCGCCTCCTGACCGGCGCCGACTTCTGGTCCCTGCACCCCGAACCCGCCGTCGGCCTGCGCCGCCTCGTCGTCTCCGACGGACCCGCCGGGGTGCGCGGCGAACTCTGGGACGAACGCAGCCCCTCCGCGAACGTCCCCTCGCCCACCGCGCTCGCCGCGACCTGGGACGAGCCGCTCGTCGAACGCCTCGGCGGACTCCTCGCCGCCGAGTCCCGCCGCAAGGGCGTCGACGTCCTGCTCGCCCCGACCGTCAACCTGCACCGCACCCCCTACGGCGGCCGGCACTTCGAGTGCTTCAGCGAGGACCCCCTGCTCACCGCCCGCATCGGCACCGGCTTCGTCCGGGGCGTCCAGGGCGGCGGCGTCGGCGCGACCGTCAAGCACTTCGTCGGCAACGACTCCGAGACCCAGCGCATGACCCTCGACGCCAGGATCGGCGAACGCGCCCTGCGCGAGCTGTACCTCGCCCCCTTCGAGACGATCGTCACCGAGGGCGGGGCGTGGGCGGTGATGGCCGCCTACAACGGCGTCAACGGCCACTCCATGACGGAGAGTCCGCTGCTGCGCGAGATCCTCCACGAGGAGTGGGGCTTCGACGGGCTCGTCATGACCGACTGGTTCGCGGGCCGCAGCACGATACCCGCCGCGAACGCCGCCCTCGACCTGCTGATGCCGGGACCCGTCGGACCCTGGGGGGACGCGCTGGTCGCCGCCGTACGGGAGGGGAAGGTGGCGGAGGAGACCGTCGACGACAAGGCGCGCAGGCTGCTGCGGCTGGCCGCCCGGGTCGGCGCGCTGGACGGACTGCCCGCCGCCGCGCCGGCCCCCCGCCACGACGCCCGCAGCATCGCGGCCGAGCTGCGGGCCACGGCTGCGGCCGGGTTCGTCCTCGCCCGCAACGAACATGCCGTCCTGCCGCTCGACGCGGGCCGGCTGAGCCGGATCGCCGTCCTGGGCCCCAACGCGGCGCAGGCGCGCACGCTCGGCGGCGGCAGCGCCACGGTCTACCCGCCGTACACGGTCTCGCCGCTGGACGGCATCCGGTCGGCTCTCGACGGCGCCGCCGAAGTGGCGCACGCGGTCGGCGTGCGGTCCGGGACCCGGGTGCCGGCCGCGAGCGCGTCGTCGCTGAGGCAGCCCGACGGCGGGGGCGCCGAGCTGCGCTTCCTCGCCGAGGACGGCACCCTGCTCGCCACCGAGCGGCGCGCGACGGGCGGTTACCTGTGGATGGGCTCCTACGGCCCCGGCATCCCCTCCGACCGGGTCGCCCGCATCGAGGTGCACACCGTGATCCGGGCGGCGGAGCCCGGCCGGTACGGCATCGGCGCCTCCGGGGTCGGCCGCTTCCGGCTCTCCGTCGGTGGCACGCCGGCCTTCGACACGGTCCTCGCGGTCTCCGAGGGCGCCGACCTGGTCGAGGCGTTCCTGACACCGCCGCAGCACCTGTACGACGTCGACCTCGCGGCCGGTGAGGAGACCGAGGTCGTCCTCGTGCACGACGTCGGCTCGGGCGGCCACCGCTCCGGTGCCGGGGTCACCTCCTTCCAGCTCAACCTGCGCACGCCGTACGGCGACGACGAGGAGGAGATCGAGCGGGCCGTGGAGCTCGCCCGGGAGTCGGACGTCGCCGTGGTCGTCGTCGGGACCACCGAGGAGGTCGAGAGCGAGGGCTTCGACCGCGAGAGCCTCGCGCTGCCCGGCCAGCAGGACGAACTCGTCCGCCGGGTGGCCGCCGTCAACCCCCGGACCGTCGTCGTGGTCAACTCCGGCTCCCCGGTGCTGCTTCCGTGGGCCGACGAGGTGGCCGCCGTCCTCCTCGCCTGGTTCCCCGGCCAGGAGTTCGGCAACGCACTCGCCGATGTGCTGCTGGGCGTGGCGGAACCCGGGGGCCGGCTGCCCACGGTGTGGCCCGCCACGGAGGAGGGCCTGCCGTCCACGCGCCCGGTCGACGGGGTTCTCGTCTACGAGGAGGGGCTGTACGTCGGCCATCGCGGTGGCGTCCGGCCGCTGTACGGGTTCGGACACGGGCTCGGCTACACGACGTGGGACTACCTCGGCGCCGACGTGGCCGGCTCCGGTGAGTCCGTCGCGGTCCGGGTGCGCAACAGCGGTGCGCGGCGCGGGAAGGAGGTCGTGCAGGTGTACGCGAGCCGCCCGGACAGCGCGGTCGAGCGGCCGGTCCGCTGGCTCGCCGGGTTCGCCGTCGTCGAGGCGGAGGCGGGGGAGGAGACCGAGGTGACGGTGCCGGTCGGCCGGCGGGCGCTGCGGCACTGGGACACGGGCGAGGGGCGCTGGGCGGTGGAGCCGGGGGCGTACACCCTGACGGTCGGCCGGTCCTCGCGGGACGCGCGGTTCGTCGTCGAGGCCGTCGTGGGCGAATGACCGGGGCGGGCGCGGGGGAGGAGAGCCCTGTCTCTCCTCCCCCGGGAGGTCGGGGTCACGCGGTCAGGGTCCGGCGGTCGGGGTCAGGCGGTCCGGAACTGGGAGAAGAAGCGCCAGATCTCGGCCGGCAGCCAGGTCCGGGAGCCGCTGTCGCCGGGGGCGCCGTCCTGCGGGGCGGCGATGTGCCCCTCGTCGAACGCGGCCCAGGCGACCGGGTGTCCGGCCGAGCAGCCCGCGTACGTGGTGACGCGGTGCTGGAGGCTGCCCTGCGCGGGCTCGGGCGGGTTCTGCGCGGTGCAGCCGTTGTTGCGCACGAACCGGTCGCGCAGGGTACGCCCGCCGGAGATCCCGAGGACGTTGTCCCGCAGGCCGTGCACACCGAAGTAGGCGATCGGCTGGCCGCCGCCGTTGCAGCCGCTGAGCAGCCCGCCGCTCTGGACGGCCACCGCGCGGAAGACGGTGGCGCGGGAGCAGGCCAGCGAGTACGACATGGCGGCGCCGTAGCTGAAGCCGAGGGCGAAGCGCTGGGCGGTGTCCACGCACAGCCCGTCCTCGACGCGCCGCAGCAGGTCGTCGGTGAAGGTGACGTCCTCGCCGCCGGAGTTGGCCCACCCGTTGTTGAGGCCCTGCGGCGCGACGAAGATCGCGCTGTTGTCCGCGAGCCGCTGGAGGCCGTAGTAGGCCCAGGTGCCGGTCTCGACCGTGCGGCCGGTGGAGACGTCGGTGGAGGTGCCGCCCAGCCAGTGGAAGCCGAGGACCAGCCGGTGGGGGCGGTTACGGTCGTAGCCGTCCGGGACCTTCAGGATGAAGCTGCGGGTCTTGCCGCCGCTCTGGATCGTGTACGTCCCGCTGGTCAGCGTGGGTGTCTTGCCGCAGCCGGAGGTGGGCGCCGCCGGTGCTGCGGCTGGTGCGGCGGCCGGTGCGGGGCCTCCCGCCCCCAGCACGAGCAGCGCCGCCACGACGGCGGACCATAACGCGGTGCGTGTCCTGGTCATCGGTGAACTCTCCCTTTTCTGTGGGGACTTGGTACGGGGTCCGGTCAGCCGCGCGTCCAGCGCTGCCCGGCGCGGTTGTCGCAGGTCCACAGCACCAGCGCGGTGTTCTCGCCGGTGCCGCCCCGGTCGGTGTCGAGGCACTTGCCCGCGTGGACGTTGCGCAGTGTGCCGTCGGCGGCGGTGGTCCACTTCTGGTTGTCCTGGCCGTTGCAGGGCCAGGTGATGACGCGGGTGCCGTCGGCGGTGCCCTGGTCGTAGGCGTCCAGGCACTTGTCGCCGAAGACCCGGATCTCGCCGCCCGCCCAACTGGTCCACTGCCGGTCGGCGGCCGTCTCGCAGCCCCGGAGCGCGGTGGCGGCCCCGGCGGCGGTGGAGGAGCCGGTCACGCCCAGGCAGCGGGCCGACGCCGGATGGCGCAGGCGGCCGGCGGTCGAGGCGAGCGGGGTGCCGCCGGTCACCCGGAACGCGACGACGCCGTGCGCGGGGACGCTCGCCGTGATCGGTCCCGCCGTGTTCGAGGCGGCGCCGGTCCACAGGTCGGTGAGGGTGAACGGCCCGCCGGACAGGCCGACCTGAGCCGGCGTCGCGGCGATCGTCGCGGTCGTGGCGCCCCGGTTGAACAGACCGACGGCCACCGACCCGTCGGCCAGGGGTTTGGCGAACACCTCGGTGGCACCGTCGTCGCGCACCCGGCGTCCGCCCGCGCCCAGCGGGTCCTGGTTGACGGCGAGGAGGCGGGGGTTGCGCAGGACGGCGCTGATGTCGGCGGACATCGTCCGGATGTCGTTCCCGGCCATGAGCGGGGCCGCCATCAGCGACCACAGGGCGAAGTGGGAGCGGGACTCGGCGAGGGTCAGTCCGGGGCGGCCGACGACGAGCATGTCGGGGTCGTTCCAGTGGCCGGGCCCGGACTGCGCGGCGAGCGGGGCGTTGACGTCGAGGACGTTGCCGACGCCCATCGGGTAGCTGTTGGTGTTGCCGTTCTGCCAGATGTCGAGGAGGTCCTCGGTGGTCCGCCACAGGTCGGCGACCTGGCCCCAGTCGTAGGTGTCGCCGGTGATGGCGTGGAAGCTGTTGGGGTTGACGCTGTAGACGATGGGCCGGCCCGTGGCGCGCAGGGCGTCGCGCATGAGCGTGAACCGGGCGACCTGTTCGTCACGGGTGCCGCTGGAGGAACACCAGTCGTACTTCAGGTAGTCGACGCCCCAGGACGCGAACGTCGCGGCGTCCTGCGCCTCGTGGCCCCGGCTGCCGGTGGAGCCGGGGAAGGCGCCCGTCGTCTGGGCGCAGGTGCGGTCGCCGGGGACCTGGTAGATGCCGAACTTGAGGCCCTTGCCGTGAAGGTAGTCGCCGAGCGCCTTCATCCCGCCGGGGAACTTCGTGGGGTGGGCGCGCAGGGCGCCGGACGCGTCGCGCTGCGGGTCGAACCAGCAGTCGTCGACGACGACGTACCGGTACCCGGCGTCGCGCATGCCGGACGACACCATCGCGTCGGCGGCCTGCCGGACCTGCGCCTCGGTGAAGCCGCAGCCGAAGCTGTTCCAGCTGTTCCAGCCCAGCGGCGGGGTGAGCGCCGGGCTGCCGGGGGCGGCCGACGCGGGGGAGGGGGCCGTGGCGACGAGGGACGCGGCGGCCGTCAGCACGGCGGCGGCCAGGAGGCGGAGCGGGCGTCCGAGCATGGGGACTCCCACCAGACAGTGGATGAATGATCCGGGCGAGCGAAGCGCACCCCACATAAGACCCGGCACATTGTTCGAAATTTCGAGTCGATTTCGGATCGCGGGTCTCACGGATGTTCAGGGAGACTCCCTGCGCTGTCAACAGCGTTCGACGGATGTGAACGTCCCTGTCGTCGAAACATTTCGCTCATGACATCGAATCATGCGAGACGTATTGACGGGATCTCTGGGCCTTCTATCATCCAGTTTGCTCGACGCGTCGATTCGCTCCTCTCTCTCCGCACGACCCCCAACCGTTCGAGGAGAACGATGAATCCCCGCACACGACACCCCGCCCTCCTGGGCGCCCTGGCCACGGTCACCCTGCTGGCCGGCGGCACCGCCGCGACCGCGGCCCCGCAGGACGCGCCCGCGCTGAAGGCGTCCACACTCGGCGCCCAAGCCGCCCAGTCCGGCCGGTACTTCGGCACCGCCGTCGCCTCCGGGCGGCTCGGCGACGGCACGTACACCGGCATCCTGAACCGGGAGTTCAACCAGGTCACCGCCGAGAACGAGATGAAGTGGGACACGGTCGAACCGTCCCGGAACTCGTTCAACTTCGGCCCCGGCGACCGGATCGCGAGCCAGGCGTCCTCCCACGGGCAGAAGCTGCGCGGCCACACGATGGTGTGGCACCAGCAACTGCCGGGCTGGGTCAAGTCGATCGGTGACGCGAACACCGTCCGCGACGTGATGAACAACCACATCACGCAGCTCGCGAACCGCTACAAGGGCCGTATCCACTCGTGGGACGTCGTCAACGAGGCGTTCGAGGACGGCGGCAGCGGCCGGCACCGGTCCTCGGTCTTCCAGGACCGGCTCGGCGACGGCTTCATCGAGACCGCGTTCCGTACCGCGCGCGGCGCCGATCCCGCCGCCAAGCTCTGCTACAACGACTACAACATCGAGGACTGGAACGCGGCCAAGACCCAGGGCGTCTACCGGATGGTCCGCGACTTCAAGTCCCGCGGCGTGCCGATCGACTGCGTCGGCTTCCAGGCCCACTTCGGCACCGGCGGCCCCCCGGCCACGTTCCAGACCACCCTGGCGAACTTCGCTGCCCTCGGCGTCGACGTCCAGATCACCGAACTCGACATCGCCCAGGCCGGCACCACCGCCTACGCCAACGCCGTCCGCGCCTGCCTCAACGTCGCCCGCTGCAACGGGATCACCGTCTGGGGCATCCGCGACAGCGACTCCTGGCGCAGCGGCGAGAACCCCCTCCTCTTCAATTCCGGCGGCGGTAAGAAGGCCGCGTACAACTCCGTCCTCACCACCATGGGCGGCACGCCCTCCTGACCCGACCGAGTGGCGGGGAGCGCTCCCTTCTGGGAGCGCTCCCTCGCCGGAAAGCCGAGGTACCCGTCATGCACCGCCGACTCCTCACCCTGCTGGCCGCTCTGCCGCTGGCGCTCGCCGCCGCCCCCTCCACCCAGGCGGCCGGACCGGCCGTCAAGGCCAACGGGTTCTACGTGGACCCCGACTCCAGCGCCAAACGGTGGGTCGCCGCCAATCCGAACGACGGGCGGGCGTCCGCCATCAACTCGTCCCTCGCGAACACCCCGACGGCCCGCTGGTTCGGTGCCTGGAGCGGGGCCGTCGGGACCGCCGCCGGCGCGTACGCGGGGGCGGCGGCCGGCGCGGGCAAGCTGCCGATCATGGTCGCCTACAACGTCTACAACCGTGACTACTGCGGCGGGCACTCGGCGGGCGGGGCCTCCTCGCCGTCCGCGTACGCGGCCTGGATCTCCCAGTTCGCGGGCGGCATCGGCGGCCGGGAGGCCGTCGTCATCCTCGAACCGGACTCGCTCGGGGACTACGGCTGCATGAACCAGGCGCAGATCACCGAACGGCAGAACATGCTGACCGGGGCGCTCTCCGCGTTCGCCCGGCAGGCGCCGAACGCCTGGGTCTACCTCGACTCCGGCAACCCCGGCTGGGCCGACGCCGCGACCATGGCCCAGCGCCTGAACAACGCCGGACTGCGGCAGGCGCACGGCTTCTCGCTCAACATCTCCAACTACTTCACGACCGCCGAGAACACCACCTACGGCAACGCCGTCAACCGCGAACTCAGCGCCCGCTACGGGTACACGAAGCCGTTCGTCGTCGACACCAGCCGCAACGGCAACGGCTCCAACGGCCAGTGGTGCAACCCCTCCGGCCGCCGCATCGGCACGCCCACGCAGACGGGCGGCGGCGCCGAGATGCTCCTGTGGATCAAGGCGCCGGGCGAGTCCGACGGCAACTGCGGGGTGGGAGCGGGCTCCTCGGCCGGGCAGTTCCTGCCGGAGGTCGCCTACAAGATGATCTACGGCTACTGAGCGTCCATATCCGCGCGTCTATATCCGCCAGGAGCGCAGCTCGTCCGCGACGGTGTAGATGGTGAGGCGCGTCTCGCGGCACTTGCGGATCAGCTCGGACAGGGCTCCGTAGGGAGGGTTGATGCCCTCACCGGACTGGTCCAGGTACTGCGTCGCGACGAACGCCGCGAAGAGGCTGTTGCGGTGCGGCAGCGGCTCCAGGCGCGCGATGGTGTGCAGGAGGGCGGCGGCCCGCCAGGCGGCGTCGGGGTTCGACGCCGCGAGCGTCGGCATCCGCGTCCTGTGCCGGGCGACGGCCGCGACGAGGGCCGAGTAGTCGGTCACCGACACGTCGTCACTGCCGAGGGCGGCCTCCTGGACGTCCAGCAGCCAGGAGACGTCGATGTACAGGGTCTCGCTCATCAGGCGGCGGCGATCCCGTCGCCGCGCTGGGAAGGGGGCACCTCGTCGGGGAAGGCGAGGTCGAACTCCTCGCGCAGCTTGTCCGCCCACGACGCGGCGCCGGCCACGAACTGCTTGCGGCGCATCTCCCGGACCCCGAGGTCGTGCAGGTACTGCTTGAGGCTCTTGCCTTCGGCCGAGGCCGCCGCGCGGACGCCTTCCATCTCCTCGTCGGTGAAAGTCACGTTCAGTGAGGGCATACGCCGCATGGTACCTACCCGGTACCACGGGGCGCCAGGGAGCCGGGGGAGCCGGCCCGGATCTCGCGCGGGCTCGCCCCGAGCTCCCGCCGGCACGCCTTGTTGAACGCCTGGAGATCGGCGATGCCGACCGCCGCCGCGACGGCGGTCACCGACAGGGTGGACGACAGCAGGAGGTGCCGGGCCCGCTGGAGCCGCCGGTGGCGGATGTACGCGACGACGGTACGGCCGGTCTCGGCACGGAACACCCGCGTCAGGTGGGTGTGCGAGATCCCCACGGCGCGGGCGACGTCCGGCACGGACAGCGGTCCGGCGAGGTGCTCCTCGACATGGGCGCGCGCGGCGGCGACGAAGGGGTGGGCCTGCCCGTCCCCCTCGCTCCCCGGCAGCTCCGCGATCCGCCACAGCGCCGCCCACACCTCGGCCGCGGCCTGCTGGGGCGACGTCGGGACCGCCGTCACCGCGCGCCGCAGCAGATCGGCCAGCCGGGGGCTCTCGGCGCCGGCGTCCCGCATCACGGGCACCGTCCGCGCGGTACCGCCCGCCGGGAGCCGCAGATGGACGTACAGGTGCTCCGACCTGCCCCGGTAGCGGAAACGCACCTCGGTGTCGGGCGGCACCAGGCTGACGTGGCCGGGACGGATCGGGTGGACCGACCGGCCGAGGGACAGGGTGCCCTCGTAGTGGTAGAGGTGCAGCTGCCACAGCCCCGGCAGCCGGAACACGTCATGGGCGGTGGCGACGCCGTGCACCCCGATCCCGGCGCCGACGACGGTGGGCGGCTCGTCGAGCCGGAGCGTCACATGATCCACGAGGACGGAAAACTACCAGCAGTCGACGATTCCAGCCCACGACCGGGGCCCCGGGCGCCCGTACGTTCGTCGTATGTCAACCAGCAGACAACTCCTGACGTCGGTCCAGGTGGCGCGCTTCGTCGCGCAGGGATTCCTGCGGCTGGACGGCGTGGTGCCGGCCGGGATCAACGCACGCGCCGTCGCGGCCCTCGACACGGACCTCCCCGGCGTGCCCTACGGCACCCCGCTCGCGGAGGCGTTCGCCCCGGACACCTTCGTCCACGACCTCCTCGCCCTGCCCGCCGTCGCGGGCGCCGTACAGAGCCTGGTCGGACCCGGTCCGACCCTCGACCACCAGGCGGTCCACGTCCGCGAACCGCACGAGGGACACGCGCAGCCCCTCCACGGGGACGCGATCATCGACGTACGGCCGGACGCCTTCGACATCCAGCTCATGTACTACCCGCACGAGGTGACCGCCGAGATGGGCGGCACCCTCAGCGTCCCCGGCAGCCATCTGCGCCGGATCAACGAGACGGACGTCGGCCGCGTCCAGAACCTCAGGGGCCAGACCCGGCTGACCTGCCCGGCCGGGACGGTCGTCCTCGTGCACCACGGCATCTGGCACAGCGGCCGGCGCAACGACACCGCGACCCGGCGGTACATGTACAAGCTCCGCCTCAACCCGACCGTGCCGCAGGTGCGGCTGTGGGACACCGCCGACCTCCACGACCCGGCGGTGACCGAGGAACTCGGCGCGTACCTGCCCTGGTACGAGCAGGCTTCGGCCCGCCTGGAGATCTACAACCGCGTCCTGCTGTGGCGGGCCCTGACCGGCGACGACTCCTTCGACGTCGAGTACTGGGTCACCCGCGTCACCAACCGCCCCGCCCTCAGGAGCCACGCATGAGACAGCACGTCCTCGTCCTCTACCTGTCGACCTCCGCTCTGGACTCCCCGGTCGTCGGCTGGTCCCGCTACGACGGCACCGCCGCCACCCACCCCACGACCGGCGACAGCGACGAACCCCCCTACCCCACCGGACTCGCCGCCCTCCACGACGGCTGGCGCCTCTTCCAGGCGTCCCAACTGCTGCCGCCCCAGGCCGGACACGAGTACGACGTCTCCTTCCTCAAGCACGAGTTCTTCTTCGAGAAACTCGAAACGGCGGACAGGGGCTGACGTCCGCCGGCCTGCCCCCGCCGGTCGGCGGGGTGCCTCCCACCGACCGGCGGATGGCCCGCCACCCGGCACCCGCGCCAGGTTGGAGCGGTGACCGAGATCGACAGCGCCGGCAAGGCGCCCTTACACCCCCCGCACACACCCGACTCCGCCACGCCGACGCGCCCCACCGCGTCGACGGCACGGCTGGTCGGTGTGGACCTCGCCCGAGCCCTGGCCGTGTTCGGGATGTTCGCCGTGCACGTCGGCCCCTTCCCCACCCCCGGCGGCGGAGTCGGCGACTGGTTCCTGGAGCTGGCCAGCGGCCGGGCCTCCGCCCTGTTCGCCACCCTCGCCGGGTTCTCCCTGATGCTGATCGCCGGCCGCCGCGAGCCGAAGACCGGCGCGGCCGGCCGGCAGGCCAGAACCCGCATCGTCATCCGCGCCGCGATCCTCCTCGTCGTCGGCACCGCCCTCGCCATGACCGATTTCGGCGGCGCGGGCATCCTCAACTTCTACGCCCTGTACTTCCTGCTCGCCCTCCCCCTGCTGAAGCTGCGCGCCAGGACCCTCGCGGCGATCGCCGTCACCCTCGCGGCCGTCACCCCCCAACTCGCCTTCGCCCTGCGCGCGTTGCTCACCGAGTCGGCCGTCCGCACGATCGACGCGTACGACCCCCTCGCCCGCCTGAGCGGCGTGGGCGTCCTGGACCTCGTCCTCACCGGTCTCTACCCGGCGGTCACCTGGATGACGTTCGTCGTCACCGGCATGACCCTCGGCCGCCTCGACCTGGCCTCCGGCACGGTACGGAAACGGCTCGCCGCGGCCGGCGCCGCGATGATCGCGTTCGGGTACGGGGTCTCGTGGCTGCTGCTGCGGGTGACCGGCGGCGCGGGGCACGTGATGAGCGGGGGACCGTCCCCCGAGGACCTCGCGAAGGCGGCGGCCTCGGGGCCGGCCTCCTTCGACATGCCCGTCGGCAGCGGGCTGTGGAACGACGCGTGGGGGCTGCTCGCGGCCGAACCGCACAGCGGCTCCACGTTCGACCTCGTCGGCAGCCTCGGCATCGCGATCACCGTGATCCTGTGCGCGACGCTGGCCGTGGAACGCCTGGAGTGGCTGCGGAAGCCGGCCGCCCCGGTCATCGCCGTCGGCACCATGTCGCTGACCCTCTACGTCGGCCACATCCTGGTCATCCTCGCCCTCCCCGGTGAGTCGGCCGCGCCGCCGCAGTCCGCGTCCACCGCGCTGCTGCTGTCGTTCATCGCCGGGGCCGTCCTGTTCGCCGGGCTCTGGTCCCGCTTCTTCCGCCGGGGACCGCTGGAGCACCTCCTCAGCCTCGCGACCCGTCGGGCGCCGCTGCGCTGAGCCCACGATCCCGGAAGCCACCCCCACGGCTGCCGGTGCACGAGAGCGGGGGCCGGGAGTGAACCCGGTCCCCGCTCTCTCCCCCGTCGGCGTCAGCCTTTGCCGACGTCAGCCCTCGCCGGTCTCAGCCGAGCAGCTTCGTCGCCAGCGTCGCCGCGTTGTACGAGCCCCAGCCGGTCGTGAAGTCCCAGCCGGTCGCCGCCGAGTAGGCGCCGTTGCTGCCGCTGGTGACGTCGTGGAAGCCGGTGCCCTTGGCCGCGTACAGGGAGGGGTTGGCGAAGCCGAGGTTGGCCTTGCCGGCCGCCGACGCCTGCTGGTTGTAGAGGGCCGCGAAGGCCGCCCACTCGGGGGCCGCCGCGCTGGTGCCGCCGACCGAGGACCAGGAACCCTGCGAGTAGATCGAGACACCCGGCGTCGGGTTGGCGTGCGCCGCGACGTCCGGGACCTGGCGGAAGCCGCCGCCCGCGCTCTTCTGGACGGCGGTCTGCCAGCTCGGGATCTTGAAGACGGAGGACTTGCCGCCACCGCCGCCCGACCAGGCCACCTCCTTGCTGAAGGCGTTCGCCGAGGTGACGGTGAGCCGCGTGCCGCCGACGCCCGTGACGTACGGGTCGCTCGCGGGGAAGTCCACGGACGTCCCGCCGTCGTTCGCGTCGTCCGAACCGTCGTCGCCGGAGGCCGCGTAGAAGCCGAGACCCTGCGCCGCGCCCGCCTTGAAGACCGCGTCCACCGCGTTGATGTTGGACGTGGTGCGCGCCGACTCGGCCGCGCCCCAGCTGATCGAGGTGGTCGGGATGCCGCTGTCGACGATCGCCTGGTACGTGTCGACCTCCCCGGCGTCCGAGTTGGGCCCCTCGAAGACCGTCACGTTCGCCTTGGGGGCGATCGCGTGCAGCACCTCGATGTCCAGCTCGACCTCGACCTGCCCGTCACCGAGCGCCCCGGACCCGCCGTCGACCTTCTGCACGGTCGGCGTGGGGGAGCCCAGGCTGTAGTTGTTGTCGTACTTGGTGATGTTGGACTGCTGGAACCCGTCGAACTCCAGCAGCGCGATCTTCTGCCCGGTGCCGGTGTACGTGCCGGACACGTTGTAGCCGCCCTTGAGCTGCGCCGGGGTGTAGCCGCCGCCGGGGCCGTCCTTCGGGGTGACGGTCCGGGAGACCGCCTGGTGGTGGAGCTGGACGCGGTTGTTGAGCCCGGCGACGTCGCTGACGAGCGAGGCGATGGCGGAAGGCAGCGTCGGCGCCGCCGAGTTGGCGTAGAAGGCGCGGCCGGTCGCCGCGTCCTTGTACGTCGCGAGCGTCGTGCCGAACGCCTTCTGGAGCTGCGCGGCCGTACCGCTCGCGTCGACGAGGAGGTTCCCGGCGTGCACCTTGCCGACCGTCAGGCCCTGCGCCCGCAGGTAGTCGGTGACCTGCTTGACCTCGGCGTCGCTGCGCCCGAAGCGCGCCGCGAACTGGGCCTTCGTCAGGTAGTGGCCGTACGCGCCCGACTTCGGGTCGCTGACCTTCGCGACGAACGTGTCGAGTGCCGTGCCGCCTCTGGGAGTCAGGCTCACGGCCACGGATATCCGCTTGCCGGCGGCGACCTGGCCGGTGCGGGCTGCGTCGTGGCCGAGACCCTTGAGGACGTCACCGGCGATCGCGGCACGCGCCGTGTGCGGGGCGTCGGCGGCGTGGGCGGCGGGGACCGCGACCGTCAGGAGAGCGGGTACGGCGACCAGACCGAGCAGTTTCAGGCGTGACTTCACCGGGTCCTCCGGGGAGTGGGGGTGGTGTCCCGAAGCGGAACGGCTTCACCGTAGGAAGAACGGCCCCACCCCCATAAGCGGGGGAACCCTTGCGTCACGTGTTAACGGACGATGTCACGTCAACGGCGTGTGTCGAAACGCCGGTTGTGCGCCCTGCTCGCCTGACCGGCCGTCACGACGGGGACGACGACCCGGTCGTCGTCGGGCGCGTCCACGGCGGCGCCGGACGCCAGCACGGCGACCGCCATCGCGTGCGCGAGCGCCGTCCGCGACCGCACCCCGACCTTGCGGTAGACCCGCGACAGCGCGCCCTCCACGGTCTTGACGCTGATGAACAGCTTCGCGGCGACCTCCCGGTTGGTGGCGCCCCCGCCGACCAGCTCCGCGATCCGCGCCTCCGTCGGCGTCAGCCCCGGGCTCTCGCCGCGCTCCCCGGACTCCAGCCGCGCCAGCTCCTCCCCGGCCCGCACCGCGAGGGGCACCGCGCCGATCCGGGTGGCCGTCTCCAGCGCCTCGCCGAGCGCCGCGCGCGCCGCGCTCTTGTGCCGGGCCCGCCGCTCGACGGTCCCCAGCGCGATCAGCGTCCGCGCCAGGTCCACCGGCAACGGCAGCCGTCGCAGCCGCTCGACGGCCGTCCGCAGCCGTACGACGCCCTCCTTCGCGTGCCCGAGCCCCGCCGCCCGCAGCCCCTCGGCCCGCTCCAGGGCCGCCAGCGCGCTCCCCGGCATCCCGGCCGACGTCCGCGCGCGGGCCTCGTCGAGGACGGCACCGGCCTCCTCGCACTCGCCGAGCACGACCAGTGCCTCGGCGAGGTCCCCGTACCAGTGCAGCAGCGGCGGGTCGGCGGCGCCCATCGCGGTGCCGAGTTCGCGGACCCGCTGGAGCGCCTCGACGGCCGCCGCCGCGCCGCGCGGGTCGCCGGTGAGGAGTTCGGCCTGGCCGAGGACGGCGAGCGCGCGCACCAGGAACAGCCGGTCGCCGTCGGCCTCCGAGGCGGCGACCGCCTCCCCGGCGAGCCGGCGGGCCTCGTCGACGCCGCCGCCGACGGTCGCCGCGAGGGCCTGCGCGTACAGCGCCGGGGCGGTCCGGACGTCCGTCTCGCAGCGGGCGGCGGTCAGGCGCGCCCCGTGGCAGTCGCCGGCCCGCACCTGGATACGGGCCAGCGCGACCAGCGTCGCCGTCGTCTCCTCGACCCCGGCGACCTCCCCGATCACCGCGAGGAGCCCGGCGACCTGCTCGCGGGCCTCGCCGACCCGGTCGGAGTCGAGGGCGAGGATCGCGCGCATCCGGATCAGCCCCCAGCCGTCGGGACCGCTGCCGTGACCGCCCGTCAGCGCGAGCGCCTCGTCGATCGCCGCGCCTGCCGCGACCGGCTCGCCGGCCAGCGACAGCACCCGCGCCAGCGTGGCGAGCGCGCCGACCCGGGTGTCCGTGTCGCCGAGGACGGCCGCCTGCCGCGCGTGCCGGGCCGCCGGCGCCAACTCCCCGCACAGCAGCCCCCGTACGGCCGCCCAGTGGTGCAGCCAGCCTTCGGCCTCCGCGTCCCCGGCGGCGTCCCGCAGCCCCTCCTCGATCAGGCCGTGCGTCCCCTCCAGGGCCTGGCCGGCGCTGCGCAGCAGCACCACCCGGGCCCGCGCCCGCTGCCGTGCGCGCCCCGACGCGGCGAGCACCGCCTCGGCGGCCTCGCCGGCTTCCTCCTGCCGGCCCGCGTCGCACGCGTACCCGGCCGCGAGCAGCAGCCGTTCGGCCCGCTCGGCGTCGCGTTCGCCGGGGGTGCGGTCGGCGGCGAGCCGGGCCAGCGCGAACGCCGCGTCGGGTTCGCCCTTCCCGCGCGCGTACTCCGCCGCTGACACCAGCGTGCGCGCGGTGTCCTCGTCCTCGTACGGCCGCGCGTAGGCGAGATGCCGGGCCCGCTCGACCGGTTCGGTGACCGCGCGCGCCAGCAGGGAGTGCGCCTGGCGGCGCTCGTGCTCCGAGGCGTCGGTGTAGACGGCGGCCCGCAGCACGGGATGGGCGAACCGTACGGTCCCGTCGGCGCCGGCCGTCGCGACGCCGAGCCGTTCGGCGTCCGTGAGGCCGTCCTCGGGGCTGCCGGTGGCGCGCAGGACGGTGAGGGTGGGGTGTTCGGCGGCGCTCGCGACGAGGAGGGTGCGGCGTGCGGTGTCCGGGAGGCCGGCCAGCAGCCGGGCGCGCAGCCCGCGGGGGACGTGCGGCAGCGGGCCGAGCAGCGGGGAGTGCTGCAACTCCAGCGCGTACGACGGGTTTCCGGCGGCGGTGTCCTGGAGCGCGCGCAGCACGTCGGCGGGGAGACCGGCGCGGACGACGCGGGCGACCTCGTCCGGGGTGAGCGGCGGGACGCGCAGGACGGCGGTCCCCGGCGGGCAGCACTCCAGCCGCTCGGGCCGCTCCCCGTCGGCGACGCGTTCGGCGGCGAGGACGCGCAGACCGAGGCCGTCCGCTCGCCGCGCGACGAACGCCAGCACCCCGGCGCTGTCGGGGTCGAGCCACTGGAGCCCGTCCAGGACCAGCGACACCGGCCCCTCGGCGGCCAGTTCGCGCACGACGTCGAGCACGGCGACCCGTACGGCGAGCCGTCCCCGGCCGTCCTCGGGCTCCTCGCCCCGCAGCAGCACCCCCCTCAACGCCGCCCGCAGCGGCGGCGCCAGCGACTCCAGCCGGCTGTCCGGGACGCGCGCGAACAGGTCGAGGAGCCCGGCGAACGGGAGTCGCGCGTCGTCCTCGGCGGGGGCGCAGTGTAGGACGGTGCCGCCGCGGACCTCGGCCACGAGGGTGTGCAGCAGGACGGACTTGCCGATTCCGGCGGGGCCGTGGAACAACACCCCGGCGCCTGCGGAGAGTTCGGCCCGAGCGGTACCGAGCAGCGCTGGGCGGCCGGTCTCGGGGCTGATCATGTGTTCATGACAACGCGGGGGGATCGGGTTGTCAATCAGCGTCCGGGAAAGTATTGCGAGCGGAGATAGTTCGTGTGAGTATCATCGTCACACGGACCATTCGCAGTGCACCCTTGGGGTGTGCGAGGAGGAAGACCCATGGCTGAGAAGCTGACACGCAGAAAGATGCTCGGAGGGGCCATCGCCGTGGCGGGCGGCGTCACGGCCGCCGGACTGCTCCCCGCGGGCACGGCCGCAGCCGCCGGAAACCTCCCCGGCGCCGCCCGCGCGGACATCGAACACCCCGGCTACGTCCTCGACCCGCTGGACGCCTCCACCTACCTGCCGCTCCCGGCGGCGGCGAAGATGCCGGTGTACCCCGCGAAGGGGTACCTCCTCGACGACCTCGGCGGCGGAGCCTACGGCGTGCGCACCGCGGGCGGCTCCAACTCCATGTTCCTCGTCACCGGGGAGGGCGTCGTCGTGGTCGACGCGCCCAACGGCGCCCTCGTCAAGGCCGCCATCGCCGAGGTCACGAAACTGCCGGTGACCCACTTCGTCTACAGCCACTCGCACGGCGACCACACCGGCGGCGCGGCCACCTTCCTCACCGCCAACCGCAAGGGCACCAGCCCCGTCTACATCGCCCACGAACAGGCCGCCGCGCGCATCAAGCGCGCCGCCGACCCGCGCCGGCCCGTCCCCACCAAGACGGTCAAGGGCGACCGCTACGTCCTCAGGACCGGCGGCGAGCGCCTCGTCCTCGACCACCACGGCAACTTCCACTCACCCGGCGACCTCTTCATCTTCGCGCCCCGGCAGAAGGTGCTGATGCTCGTCGACGTCATCGCCCCCCGGTACGCGCCCTACTTCCAGCTCGGCCACACACCGGACGTTCCCCTCTACATGACCGTCTCCGACATCGTGCTCGGCTACGACTTCCGCACGTTCGTCGGCGGCCACGCCCACCACTACGGCACCCGGCGCGACATCGAGACCTACGGCAAGTACCTCGACGACCTCTACCGCACGGCCCGCAAGGTCTTCATCGAGGGCAGGGTCGACTTCTCCCGCCTCGAACCCGGCAACGCCTGGGGCGGCTCGCAGCTCTTCTACGGCACCCTCGCCCGGCAGACCGCCGAGCAGATGCCCAAGCACTGGCTCACCGAACTCGCCGGAGCCGACCTCTACGTCGAGGGCAGCGCCCGCGCCCTCCTCTACAGCTTCTGGACCGACTACGCCCCCTTCCCCGGCGGCCCGAACGACCCGAACCGGTGACCGGACCCACGCTCCGAGCGCAGAAAGGCCCCAGGATGTCCGACGAAACAGCCTCCGGGCGGCACCTCTCCCGACGCGGCGCGCTGGCCGTCGCCGGCGCGGGAGCGGTCGCCGCCACGCTGCCCGGAACACAGACCGCGACCGCGAAGCCGGCCAGGCGCACGGCGGACGTGATCCTCGTCAACGGCCGCGTCACCACCCTGGACCGCGCGAAGTCCTCGGTGTCCGCACTCGCGGTCCGCGACGGGCGCGTCCTCGCCACCGGCGGCGACGCCGAGATACGCCGGTTCGCCGGACGCGGCACCCGCGTGATCGACCTGCGCGGCCGGCGCGTCGTCCCCGGACTCAACGACTCGCACACCCACATGATCCGCGAAGGTCTCATCTACACCAGCGAACTGTCCCTGGCCGGCGTCACCTCGGTCGCCGACGCCCTGCGCCTGATCAGGTTCCAGGCCGACCGCACCCCCGCGCCGCAGTGGATTCGCGTCGTCGGGAGCTTCACCAAATGGCAGTTCCGCGAGCAGCGCCTGCCCACCCTCGCCGAACTCAACGCCGCCGTCCCCGACAAACCCGTACTCCTGCTGCACCTGTACGACCGCGCGCTGCTCAACCAGACCGCCGTCCGACTCCTCGGGATCACCGGCGACACCCCCGTCCCGCCCGGCGGCCAGATCGAGCTGGACGCCGCCGGTAACCCCACCGGCCTGCTGCTGGCCAAGCCCAGCCCCGTACTCCTGAACGCCACCCTGGCCCGGCTGCCCGCCCTCGACCCGGAGAGCCAAGTCCTCTCCACCCGCCTCTACATGCGCCACCTCAACGCCCGGGGCGTCACCAGCATCACCGACGCGGCGGGCGGCGGCACCCTCTACCCGGACCACTACAGCGTCGTCAACCAGCTCCACGCGCAAGGGGAGTTGACCGTCCGGATCGGCTACCACCTCTACCCCCGCGCCCCCGGCAGCGAGTTCGACAACTTCAAGGAGTTCGTCGCGACGACGAAGCCCGGCGGCGACGGTTTCCTCACGATGGCCGGGGCGGGCGAGGTCGTGGTGTTCGACGCGATCGACTTCGAGAACTTCGAGGAACCCCGGCCGAACCTGACCCCCACCATGGACGCCCGGCTGCGCGACATCCTCGCGCTGTTCGCCGAACACGAGTGGCCGTTCCGCCTCCACGCCACGTACGACGAGTCCGCCGTACGGCTGCTGGACAACATCGAGCGGGTCTACGGCCCCACCGGACCCGCGAGCGGCTTCATCATCGACCACGGCGAGACCCTCACCGACGCGACGATCGACCGCATCGCCGGACTCGGCGGCTCGATCGCCGTCCAGCACCGGATGGCGTTCCAGGGCGAGACGTTCCGGCAGCGCTACGGGGCGCGCGCCGCCGCCCACACCCCGCCCGTCCGCCGCTTCCTGCGCAGCGGCGTCCCCGTCGGCCTCGGCACCGACGCCACCCGGGCGGCCAGCGACAACCTGTGGATCGCCCTGTACTGGATCACCACGGGCCGCACCCTCGGCGGCACCCGCCTCTACGGTCCCGAGAACACGCTGGACCGGGTCGAGGCCCTGCGGCTGCTCACCCAGGGCAGCGCCACCCTGTCGAAGGAGAACGGCGACAAGGGGACGCTCACGCCCGGAGCCCTCGCCGACCTCGCGGTGCTCACCGAGGACTACCTGAAGGTCCCGGACGCGCGCATCCCCGGCATCGAGTCGGTGCTCACCATGGTCGACGGCCGGATCGTGCACGCGGCAGCGGAGTTCAGCGCGCTGAATCCTCCGCTGCCCGCCGTGCGGCCGTCCTACTCGCCCCTGCTGACCGGGGCGAACCGGCTCTGAACCCGGCTGCGGGTCAGCCGCCCGTCAAGTCGCGCTCGATGGCCGCGAGTTCCGCCGCCGACCCCTGCACCCGGGGACCCGTGAACCAGTTCCGCGCCGACACCAGCCACCACACGCCGGCGAACCCGAGCACGATCAGTACGGCGATCGGCGCGTAGTTGAAGGACTTGGCCGTGACGGGACTGACCTGCGGGAGCATGAAGAGGACCGTCACGAACGCCACCCAGGTGACGGCGACGACCGCGACGGGCCTGCTCCAGCGGCCCAGCTGCCAGGGACCGGCGACGAAGTCGTCGCCCTGGCGCAGCCGCAGGTAGATGGGGATGACGTAGGCGATGAACAGGCCGATCACCGCGATCGAGGTCACGGCGGCGTACGCGGTCGGGTTGATCAGGTAGGGCAGGCCCAGCAGGAACGCGCCGCCGGAGGCGAGCCAGACCGCGTTGGTGGGCGTGCGGGTGTGCTCGCTGATGCGGTGCCAGATCTTCGAGCCGGGCAGGGCGCCGTCCCGGGAGAAGGCGTAGATCATGCGGGAGTTGGCGGTCACCGACGACATGCCGCAGAAGAACTGGGCGCCGATGACGATGAGCAGGAGCAGTTTGCCGCCGGTCGCGCCGAGCGCGTCGAGGAAGATCTGCACCGGCGGCACCCCGGTGCTGCTGCCGAGGGCGCCGTCGTAGCTCTGGATCGCGAAGGTGACGCCGATCAGCAGAATCCAGCCGGCGACGAGGGAGATGAGGATGGAGTTGACGATGCCGCGCGGGCCGGAGCGGGCGGCGTCGCGCGTCTCCTCCGTCATGTGCGCGGAGGCGTCGAAGCCGGTCAGCGTGTACTGGGCGAGGAGCACGCCCAGCAGGCAGACGTAGAGGCTGGAGCCCCAGCCGGTGTTGTTGACGAAGTGGCCGAAGACGAACCCGGCCGACTGGTGCCTGCTGGGGAACACGGCGAGGGCGAGGACGACCACCGCGACACCGGCGACCTGCCACCACACGCTGATGTTGTTGAGCAGGGCGACGACCCTGACGCCGCGCACGTTCAGCAACGCGTGGATCAGGAGGGTGATGCCGAACAGCAGGACGGTGTGCCCGGGGGTCGCGGCGAAGCCGAACTGGAGGTCCAGGAAGGCGTTGAGGAACTGGGCGAGACCGAAGTCGATGCCGGCGGTGACGGCGACCTGGCCGAGGAAGTTGAACCAGCCGGTGAACCAGGCCCAGGCCGGCCCGTTGCTCTTGGCGAGCTTGGCGGCCCAGTAGTAGAGGCCCCCGGCGGTCGGATAGCTGGAGCAGACCTCCGCCATGCCGAGGCCGACCGTGAGGGTGAGCAGACCGACGATCGGCCAGCCCCACACCATGACGGCGGGGCCGCCGGTGTTCATGCCGAAGCCGTACAGGGTCATACAGCCGGACAGGATGCAGATGATCGTGAACGACACGGCGAAGTTGGAGAACGCCGACATGCTGCGTTCGAGTTCCTGCGCGTAGCCGAGTTCGTGCAGGCGGGCCTCGTCGTCGCTCATGGACGGTCTGGCGGCGTCGCTCTGCTCTGTGTTGTCGGAAGCCATGGGGTCCCCTGGTGCTGTTGGAGGGGCGAGGGTCACTGGGACGTCATGCCGCCGTCGACCGCGACGACGCTGCCGGTCATGAAACTCGCCTCGTCGGAGGCGAGGAAGAGCGCGACGTTGGCGATCTCCCGGGGGTGTCCGGGGCGCCCGATGGGCTGGAACGAGTCGATGGTGTCGTAGACGTGGTCGAGCCCGCCGAGCAGCTCCGCGTGCGCGTGGTTGATCGGGGTGTCGACCCAGCCGGGACAGATCACGTTGCAGCGGATGCCCTGCTTGACGTAGTCGAGCGCCACGCCCTTGGTGAGCATCACGCTCGCGCCCTTGGACGCCGAGTAGACGGTCAGGAACGGTTCGCTGACCAGGCCGTTGACGCTGGAGATGTTGACGATCGAGCCGCCGCCCTGCGCGAGCATGTGCGGGATGACCGCCCGGCAGCCGTAGAGCTGGCCCTTGACGTTGACGTCGAGGGTCTTGTCGATGACGTCGTCGGGGACCTCGTGCAGGAGCCCGGGCAGGTTGACGCCGGCGTTGTTGACCAGGACGTCCACCCGTCCCCAGCGGTCCACGGCGGCCTGGACCATCGCGTCGACGGCCGCGCTGGAGGAGACGTCCACGGCGCGGCCCTCGGCCGTTCCGCCGGCCTCGGTGATCTCGGACGCGGTCTTGAGCGCGGTCTCCTCGGAGACGTCCGCGCACAGGACCAGCCCGCCTTCCTCGGCCAGCCGGTGGGCGATGGCCCTGCCGATGCCGGAACCGGCGCCGGTCACGACACAGACCCGGTCGGCCACGCGGCCGGGGGCGGGGGAGGGGGTGCTGTCGGGGGCATTGGCCATGGGCTCGACTTCACTTTCCTGGGGAGCGCGATCCGCACGGTGGGTTGTCCGATCGGACAACGACGGAAGCCATCCGTACGGGGTGATGCTCGCGGCCGGGCGGCCGACGGGGTCCGGCCTGCGGGTTCGCCGCGCGGGATGGCACAATGTTCGAGCGTTTCGCCCGCCCTGTCATTGGCCGATCCCCCAACGATGCGCGGCCGGATCGGTGGGACTCTCCGAAACAGGTCCGCCACGGGAGGCATGCGGTGATCACTCTGGACGGCAAGGTCGCGGTCGTCACCGGCGCGGCGAGCGGCATCGGGCGCTCCATCACCCGCGCGTTCGTCGCGGCCGGCGCGAAGGTCCTCGCCGCGGACATCGACGAGGCCGGGGTGCGGCGCACCGCCGACCTGTGCGACGACCCGGAGGCGGTCCGGCCGCTGCGCGCCGACGTCTCCGACGCGGACGACGTCGCCGCCGCCGTCGAGGCCGCCGAGGCGACCTGGGGGAGGCTGACCACGATGGTCAACAACGCGGCGCTCTCCATCCCCGGCAGCGTGCTGGACACCACCGTCGAGGATTTCGACCGCATGCTCGCCGTCAACCTCCGCGGCGTCTTCCTCGGCTGCAAGTACGCGGTGCCGGCCCTGCTGCGGGCGGGCGGCGGCTCGATCATCAACATGGGATCGGTCAACAGCCTCGTCGCCGAACCCGTCCTGGCCGGCTACACGGCGAGCAAGGGAGGCGTCCTGATGCTGACCAAGGCGGTGGCGCGGGACTTCGCCACCTCGGGAGTGCGCTGCAACTGCATCTGCCCGGGATGGGTCGACACCCCCATCAACCTCGCCCACGCCGAACGGATGGGCGGCATCGAGGCCGTCCGCGACACCCTGCCGTCCTGGCAGCCGATCGGCAGGGAGGGCCGGCCGGACGAGATCGCCTCCGTCGCCCTGTTCCTCGCCTCCGACCTGTCCACGTTCATGACCGGGTCGGCCGTCGTCGCCGACGGCGGCATGACGGCGATCTGACATGGCGACCCGACCCGAACCGGGGGCGGCGGGCCCCCGGCTGGAGACCGTGGCCGCCTCGCTCGGCGGCGACGTCCTGCGCGCCGTCCTCCTGCCCGAGCCGTCGCTCCCGGTCAGCGGGGTGCGCGTGCATGAGACGGGCTCCGTCCAGGACCCGGCGCGCAGCGAGATCGTCCTCGCCATCGGCACGGAGGACGTCACCGTGCTGGCGGAACTCCTGCGACGCCTGAGCGGCGTCGCCGCCGCCGTGGTCGCCAAGTGCCGGGCCCAGGACGACGCCGAACTGCTGCGGGCCGCCGCCGGACACGGCTGCGGCATCCTCGTGCTCAACGACGGCATCGACTGGTTGCAGGCGGTGGCCCTCCTCCAGGGCGAGATCGCCCGCCACACCGACGACCTGGGCACCGGGCCGGCCGAGGGGGCGGACCTCGTCCACGACCTGTTCCAGCTCGCCGACCTCGCCGCCGACGCGATCGGCGGACCGGTCACCGTCGAGGACCCCGCCGGCTGGCTGCTGGCCTACTCCAGCGACCAGGCCGGCGGCGACGCGGTGCGCGCGGAGACGCTGCTCAACCGGCGTGCCCCCGAGCGGTTCTCGCAGGCGCTGGCCGCCCAGGGCGTGCGGCAGGCCATCAGCCGCAGCGAGGCGCCCGTGGTGGTGCGCGGCGTCATCGAGGGCGCCGCCGACCGGCTCGCGGTGGGACTGCGCGCGGGAGGCTTCGCCCTGGGCTCCATGTGGGCGGTGACCGAAGGCGCCGACGACCGCCGGGTGGCGGCGTTCGCCCGCGCCGGCCAGCGCGTCGCCGTCCACCTGATGCGCCGCCGCACCGAGGCCCACCGCACCCATCACGTCGAGATGGAGCAGCTCGCGGTCCTCCTGCACGGCGGACCCACCGTCACGGGCTCCGGCGACTCGATCGACCTCCCCGACGGCACCCACTGGGTCGCGGCGCTCTCCATCGACCCGAGCGACCCGTCCGCCCGCGCCGTCGCCCGCTCCCGCCTCGAACACGGACTGGCCCTCATGCCCCGCGTCGGCGGCATGACCGTGCACGCCGGACAGCTCTCCAACCTCTGGTACCTCGTCCTGACCATGACCGGCGCGCGCGGCACCACCGTGGACACCGTGCGGGACTGGGTACGGGACCTCCTGGACGACGGACCCCAGGGCCCGTTGCCCGTCCACGCGGGCATCGGCTCCGCCACGGACGACCGCGCCGAACTGCCCCGCGCCCGCAAGGAGGCCGAACGCGCCCTCGCCGTCGCCCGCCTCGCACCCGACCCCGGCACCCCCCTCGCCTTCGAGGAGTGCTGGGCCCGCGCGGCCCTCATCCGGCTCCTCGAACCGACGACGGTCGCCGACCTGGACACCACCACACCCCTGTGGCGGCTGAGGCGCCAGGACGCCGCGCACAGCACGGACTACGTACCCACGCTGCACGCCTGGCTGGAACACCAGGGCAACGTCCGCACCGCGGCCGAGGCGCTGCACATCCACGCCAACACCCTGCGCTACCGGCTCGGCAAGATCGAACAGACCGCCGGCATCGACCTCGCCGACGCCAACACCAGGCTCGTCCTGTCCCTCCAGCTCAAGGCCACGCACGGCATGTGACCCGCCGTCAGGGGCGGCTAGCACAGGGCGTACGACAGTCAGCACGAAACCGACCTCGGGGTTCCCAGGGGTTCGTGAGAGTTCAAGCAGGTCGCCGCCCTCGCGGCAGGCCCGAACCCGTCGAATCGCCGCCGGACCCCGGTCGGCGCTCTGCCAGCATGGGCCGCCGTTCAGATGATCATCTGACGTCCGTTCCCATCACACGGCATTCGCCGGGAGGTCGGCCATCGTGCACTCAGGGCTTCACGCGCTACGGGCGGGACACGTCTTCGACGGCGGGGAGGTGAGAGGGCCGGGCCTGGTGCTGGTCCAGGACGGAGTGATCCGTGACGTGGACTTCACCGGCGCCGCACCACCGCAGCACGCGACGGTCGAGGACTTCGGCCCGGACGGCTGGCTGCTGCCCGGCCTCGTCGACGCGCACGTCCATCTGTGCTGGGACGCCGGCCCGGACGCCGTGGCCCACGTGACGTCGCAGGCGTCCGGCACCGTGCTGGAGACCGCGCGCGCCGCCGCGACGAGCGCGCTGCACGCCGGTGTCACCACCGTCCGGGACCTCGGGGACCGCGACTACCTCGCGGTGACACTGCGCGAGACGGTCCCGGAGACCGAGCGCCCCGAGATCGTCGCGTCGGGCCCGCCGATCACCACCCGGGGCGGCCACTGCCACTTCCTCGGCGGCGAGGCCGAAGGGGCGGAGGCACTGCGGGCCGCCGTACGGGAGCGTGCCGAGCGGGGCTGCGACGTGGTCAAGGTGATGGCCAGCGGCGGCAACATGACGCCCGGCTCCAGCCCCCTCCACCAGCAGTACGGCCTCGCCGACCTGCGGCTGATCGTCGAGGAGGCGCACCGGCTCAGGCTCACGACGGCCGCCCACGTCCACGCCGCGCAGGCTGTCGAGGACGTGATACGCGCCGGGTTCGACACCGTCGAGCACTTCACCTTCTTCTCCGCCGACGGCGTGAGCCTGCGCGAGGAGCTGCTGGACGAGGTGGTCCGGCGGGGCGTCTTCGTCAGCCTGACCGTCGGCACCCTGCCCGGATCACCGGTCCCGCCCGCCGTCGCGGCCCGCGAGAGCGCCCTGTGGGACCTCGCGGCCAAGGTGATCGCCTCCGGCGCCAGGGTCGTCCCCGGAACCGACGCCGGCATCGTCCCCGCCAAGCCGCACAGCGTCTACCCCCACGCGCTGGCCGAACTCGCCCGGGCCGGGATGTCCAACGTCCAGGTGCTGAGGTCCGCCACCGCCGAGGCCGCCGAAGCGGTCGGACGCGGCGGCGACAAGGGCGTCCTGCGCCCCGGCGCCCACGCCGACCTCCTGGTGCTCGGCAGTTCGCCGGTCGACGACATCGCCGCCGTCATGGACGTCCGCGCGGTCTACCGGGCCGGCCACCGCGTCCGCTGACACCGACGCCGTACACCCACCGCGCGGACCCGGCGCGGAAGTTTCGAGAAAACAGGAAGCACGTGATCCCCCACACCCCCCACGCCGGCCGCCTCACCGCCACGGCGGCCAGAGTGCTGGTCCCCCTCCTCGCCTGCGGCCTCGCACTGTCCTCGACCTCACCCGTCCGGGCCGCCCCGGCCGACCGCCCCGCCGCGCAGGCCGGAACGTCGTACCCGGCGGGCACCTACCTCGTGCAGCTCGCGGCGAGCCCGGTCGCGACGGACCACCGGACCGCGCCCCGCCCCGGACACCGCCTCGACACGGGCACCCGGGCCGTGCGCGACCACCTCGGCCGCCTCGCACACGAACGCGACCAGGTGCTCGACCGGGTACCGGGCATCAAGCCCCTGTACACCTACCAGTACGTCCTGAACGGCTTCACCGCCGAGCTGAGCGCCGCCGAGGCGACCAGGCTGTCCCGCTCGCCCGAGGTCACCTCCCTGACCCGCAAGGAGATCTACCCCCTCGCCTCCCACCCCACGAGAACACCGGTCGCCGTCCCCGACACCGCCGGGTTCCTCGGCCTCAAGGGCAGGGACGGCCTCTACTCCCGTGTCCCCGGCGGGCAGCGTGAGGCGGGTGCGGGAATGATCGTCGGCGTCCTGGACACCGGCATCGACCCGCGCAACCCGTCGCTGGGGGCGCTGCCCGAACCGCGCCCCGACGCCGCCGTGATCGCCGGGAAGTGGAAGGGCGGCTGCGATCCGGGCGCCGACCCCGCGCACCGGGTCACCTGCAACAACAAGGTGATCGGCGCGCAGTACTTCCGGGCCGGCGTCGACAGCCCCACGGACCGGGACTGGGCCTCCCCGATGGACGCCGACTCCCACGGCACCCACACCGCGACCACGGCCGCCGGAAACCTCGACGTCCCCGCGACCGTGCCGGGAACGGGCATCGCGGGAACGGTCTCCGGGCTCACCCCCGCCGCCCGGATCGCCGTCTACAAGGTGTGCTGGAGCGAGGGCTGCGACTCGACAGGGATCGTCGCCGCGTACGACAAGGCGGTGGCGGACGGCGTCGACGTCATCAACTACTCCGTGGGGGTCGGCAGAACCCTCACCGGCCCCATCGTCACCGCGATGTTCAACGCGGCGAAGGCGGGCGTGTTCGTCTCCGCCGCCGCGGGCAACGACGGACCCGGCACGGTCGAGCCCGTCGCCCCCTGGGTGACCTCGGTGGCCGCCTCCACCCACGACGTCGCGTTCCGCACCACCCTCACCCTCGGCGACGGCACCTCGTACACCGGCGCGGGCGTCGGCGCCTCGGCCGTGGCCGCCACCCGGCTCGTCGACGCGGCCCGCGCCGCCCGCGCCGGTGCCGACCCCGCACAGGCCGAACTGTGCAAACCGGACACCCTCGACCCCGCGTCCGTCGCGGGCGCGATCGTGCTGTGCCGGCGCGGGGACAACGCACGGGTCGACAAGAGCGCCCAGGTGAAGGCCGCGGGCGGCGCGGGCATGGTCCTCTACGACGCGACTGCGGGCGAGGCCCGGTTCGCCGACGTCCACGCCGTTCCCGGGGTGCACGTCGACAACGCGACCGGTCTCGCCGTCAAGGCGTACGCCGCCACCGCCGGGGCCACGGCCGGGCTGAGCGCGGCCGAGGCGACCCGGCAACCGGCACCCCGGATCGCGGCCTTCTCCGCAGGCGGCCCCGACCCGGTGAGCGGCGGCGACCTGCTGAAGCCGGACATCGCGGCCCCCGGCGTCGACGTCGTCGCGGGGACGACCCCGGGCGGCGAGGACGGCGCCTACACCGGCGAGCACGGGCTGATGTCCGGCACGTCGATGGCCGCTCCGCACATCGCGGGCATGGCACTGCTGCTGCGATCCCTGCACCCCGACTGGTCTCCCATGGCGGTCAAGTCGGCCCTGATGACCACCGCCACGACCGCCGACGACGATGGCGGGCCGATCCGCCGCGAGGACGGCACGCCCGGCACCCCGCTGGACTTCGGAGCCGGTCAGGCACGTCCCTCCAGGGCCGACGACCCGGGGCTGGTCTACGACTCGACGTCCGCCGACTGGATCGCGTACGTCTGCGCGCTGGGCCACAGCCCGGTGACGGGCGACGGGAGCGACGCCTGCGCGACCGCGCGGAAGACCGACCCGAGCGATCTCAACCACCCGACCGTCTCCGTGGGTGACCTGACCGGCCGCCAGAGCGTGTCCCGCACCGTCACCAACGTGGCGCGGTGGCCGTCCGTCTACACCGTTGCGGTCGACGCGCCGCCCGGCTTCGACGTCACCGTCTCACCGCGCCGGCTCGTCGTCGCGCCGGGCGCCTCGGCGACGTACACGGTCACCTTCACGCGCACCGACGCCGCCTACGGGGCGTGGGCGTTCGGTTCGCTGACCTGGCGAGACGGCCGGGGGCACCAGGTGCGCAGCGTCACCGCCCTGCGGGCCGGAGCGGCTCAGTCCCCGGCGGCGGGGTGGTACTGGCGCAACTCCTCGTGGTCGGGGGCCAGATCGGCGATGACGGCCCCGTAGGCGGCGGCGACGGCCTTGAGCTGGGCCGGGGTGATCAGGGCGACGAAGTGGTCACGGACGTCCGCGAGATACCGGGGGCGGGCGTCCTCGAACGCCTTCAGGCCGGCGTCCGTGAGCACCACGTACCAGGACCGGCGGTCCGTGGCGAGGCGTTCGCGGACGACCAGGCCCCGGCTCTCCAGGCCGTCGACCAGCCGGGTCAGCCCGCTGCGGCTGTAGACCACGGAGCGGGCGAGCGCCGCCATCGTCAGGCGGCGCTCGGGCGCCTCCCACAGCGTCGCCAGCATCCCGTAGTCGATGAGGGACAGGCCCGCGTGTTCCCGCAGACCGGCGTCCAGGTGGTTCACCAGCAAGGGGTGCCCCTTGAGCAGCGCGAGCCAGGCGCGCTCCTGCTCGGCGTCGAGAGTGCTTTTGTCTTCCACGCATGAATGATACGACGCTAAATGGTTGCCGCCACAAGTAGCTCTATGTGTATAGTTCGCATGCGAATCATCACCATGAAAATCATCGACGCCCGGAGAGGCAGACCACCCATGACCAGCACCCTCCGCACCACCCCCGCCACCACCTCGAACGCCTACGACGCCGGACTGCTCCTGATCCGGCTCGTGCTCGGCGTCACCATGGCCGCGCACGGCACCCAGAAGCTCTTCGGATGGTTCGGCGGCGCCGGGCTCGAAGGCACCGGCCAGTTCTTCGCGATGAGCGGCTACCCCGCCGCGCAGACGATGGCCCTCGTCGCCGGTCTCACCGAGACCCTCGGCGGACTCGGCCTCGCGCTCGGACTGCTCACCCCGCTCGCCGGAGCCGCCGTCGTCGGAACGATGATCAACGCGACGGCCGTCAAGTGGGGCGGCGGCTTCTTCGCCCCGCAGGGCGTCGAACTGGAACTCCTGCTCGCCGCCGTGGCGGCCGGCCTCACCCTCACCGGCCCCGGCCGCCTCGCCGCCGACCGCGCCCTGCCCTGGCTCCGCGCCCACCGCCTCACCCACGGCACCGCCGCCCTGACCCTCGGCGCGGTCACCGCAGGCGTCGCCCTGCTGATCCGGGCCTAGGTCGAGCTGCGTTCCACGAGGTGGGGCGGGAAGACGAGGCGGCGGTGCGTGTGGTCGGGGTGGTCCTCGTCGAGGAGGAGTTCGGCGGCGGCCCGGCCGAGGGCGTAGCCGTCGACGTGGACCGTGGTGAGGGGGACGCCGGCGGTCGCGGCGGAGTCGATGTCGTCGTAGCCGACGATCGCGAGGTCGTCGGGGACGCGCAGCCGCGCCCGCGAGGCGGTCTGGAGGACGCCGAGCGCGAGGAGGTCGTTGGCGCAGAACACGGCCGTGGCCCGCGCGCCGGCCGTCAGGAGCTGCTCGGCCGCGCGGTGCCCCTGGTCCACCGTGAACGCGGTCGTGTGGATCACCTGGAGGCCGTCGGCGGCCCGGCCCGCCCGCTCCAGCGCCCGGCGCGCCCCGGCCAGCCGGTCCACCGACTGCCGCATGTGCGCGGGGCCGGTGACGAAGGCGATCCGCTCGTGCCCGCGCGCCATCAGGTGCGTCACCGCCGCGTCCCCGCCCGCGACGTCGTCCACGGCGACCGAGCACACGTCGGGCAGGGCCTCGGAGTTGTCGAGGAGGACGACGTGCAGACCGCGCTCACGCAGCCCCGCCAGCCAGGCACCGCTGACCGAGGCCGGGGTGATCAGGAGGCCGGCGGCGTTGTGCTGGCACAGGAGGTCGACGTACCGCCGCTCCTTCTCGGGCCGGACGTCCGTGTTGCAGAGGGTGACGGCCCGGCCGGCGGTGTGCAGGAGGTCCTCCGCGCCGCGCGCCATGTCCGTCATGAAGGGGTTGCGCACGTCGAACAGGAGGAGCCCGACGAGGCTGCCCCGGCTCCCGCCGAGCTGGCGGGCCGCCGCGTTGGGGACGTAGCCCATGGCGTCGATGGCGTGCTCGACCCGCTCACGGGTGGCCGGCGCCACCCGCTCGGGACGGTTCAGGACGTTGGAGACCGTGGCGATCGACACCCCGGCGCGCAGCGCGACGTCCTTGATGCCGACGCCGCCGACCGCGCTCATCTCCCGTGCCCTTCGGCCGTCTTCGCCCCCTGCATGCCGGTGATTGTAACGCTTCAATCTCGGTGGCGGTCACGGTGGCGGCCAGGGCAGGGTGCGCCGGTGGGTGCCGCTGCCGAGGTGTTCCCGCAGGCCCGGCAGGTCGAGGTCGGCGGTGGTGTTGGGCGGCACCGTGGCCTCGACGGTGAGCAGGCCGTCCGCGAGACGCCAGCCGACGCGAGCGTCTCCGTACGGAGTGAGGTGCCGGGCCTCGGCACGGGTCAGCCCCCCGCCCGGCCGCGGGGCGACGCGCAGCCGCCGGTAGCCGGGCTCGGCCGGGGCCAGGCCCGCGACCGTGCGGTGCAGGAAGTCCGCCACGGCACCGAGGGCGTAGTGGTTGAACGACGTCATCTCCCCGGGGTTGACCGTCCCGTCCGGCAGCAGACTGTCCCAGCGCTCCCAGACCGTGGTGGCCCCCTGCGTGACCGGGTACAGCCAGGACGGGCACGCGCGCTGCGTCAGCAGCCGGTACGCCGTGTCGTACTGCCCTGCCTCGGCGAGCGCGTCACAGATCTCCGGGGTGCCCGCGAACCCGGTCGCGATCCGGTCCCCCTCCAGGGCGACCAGCTCCGCCAGCCGCCGGCCGACGGCCTCGGCGGTCTCCGCGTCGGGCAGCAGACCGAAGCGCAGGGCCAGCGCGCAGGCGGTCTGGGTGTCCGAGGTGGGCCCGCCCTCAGCCGTGAGGTACGTACGCCGGAACGCGGCCCGCGCCTCGTCCGCCACGGCGTCGTAGCGGTCCCGGTCGGCCTGTTCCCCCAGTTCACCGGCTATCCGGGCCAGGGTCCGGGCGGAGTGCGCGAAGTACGCCTGCGCGACGAGGAGGGGATCGGTGCGGGCCTGCCACGGGTCCTCCGGGGGCGCCGCCGGATCGAGCCAGTCCCCGAGCTGCCCCCTGCGGCGCCAGACACCGTCCGCGTCGCACTCCGAGGCCACCAGGTCGATCCAGGCGCGGGCGCTGTCGTACTGGGCACGCAGGACGCCCCGGTCCCCGAAGCGGCGGAAGAGGGTCCAGGGCACCAGGACCGCCGCGTCCCCCCACACGGCCGCCGGCCACGCCGGGGTCCAGTGCGGGAGCGGGATCGCGGGGACGACGAAGGGGACGGTGCCGTCGGCGTCCTGGTCGTGGGCGAGGTCGGCGAGCCAGGACGTCAGCAGGCCGGCGCAGTCGTGGAGGAAGGACGCCGTGGGGGCGAAGACCTGGATGTCACCCGTCCAGCCGAGACGTTCGTCGCGCTGCGGACAGTCCGTGGGGAGGTCGACGAAGTTGCCGCGCATGCTCCACACCACGTTCTCGTGCAGCCGGTCGAGCAGCTCGTCGGACGACCCGAACCAGCCGGTGCGCCGCATGTCCGTGTGCACCACCTGCGCGGTGACGTCCGCCGGGTCGAGCTCCCCGGGCCAGCCGGTGACCTCGACGTACCGGAAGCCGTGCAGGGTGAACCGGGGCTCCCACACCTCGGGCCTCCCGGCCCCGCGCAGGACGTACGTGTCGGTGGCGTCGGCGTAGTGCAGCGGGCGGGTGTACAGCTCCCCGCCTTGCAGGACCTCGGCGTGCCGCAGGGTGATCGTCGTACCCGCCGGGCCCTGGGCCCGGAGCCGTACGCGGCCCGCGAGGTTCTGGCCGAAGTCGAGGATCGTCCGCCCGGTGGGGGAGGTGAGGACGCGTTCCGGGGAGCGGGCTTCGACCCGGCGGACGGGCGGGCCGGTGGGGGCGCACAGCACCGAGCGGTCGAAGTCCAGTTCACGGACCGGCTGCCAGCCGGCGGCGTCGAAACCGGGACGCGACCAGCCGTCCGGCTCGGCGCGGGCGTCGTGGCGCTCACCCTCGTACAGACCGGACGTCAGGATCGGGCCGTGGGCGCACCGCCAGCCGTCGTCCGTGCCGACGGTCACCCGCGTGCCGTCGGCGCACTCGGCCTCCAGTTGCAGCAGCAGCCCCGGCTGCTCGCCGTAGATCTGCGTCCGGCCGCCCCGGATGCCGAACCTGCCGCTGAACCAGCCCTCGGCCAGCCACACCCCCACCGCGTTCGCGCCCTCGCCCACCAGCCCGGTCACGTCGTGGGTGGCGTAGCGCAGCCGGTGGTGGTAGCTGGTCCAGCCCGGGGCCAGCACCTCGTCACCCACCCGTACGCCGTTCAGCTCGGCCTCGTACAGGCCCTGGGCGGTGACGTACAGGCGGGCCCGCACGGGCCGGGAGGGCAGGGTGAACGACGTGCGCAGCATGACGGGGCGCCGCAGTTCCGGAACCGCCGGAGCGATCATCGCGGCGGTGAAGTCGCCGGGGGAGAGCAGCCCCGCTTCCAGCTCCAGGGCGGGACCGAACCCGGAAGACGTCCCGTCCCGGCCCCAGACCCGCACCCGTACGGTCCGCCGCTCGCGCGAGGTGAGCGCCGGCGCGTCGCCGGGCCACGGCACCAGCACGGAGTCGCCGCCGGTCACCCGGCCACTGCTCCACGCCGGACCGTGGGACGGCCGTATCTCGATCTCGTAGGCGTCCTGGAGCCAGTTCTCCGGGGCGGACTCCACGGTCCAGGACAGCCTCGGCCGGTCCTCGCCGATGCCCAGGGCGCTCGTGCGGTGTTCCACGGCGGGGGCGGAGACCGTCAGGGGGGTTGCGGACATGGTGCGGCTCCCGCCTCTCCAGTAAAACGCTTCAATCCGGTGGGCGGTGTCACCGTAGGAAGCGGATCACCCCTCCGTCAAGCAGGAGGAAGCCCTTGACAGGGCAGCGGGCGAAACCTAGCTTCGGCGGTGATTTGAAGCGTTTCACACAATCGACCGAAGGTGTGTCCGGCCCCATGGAACCGCCGCCCACGGCCCAGGCGCGGGGCCTGTTCTCCCTCACGCACGGAGTGCAGGTCTACGCCGGGCACCACCTCATGGAGGACGCCTTCGCGCCGCACACCCACAGCTTCGTCGAGGTGGTCGTCGTCACCGCCGGCGAGGGGGAGCACCACTCCTCGGCCGGGCGGCACCGGCTGAGAGTCGGGGACGTCATGCTGCTGCGTCCGGGGCCGTGGCACGGCTACGAGAACTGCCGGGGCCTGGATCTCTACGTCTGCTGCTTCGGCGCGGAACTCCTGCTGCGGGAGCTGGAGTGGATGCGGGACGACCCGCTGCTCGGGCACCTGCTCTGGACGGGACCGCGCTCGGCGGACCGGAACGGCCTGCTCGCCCTGCGCCTCGGCGAGACGGCCCTCCAGGAGTGCCTGCGGCATCTCGACGCCCTGAACACGCTGCGGCACGCCCCCGCCCCGCAGCGCCGGGGCGACCTCATCGGCCACCTCACCCTGTTCCTCGGCGTGCTGGCGCGGGCGTCCGCCGAACGCAGTCCGAACGGGCGGCCCGGCGCGCGGACCCCGCCGGTGGTGGTCCGGGCCATGCGGCTGCTGGAGTCCCGGTACGCGCGGCCCTGGACCGTGGCCGAACTGGCCGGTGAGCTGCACGTGTCCGCCGGGTATCTGGCGCGGCAGTTCAAGACGGCCACCGGACTGCCGCCGATGGCCTACCTCTCGCAGTACCGGGTGGAGACCGCCGCCGCGCTGCTGCTCCGCACCGACCTGCCGGTCGGGCACGTCGGCCGCGAGGTCGGCTGGCCCGACGCGAACCTCTTCGCCCGCCGGTTCAGGGCGCACGCGGCGATGAGCCCGTCGGCTTACCGCAGGCGCTTCACCTCTGGGGAGGGGGCGGGCGGGGTGGGGTGAGTGGGGGCCGCCGAGAGGGGTCGACGTGGGGTGAGCGGGGGCCGCTAAGGAGGGGGCGGTGTGGGGTGAGCCCGGGGCGCCGTCAGCTCTTCCCCTCGGGGAACACCTCGTCCACCGCCCGGCGCAGGGTCTCGCGGACGTTGCGGGCGTTGTCCAGCTCGGCGGCCTGGAAGGCGCCGTCGTGGAGGAGGACCAGGACGCGGGCGGCGTGGTCGGGGTCGGGGTGGTCCATGGCGGCGGAGAGGTCGCGCAGGACGCCGGAGAGCCAGGTGCGCTGGTCGTCGATGACGGCGCGGACGGGGTGGGCGCGGTCGGGGTACTCGGCGGCGGCGTTGAGGAACTGGCAGCCCCGGAAGCCGTCTTCGAGCGTGGCGTCACCGAGGACGGCCATGACCGCGCGGACCGCCTCCCGGGGCGGCTTCCCCTCACGCGCCTCGGCCACCGCCGCGCGGATGTCCTGGGCGGTCGCCGTGAGGTACGCGGAGACCAGGTCGTCCTTGCTGGGGTAGTGCCGGTAGAAGGTCGCGCGGGTGACCTTGGCCTCGGTGACCAGGCGGTCGATGCCCACGGCCTGGATGCCCTCCGCGTAGAAAAGGCGGGACGCGGTGCGCAGGAGCCGGTCCTTGGGGTGCGGTTGCGAGGCGGTCGTCATCCACCCATCGTAAGGAAAGACCGGTCGTTCCGGATCGTCGCCCACGTCACGTTGCAGCCCGCAGAGAGAACGACTAGTCTCCCTGGATAGAAAGACCGATCGTTCTCCCTCTCTGGAAGGCAACACAGCCATGAGCACCACCCCCACGATCGTCCTGGTCCACGGCGCGTTCGGCGACTCCGGCATGTGGCGCGGCGTCATCGCCAAGCTCCAGGCGCAGGGCTACGACACCCTCGCCGTGGCGAACCCGCTGCGCGGCCTGGAGTACGACGCCTCGTACGCCGCGACCGTCGCGAAGTCGGTGGAGGGCCCCGTCGTTCTGGTCGGTCACTCCTACGCCGGCGCGATCATCACCCGTGCCGCGCGGGACGCGTCGAACGTCGAGGGGCTCGTGTACGTCGCCGCGTTCCAGCCCGACGAGGGCGAGAGCTGCCTGGAGAACGCGGGCCGTTTCGAGGGCGCGAAGATGGGCCCGGACACGACCGTCGCCTTCGAGTTCGAGGGCGAGCCGGAGCTGCGCATCCTCCCCGAGCACTACCAGGACGTCATCGCCGGTGACCTCCCCGCCGAGGTCACGGACCTCCTCGCGGTCACCCAGCGCTCGGTACGCGTCCAGGCCCTGACGGCCGAACTCTCCGGCACCCCCGGCTGGCGCACCCTCCCCTCGTGGGCCGTCGTCGCGACCCAGGACAACGCCATCCCCGGCGCGGCCCAGGAGTTCATGGCCGAGCGCGCCGGCTCGACCATCACCCGCGTCGAGGGCTCCCACGCGGTGTCCATCTCGCAGCCCGACGCCGTGGCCGACGTGATCATCGAGGCGGCCAAGGCCACCCGCTGACCTTCGACGGTCCACTCGTGCGCCGCCCCTCCGCGACCCCCGGGTCCGGCGGCGGTGGCGGCGCCGTCGTCCTCGCCGCCCGGGGCACGCACAACACGTGACGCGGCCCCGCTCAAAGGCCGGCGCCCGCCGAACGGCACCCCCCGGTCGACTCCCGCACCACCAGCTCGGGCCGCAGCACCACATGGCGTGGCTCCCGGGGCCCGCCCCCGCACGTGTCCTCGACGAGCAGGCGACCCGCGTGCAGCCCCATCGCCGCGGCGGGCCGGGCGACCGTGGTGAGGGGGACGACGGCGGAACCCGCGAACTCGATGTCGTCGTGGCCGACCAGCGCGATGTCGTCGGGGATGCGCAGCCCCGCCGTGTACAGCGCCTGCATCACACCGAGCGCGAGCAGGTCGTTGGCGCAGAGGACGGCCGTCGGCCGGTCGGCGAGGGCCAGGACGCGGTGGCCCGCTTCCCTGCCCGCGGCGACCGTGAGGCCGTCGCAGGACAGCTCCCGCAGAGCCGTCGGCGCGAGACCGGCGGCGGTGACCGCGGCGCGGGCCCCCCGGCGCCGGTCCCGGATCTGCTGGAGCCGGTCCGGCCCGCTGACATGGACGATCGACCGGTGCCCCCGCTCGACGAGGTGCCGGACCGCCAGCCGGCCGCCCGTCACGTCGTCGACCCCGACGGAGGACGCGCCGGGCTGCGGCGCGTGCTGGTCGGCGACCACGAACGGGACGGCGTTGCGCCGGAACGCGGACACCGTCGTCCCGATCCCCTCCCCGCAGGAGAGCACCGCGCCCCGGACCTGGTGCGACGACATCAGCGCCATGTGACGCGCCGACTCGGCCGGATCGCGCGCCCCGGTGCACACCATCACGCTCAGGCCGGCCTCCCGGGCGGCCCGCTCCACGCCGGAGGCCAGCGCCGCGAAGAACGGGTTCGTGAGGTCGGGGACCATGACGGCCAGCACCCGGGAGGCGCTCTCGCGCAGCCGCGCCCCCTCGGCGCGCACGTATCCCAGGGAGTCGATCACCGACAGGACCCGGGTACGGGTCGTGGCGGCCACGATCTCCGGGCGGTTGAGCACGTTGGAGACGGTGCCGAGCGACACCCCGGCCTCCCGCGCGACGTCCTTCACACCGATGATCCGGCGGCCCATGTCTGCCCTCTCCTGGCTCGGAACGGCCGCTCTAGTGGACCGACTTGACGCGGGTGGCGATGACGGACCCGCCGAGGAGCGTGAAGGTCGCGGCGATGAAGTACAGGAGGGTGTAGTTCTTGCCGCCGTCCGCCGCGATCAGCAGGACCAGGGGCGCGATCAGCGGCGCCAGCCCCTGCGCGAGAGTCGTCGAGAAACCGTAGATGCCCGAGTAGCGCCCGGCGCTGGTCTCCCGCTCCGGGAGCACGTCCAGCATCACGGCCTGGTCGACCGTCGCGAACAGGCCCAGCCCGAGGTTCCCGAGGACCGCCCCGGCGATGATCACGGGCAGTGAGGGCGCCAGCGCCATGGTGACCGCGCCGGTCGCGAACACGCAGGCGCCGATCAGCACGAACACCCGCCGCCTGCGCAGCCGGTCCGAGAGGAACCCGCCGCCGATCGCGCCCAGCATGGTGGCGAAGACCCCGGCGCCGCCCAGCACCGCGACCGTGCCCGCGACGTCCTTCACCCCCACACCCGTCCGCGCGGCCAGGAAGAACGCCGTGAACGTCGAGGTCAGCGTGAGCCCGAACATGAACAGGAACTTGCCCAGCCAGTTCCACGCGAAGTCGGGGCTGCGGCGCGGGTCGAACACGTAGGCCGCCGCCAACGCGCGGACGCCGAGCCGCTCCCGCGGCAGCGGCAGGTCACGGCTGTCCGGCTCGTGCACGAAGCGGACGAAGAACACCATGGACACGGCCCCCACCGCGCCGGGCACCAGGAACATCAGCAGACCGCTCCCCGACAGCGCCCCGGCGAGGAGCGCCCCGCTGACCGGGGCCAGCTGCTGGACGACACCGGTGAGCGCGGCGACCCTGCCCCGCTGCTCCTCGGGCAGCCGGTCGGCCTGCGAGGCGGTCAGCAGCCCGAGGACCGTCCCCCACCCGACCTGCGCCAGCATCCAGCCGAGCGCGAGGACGAGCACGGTGGACGCCAGGGCCATCACCAGCAGCGCGACGAGACCCACGGCCGTCCCCGCGATCAGCAGCGGGCGCCGGCGGCCGAGCCGGCTGCGGGTGCGGTCGCTCAGCATGCCGAGCAGGGGGGCCGTCAGGATCGCGGTGACACCGCCCGCGCCGGTGAGATAGCCGAGGTACTCCTCGTGGCCGGGGGCCAGTTGGTCGACCCGGATGGCCAGGGAGATCGCCATCGGGGTGACGATCGCCATGAACACCCCGAAGACGGCGAGGACCATCAGCCAGACGTAGGACTTATCCGCTTCGGGGAAGTCCTGTTCGGTGGAGTCCTGTTCGGCTTCGAGGGAGTCCTGTTCGGCCGGGGCCTTGAGGAGGGGATCGGCCGGGGGAGGGGACAGTGTCATGGGGACCTCGTGTCGGGGCGGGGAGGGAGGGGAGGGAGCGGAGAGAGGGGAGGGCGGGCGAGGTCACAGAGAGGTCGGGGTGTCCTCGATGGTGAGCGTGGTGCCGTGCTCCACGAGACGCCGGACGACGGCCCGTTCGTCGGGGGTGGTGTTCGGCTGGTGCAGGGTCAGGGCGAGCGAGCCGTCGCCGAGCCGGAAGACCATGCCGTGGCCGCCGTCCGCGGGCCACAAAGGGTGCTCGTCCTGCGTCCACGGGCCCGTGACCAGCCCCGACGCGGAGTGGGCGAGGCCCATCGCGTACCCCTGTTCGCCGTGGCTGGACCAGAGCATGACGAGGTGTCCGCCGCCGAGCCGGAAGAGGAACGGCCCGTCGGTGACGTACGCGGGGAACGCCGTCGTCACCCCGGGCAGCGGCTTCGCCCAGGGGGCGTCCGAGGCGTTGAAGAGGAGGACGGGGGTGCCGGTGGTGTGCCGGAGGTCCTCGGCGAGGCGCTGGGCGAAGACGGCGCCGTCGTGGATCTGGGTCCACTCGTGGCAGTACACGATCCAGGGCGCGCCCGACTCGTCGACGTGCAGGGTTCCGTCGAGGCACTGCCACTTGCGCGGGGTGACGGCTCCCTCGCTCCACGGGGTGAACGGCCCCTGGGGCGTGTCACCGGCGAGGATCTGCGTGCCGCGGTAGCCGTCCGGGGCGGTGAAGGTGGCGAACATGTACCAGCGGCCCCGGTACGCGTGGACCTCGGGCGCCCAGAAGGAGCCCTCGCTCCAGAACCCGGCGGGCGGCCGGAAGGCGGCGAACGGGCCCTCCCAGTGCCGGAGATCGGTGCTGCGGTAGGTGTCGAAGCCGGTCCCGGGACCGTCCCAGATGTTGGGGTCCGTGCTGCCGTAGAGGTGGTAGACGGAGCCGGCCGGGTCGTGCAGGACGAACGGGTCGCGGATCTGGATGCCGTCGAGCGTCAGGCCCCGGCGCACCGGGCGCGGGACGTCGGCCGGGCCGGCCGGCTCGTCGGAGGTGACGAGCCGGCCGCCGTTGACCGCGCGGACCAGGTCGTCGACCTGAGGCCGCGTGATCTTGCCCTGGCTGAGTTCGACGAGCCGGTCCAGGGAGAACACCCGGGCCGTGCCGACCTGGGAGGCGTCCTGGCCGAGCCGGGTGAGCAGGTCCCGGACCAGCGGGCCGCCGGCCGGGTCCGCCAGCCAGTCGCCCAGGGTGCTGCGGCCGGTCAGTGCTGCGCTCATGCGTGGTTCCTTGTCGTCGGGTGCGGGCGGCGGGGTCACGGCCACGGGGTGAAGCCCTCGTGGCGCACCGACCAGCCCTCCGCCGGGAAGCCGGGACAGTCGCCGTCCGACCCGTCCCAGCCGGCGGCCATGAGGGAGACGGCCGCGAGGAGCGAGCCGTTGGAGGGGAGGTAGACCGGCAGGAGGCTGCCGATCTGCGGGGTGTGGCCGGTGGGCAGCCACTGGTTCTTCGGGGTGTCCATGAGCAGCGCGTCCACCGCGAGATCGGGCCGGCCGACGCGGGTCGCGGTCATCGCCATCACGGGGAAGTCCCAGCCCCAGGCGCTGTTCCACTCCCAGTCGGCCCGGACGTCCTGGAGGGTCGCCGCCATGACCTCGGGGTCGACGAGCGGGGTGCCCGGTACGACGCCGAGCGCGCACAGCAGCGCCGGGTGGTCGTCCCGCTTCAGGTACGGCTCGGTGGCGATCGCGGTGTAGCGGCCGTCGCGCCGGTGGGGGAGGGCCAGTCCGTCCTGGACGCGCTGCCACCCCTTGTCCCGCTCACGTCCGGAACGCTCGCGCCAGCGCTGGGCGATCTCCAGCCCCCACCACCAGTAGGCGAGTTCGAAGGTCGGGTCCTCCGTGGACGTCGCGTCGTAGAACTCCTGCGCGGGCAGCAGCGGCGCCGGCAGATGGTACGTACCGTCGCGCTCCTCGACGAAGGACGCCATGAACGCGGCCGTGTCCTCGACGAGTTCGGCGAACCGCGACACCAACTCGCCGTCCGGGCGGGCGCGGTGGAGGAGTTCGATGAGATAGAGGGGGTGCGGCTGCTGCCAGACGAGGAACACCCCGATGTCCGAGGGGCTTTCGCGGCCGTCGGGGCCGGTCTGCTTGGGCCAGCGCGCGCCGTCGTAGCGCTGGCGGCGGGCGGTGGCGCGGGCCTCGGGGAGGATCGACAGGTACCAGTCCAGGCCGCGTTCGAGGAGTTCGGGGCGGCCCCACGTGGCGAAGTGGGCCGCGTGCCACCAGTGCATCTCCAAGTGGTGCTTGCCGTGCCAGGAGTTGGTGATCAGACCGGTCTCCTGCGGCGGCAGGGTGCCGGAGCAGTTGACGGCCGTGAGGTACTGCGAGAGCACGACCCGGCGTTCCAGCTCGGCGGCCCGGGGGTCGGTGCTGCCGTCGAGGTCGATCGCGGCGCCGGAGGTCCAGAAGTCCGCCCAGTGCGCGGCCGAGGCTGTCGCGAGGGAGGCGAAGTCGGCGCCGGGGGAGGGGAGTTCACCCTCAGTGGCTTCAGCGTCCGGAGCTTGGCCGTCCGGAGTCTCCCCGTCCGGGGAGAAGGCCGCGACGAGTTCCAGCGTGTCCGAGTCCGTCGTCAGCAGGAATTCGTGCGGGTTCCCCGTCGGCCGGACGGTCCCGGCCGACCAGGTGAGGCGGACGGTGTACGTCGTGTCGTCGACGGTCCGGCGCAGCACGCACCCGGTGCCGGTGACCTGGTCGAGGTCGGTGCGGTGGCGTTCCGGCGCGGTCCAGTCGCTGGTCTGGAAGAAGCCGTCGCTCGCGTAGGGGAAGCGCAGGACGACGCCGGCGAGGCCGTCGGCGAGCAGCGCGGACTCGATCCGGAAGGCGACGCGGGCCCCTCGCGGGTCGGCGACGGTCGTGACGGCCGTCTCCTGGCCGGCGTAGGTGAAGCGGCTGCCGACCGTGCCGGTCCACAGGTCCAGGCACTGTTCGGTGTCCCGCAGCGCCTCGGGACCCGTCTCGGGCTCCGCGTCGGGCGCGGGGCGCAGCAGCAGACCGATCCGGCCGAGGTCGAGCCGCTGCGGGTTGGCGCTGAGCCAGGCGCCGGGCCGCATCTCCTCGGGCAGGTCACCGCCCATCATCGCGGCGATCCCGAACCTGTCGGGGTAACTCACCGTCCCCCGGGCCGTGTCGTGCTCGGACATGGCGTCCGGGAGCGTGTAGCCCCCGGGGTTGGGCATGGCGTGCCAGCCCCACGTGCTCATGGTCGCGGTGTTCACGGCGAGCCGGCGCTCCGCCATCGCGGCACCCTGGTCGTGGTGGGCCGGGAACGACTGCATGCCGGTGATGTCGCAGGAGTAGGCGAAGTCGCCGTTCCCGACGGTGAGGACGTGGGCGGGGTCGGACTCGGTCAGCCGGACGGTGTGCCGGCGGACCAGCGATTTCCTGTCGATCAACGGGTGTTCCTCCAACGGACGTTCCTTCAAGGGGTGTTCCTCGGCCGGCGGCGCCGCCGGCCTCATTCGACGGTGACGACGGCCTCGGCCGGCTCGCAGTCCGGCGCGGTCGCGAGGACCCGGATCTTCCCGGGACCGGTGGGCCGGACGACGGCCAGGGCGCGGCCCTCGTAGGTGTACCGCGCGTCGGCGTCGAAGCGTTCCTCCGACGCGGGGGCGGCGCTGCCGAACCCGATCAGCTCCCCGGCGCCGGAGACCTCGACGGTGACCGGACGGTCGGCGGCGGTGTGGAGGGTGCCGGCGGCGTCGGTGAGGGTGAGGGCGATGTGGGCCAGATCGCCGCCGGTCGCCCGTACGACCGCGCGGTCGGCCTCGGCGGTCAGCCGTATCGGGCCGTGGGCCCAGGTGAGGCTGGTGCGGCCGGTCTCGACGCCGTCCCGGTAGGCGACGGCGACCAGTTCGCCGGGGACGTACACGATCTCGAACTCGGTGCGGAATCGGTGCCCGGCGCCGACCGGGCGGCGGCCGAACGAGTTGCCGTTGCCGAGGAGTTCGACCTCGTCGGCGTCGGAGTACACCTCGACGGTCACCGGCTTCCCCTCGAAGCCCGGCCACGTCCAGCTCGCGATGCTGTCGCTCCACGCCCACGGCCCGCCGATCGGGGTGAGGCCGTGGTGCTCGGGGCGCCGGACCGCGATGTACGGCTCGGCGCGCAGGCCGAACACGATCTCCCGGTAGTAGGACTGGGGCCTGCGGTGGCCGGTGATGTCGAGGTCGCCGCAGCCCGCGAGGAGGTGCGGGAAGGGGGCGGTGTGTTCGGGGCGGGGCTGCTCCGGGGTGGCGAACTGCGGGCGGCCGATGCCTACTTCGCCGAGGTAGTCCCAGCCGGTCCAGGTGAAGTCCCCGACGACGTGCCCGTGTTCGCGCACCAGCTTCCAGTTGCCGTCGATCCGGGTGGGGAAGGTCTCGGTGCCGAGGATGATCCGGTTCGGGAACAGCTCGCGGTCGAGGGCGTAGCGGGCCTCGGCGTAGTTCATGCCGGCGACGTCCAGGACGGCGAAGGACTCGGCGGTGCGCCGGGTGACCAGGTCGGAGGCGCTGACGTAGTTGATCATGTCCCCGGCGTCGGCCATCTGCGAGTTGACACCCCCGCCCTCCTCGGCGCCTTCCGCGCGCTGTCCCCGCAGAGCGGCCAGCTCGGACATCACCGCGAGGAACCCGTTGACGGCGTTGGTGACATAGCGGGTGGAGTCGAGGGAGCGGACCTTCTCGGCCAGCCTGCGCCCCCACGCGGCCCCCGTCGGGGAGCCCGCCTCGGGGATCTCGTTGCCGATCGAGTACATGATGACGCTGGGGTGGTTGTAGTCCTTGGCGACCATCGCCTCGACGTCGCGCTCCCACCACTCGGGGAAGTGCAGGCTGTAGTCGAACCCGCTCTTCGCGGACGTCCACACGTCGAAGGTCTCGTCCACCACCAGCATGCCCACGCGGTCGCAGGCGTCCAGCATGGCCCGGCTCATCGGGTGGTGGGACATCCGGATCGCGTTGAACCCGGCGTCCTTGAGCAGCTCCACCCGCCGCTCCTCGGAGCGCGCGTAGGTGGCCGCGCCGAGCGGCCCGTTGTCGTGGTGGACGCAGGCGCCCCGCAGTTTCACCGTCCGCCCGTTGATCCGCAGCCCCTGCTCGGGGTCCAGCCGAAGCGAGCGGATGCCGAACTCGACGCTGTCGCTGTCCACCGGTTCCCCCTCGGCGCCCAGCGTGACGTGACAGCCGTAGAGGCTGGGGCTGTCGACGTCCCACAGGCTCGCCTCCCGGACGTACAGCCGGGTGCGGACGACGGCGTCCTCGCCGGGCAGCACGGTGACCTGGGTGACGTCGCCCGTCACGGTGTCGCCGGAGGCGTCGCGCAGGTTGACCGTGAGGTCGAGGGTGCGCAGGGCGATCGAGTCGTTGCGCACCCGGGTGGCGACCTCGACGACCGCCCGCTCGCCCTCGACGTCGAGGGTCGTGACGCGGATGCCGTCGGGCGCGATGCGCACGAGGCCGCCCGTCAGCATCCAGACGGGCCGGTAGATCCCGGCCCCCGTGTACCAGCGGGCGTCCTGGTGGGCGCGGGCCTCGACGCGGATCTCGTTGTCCTCGCCGTAGCGCAGGAAGGGGTCGGCGTCGACGAGGAACTGGGAGTAGCCGTAGGGCCGTTGGCCGGCGTAGGCGCCGTTGATGTGGACGGTGGCGTCGCGGTAGACGCCCTCGAACTCGAACTGGACGCGCTCGCCGCGCAGTTCCTCCGGGACGGAGAACGTCTTGCGGTACTCGAAGACCCCGCCCGGGAAGTAGGCGCCCGCACCTCCCTCCATCGTCACCGCGCCGTCCGGCGCGACGCGGTCCTGGCCGATCAACGCGTCGTGCGGGAGGGTGACGGCCTCGAACGGGGCCACGGGGCCGGACAGTTCGGCGAAGGGGTTCACCTTCCGTCGGGTCTGCCAGTCGGCGTTGAAGGAGGTGCGGATCATTGCTTGCCTTGTCTGTTCGGTGGAGGCCGCGACCGGGCGGGCCGGGTGGGGCCGGAAGGGTCGGGTGAGGGCCGGGCGGGACCGGGAGGCTCAGGCGGGCTGCCCGGCCTCGGCGGTGTCGGTGCGGCGGGCCCTGGGGATGAGCGCCACCAGCAGCGTGCCGAGGCCGCAGGCGCCGGCGACCAGCAGGAACCCGTTCGCGTACCCGCCGTCGAGGTAGAACTGCGTGCCCTTCATGACGACGCCGTCCTGGGCCATGACCGTGAACACGAGCTGGCTGACGACGACTTGGATCACGCTCTGGACGAGCCACTGGGAGCCGTTGGCGAGCGCCTGCTCCTCGGGCGCCACCGACTCGATGACCATGATCGGCAGGACGGAGACGACGAGCCCCATACCGGGCCCGGAGATCAGCCCGAGCAGGACGAAGTGCCAGATCTCGGTGTGGAGTTGGGAGGCGACGACGTATCCGGTGGTGGTGAGGGCGCCGCCGACGGCGAGCAGGACGCGGGTGTCGACGCGGCGGGCGAGCCAGCCGGTGGCGACGGCGGTGCCGATCACCAGGACGCTGATCGGCGACTGCACGGCGGCGCTCTTGGTGACGGACCAGCCGAGGCCGTCGGAGACGGTCGGGATGTGCGGCATGAGCGTGAGGATCATGGTGACGGTGCCGACGGCGAAGGTCGCGCCGGCGCCGACCGAGGCGGCCAGGAAGACGGTCCACACCCGGCGCCGGCGGATCAGCGACAGGGGGAGCAGGGGGTCGGCGGCGCGGGACTCGAAGGGCAGGAACAGCAGGACGGCGAGGACGCCGAGGCCGATCCAGGTGAGGGTCTTGCCGCTGGTCCAGCCCCAGGCGGAGCCCTCGCCGATGCCGTAGACGATCGCGCTGAGGCCGCCGCCGAGCAGGAGTCCGCCGATCCAGTCCATCCGGCGCGCGGTCTCCCGCAGGGGGCTCTCGGGCACCCACAGCAGCTGGATCAGCAGGCAGACGGCGGTGGAGGCCACGATGAACCACAGGGCGCCGCGGAAGCCGTGGTGGTCGATGAGGAAGGCCGACAGGAACGGCCCGCCGAGGCCGACCAGGCCGATGCTGGCGGCGAGGACGCCGCTCGCCGTGCCGACCAGCCTGCGCGGGAAGATGTCGCGGGCCAGGGCGTAGGCGATGAACACGGTGGCCCCGTAGGCGCCGGCGATGACGCGGCCCGCGATGAGCGTCGAGTAGTCGGTGGCGAGGGCGGCGATCGTGTCGCCGAGCAGGCCGAGGGCGGTCGCGACCACCATGACGCGCTTCTTGCCGTACATCGCGGCGGCCTTCATGGCGAACGGCGTCAGGAAGGTGCCGAGCAGGGCGGAGCCCAGGGTGAACCAGGCGATCTGCGTGGTGCGGAAGTGGACGGCGACCTCGGCCTGCGAGCTGCCGGCGAGCAGACCGGCGATGGGGTTGAGCGCGACGGTCCAGAGGAGGGCGACGAGGGCGAGGAGGTGGCGGGCGGAGAAGCCCGCTCTCTCGGCCCGCTCGGCGTCGGGGGTGGTCTCGGTGGAGGACATGGGGCACCTTTCACGGCTCTGTGAAACGTTTCAGTCGTCTCTCGGCGACTTCCTGTCGGTGGGGGGTGTGGGGGTGGGTTTCCGGCGTATTGCGTTAGTGATGCGCGTCAGTGACGCGCGAAAGTAGAAAACCGCAGCACACCCGTGACGGCAAGACGCAGGGAGGTAACGAGCTGGTAACGCGATACGCCGAGGGATACGGCCCCGGGCTCAGGAGGAGGCGCGCTTGACCAGCCGCAGGCTGGCCCCCGGCCCGTCCAGCACCGGACGACGGCCGCTCAGACCCGCCGCGACGGCCTCCGCGCGGTGCTTGCCCGCCTCCTGGAGGTCGAAGTAGACCGTGGAGAGCGCGGGCGCCGCGAACCGGGCCATCGGGATGTCGTCGGCCCCCACGACCGCGAGGTCGTCCGGAGCCGCCAGCTCCATGTGCCGCATGGCGGCCAGCAGCGCGATGGCGTGCTCGTCGTTGAACGCGCACACCCCGGTGACCTCCTCGTCCAGCCACCGCCGCACCACATGCGTCAGCGGCACGACGTCCAGGTCGGCGGCGCCGAGCGCGACCGGGGCCGCGACCCCCGCGTCCGCGCACGCCTCCACGACCCCCTGGAGCCGCTCCTCGCCCATCCGCCGGAACCGCGCCGGCGAGGGCAGCAGATAGCCGATCCTGCGGTGACCCCGGCCGATCAGGTGCTCGGCCTGCATCCGGCCCAGCGGGGGCATCGCGGACAGATGGGCGTCCGTCGGCGGCAGCACGACCCGCACACCGAGCCCGTGCAGCGCCTTGACGGTCGCCTCGTCGAACCCCTCGAACCCGAGCACCGCCGAGGCGCCCACGGTCGCGCACACGTCCGGCAGCGGCCTGCCGCGCTCGGCCATCAGATGGGTGACCAGCGTCAGACCGTGGTCCGCGAGGGCGACGGTCAGCTCCTCGACGAAACGGCTGATGCTCGGGCCGATGGGCAGGTCCGGGATCGACAGCAGCACGATGTCGCTGCGCCCGGCGGCCAGCGCGCGGGCGGAGGCGTGCGGCCGGTACTGGAGCCGCTCGGCGGCGGCCAGCACCCGCTTCCTGGTCTCCTCCGGGATCGTCTGCCCCGGCCGGTTGTTGAGCACGTAGCTGACGGTGGTGCGCGAGACGCCGGCCGCCTGGGCGACATCGGCGCTGGTGATCCGTTTCGCGGGGCGTGTCATGACCCTCTGATCCGTCCGAGCCGTCGGCGCCGCGCCGCGCGTGTCCCGCCCGTCGCGCGCCGCCCGCCACCCGCCGCGGTCTCGGCGGGCACCCCGATGATACGCGCCCCGTGACGATGTCACTGACGCGCATCAGCCCTTGGGGCGGTTCAGCGGCGGCCGGTGGCACGGGTCCGCTCCATCAGCCGCTCCAGCGTCTCGTCCAGGGCGCTGCCCACCAGGCCCACCACCCGCTTCATCGGCACGTCCTGCACGGCCTGGAGCAGCTCGGGCCGGTCGTCGATCTGCGCGCCCTGCCCCTCCGGGGCGGCGGCGGTCAGCTCCTGGAGGAGGGTGGGGCCGACGACGGGGTGGGTGATCCACTCGCCGAACGTGCACTCCAGGGTCAGCTCCTGGGCGACGGCGTCCCCGGCGAGGGACACGGACGCCTCCGCGACCACCCGGGCGGCGTTCTCCCCGATCTGGACGAGGTGCTCGCCGGGCGCGACCGCCCAGCCGGCCGCCTGGACGTCGTAGTACGCGAAGGCGCGGCGGCCCAGCTCGAAGGCGACCGTCCGGGACTCGCCGGGTGCGAGGCGGACCTTGGTGAAGGCGCGCAGCTCACGCGCCGGCCGCCTCACCGGTCCGGCCTGCGTGGCGACGTAGACCTGGACGACGTGCGCGCCCGCGCGGGTGCCGGTGCTGGTGACGGTGAGCGTGGCGCGGGCGGAGTCGGGGCCGGTGCTCTCCACGGTGAGGCCGCCCGTCTCGAAGGCGGTGTAGGACAGGCCGTGCCCGAACGGGTAGCGCACGGGGGCGCCCGTCGTCCCGTACCAGCGGTAGCCCACCATGACGCCCTCCCCGTAGCGGACCTGCCCCTGCTCGCCGGGGAAGTTCACGAAGCTAGGGTTGTCCTCCAGGCGCAGCGGGACCGTCTCCGCGAGCCGGCCCGCCGGCTCGGCCTCGCCGAACAGCAGGTCGGCGATCGCGCCCCCGCCGCCCTGCCCGAGCAGGAACCCCTCCAGGATCGCGTCGACGTCGTCGTGCCAGCCCTCCAGCGAGACGATCCCGCCGTTGGACAGCACCACGACCGTCCGCGCCGCCGCCGAGGCCACGGCCCGGATCAGCTCGACCTGGACGGCGGGCAGGCACAGGGTGTCCCGGTCGAACCCCTCGGACTCCTCGCTCTCCGCGAGCCCGGCGAAGACGACGGCCACGTCCGAGGAGCGCGCCACGGCCACCGCCGCCTCCCGCAGCGCGGCGGCGTCCCCGGAGCCGTCCAGGGCGAACCCGGGCGCGAACTCGACCCGCCCGCCCCGCCCGGCGGCCAGCACCCGGATCTCGTCCAGGGCGCTGTCCAGCCGCGTCGGCCGCAGATGCGAACTCCCGCCGGCCTGGTAGCGGGGCGTCGCCGCGAACGCGCCGACCACCGCGAGCCGTTGACCGGACCCCAGCGGCAGCACACCGTTCTCGTTGCGCAGCAGGACCGCGCACTCGGCGGCCAGCTCCCGCGCCAGCCGGTGATGCGCGTCGACGTCGAACCCCTCGGACCGCTCGAACCCTTCCGGCCGCTCGACCTCCTCGGACCGCTCGACGGCGAGCCCGGTGAGCGCCAGCACCCGCCGTACGGCCGTGTCGAGCACGGACTCGTCCAGTTCGCCCGCGCGCACGGCCGCCACCACGCGCCGCGTGTTCTCGGCGGAGGGGCCCGGCATCTCCAGGTCCAGCCCCGCGAGCAGGGACGCGACGGGGTCGTGGACCGCGCCCCAGTCGGAGACCACGGCTCCGGTGAACCCCCACTCCTCGCGCAGCACCTCCGTCAGCAGCCACCGGTTCTGCGCGGCGTGCACGCCGTTGACCTTGTTGTACGCGGCCATCACCGTGGCGGGCGCGGCCTCGGTGACGATGTGCTCGAAGGCCGGCAGGTAGATCTCGCGCAGGGTGCGCTCGTCGACCTCGGCGCTCACCCGCATCCGGTCGGTCTCCTGGTTGTTGGCCGCGAAGTGCTTCAGCGAGGCGCCGACGCCCTGGTCCTGCTGGCCGCGGACGTGGGCCGCGCCGAGCCGGCCGGAGAGCAGCGGGTCCTCCGAGTAGTACTCGAAGTTCCGGCCGCACAGCGGGGACCGCTTGATGTTCACGCCGGGTCCGAGGACGACGTGCACGCCGAGCGCGCGGGCCTCGCGTCCCACCGCGGCCCCGATGCGCGCGGCGACCTCGGGGTCCCAGCTGCTGCCGACGGCCACGGCGGGCGGGAAGCAGGTCGAGGGGAGGCTCTCGTAGATGCCCATGTGGTCGAACTCGCCGACCTGGCGGCGGACGCCGTGCGGTCCGTCGGTCAGGACCACCGAGGGGAGACCGGCCTGCGGCACGGGGTGGGTGGACCAGAAGTCCTGCCCCGCCAGCAGCGCGGCTTTCTGCTCCAGGGACAGGCCGGACAGATCGATCTCGGTCATACGGGTGTCCTTCGAAATCATGACAGCGGCTACTTACGCGCGTCAGTGGCGCGCGTCCGTGGACCATAGCCGGGGAACCTGTGCCGGACAAGCACGAAGCCGCGGCCGGGTCATGAGTCGCGGGGGCACCAGACGGGGCCACTCTCGCGAATACCTCCTATGTATCTGGAGTGGTGGCGCCAAGTCCCGGCAGAGATGCGGGTGCTGAGGCATTGCAGACCTCTAGACATCCAACCTTTCTCCTGATGATGATGACGCTCACCACAGGAGCCGACCACCGCCGGGGAGATCCGCCGTGACTGACGCGTCCGCACCGCAGCGACGAAGCGTTCTCAAGCTCGGCGGTGCCCTCGCCCTGACCCCGCTCGCCGGCGGTCTCCTCGCGGAACCCGCTGCCGCCGTCGGCCGCGAGGGGCCGGCGGACTCCCGGTGGCCCGTCCTGTCGCGCAGGGCGCTGACCTACACGGTGCCCGCCGTGGACTGGGAGTCGCAGGCCCTGCCGATCGGCAACGGCAGACTCGGGGCGATGCTCTTCGCCGACCCCTTCGAGGACCGCGTCCAGTTCAACGAGCAGAGCCTGTGGGGCGGGGTCAACGACTACGACAACGCCCTCGCCGGCCGGCCGGACAGCGCGTTCGACACGAGCATGACCGGCTTCGGGTCGTACCGGAACTTCGGGGACCTCGTCGTCGCGTTCGGGACGCGCGGGGCCCGGCCGAAGGTCACGGCCCCGGGAGGCCCGTACAGCTCCTCCTCGGCGGAGGGGGTCGACAAGTCGTACGACGGCACGTCGAGCACCAAGTGGTGCATCGAGGGGCCCGGTGCGAAGGTGACGTGGCAGGTCGAGCTGCCCGCGCCCGCCGTGGTCACGTCGTACCGGCTGACCAGCGCCAACGACGTACCGGACCGCGACCCCCGGCAGTGGACGCTCTCCGGTTCCGCCGACGGCGCAACCTGGGACGTGCTCGACAGCCGGACGCTGGCGGCGCCCTTCGAGAGCCGGTTCCAGACGAAGGAGTTCACCTGCGCCGACAGCGGGTCGTACCGCTTCTACCGGTTCGACTTCGTCCCGAAGGCGGGGGTCAGTCACTTCCAGGTGAGCGAGATCGGCCTCACGGGCGTCGAACTCGGCCCCGGCGTCGGCCCGGTGTACGTGTCCTCGCCGGGCGGGCGCTCCCGGGACACGGGCGTCTCCCGTTCGGTGGACGGCGACCCCGCCACCGTCTGGCGCGTCGCCGGCGCCGCGCGGACGGTCGTCTGGCAGGCCGATCTGACCGGCGCGGCGGCCGTCACCTCGTACACCCTGACGGCGGCCCCGGACCGCCCGGGCGACGACCCCCGGCGCTGGACCCTCCAGGGCTCGCAGGACGGACAGGCGTGGGTCACGCTCGACACGCAGCGGCTCACGGCGCCCCTCGGAGGCCGGGGCGAGACCCGGACCTTCCCCGTCGCCGGCACCACGGCGTACCGCGCCTACCGGCTCACCTTCACCCCCGACGACGCGTCCACCGGCTTCCAGCTCGCCGAAGTGGCCTTGCAGGGCCGGGGGTTCGACACCCGTACGCAGCCCGTCCTCGTCGACTACCAGCGCGCCCTGGACTTCGGCGAAGGCGTCCACACCACCCGCTTCGGCGCCCCGGGACAGCGCTTTCGGCGCGAGGCGTTCGCGAGCCGCTCCGCCGACGTCCTCGTCCTGCGGTACACGTCGGAACGCGCGGGCGGACTCTCCGGGACCATCTCCCTGGCGTCCGCGCAGGACGACGCGCCGACGACCGCCGGCCCCGGCCGGCTCGGCTTCTCCGGAGTCATGGGCAACGGCCTCAAGCACGCGTGCTCGGTCCGGGCCGCGCACACCGGCGGAAGCCTCGCCGCGGAGGGCTCGGTGCTCAGGTTCACGGGCTGCACGACCCTGACCCTGCTCCTCGACGCCCGCACCGACTACAAGCTCGACGCCGCCGCCGGCTGGCGCGGCGGCGACCCCCGGCCGGCCGTCGACCGCGCGCTCGGCCGGGCGGCCGGCACGGCGTACGACAAGCTCCGCACCCGGCACACCTCAGAGGTGCACGCCCTCATGAACCGGGTCTCCGTCGACTGGGGGACCACCGAGGACGCCGTCGTCGCCCTGCCGACGGCCGCCCGGCTGGCCCGCTACGCGGCCGGCGGCGACGATCCCACCCTCGAACAGGCCATGTTCGACTACGGCCGGTACCTGCTGATCAGCTCCTCGCGCCCCGGCGGCCTGCCCGCCAACCTCCAGGGCCTGTGGAACGACAGCAACCAGCCCGCCTGGGCCTCCGACTACCACACCAACATCAACATCCAGATGAACTACTGGGGAGCCGAGACCACGAACCTGCCCGAGTGCCACGAGGCGCTCGTCGAGTTCGTCCGCCAGGTCGCCGTGCCCAGCCGGATCGCCACCCGCAACGCCTTCGGCGCGGACACCCGCGGCTGGACCGCCCGCACCAGCCAGAGCGTCTTCGGCGGCAACGCCTGGGAGTGGAACACCGTAGCAAGCGCTTGGTACGCCCAACACCTCTACGAACACTGGGCGTTCACCCAGGACCTGGAGTACCTGCGGACCGTCGCGCACCCCATGATCAAGGAGATCTGCGCGTTCTGGGAGGACCACCTCAAGGAACGCGAGGACGGACTCCTCGTCGCCCCGAACGGCTGGTCCCCCGAGCACGGGCCGCGCGAGGACGGCGTCATGTACGACCAGCAGATCATCTGGGACCTGTTCCAGAACTACCTGGACTGCGAGGCCGTGCTGAACACCGACCCCGCCCACCGGGCGAAGATCGCGGACATGCAGGCACGGCTCGCGCCGAACCGGATCGGGCGCTGGGGCCAGCTCCAGGAGTGGCAGGAGGACATCGACAGCCCCACCGACATCCACCGCCACACCTCGCACCTCTTCGCGGTCTACCCCGGCCGCCAGATCACCCCGGGGACACCGGAGTTCGCCGCCGCCGCGCTCGTCTCCCTCAAGGCGCGCTGCGGCGAGAAGGACGGCGTGCCCTTCACCGCCGCGACGGTGTCGGGCGACAGCCGCCGCTCCTGGACCTGGCCCTGGCGGGCCGCGCTCTTCGCCCGCCTCGGCGACGGGCACCGCGCCCAGATCATGCTGCGCGGACTGCTGACGTACAACACGCTGCCGAACCTGTTCTGCAACCACCCGCCCTTCCAGATGGACGGCAACTTCGGGATCTCGGGCGCCGTCGCGGAGATGCTCCTCCAGAGCCACGACGGCGTGCTCCACCTCCTGCCCGCCCTCCCCGACGGCTGGAAGGGCCGCGGCTCCTTCACCGGGCTGCGCGCCCGGGGCGGTTACGAGGTCAGCTGCGCGTGGCGCGACGGCCGGGTCACGTCCTACCGGATCGTCGCCGACCGGGCGCCGGACCGCCGGAAGGTCACCGTGCGCGTGAACGGCACTGACACGCAGGTGAGGCCGGCCAGGTCCTGACGCCGCGGGCCGGGCGGCTCAGCCGGATTCCGCGGAGGTCCGCGCGCCCCACATGTGCGCCAGCTCCACCCGGGAGGAGACGGTCAGTTTCCTGAACACCTTGCGGAGGTGGAAGGCGACCGTGTGCGGGGAGAGCGAGAGCACGCGGGCGACCTGGACGTTCGTCATGCCCTGGGCCACCAGTCTGGCGACGTCGTACTCGCCCCTCGTCAACTGGGTGAACGCGAGCCGCCGCTCCGCCGCCTCCAGCGAGGGCAGCGCCGCCTTGCCCAGGCCCCGGATCTTCGACTTCGCCCTGAGGTAGTCGTAGGTGGACCCCGCGGTGAGGTAGGCGGTCGCGGCACGGTCGTAGGCGTGGCTCGCGTCGTCGAGGCGGGCGGGGTCGGCGGAGAGGAACGTGCCGATGTCCTCCAGGGCCGACGCCCGCGCCCAGACGTCGCGGTGGGCGCGGCTCGCGTGGACCAGGTCGTCGAGGCTGTTCTCGACGAGGCCGCGCGTGTGCACGGCGGCCGTCGTCACGGTCGGGAAGCGGGGGTTGCGGTCGGCGAGTTCGGTGGCCGTGCGCAGCGTCCGGCGGGCCAGGCCGGCCTGGCCCACGCCCAAGGTGAAACGTGCCAGCCAGGGCGCGGCGCCGGGCTGCGACAGGAGGAGTTCGCGGCTCACCTGGCCGGGGCCGGTCAGCTCCGCCGACAGCCGCAGCGCGCCGTCCACGTCGTTCTTCGCCCGGTAGACCACGGCGGTGATCCAGGCGCACTGGCCGGCCGTGTGCTGGGCGCGGCCGAGCATGGCGCACTCGCCGAGCTGCGTCACGCACGCCATGGCCGCGCCGATGTCGACCCTGCGCACGTTGACCACGGCCAGCAGGGAGTGGCCGAGGTGGTGCCACAGGCGCAGGCCGCACGCGTCGGCGGTGCGCAGCGAGTCCTCGGCCAGCGCAGCCGTCCGCTCGACATCGCCCGAGGCGAGGGCCAGGTAGGCGTGGAGCATCAGGGTGAGCGGGCGGTCCCAGGTGGGCTCCGTCCGGTCCGGCCCCAGGGGCGCCTCACGGTCGAGGACGCGACGCGCCCCGGCCAGGTCGCCCAGCATGATCAAGGTGGTCGCCTCCCGTGACGCCAGCGGCATCCGGCAGCAGGACCCGGCCGGGCAGGCGACGCGCCTGGCCTCCTCGATCTCCGCGAGCGAGCCGGCGATGTCCCCACGCAGCCAGCTCGACCGGGACCGGGCGATGAGGGAACTCGCACGGCAGGAGACGTCGGACCATTCCTCTCGCACGCTCTCCAGAATTCTCGGGGACGCGGCTATGAACGACACGCTGGAATTCACCTCTGTGCTCAGGGGGGCTTTTCCGGAAACCGCGGCAGCCATGGAAAGCGCACGCAAAAGGCTCGGAAACAGCCGACAATCTCCCCCCTGCCCTCGCAGCGTACATGTGCTGGTCAACCGCCCTGCGGGGTCGACAGGAAGATGACAGGTACCGCGCGGCCCGTCGAACACCGGGAGCCCACGCTACCGGCCGGTACTACCAAGTCGTGCGGCTGTGTCCGGCGCACTCCGACGGTGAGACTGACCTCCGATGATCAGATGCGCGACGAGGACACGATGAACGAAGCAGCCGCCGGACCCGGCGCCGACCGTGCACACGAGGCCCACTCCATCGAGGGGGCCCGCCCCGCGCGGGACTCGGTCGACGGTCTGCTCTCCCGGGTCCGGCGCAAGGCCCCCGAGCCGGCCCGGCGCACCGGCGCGCCCGCCGAGCCCTGGGACGTGGACCGGCTGGCGTCGGCCATCGCCGCCACGGCCGGTGAACTCCTCGGCGGCACCCCCCTGGACGCCGACACCGACCTCTTCGACGCGGGCGCCTCGTCCGTGACCGCCGTCGAACTCGTCGCCAGGCTCGCCCGCGACCTGGACGTCCGCATCGAACTGGACAGCGTCTTCGCGGACGCCCGGCCGCGCCGGCTCGCCGGACTCTGGCTCGCCGGACAGCCCGGCGGACACGAGCCCCCGGCCCCCGTGACGCGGTCCGCCCCCCGGGAGACGGCCCCCGCCGCCGCGCTCCCCGCCGACGAGGACCTGCGTCTCGTCCTCGGCGACCTGGCCCGCGCCGACACCCTGCCCTTCGTCGACGCCCCGCCGCTGAGGGCGCCCCGCCGCGTCCTGCTGACCGGAGCCACCGGCTTCCTCGGCGGACACCTCCTACTCGACCTGCTCCGGCACAGCGACGCACACGTCGTCTGCCTCGTGCGGGCCGCCGACGAGGAGCGGGCCGAACAGCGGCTCGCCGACGCCCTCCGGAGCTTCCACCTGCCCTGGTCCGCCGAACTGCGGCGCCGCGTCACCGCGTTGCCCGGCGATCTCGGACAGCCGCGCCTCGGCCTGACCGGCGGACAATGGCGGACGCTCGCCGAGGAGACCGACGCCGTCGTCAGCGTCGGCGCGGCCGTCGACTTCCTGCGCGGCTACCCCTCCCTGCGCCGCGCCAACGTCCACGGCCCGCTCACGCTCGCCGAACTCGCCGTGACCGGACCGGTGAAACCCCTGCACCACATCTCCTCCGTCGCCGTCTTCAACGAGGTCGGCATCACCGCCATGGGCGAGGACGACCCGCTCGCCCGCGTCGACCGGCTCGTGGCCGGCTACGACAAGTCCAAGTGGGCCGCCGAGACGGCCCTGCGCCGGGCCCGCGAACACGGACTGACCGTCACGCTGCTGCGCCCCGGCGGCATCGCCGGCCACACCGAGACCGGCGCCCACAACCCGCACGACCTCAGCACCGGGTTCTCCGCCGCCTTCTCCCGCTTCCGCACCGTCCCCGCGTTCCGCGCCCTCAACGTGGCCCCCGTCGACTGGGTCAGCCGCGTCGCCGCCGCGGTCGTGTGCGACCCGGACGCGTGGGGGCAGACCTACAACCTGACCGGCCGCGCGGGCACCCTGGACGGCACCGTCCGCGAGATGCGGCTCGCCGGCATGAACGTCGACGTCCTCGGCTGGGACGACTGGCGCGCCGACTTCCGCGCCCGCATGGAAGCCGACCCGGTGCCCGAACTCGACTTCCTCGTCCGCGTGCTGGACAGCCCCACCGCGCTCAAGCTCTGCGAGGCGTCCCTGTTCGGCCCGGCCGCGACCGCCGACCGCACCGACGCCTTCGTCGCCCGGCGCGGACTCCCGCCCGCCGCCGTCTACGACGCGCCCGCCCAACTGCGCACCGTGGAACGGATGGCCGAACGCGGACTGAGCCGGCTGCCCGACCGCACCGACCCGCCCTACCTGTGGTTCTCCGAGACCATGCGCGGCACCCTCGGGCCGGCCGGCGAACCCGCCGACAGCGACGCCGAGTTCAAGCTGACGCTGTCCGTCGCGAGCATGTACCAGCTCCTGCGGGAGCGCCGCATCGACGTCCGCGACGGCACCGTGACCTGCGCCCGGCTGCACGCCGAACCGCTCACCGTCGTCGACGGCGACGTCGTGGTCCGCCCCCAGGACGGCGTCCCGTACGGCACCGGCATCCGCCATCCGCTGCTGGGCTACCGGCTGCGGCTGCGCGACACCGACGGCGGCGAGTGGTGGCTCGACGGCCGCAAGACCGCGCGGGCCCGCCGCGACCTGCTCCGGCAGGCCCGCACGCTCGCCGTCGAGATCGGCAGGCAGGGCGGACCGGCGAGCGCGTCCGGCGTCATGGTCGTCCCCGCCGACAGCTACGTACGCGAACAGATCGACGGCATCCGGGTCCGCCCCGGACTGTCCTCCCGGGAACGGCGGCTGGCCAAGGCGACCTGGCTCGCCTGGTTCGGCGCCCAGCTCGGCCAGGGGCTGGCGGAACCCCTGCTGCGGGCCGGAGCCGAACTCCTGGACCTGCGCCGCGACCGCCCCGAGCGCCTTGAGGAGCCGACCCGATGAAACCGCCGCGCACCCCCTCCCCGCGCCCCCTGCGCGCGGACCTCGACGGCGCCACGGTCGAGGACATCCCCTTCCACGCCTCCGACGGCACCCGCCTCGCCCTCGCCCGCCTCGCCCCGCACGGCGACGACAGCCGCCCCGCCGTCCTCCTGCTGCACGGCCACACCGCGTCCTCCGACATGTTCACCCTCCCCGAGACCCGCAGCCTCGCGGCCGTCCTGCTCGACGCCGGCTACGAACCCTGGCTCCTGGACTGGCGGGGCAGCCGCCGCCTGCCGTACGACGAACACGGCCCGCGCTACAGCTACGACGACGTCTCCCTGTACGACATCCCGGAGGCCGTCGCCGAGGTCCGCCGGCGTATCGGCGGGCGCCCGCTGTTCGCCGTCGCCCACTGCATCGGGGCGATGACGCTCGGGATGAGCATGGCGGCCGGACTGGTGACCGGCCTGGCCGGTGTGGTGGCCCAGGGCGTCTTCCTCACGCCGAAGCTGTACGGCCGCGCCCGCCTCCCCATGCACCTGGGCGCCGAACTGCTGCGCGGGCGGGCGAGCCACCAGGTCGTCGACATCCGGCGGGCCGGGCTGCGCTCCCGGCAGAGCCTGCTGTTCGCGCTCGCCGCACGCGGCGCCCACTGCCCCGACCCGACCTGCCAGATCCTCCACAACTCGGCCTGGGGCACCGGTGCCTCCCTCTTCGAGCACGACAACCTGCACCCGGACACCCACGACCGGCTCGCCGAACTCTTCGGCCCCGCCCCCTTCTTCACCGTCCCCCACCTGCGGCAGAACGAACTCGCCCACTCCGTCACCCGCTGGAACCAGCGCGACCGCCGCTATGCGGCCCTGCCCGAGAACGCCCTCGACCACGCGGACCGCCTCGACTGCCCCGTCCTCCTCCTGTCCGGCACCCGCAACAAGCTCTGGGCCGACTCCAACAAGCTCTGCCACGAGGTCCTGACCACCCGGCACCCCCAGCTGGACGTCCGGTACACGGAGATCCCCGGCTACGGCCACGTCGACCCCTTCATCGGCCGGGGCGCCGCGCTCGACGTGTTCGGGCACATCACCGGCTTCCTCGCCGGACACCGCTGAGCCGGACACCCCTGACCCGGCGGTCCGGCGGGTGCCACGAGCCCCGCCGGGCCGCCGAACCACCTCCCCCCACCAGCGCCGTTCGCGCGCCCACCCCCGCACGGAAACCCGAGGCCGCACCGCCATGGACGCATCGACCACCCCTGCCGAGGTCCCGGCCGGCACCACGCCGGCCCCGCCGCGCACCGCCGAGCCGATCGCCGTCGTGGGCGTCTCCTGCCGACTGCCCGGCGCCGGCGGCCCCGACGCCTACTGGCGGCTGCTCGCCGAGGGCCACGACGCGGTGGGGGAGGCCCCGGAGGACCGCTGGCCGGCCGGCACGGCGGCCGGGCACCGCAGGGGCGGGTTCATCGAGGACGTGGACGCGTTCGACGCCGAGTTCTTCGGGATGCCGCCCTACGAGGCGGCGGCGGCCGACCCGCAGCAGCGGCTGGCCCTCGAACTGGCCTGGGAGGCCCTGGAGCACGCCCGGATCGTCCCCGCCACCCTGCGCGCCACCGCCACCGGCGTGTTCGTCGGCACCACCGCCGACGACTACGCCACCCTCCACGGCCGCCTCACCCCCGAGGACTCCGGCTCCTATGCCCTCACCGGCACCCAGCGCGGCATCGTCGCCAACCGCGTCTCCTACCTGTTCGGGCTGTGCGGCCCCAGCATGACGATCGACACCGGGCAGTCCTCCTCCCTGGTCGCCGTCCACGCCGCCTGCGAGAGCCTGCGCCACGGCGGCATCGACGTCGCCCTCGCCGGCGGCGTCAACCTCAACCTCCTGCCGGAGACCACCGACACCATCGCCCGCTTCGGCGCGCTCTCCCCGGACGGCCGCTGCCACACCTTCGACAGCCGGGCCAACGGGTACGTGCGCGGCGAGGGCGGCGCGTTCGTCGTCCTCAAACCCCTGTCCAAGGCGCTCGCCGACGGCGACCCGGTGCTCAGCGTCATCCTGGGCGGCGCCGTCAACAACGACGGCGGTGGCGAGGGCCTGACCGTACCGAGCGCGATCGCCCAGGCGGACGTGGTCCGCACGGCGCTGGCCCGCGCCGGGGTACGGCCCGAGGAGGTCGGGTACGTCGAGCTGCACGGCACCGGCACCCCCGTCGGTGACCCGATCGAGGCCGCCGCGCTCGGCGCGGTCCTCGGCGCCGGCCGCAGCGGAGACAGCCGGCTGCTCGTCGGGTCCGTGAAGACGAACATCGGCCATCTGGAGGGCGCGGCGGGCATCGCGGGACTCCTGAAGGTGGTCCTCGGCATCAGCCGCCGCCGAATCCCGCCCACCCTGCACTTCGCCGCCCCGCACCCGGAGATCCCCCTCGACGAGCTGGGCCTGCGGATGGCCGTGAAGCAGCAGACGTGGCCCGGCGCCGGCCGGGACCGGCTCATCGCGGGCGTCAGCTCCTTCGGCATGGGCGGCACCAACTGCCACCTGGTGCTGGCCGAACCGCCCGCCCCCCGCGCCGAGACCCCGGCGGCCGAACCCGCCGCCGACGCCCCCTGGATTCTCACCGCCCGCTCCGCAGCCGCCCTGCGCGGACAGGCCACCGCCCTCACCGCCCACCTCGGCACGCACCCGGACCTCTCCCCGGACGCCGTGGCCGCCTCCCTCACCGGCACCCGCACCGAGTTCGCCCAACGCGCCGTACTGCTCCCGCCGGACCGCGCCGAGGCCCTCGCCGCCCTCGCCGCCGGCACCCCGCACACGCACGCCGTCACCGGGACCGCCCTCCCCGGACCCACCGCGTTCCTCTTCCCCGGCCAGGGCTCCGAATGGCCCCGGATGGCCCGCGAACTCCTCGACACCTCACCGGTGTTCGTGGCCCGCCTCGCCGACTGCGCGGACGCGCTCGCCCCGTTCACCGACTTCTCCCTCCTCGGCGTGCTGTGCGGCAACCCCGACGCGCCCGCCCTCGACCGCCTCGACGTCGTCCAGCCCGCGCTGTGGGCCGTGATGGTCTCCCTCGCCGAGGTGTGGCGCTCCCACGGCGTCGAACCCGGCCTGGTCGTCGGGCACTCGCAGGGCGAGATCGCCGCCGCGACGGTCACCGGCGCCCTCACCCTGCCGGACGCCGCCCGGGTGGTCGCGCTGCGCGCCCGTGCCGTGGCCCGCCTTGCCGGCCGGGGCGGCGGCATGATGCAGGTGGCCGCCGCGCGCGACACCGTGACCGGGTTCCTCTCCGCACACGCCCCCGACGTCTCGGTCGCCGTGGTCGCGGGACCGGCCGCCACCGTCGTCTCCGGCCCGTCGCTGTCGCTGGCCGCGCTGAGCGCCGTCCTGGAGGAGGCCGGGCACCGGACCAAGGTCCTGCCGATCGACTACGCCTCCCACTCCGCCGCCGTCGAGGAGCTGCGCGAGGAGATCCTCGACGCGCTCGCCCCGATCCGCCCCCTCACCACCCTCGTCCCGTTCGTCTCCACCGTCACCGGCGAACTCCTCGACACCGCCGCGCTGGACGCCGAGTACTGGTACCGCAACCTGCGCGAACCCGTGGAGTTCACCCGGGCCGTCGACACCGCGCTCGGCCGCTCCGTCCGCACGTTCGTCGAGTGCAGCCCCCACCCGCTGCTGCTCGACGCCGTCGAGGAGACCGCCGCGCGGTCGGGAATACGGGCCGCCGCCGTCGGCACCCTGCGCCGCGACGACGGCGGCACCCCACGCCTGCTGCGCTCGCTGGCGGAGGCGTACGTGCACGGGGTGCCGGTCCGGCGGGAGGGCCTGAGCGGTCCGGCGGCCCGCGCCGTCGACCTGCCCACCTACGCCTTCCAGCGCCGCCGCCACTGGCTGACCGGACCGGCTGCGGCGGACACCGCCGGGCCCGAGGCGAAGTCGGTACGTCAACTCCTGCGGGTCGTCGGCGACATCGTGACCGGTGCCGGCGGCGCGGGTGGTGCCGTGGAGCCCTCCCGGCCCTTCAAGGAACTCGGCCTCGACTCGCTCGGCACCCTCGAACTGCGCCGCAGGCTGAGCGCGGCGACCGGACTCACCCTCCCCGCCTCCCTCACCTACGACTTCCCCACCCCCCAGCGGCTCGCCGAGCACCTCCACGAGCGGCTGACGGCACAGGCCCGCCCCGAGCCCTCCGCGCCCCTGAGGGCGACCCCCGCCCCGGCGGACGGTGACCCCGTCGTCATCGTCGGCATGGCCTGCCGCTACCCCGGAGGCATCACCTCGCCCGAGGAGCTGTGGCGGGCCGTCGTCGACGACGTGGACGGGACCAGCGAGTTCCCGACCAACCGGGGCTGGGACCCCGAGGTGCTGTTCGCCGGTGACGGCTCCGGCACCAGCTACGTCCGCCGGGGCGGGTTCCTGCACGACGCGGACGAATTCGACGGGCCGTTCTTCGGGATCAGCCCCCGCGAGGCGCTCGCCATGGACCCGCAGCAGCGGCTCCTGCTGGAGACGTCGTGGGAGGCCATGGAGCGGGCCGGCATCGACCCGGCCGGACTGCGCGGCTCCGACACCGGCGTCTTCACCGGACTGATGGCCGGCGACTACGGGCCCCGGATGGACAAGCCCGTCGCCGGGACCGACGGACACCTCATGACGGGGTCCCAGTCGAGCGTCGCCTCCGGGCGCATCGCCTACACCTTCGGCTTCAACGGGCCCGCCCTGTCCGTCGACACCGCCTGCTCGTCGTCCCTGGTCGCCCTGCACCTCGCGGCCGAGGCCCTCAGGCGCGGCGAGTGCTCCCTCGCCCTCGCCGGAGGCGTCACGCTGATGTCGAGGCCCGGCACCTTCGTGGAGTTCAGCCGGCAGAAGGGGCTGTCGCCCGACGGCCGCTGCAAACCGTTCTCGGCCGCCGCCGACGGCACCGCGTTCGCCGAGGGCGCCGGCATGCTCGTCGTGGAGCGGCTCTCCGACGCCCGCCGCCTCGGCCACCGGGTCCTCGGCGTCGTCCGGGGCAGCGCCGTCAACCAGGACGGCGCCAGCAACGGCCTCACCGCGCCCAACGGGCCCGCCCAGGAACAGGTCATCCGGCGCACCCTGGAGGTCGCCGGGCTCGCCCCCGCCGACGTCGACGTCGTCGAGGCGCACGGCACCGGCACCCAGCTCGGCGACCCGCTGGAGGCCGCCGCGCTGATCGCCACCTACGGGCAGGACCGGCCCGCCGGACGGCCGCTGCTGATCGGCTCCGTGAAGTCCAACGTCGGCCACACCCAGGCCGCCTCGGGCGTCGCGGGCGTCATCAAGATGGTGATGGCGATGCGCCACGGCCACCTCCCCGCGATCCTCCACCTCACCGAGCCGACCCCGCACGTCGACTGGAGCGCGGGCACCGTCGTCCCCCTCACCGAGGCCCGCCCCTGGCCGGAGACGGGACGGCCGCGCCGGGCCGCCGTCTCCTCCTTCGGCATCAGCGGCACCAACGCGCACGCCGTCATCGAGGAACCGCCCGCCACCGAACCGCCCCTGCGGGACGAGCGGTCCCCGGACCGGCCGCTCGCCTGGGTGCTCAGCGCCCACACCGAGGCGTCCCTGCGCGGCCAGGCCGACCGCCTCCACACCCTCGTCACCGCCGACGAGACCCTGCGGACCGTCGACCTCGCCCACTCCCTGGCCCGCACCCGCTCCCGCTTCGACCACCGCGCGGTCGTCCTCGGCCGGGGACGCGACGGACTCCTCGCCGGACTCACCGCCCTCCGCACCGGCCAGGACACCCCGAGGACCGTCACGGGCAAGGCGCGTCCGGCCGCCCAGACCGCCTTCCTCTTCACCGGCCAGGGAGGCCAGCGCCCCGGCATGGGCCGTGAACTGTACGACGTCTTCCCGGTGTTCGCCGCCGCCTTCGACGAGGTCTGCGCCGCCCTCGACCCGCACCTCGACCGGCCGCTGCGCGAGGTGATGTGGACCGGCCCCGGCGAACCGCTGAACGAGACGCGGTACACCCAGCCCGCCCTGTTCGCCCACCAGGTGGCCGCCTTCCGGCTGCTCGCCTCCCTGGGCGTCGTCCCGGACGAGGTCGCCGGACACTCCGTCGGCGAGATCGCCGCCGCGTACGTGTCGGGCGTGTGGGACCTGCCCGACGCCGCCCGCATGATCACCGCACGGGGCCGGCTGATGCAGGCGCTGGAGGCACGCGGCGTCATGGTCGCCGTGAGCGCCTCCCACGAGGAAGTACTGCCGACCCTGGCCGGAAAGGAGCACCTGGTCGGCCTCGGCGCCGTCAACGGGCCGGACAGCGTGGTGATCTCGGGCGACGAGGACACCTGCCTCGCCCTCGCCGCGCACTGGGCCGGACAGGGCCGGCGCACCAAGCGCCTCACGGTCTCGCACGCCTTCCACTCGCCGCTCATGGAGCCGATGCTCGCGGACTTCGAGACGGTCCTCGGCGGACTCACCTTCCACGAACCCGAACTCCCGCACGTCAACGACCTCGTGGGCACCGACGTGACCGCCGACTGGGGGCAGCCGGCCTACTGGCTGGAGCAGATCCGGCGCCCCGTCATGTTCCGCTCGGTCGTCGGCGAACTGGAGTCCCGAGGCGTCACCGCCTACCTGGAGGTCGGCCCGCGCGCCGTGCTCGCCGCCATGACCCAGGACTGCCTGACCCGCGACGGCGCCACCGTCACCGCCCTCCACCACCGCGACCGCGACGAGACCGACGCCCTCCTCGGCGCGCTCGCCGGGGCGTTCACCGCGGGCGTCCCCGTCGACTGGGCGGCCCTCGCCGACGGCGGCGTCCGCGTCGACCTGCCCACCTACGCCTTCGACAAGCGGCGCAGCTGGGTCACCGACCAGCAGACCGCCGACGTCACCTCCGCCGGACTGCGCTCCGCCGCCCACCCCATGCTGCGCGCCCTGCTCGACCTCGCCGACGGAGACGGCGCCGTGGCCACCGGACGCCTCTCCCTCACCGACCTGCCATGGCTCGCCGACCACCGCATGGGCGGCCGGCTCATCGTCCCCGGCACGGCCGTCCTCGACCTCGTCCTGGACATCGCCGAACAGACCGGCTGCGCCCGCGTCGACGAGCTGATGTTCGAGGCCCCCCTCGTGCTCCCAGAGGAAGGCGACCTGCACGTCCAGATCGTCGTCGGCGGCCCGGACGGCGACGACGGCACACGGAGCGTACGGGTGTACTCCCGCACCGCCGAGGACCGGCACTGGACCCGCAACGCCACCGCCACCGTCTCCCCGGACACCACCCCGGCCACCGCCTGCGACTGGGCGTCCGCCTGGCCGCCGGCCCACGCCACCCCCGTCGACTTCGACGCCGCCTACGACCGGCTCGCCGAGACCGGCTACGACTACGGCCCCGCCTTCCGCGCCGTCCGCCGGGTGTGGCGGGACGGCGAGACGATCCTCGCGGAGATCGCCCTCGCCGACGGCATCGGCGTCGAGGGCCACGGCGTCCACCCGATCCTCCTCGACGCGGCCCTCCACCCGTACGTCATCGGCTCGGACTCCGCCGAACTGCGGCTGCCGTTCGCCTTCCAGGGCGTCACCCTGGCCGCGACCGGCGCGACCGCCCTGCGGGTCCGCCTGACCCCCGACGGGCCGGACGGACTCGCGATCGAGGCGGCGGACGGCTCCGGCCGGCCGGTCCTGGCCGCGCAGCAGCTCCGCGTCCGCGCGGTCCCCGCCGGCTTCGCGACCGCCGCCCCGGACACCTCCTCGCGGCTGTACCGCGTCGGGTGGGAGAAGGTCCCCGCACCCCGCCCCGACACCGCCGGCTGGGCGGCGCTCGGCACCCCGGTCCCCGGCCTCCCCGGCTACGCGGACCTGGACGAGCTGACGGCCGCCGCCACCCGCCTCGACCAGGTCGTCGTGCGCTGCGGCGACGGCTCCCCGCACGAGACCACCCACGCCGTGCTCGCGCTGCTCCAGCGCTGGCTCACCGAGGAGCGGCTCGCGGACACCCGGCTCGCGCTGGTGACCCGGGGCGCGGTGGCGACCGGCCCGGAGAGCGGTCCGCCGGACCCCGCCCAGGCCGCCGTCTGGGGTCTGGTGCGCACCGCGCAGTCCGAGAACCCCGACCGGTTCGTGCTGGTGGACCTCGACGGCGCCGGGAACGACGAAGGACTCCTCGGCGCGGTGGCCACCGGCGAACCGCAGCTGGCGCTGCGCGACGGCGTCCCCCGGGTGCCCCGCCTCACCCGCGACCCCGGCCCGGCCGTACTGTCGCAGCCGGCGGCCACCGCGTGGCGGCTGGAGGCGACCGGCACGGGCTCGCTGGACGGGCTCGCGCTCGTACCCCACGAGGACGCCGAACGCCCGCTCGGAGCGGGCGAGGTCCGCGTCGCCGTGCGCGCGGCCGGGCTGAACTTCCGCGACGTGATGATCACCCTCGGCCGTATGGAGCACGACGCCGGCCTCGGCTGGGAACTGTCTGGTGAGGTACTGGAGTTGGGGCCGGACGTCCCCGGGCTCGCCGTCGGTGACCGGGTCGCCGGCGCCGTCCCCGGCAACGCCTTCGCGCCGCTCGCCGTCGTCGACCACCGGGACCTGGCCCGCGTTCCTGAGGGCTGGTCGTACGTCCGGGCGGCGTCGGTGCCGTTGGCGTATCTGACGGCGTACTACGCGCTCGTGGACCTGGCGGACCTGAAGGCCGGGGAGTCGGTGTTGATCCACGCCGCCGCCGGTGGGGTGGGGATGGCGGCCGTGCAGGTCGCGAGGCATCTCGGCGCCGAGGTGTTCGGGACGGCGAGCGCCGGGAAGTGGGGGACGCTGCGGGGGCAGGGGCTGGACGAGGAGCACATCGCCTCCTCCCGGCACCTCGACTTCGAGCAGCAGATCCTCAAGGTGACGGACGGACGCGGCGTGGACGTCGTGCTGGACTCGCTGTCCGGTGAGTTCGTGGACGCCTCGCTGCGGACGCTGGCCGACGGGGGCCGGTTCGTCGAGATGGGCAAGACCGACATCCGGGACGCCGGGCAGGTCGCCGCCGACCATCCCGGGGTCCGCTACCAGGCGTTCGACCTGCACGACGCCGGACCCGAACGCCGGGGCGAGATCCTCGCCGAGGTGCTGCGGCTGTTCGGCGAGGGGGTGCTGACCCCGCTGCCGGTGACCACCTGGGACGTCCGGCAGGCCCCGGAGGCCCTGCGGTACCTGAGCCAGGCACGGCACGTCGGCAAGGTGGTGCTGACGACGCCCCGAGAGCCGCACCCCGAGGGGACGGTCCTGATCACGGGCGCCACCGGCACGCTCGGCCGGCTCGTCGCCCGGCACCTGGTGGCCGAGCACGGGGTACGGCACCTGCTGCTCGTCGGCCGGCGGGGCGCCGCCGCCGAGGGCATGCCCGAACTCGCCGCCGAACTGGAGGAGTCGGGGGCCACCGTCACCGTCGCCGCGTGCGACGTCGCCGACCGGGACGCCGTCGCCGGCCTCCTCGCGCGGATACCGGCGGAGCACCCGCTGACCGGCGTCATGCACGCGGCCGGAGTCCTCAGCGACGGCGTCCTCGGACAGCTCACCCCGGAGCGCGTGGACACGGTGCTGCGGCCCAAGACCGACGCCGCGCTAGTCCTGGACGAGCTGACCCGGGACCTGGACCTCGCCCGGTTCGTGCTGTTCTCCTCGATCTCCGGAGTCATCGGCAACGCGGGACAGGGCAACTACGCCGCCGCCAACGCCGCGCTCGACGCCCTCGCCGTGCGCCGCGCCCGGCACGGACACGCCGCCGTGTCGGTGGCCTGGGGCCTGTGGGCGCCCGAGTCCGCCATGACCGCCTCCCTCACCGACGCCGACAAGGCCCGCCTCGCCGGCAGCGGCACCCCCGCGCTCGCCGTGGACGAGGGGCTCGCCCTCCTGGACGCGGCACTGCGCGGCCCCGAACCCGCCGTCGTCGCCTCGGAGTGGAACCTGACGGCCCTGCGCGACCGCGCCGCCTCGGGCGCCGACCTTCCGGCACCCCTGCGCGGACTCGCCGGGACACGCAGGCGCGCGGCGAGCCCGGCCACCACCGCGCACACGGGCACCGGCACCGGACCCGGTCTCGCGGAGCGTCTCGCCGGACTGCCCGAGGAGGCCGCCCGGCAGACGGTCACCGACCTCGTGCGCGGCCACGTCTCCGGCGCCCTCGGCTACGACGCGGACGCCGCCGTCGACACCGACCGCGCCTTCACCGAACTCGGGTTCGACTCCCTCACCTCGGTGGAACTGCGCAACCGCCTGTCCACCGCGACCGGCCTGCGCCTGCCGACCACGGTCGTCTTCGACCACCCCACGGTCACCGCCATGTCCGGCCACATCCTCGGCAAACTGCGGGCCGAGGCCCCGGCCGGAGCCCCCGCCGAGGCGTCCCTGGACGACGTGGAACGCGTCCTGCGCAGCGCCGCCGGCCACGCCGACGCCCACGACGGCCTCGTACGGATTCTGCGCCGGACGCTCGCCGGACTGGACGGCGCTGCGGCCGAGGCGAGCGCCGACGCCGGTGACGAGGACGGGTTCGCGTCGGACGAGGAGCTGTTCGCGTTCCTCGACCAGCGGCCCTGAGCCGCGCGCCTCTGCTCGAACCTCTCCCCCCACGACTGAGAAGAACCCGGGAAACACACCCATGGCAGCGACCGAAGACACGTTGCGCGACTACCTCAAGCGGGCGACGACCGACCTGGCCCGGACCCGGCGCCGGCTCAACGACCTGGAGGAGCGGGCCACCGAGCCGATCGCCGTGGTCGGCATGGCCTGCCGCTACCCGGGCGGGGTCACCTCGCCCGAGGAGCTGTGGCGGCTGGTCGCCGACGGGGTGGACGCGACCGGGGACTTCCCGGCGGACCGGGGCTGGGACCTGGACACCCTGTTCGCGGCGGACGGGGACGTCACCAGCTACGTCCGGCGCGGCGGATTCCTGTACCCGGCGGCCGAGTTCGACGCCCCGTTCTTCGGGATCAGCCCGCGCGAGGCGCAGGCCATGGACCCGCAGCAGCGGCTCCTGCTGGAGACCTCGTGGGAGGGCCTGGAGCGGGCCGGCCTGGACCCGGCGCTGCTGCGCGGCTCCGACACCGGGGTGTTCGTCGGCGTGATGGCGGGCGACTACGGGCCCCGCCTCGACGAACCGGTCGGCGGCACGGACGGCCATCTGGGCACGGGCACGCACGCCTCCGTCACCTCGGGCCGGATCTCCTACGCCCTCGGCTTCAACGGGCCCGCCCTGTCCGTCGACACCGCGTGCTCGTCGTCGCTGGTCGCCCTGCACCTCGCGGTGGAGTCGCTGCGCCGGGGCGAGTGCTCCCTCGCCCTCGCGGGCGGCGCCACCGTCATGTCGGGGCCCGGCAGTTTCGTCGAGGGCTGCCGGCAGAAGGGGCTCGCCCCGGACGGGCGGTGCAAGCCGTTCTCCGCCGCCGCCGACGGCACCGCCTGGGGCGAGGGCGTGGGCGTGCTCGTCCTGGAACGGCTCTCCGACGCCCGCCGCCACGGCCACCCCGTGCTCGCCCTCGTCCGGGGCGCCGCCGTCAACCAGGACGGCGCGAGCAACGGGCTGACCGCGCCGAACGGACCCGCCCAGGAGAGGGTCATCGGGCAGGCCCTGGCCTCGGCGGGGCTCTCCCCAGACGGCGTCGACGCGGTCGAGGCCCACGGCACCGGCACCACCCTCGGCGACCCCCTGGAGGCCGCCGCGCTCATCGCCGCCTACGGCAGGGGCCGGACCGCCGACCGGCCCCTGCTGCTGGGCTCCCTCAAGTCCAACCTCGGGCACACCCAGGCCGCAGCCGGTGTCGCCGGGGTCATCAAGATGGTCATGGCGATGCGCCACGGCACCGTCCCCGCGACCCTGCACCTCACCGAGCCGACCCCGCACGTCGACTGGAGCGACGGCACGGTCCTGCCGCTCGCCGAGTCCCGGCCGTGGCCCGAGACGGGACGGCCGCGCCGGTCCGCCGTGTCCTCGTTCGGCATGAGCGGCACCAACGCGCACGTGATCCTCGAACTGGCGGAGGAGGAAGGGGAACCGGCCCCGCAGGAGCCGGCCCCCGCCACGGTCGCCTGGGCGCTGTCCGCACGCGACCCCGAGGCACTGTCCGCACAGGCGGCCCGCCTCCGCGACACGACGGCACGGGACGACGGGCACGACGCGGCGGACATCGCCGTGTCCCTCGCGGCCCGCACCCCCTTCGGCCACCGAGCCGTCGTCATCGGCGCCACCCGCGACGAGCTGACCGCGCGGCTGACCGCCGTGGCCGACGGCACCGACCCCGAGGGCGCCGACACCGACGGCACCGTACGAGGCACCGCCTCCCGCCCCCGCGACCGCAGCGTCTTCGTCTTCCCCGGCCAGGGCGCCCAGTGGCCCGGCATGGGAGCCGAACTCCTCGACTCGGAACCGGTGTTCGCGGCGGCGATCGCCGACTGCGAGGCGGCCCTCGCCCCGCACGTCGACTGGTCGCTGACGGAGGTGCTGCGCGCCCCCGCCGAGGACGGGTGGCTGGAGCGGGTCGACGTCGTCCAGCCGGTCTCCTTCGCCGTGATGGTCGGCCTCGCCCGCCTCTGGGAGGCGGCCGGGGTGCGTCCGGCCGCCGTCGTCGGCCACTCCCAGGGCGAGATCGCCGCCGCGCACGTCGCGGGCGTCCTCACCCTGGAGCAGGCGGCTGCCGTCGTCGCGCTGCGCTCGCGGGCGCTGACCGACCTGGCGGGCGAGGGCGGCATGGTGTCCGTCCCGCTGCCCCGGGAGCGGACCGCCGCCCTGCTGGCCGACTGGCCCGGCCGGCTGGAGGTCGCCGCCGTCAACGGCCCCTCGTCGACCGTGGTCAGCGGCGACGCGGCGGCCGTCGAGGAGTTCCTCGCGGAGTGCGCACGCCGGGAGGTCCAGGCCCGGCGCATCCCCGTCGACTACGCCTCCCACTCCCACCACGTCGAACTCGTCGAGGACGGCCTCGCGACCCTCCTCGCCGGCATCACCCCGCAGCCCGCACGCGTCCCCGTCCACTCCTCCGTCACCGGCGAACCCGAGACCGGCGCGACCATGGACGGCGCCTACTGGTACCGCAACCTGCGGCAGTGCGTGCGCTTCGAGGCCGCCGTACGCTCCGCGCTGGCCGCCGGATGCGACGCCTTCGTCGAGGTGAGCCCGCACCCGGTGGCCGCCTTCGGCCTCACCCAGACCGTGGAGGACGCGGGCGCGGACGCCGTCGTCGTCACGACCCTGCGGCGCGACCGGGGCGGCCGGGACCGGCTGCTGACCGCGTTCGCCGAGGCGTACACCTCGGGCGTCCCCGTCGACTGGGCCGCCCTCCACGCCGGGGGCCGCCCGGTGCCGCTGCCCACGTACGCGTTCCAGCGGCGCCGGTACTGGCTCGACCGCACGGCCGACTCCGCCGCGAGAGCGGCCGGCACTGGACTCGACGGCACCGGACACGCCCTCCTGACCGCCGCCGTGGCCGTCGCCGACACCGGACAACTCCTGCTCACCGGACGGCTCTCGCTCCGCTCCCACCCCTGGCTCGCCGACCACCGGGTGACGGGCACGGCCCTCCTCCCCAACACGGCCCTGCTTCCCGGCACGGCCTTCGCCGATTTGGCCGTCCTCGCCGGCGACCGGACGGACTGCCCGGTGGTGGAGGAACTCACCCTGCACACCCCGCTGTCGCTCGCCCCGGGCGAGACCCTCCGCCTCCAGGCATGGATCGAGGCCCCTGCCCCGGACGGCCGGCGCCACCTCACCCTCTCCTCCCGCCCCGACGCGACGACCGCCCCCACCTGGACCCGGCACGCCACCGCGACCCTCGCCCCGGCCGCCCCCACCCCCGTCGACACCCTGACGTCATGGCCCCCGCCCGCCGCCCGCCCCCTCCCCGTCGAGGACCTCTACGACCGCCTCGCCGAGGCCGGCTACGCGTACGGGCCCGCCTTCCGGGGCCTCGTCCGGGCCTGGCAGACGGACGACGGCCTCTACGCCGAGGTGGCACTCCCCGACGGCGGCGGCGGCGACGGCTTCGGCCTGCACCCGGCGCTGTTCGACGCGGCCCTGCACACCCTGCGCGCGGGCGACTGGTTCACCTGCCCCGAGGGCGGCCCCCCGCTGCTGCCGTTCGCCTGGTCCGGCATCCGCCTGCACGCCTCCGGCGCCTCCCGGCTGCGCGTACGGCTGCGCCGCACCGGGGCCGACGAGATCGAGGTCCTCGCGGCCGACACCACCGGCGCCCCGGTCCTCACCGTCGACGCGCTGCGGCTGCGCGAGGCGGGCGGCGCGCGGTTCACCGCCGGGCCCCGGCTCGACTCGCTGTACGAGGTCGGCTGGACCGTCGTGGCCGACCGGTTCGCCGGGGACGCGCTTCCCGACGGCACGGCCGTGGTGCCGGTCCCCACGGGGCTTCCGGTGGGGGAGACGCTGGCCCGGGTGCTGTCCGTCGTACAGGAGCGGCTCGGTGGCGGTGACGGGCGTCTGGTGCTGGTCACCCGGGGGGCCGTCGTCACCGGGCCCGCCGATCCGGGGCCCGATCCGGCGCAGGCGGCGGTGTGGGGGCTGGTGCGTTCCGCGCAGGCGGAGCATCCCGGGCGGTTCGTGCTGGTCGACACCGACGCGGAGGGGGCCGAGTCGGCGGGGGCTGCGGTCCTCGCCTCGGACGAACCCCAACTCGCCCTGCGCGGCGGACGGTTGCTCGCTCCCCGGCTGGCCTCCGTCACCGGACACGGCACGCTCGCACCCCCTGCGGGAACCCCCACCTGGCGGCTGGCGGCGACCGGCGGCGGTTCGCTGGACGGCCTCGCGCTCGTCCCGTACGAGGAGGCGGCCCGCCCGCTCGCGGCGGGCGAGGTCCGGATCGCGGTCCGTGCGGCGGGCCTCAACTTCCGGGACGTGCTGATCACCCTGGACATGGTCGAACACCGGGCCGGCCTCGGCTGGGAGCTGGCCGGTGACGTCCTGGAGGTCGGCCCGGACGTCACCGGACTCGCCCCCGGCGACAGGGTGCTGGGCCTCGCCCCCGGCGACGCCTTCGCCCCCGTGACCGTCACCGACGTCCACATGCTGGCCCGCGTTCCCGAGGGCTGGTCGTACGTCCGGGCGGCCTCGGTGCCGTTGGCGTATCTCACGGCGTACTACGCGCTCGTGGACCTGGCGGACCTGAAGGCCGGGGAGTCGGTGCTGATCCACGCCGCCGCCGGTGGGGTGGGGATGGCGGCCGTGCAGGTCGCGAGGCACCTCGGCGCCGAGGTGTTCGGGACGGCGAGCAGCGGCAAGTGGGGGACACTGCGCGGCCAGGGACTGGACGGCGAACACATCGCCTCCTCCCGGGACCTCGACTTCGAGCGGCGCTTCCGTGACGCGACAGCGGGGCGGGGCGTGGACGTCGTGCTGGACTCGCTGTCCGGTGAGTTCGTGGACGCGTCGCTGCGGACGCTGGCCGACGGGGGCCGGTTCATCGAGATGGGGAAGACCGACATCCGGGACGCCGGACAGGTCGCCGCCGACCGTCCCGGCGTCAGCTACCGGGCGTTCGACCTCAGGGAGGCCGGGCCCGGACGCACGCGGGAGATCCTCGCCGAGGTGCTGCGGCTGTTCGGCGAGGGGGCGCTGACCCCGCTGCCGGTGACCACCTGGGACATACGGCGGGCCCCGGAGGCGCTCAGGTACCTGAGCCAGGCGCGGCACGTGGGCAAGGTGGTGCTGACGGTGCCCCGGACCCTCGACCCCGAGGGGACGGTGCTGATCACGGGCGCCACCGGCACACTGGGCCGGCTGGTGGCCCGGCATCTCGTCGCCGAGCACGGGATGCGGCGGCTGCTGCTCGTCGGCCGACGGGGCGCCGCCGCCGAGGGCATGCCCGAACTCGCCGCCGAACTGGGGGAGTCGGGGGCCTGTGTCTCGGTGGTCGCCTGCGACGTGGCCGACCGGGAGGCCGTCACCGGCCTCCTCGCGCAGATACCGGAGGAGCACCCCCTCACCGCCGTCGTGCACGCCGCCGGGGTCCTCGACGACGGTGTGGTCGAGCAGCTCACCCCGGAGCGGCTGGAGAAGGTGCTGCGGCCCAAGACCGAGGCCGCGCTCGTCCTGGACGAGCTGACGGCGGAGCTGGACCTCGCGCGGTTCGTGCTCTTCTCCTCCGCCGCCGGTGTCGTCGGCAACCCCGGCCAGGCGAACTACGCGGCGGCCAACGCCGCCCTGGACGCCCTCGCCGAACGCCGCCGGGCCGCCGGCCGCCCCGCCCTGTCGCTGGCCTGGGGCCTGTGGGCGCCCGCCAGCGGCATGACCGGCCACCTCACCGACGCCGAACGCGGACGGCTGGCCCGCGAGGGCAGCGGCGCCCTGACCGCCGAGGAGGGCCTCGCGCTCCTCGACGCCGCGCTCGCGAGCGGCCGTACCGCCGTCGTCCCGGCGAAGCTCGACACCGCCCGGCTGCCCCGCCCGGTCCCGCACCTCCTGCGCGGCCTGGTCCGGGAGCCCGCCCGGCGCACCGCCGCCCGCGACGAGACCGCCGGCCCCGGCCTGGCCGAGCGGCTGGCCGCCCTCGGCGAGACCGAACGCGCCGAGCACGTCCTGAAGCTGGTCCGCGAGGAGACGTCCCGCGTCCTGGGGATGCCCTCCCCGGACGGCGTCCGCCCCGACGAGCCGCTGCGGGAACTCGGGCTCGACTCCCTCATGGCCGTCGAACTCCGCAACCGCCTCGGCCACCGCACCGGCGCCCGGCTGCCCGCCACCCTCCTGTTCGACCACCCCACCCCGGCCCGCCTCACCGCGTACCTCCTCGACACCGCGCTCGCCGTGACCGCCCGCCCGGCGGCCCGCCCCGCCACCGCCCGCACCCCGGCCCGCACCGACGAGCCCGTCGCGATCGTCTCCATGGCCTGCCGGCTGCCCGGCGGCATCTCCGACCCCGACGGGCTGTGGCGCCTCCTCGACGAGGGCCGGGACGCGGTCGGCCCGTTCCCCGCCGACCGCTGGGACGTCGAGTCGCTCTACGACCCCGACCCGCAGGCCGCCGGAAAGACGTACGCCCGTGAGGGCGGCTTCCTCGCGGACATCGACCTGTTCGACGCGGGCTTCTTCGGCATCACCCCGAAGGAGGCCGCCGCGATGGACCCGCAGCAGCGGCTCATGCTGGAGACCGCCTGGGAGTCCCTGGAACGCGCCGGGATCGTCCCCGCCGACCTCGCCGGCAGCGCCACCGGCGTCTACCTCGGCATGTTCGACAGCGGCTACCTCGCCGACTCGCGCCTCGACCAGCTCGACGGCTACGTCGGCACCGGCTCCGCACTGAGCGTCGCCTCCGGCCGGCTCGCCTACGCGCTCGGCCTGCACGGACCGGCCATGACCGTCGACACCGCCTGCTCCTCGTCCCTGGTGGCCCTGCACCTGGCCGCACAGGCGCTGCGCCTCGGGGAGTGCGATCTCGCGCTGGCGGGCGGCATCACGCTGATGATCACCCCGCGCACCTTCGTGGAGTTCAGCCGGCTGCGGGGCCTGTCACCCACGGGACGCTGCCGCTCCTTCTCCGACGACGCCGACGGCGCCGTGTGGGCCGAGGGCGCCGGGATGGTCGTACTGAAGCGGCTGGGCGACGCCCGGCGGGACGGTGACGAGGTGCTCGCCGTCGTGCGGGGCACCGCCGTCAACCAGGACGGGCGCAGCCAGGGGCTGTCCGCGCCCAACGGGCCCGCGCAGGAGCGGGTGATCCGGCGGGCGCTGGAGCTGTCCGGGCTCGAACCCGCCGACATCGACCACGTCGAGGCGCACGGCACCGGCACGACCCTCGGCGATCCGATCGAGGCGGGTGCCCTGGCGGCGGTCTTCGGCGGTTCCCGGCCGGACGGGCGCCCGCTGTACCTGGGCTCGCTCAAGTCGAGCATCGGGCACGCGCAGGCCGCCTCGGGGGTCGCGGGGCTGATCAAGGTGGTGCAGTCGCTGCGCCACGGCACCCTCCCGCGCACCCTGCACGCGGGCACGCCCAGCCGGCACGTCGAGTGGGACGGCAGCGGACTTGAGCTGCTGCGCGAGCCGGTGGCCTGGCCGCGTTCGGGGGAGCGGGTCCGGCGGGCCGGGCTCAGCTCCTTCGGGATCAGCGGGACGAACGCGCACGTCGTCGTCGAGGAGGCGCCGGCCCCCGAGCGGGCGCCTCGGCGCGAACCCGCCGCCGGGGACGGCCTGTTCGTCCTGTCCGCCCGCACCGACACCGCCCTGCGCGCCCAGGCCGCCCGCCTCGCCGACCTGGTGCGGACCGGTGCCGACCCGGTGGACGTCGCCCACACCCTCGCCCGCCACCGCAGCCACTTCGAACGGCGCGCGGCCCTCGTCGCCCCCGACCCGCAGACGCTGGCGGCGGGCCTCGACGCCCTCGCCGCCGGGCAGTCGTCGCCGCCCGCCCATGTCGACGGCAAGACGGCCTTCGTCCTCCCGGGGCACGGCGGCCAGTGGGCCGGCATGGGTCTCGACCTGACGGCCCAATCACCCGCGTTCCGCGAGGAGCTGGCGCGCATCGACGACGCCGTGCGCCGACAGGCCGGCTGGTCCGTCCTCGACGCCCTGCGCGACCCGACCGGCGCCGCCCTGGAGCGCACCGAGGTGCTCCAGCCGGTGCTGTTCGCGGTCAACGCCGCGCTCGCCGCCGCCTGGCGTGCCCTCGGGGTCGTCCCGGACGCGGTGACCGGGCACAGCCTCGGCGAGATCGCCGCCGCGTACGTCGCCGGCGCGCTCGGTCTCGACGACGCGGTGACCGTGGTGACGAGCCGGGCGCGAGCGGTCGTACCGCTGGAGGGCGCGGGCGGCATGCTGTCCGTCGAGCTGACCCGGGAGGAGACCGAGCGGCACCTCGCGCCCTTCGCGGGCCGGCTCTTCGTCGCCGCCGTCAACAGCCCGTCGTCCACGGCCGTCTCGGGCGCCGCCGACGCGCTCGCCGCACTGCGGCACCGGCTCGACGAGGAGGGCATCCCCGCCCGGACACTGTCGACGCCCTTCGCCTCGCACACCCCGCTGATGGAACCGGCGCGCGCGAACCTGCTCGCCGCGCTCGCCGACGTCCGGGGCACGCGTACGGCCGTCCCCCTGTACTCGACGGTCCGGGCCGAGCCGCTGCCCGGCGACGGACTCGACGCCGCGTACTGGTACGCCAACCTCAGCGAGCCCGTCCGGTTCGCCGACACGGTCCGCCGCATGCTCGACGACGGCTACCGCCACTTCGTGGAGCTGGGCCCGCACCCGACGCTGGGCCCCTCGATCGAGGCGGTCGCCACGGCGGCCGGCGTCGACGCCGTCACCGTCGCCTCGCTCCGCCGCGCGCAGGGCGGGCACGACCGGCTCCAGCGCGCCGCCGGCCGGCTGTACGCCGCCGGACACCGGCCCGACTGGTCGGTGCCGTTCCCCGGGGACCGCCGTACGGACCTGCCGACCTACGCCTTCGCCCGGGAACGCCACTGGCTGTCCCCGGCGCCGGCGCGCCCCGTCGGCGCGGACACGGGCTCCCCGCTGCTCGACACCCACGTCGAACCGAGCGACGGCTCCGACCGGCACGTCTTCCAGACCCGGCTCGACCTTGGCGACAGCCGGTTCGCCTACCTCGCCGACCACCGGATCTCCGGCGAGGTGTGGCTGCCCGGCGCCGCGTTCCTGGAGATGGCCCTGGCTGCCGCCGCCCGGGTCCAGGGGGAGTTCGTTCTGGCGGGCGTGCGCTTCGAAACGCCGCTCCGGCTGGAGCCCGGTACGCCCGTGGACCTGCAACTGGTCGTCACCGAGGCCGACTCCGAGGGAGCGCGCGGCTTCACCCTCGCCTCCCGCACGGAGGGGCCCTGGACGCATCACGCGGGCGGACGACTCGAACCCGGCGCCCCCGCTCCCGGCCTGACACCGGCCGACCTGCGGGAGCAGTGCGCGGCCCCGTCCGACACGGACGCCCTCTACGCGGGACTGGCCGCCGCCGGCATCGACTACGGCCCCGCCTTCCGGGGCCTCACCGAAGCCCGGTTCGGTCCCCGCGCCGCCCTCGGCCGCCTCGCCGACCGGCCGCGCGACGGGTACCTGCTGCACCCGGCGGTCCTCGACGCCGCCTTCCACGTCGCCGCGCTCCCGGCGGGCGTACCCACCGGACGGCCCTTCGTCCCCGCCGGACTGGGCCGCCTCCGGCACACGGGCAACCGCGCCACCCCGGTGTGGACCGCCTGCCGGCTGCGCTCCGCCGAGGGCGACTCGGTCACCCTGGACATCTCCCTGTTCGACGAGCGGGAGCGTCCCGTCCTGGAGATCGAGGGCTTCGAACTGGCCGCCCTCTCCCCGCTGGACCGGGCCCTGATGGAGGTCCGCTGGCGGCCCGCCCGCCGCACCGGGGCCGGGACTCGGCAGGCACCCGCCCGGGGACCCTGGCTCGTCCTCGCCGACGCCACCGGGACCGCCGACCGGCTCACCGAACTGCTCGGCGCGACGCCGCACGTCGTCGTCCGCAGCGGGACGGAGTACTCCGCCGAAGGGGCCGGCCGTTACGTCGTCGACCCGGAGGACCCGGGGCATCTGGAACGGCTCCTCGACGAGGCGTTCCCGGACGGACCGCCGGAGAGGGTCGTGCAGTTGTCGGCGCTGGACGCCCCGGCGATCACCCCGGTGGCTGACGCTGCGGCCGGTTCGCCGGTCGCCTCCGCCGAGTCCGCCGAGGCGGCGGCCCGGCTGTGCTGCCTCACCACCCTGCACCTGGTGCGCGCCCTCACCGCCCGCCCCCGAGGCCGCACACCCCGCCTCTTCCTCGTCACCCGGGGCAGCCGACCGGCCCTCGGCAGCACCGACGTGACCTCCCCTCAGCAGGCGCTGACCTGGGGATTCGGCCTGACCGTGGCGCAGGAGCACCCCGAGCTGAACACCACCCTGATCGATCTGCCGCCCGTCGGCGGCGAGGACGCCCTGTGGGCCGAACTCCGCGACCCCGACGAGGAGACGGCGCTCGCGCTGCGCGGTGCCGAACGCCTCGTCCCGCGACTCACCCCCACCCGCCCCGACACCCCCGGCGACGCATTCACCGCCGAGAGCGCCCACCTCGTCACCGGCGGCCTCGGCGCTCTCGCCCGGACCGTCGCCGAACGCCTGGTGCGCCGGGGTGTGCGCAGGCTCGGGCTGGTCAGCAGAGGCGCCCCCGACCGGGACGCCGAACGGTGGCTCACCGGGCTCCGGGAACGCGGCGTCACCGTGTCCCACGTCCGCGCCGACGTCACCGACCGGCACGCCCTGACGTCCGCGCTCACGGCCCTGCGCCGTGAACTCGGCCCGATCACCGGCGTCGTCCACACCGCCGGTGTCCTCGACGACGCGACCCTGCCCAACCTGACCAGGGACCGTGTCCTCAAGGTCCTCGCGCCCAAGGTGCTCGGCACCGCCCTGCTCACGGAACTCGTCCCGGAGGCGCGGACGACCGTGCTGTTCTCCTCCGTCGCCGGTGTGCTGGGCTCGCCCGGACAGAGCCACTACAGCGCCGCCAACGCCTTCCTGGACGCCTGGGCGCACCACCTCGCCCTCGCGGGACGCCCCGCCCTCAGCCTCGACTGGGGCGCCTGGGGCGACACCGGCATGGCCGCTGGAGGCGGCCCGGCGAACAACAGGCAGGGCCTGAAAGCGTTCACGGCGGAGGAGGGCGGCGAGCTGTTCGACCGGGTGCTCGGCTCCGGCCGCCGCCAGCTCGTCCCCGCCGCCCTGGACCGGCAGGCCCTCGCCGCCGACCCCACGGCCGCACGGACCCGGCCCGCTCTGCGTGACCTGGTCCCCGACCGGGACACCGTGCCCGGCACCCGCGCGCTGGTCGCCCGGGTCCTCGCCGCCCGCACCGAGGAGGAACGGACCGCACTGCTGGAGACCTACCTCCGCGCCACGGTCGGCGAGATCGCCGGCGGCCTGACGGACATCGGCCCCGGCACGAGGCTCAAGGAACTCGGCCTGGACTCCCTGATGATCGTCCACCTGCGCAACGCCTTCCGGCGCGACCTCGGCGCCGACCTCCCCACGTCGGCCGTGTTCGCCGCCGCCGACCTCCGCTCCCTCGCCGCCGACCTGCGCGCCGCGCTGGCCGAACAGGGCGGACCGGCGGTGGACTCCGGGGACACCGGCGGGCCGAGCGCGGACACCGAGCTTCCCGAGACCGAGTTCCGGCCGCTCACCCGGGACGTCGTCCGCCTGCTCCGCACCGCGCAGCAGGGGGTGCCCGGCGCCGCCCACGCCATCGGCCTGGCGGTCCGCCTGACCACGCCGACGACTCCGGAACGGCTCACCGGGATCGTCGGCCGGCTCGCCGCCCGCCACGCCGCGCTGCGGACGGCCGTGGTCACCGGCGCCGGTTCACAGCGCCGGCTCCGGGTGGACCGGGACGCCGCCGGGTCCCTGCTGCGCTGGACCGATCTGGGGGACAGCGGCGGCTCGCTCGAAGTGGAGCGGAGGCTTCGGGAGCTGCTGGAACCGCCGTTCGACCTCGCGACGGCCCCGCTGTGGCGGTTCGAACTCCTCGACGGCGGCGCCCAGGGACAGACGCTCGTCTTCGGCGCCCACCACGCCGTCGCCGACCTCCAGTCGCTGCTGCTGGTGACGGGGGAGATCGACGCCGAACTCTCCGGCACACGCCTCGACGCCACCGCCACCAACCGCGACATCGACCTGCTGCTCGACTCACAGCCGGACCACGACTCGGCACGCGCCACCGCCCCCGCGTCGGACACCTGGCGCCGGGAGTTCGAGGGCAGCCGGCGCCTCGACCTGACCCTGACCCGGCCGCGCCCGAAGGAGCGCACCTACCGCGCGGGCAGCCTCACCCTGGACATGCCCCCCGCGCTCATGCGCCGGGTCACCGCACAGGCCGGCCGGCTCGCCGTCACCCCGGCGGCCTTCTGCCTGGGCGCCCTCACCGTCCTGCTCGCCCGCAGGCGGCGGCGCGAGCGGTTCGTCGTCGCCGTGCCCGTCGACACCCGCATCCACGTCGACGCGCCCCACGCCGTCGGCTTCTTCGGGGTGCCCGTGCCGTTCCCGGCGCAGGCGTCGCCCGGCGAGACCGTCGCCCAGGCGCTGCGGCGCACGGACGGACGCCTGGAACGGGTGCTGGAGAAGGGCGCGATGTTCTCCGACGCCCTGTCCGAACTGGCCGCGCAGGGCCTGTACCGGCCGGACGCCCCCCTGGTCGAGGTCTACTTCAACTACGTCCGCGTCACCTCGGCGGAACTCTCCGCCCTGGAGGTGCTGCCGGCAGGCACCGGCTACTCGGACGTCGACCTCATGGTCACCGTGACCCCGGACGCCGGGCGCGTACGGCTCGACCACAGCCTCGACATCATCGACGCCGAGGACTGCGAGGCGCTGGGGGAGGAGTACCTGCGGCTGCTCGACGAGGCCGCCGCCGACCCCGAGACGGTGACTTGGGACGACGGCCCCCAGCCGACCGCCGCCGGGACCCGCCTCGCCCTCGCCGCCACCTTCGCCCTCGGCGACCTGCCCCTGATGTACGAGGCCGCGCAGACCGAGCCGGTGACGGTCCTGGAGGCCCCGTACCACCAGGTCCTCGCCGCGCTGAAGGACCCCTCCGGAGTCTTCGCGCGCTCCGCCGCCGACCTCGGCACGGTCCTCCTGCGCGCCGCCGACCTGGAACGCTTCGGACCGCTCGACGACACCCGGCTCACCGCACTGCGCACCGAGTACGCGACGGCCCTGCGCGAGACGGCCGAACGGACGGGCACCCCGCTGGTCGTCGGCCTCCTGCCGGTCCGGGACACCGACGAGCGCCTGGCCCGCTGGACGGCCGACCTCGCCGCGGACCTCGACGAGACACCCGGCATCGCCCTGCTCCACCCCGACGACTGGACCCGCGACCACCACGTCACCGACCGGTTCGACCCCGGCACGGAAGCCCTCGCGCACCTGCCGTTCACCCCCGAGTTCCAGGCGGCCGTGGCGCTCACCCTCACCGACGTCCACCGGGCCGTCCGCCGCACCCCGCCGAAGGTGATCGCCGTCGACGGCGACGAGACCCTGTGGAGCGGCGTGGCGGGCGAGGCCGGCGCCGAGGGCGTCGACCTCGGCGGGCCGCGTGCCGCACTCGCCCGGCGGCTGCTGAGCTGGCGGGCCGCCGGGGCGCTGCTGGTGCTGGTCAGCAACAACGACGAGACGACCGTGAAGACGGTCCTCGAACGTCCCGACAGCCTCCTGCGCGCGGAGCACTTCAGCGTGCTCTCCGCGACCTGGGGCCGTAAGTCCGACCGGCTCGCGCAGGCCGCCCGCGAACTGAACCTCGGGCTCGACTCGTTCCTCTTCCTCGACGACAACCCCGTCGAGATCGCCGCGATGCGCTCGGCGCTCCCGCAGGTCCTGTCGGTGACCTGCCCGCCGGCCGGTGAACTGGAGGCGTTCGTCCGGCGGTTGTGGCCTACCGTGCCCCGCGCGGCCACGGTGGAGGACACCCTGCGCGCCGAGTTCTACCGCCAGGAACAGGACCGGGACGCGGTGCGCGAGCGCGCCGGCTTCGAGGAGTTCCTCGCCGGTCTGGGGCTGGAGGTCGACGTCCGGCCGCTGGAGGACGACGACCTCGGGCGCGGCGAGCAACTCGTGCGCCGGACCAACCAGTTCACGCTGCGCGGCCGGTCCGGCGACGGGGACGAGCTGCGTACGCACCGGGAGCAGGGCGAGGTGTGGATCGCCGCCGCCCGGGACCGGTTCGGTGACTACGGCCAGATCGGGCTGCTCGCGCTCCGCGTGGACGGCGACACCCTCGACGTCCCGGCCTGGCTGCTCAGCTGCCGGGCACTGGGGCGCGGGGTGGAGGAGCACCTGCTCCAGTGGCTCGCCGACCGCGCCGAACGGCTCGGCTGCTCCGCCGTGCGGCTGACGGCCGAGCGGACCCCGCGCAACCTGCCGGCCCGCCGGCTGGTCGCGGCCCTCGGGGAGAGCGACCCGGAGGCGGAGCGGGTGCGGGCCGTCGTCGGCCTCGACCGGCTGCGGACGTTCCGGTCCTGGCACGTCTGACGGCCGCCGGACCACCCCGAAACCCTACGGAGAACCATGCCCCTGACCACCGCCGCCCTCTGGCTGCGCCGCTACCACCCCGCCCCGGACGCGGCCGTACGGCTGCTGTGGCTGCCGCACGCCGGTGCGGGCGCCGCCTACTACGCCCCCATGGCCCGGGAACTCGCCCCCGACGTGGACGTCCTGGCCGTGCAGTACCCGGGCCGCCAGGACCGCTACCGGGAACCCCCGCTGGACGATCTGCGGACGACGGCCGCGTGGGTCGTCGAGGCCGTCCTCGCGCTGGACGACCGGCGCCCGCTGGCCCTGTTCGGCCACAGCATGGGCGCCTGGGTCGGCTACGAGGCGGCCCTCCTGCTGGAGCGGGCCGGAACGCCCCCGCTCGGCCTCTTCGCCTCCGGCCGCAGAGCGCCCACCGTCCCGCACGAGGGCGCGCACCTGCACGACCAGAGCGACCGGGCGCTCCTCGCGGACGTCCGCCGCATCAGCGGCACGGACGCCCGGCTCTTCGACGACGAGGACCTCGCCCGCCTGGTCCTGCCGGCGCTGCGCGCGGACTACAAGGCGATGGAGACGTACGAGCCCCGCCCCGCCGAACGCCTCTCCTGCCCGCTCACCGTCCTCACCGGCGAGGACGACCCGCTCACCGCACCGGCCGCGACGGCACCGTGGTCCGACCGCACCACCGGCCCGACCGCGCGCCACACCTTTCCCGGCGGCCATTTCTACCTCAAGGACCGGCAGCGGGAATTCCTCGACGTGCTCAGAGGGGAATTGCTCGCCATCGCCGGACCGGCACAGGACTCCATTCTCCCGCACCACGAGAAATGAGAATGGGCGCACAAAATCCCCCCTCAAGAAAGCAGGCTCCATCGGTATGTCGAGAAACGGTATGTCGAGGAAAACCATCGGTATCGGCGTGGCGGGCCTCGCCCTGCTCGGCGCCGCCGTCGCGGGCACCGGTACGGCGTCCGCCGCGAGCAGTTGGAACGCGGCGATCGTCAACGCCAACATCCCCTCCGGCAGCGGAAGCGTGCTGATCGTCTCCCGGACGAACGGGGGCAGCGGCTCCCTGGAAGCCCGCGTCTGCGCCGTCCCGACCAGGGGCGGCAACCTCACGACCACCCAGGCACGCGTCAGCGCGGGCTCCCAGATCACCGTCCAGGGCTACGGCGACACGACGTGCGGCAGCGGCCCCAGGACGGCGGTCACCTACCGCTTCTCCGCCGACGACGACGTCCGCGAGAACAACCTCAACTGCACGCAACTGGCCCTCGGCGCGAACACCGCCGAGCACCATTTCCGCCTCTGTAGCTGAATTCCCCCACTCGCCTCATTCCCCCCACTCAAGAAAAAGAACGGAAAGACAATGCGGAACCTCACGCGCAAGCGCATGCTCGTCACCGTGGCCCTCGCCTCGGCCGCCACCGTCGCCCTCGCGGCGACCCCCGCCTCGGCCGCCGTCATCACGGTCAACGTCGCCAGCCAGAAGGTCCCCACGGGCGCGCGGTGCGTGTTCGTCACCTCCATCTCCAGCGGCAGCATCGTCGAGGCGAGCTTCACACTGGGCGGTACGGCGACGATCCGTAACCTGAACGTCCAGCCCGGGGAGACGGTCGCGTTCGACTGGCGCCAGTCCTCCAACTGCGGCCCCGACAAGGTCAGGCAGGACTTCTACCGCGCCCCGGACACCCTCCCGACCGTCTGGAACATCAACTGACGCACGGCGTCCGCACAGCAGGAAACCCCGGGCCTCGGCCCGGGGTTTCCCGTTGTCCGGCGTACGGATCAGGTCACCTGACCGTCCGGTACGCCGTCGGCAGCGTCTCCGTCACCGTGTTGCCGGCACGGTCGGTGAGGGTCGCCCGGAGGCCGACCGTGGCGGGCTTCACGGGATGGGCGAGCGTCAGGTACCGCGCGCCGTTCTTCCCGGTGTGCGCCGGTGTGGCCTTCCAGGTGCGGCCGGCGTCGTAGGACACCTGCACCGTGAGGGACTTGACGGCGCCCTTGTCCGCCGCCGGGCCCTGGACGCTGACGGGCACGGTGAGCCGGACGCCCGCCTTCGCCGTGCCGGCCAGGGAGAGCTGCGGGGTGAAGCGGACCACCGAGAGGGGCAGCCGGACCGGCCTGTCGCTGGTGGTGGGCGCCGACGTGAACGTCCACACCACCGAGGCCCGGGTGCCGACGGTGACCGCGCCGGCCGGGCGGACGGTGTCGACGGCGAGCCGGTACGTCGCCTTGCGCGGCAGCAGTCCCGTCAGGGGGATGCCGCAGGGGTCGATCGGGTAGTCGGCGATGGTGGTGGACCCGGAGGTGAGGTGGTAACGCGTCTTCGCGTCGGGGTTGTTGATGTGCCCCGCTCCGTCGCCGAGCAGCGGCACGCACACCGCGTACCCGTTCCGGGTGCGGATCGCGCCGGGCTCGCCGACGGTGGTGGACGCGGAGGTGACCGGGGCGAAGACGCCGGTGTTGAACGTCTCCCGGTAGCTGCGGCCGGGCTCGTACCGGCGGGGGAGGGCCGCGTCGAGGACGCTCAGGAACGGGGAACTGTCGGTGGTGAGGACCGCGCCCAGGTCCCAGCGCAGACCGGCGTCGGTGCTCACGTGCCGGACGACGGACGCGGCGGGCGCGGGCCGGTAGGCGGCAGAGGAGCCCCCCAGCACGTCGGAGACGCCGGGCCAGCCGGGCGTGCTCCAGGACGACCTGGGGGCGGTCTGGGCGCCCTTGACGTCGGAGCCGATCGGCGTGCGGACCGTGGCCAGACCACGGCTGGTGAACGTCCGGGTCAGGCCGTCGAAGTAGCCGCCCCGGCGGGTGGCGACCAGGTCGTAGAGGTCGCCGGTGGCGCCGCGCTGCCAGATACCGCCGGCCTGGGCGAGGAAGTTCCCGGCGGGGACGGACGGTCCGGCCCGGCCGAGGTAGACACGGTCGTAGGGGGAGTTATCGCCGAGCCCGAGGCTCTCCGCGTAGTCGAGGGCGCGGGTGGCGCCGCGTGCGCCGAAGACGACGGAGCCGCCGGTGAGGCGGGCGCGCGGGTCGGGGGCGGTCACCTGGAGGGGCTTGCCGGTCCGGGCGTCCAGGGTCAGCGTGGTCGCCTTGTTCACGGGCAGGCCGGGGGCGACCAGTTGGGTCACTTCCTCGGCGGTGCCCGTGGAACGCGTCAGCTGCGCCGAGACGAGGTAACGGCCCTTGGGGACGCGGATCTTCGTCGTGCTTTGCGAGGCCGGTGCGGTGCCGTCGTCGGCGGACAGCCACGTCTTGCCGTTGTCGAGTCCGACGACGTTCAGGCGGTGCGGGGCCGTGGGCTTCCCGTCGCGGCCGACGGCCTTGAGTGTCAGCTCGTACGACTCCGCCTCGCGGACCGCCCCGAACGTGCTGCGGACGCTCTCGCCGGTCGCCGCCCTCGCCGTGACCGTGCCGCTGAAGGCGCCGTCCCGGGAGCCGGTGCGGGTGTCGGCGGTGACCGTCGCCGCGGCCGTCCCGCCGGCGGGGACCGTGAGGCGGGTGGGGGACACGGTGAACATGCCGGCCGGGGCGTCGGTCGCCGTGGTGAGGTCCAGGGTGACGGGAGCGGTGCCGGTGTTGCGGTAGGTGAGGGTCCTGGCGAGCGGCTTGTCGTCGGTGTGCGGCCACTGCTGGAGGCCGAAGGAGAGCGAGGGGGTGTCCGCGAGCACGGTCTGGCGGACGGCGCGCGCCACGTCGACGCGTCCGGTGCCCTGCTGGAAGGGGGAGTACGAGCCGTTCAGCGGGACCGCCGAGCCCATCAGCGCGGCCTTGATGCGCTGCCCGGACCAGTCCGGGTGCTCCTGGGCGAGGATCGCGGCGGCACCGGCGACGTGCGGGGTCGCCATCGACGTACCGCTCAGCCTGACGTAGCCGGGGGCCACCGGGTCGCCCTGGCTGCCGTGCGCCGCCTTCGCGCCGACGATGTCCACGCCGGGCGCGGAGAGGTCGGGCTTCAGCTCGCCGCTCGCGTCCGGGCCCCGGCTGGAGAAGTCGGCGAGCCGGTCCTTGGCGTCGACGGCGGCCACGGTGAGCGCGGCGGACGCGGCGCCGGGCGTGCCGACGGTCTCCGGGGCGGGCCCCTCGTTGCCGGCGGCGATGACGAACAGCGCCCCCGAGGAGGCCGACAGGTCGTTCACCGCCTGCTCCACCGGGTCGGTACCCGGCGTGTCCGTGCCGCCCAGGCTCATGCTGACCACCTTGGCGCCCTGCCCGACCGCCCACTGCATGCCGGCGATCAGCCCCGACTCCTCGCCGCCGCCCCGGTCGTTCAGCACCCGCCCGACCAGCAGCTTCGCCCCCGGCGCGACCCCCTTGTACCTACCGCCGCTGCGGGCCCCGGAGCCGACGACGCTGGACGCGACGTGCGTGCCGTGGCCCGCCCCGTCGTCCGTGGTGTTCTCGCCGGTGAAGTCCTTCGACGCAGCGACGGCGCCCTTCAGGTCGGGGTGGGTGGCGTCGAGCCCGCTGTCCAGGACGGCGACCTTGACGCCCGTGCCGTCGTAACCGGCCTTCCAGGCGTCCGGCGCGTGGATCTGCGCGGTGCCCTGCGCGGGGTCCGGGCCGGCGCCGCTCGGCGTCAGGGCCTCGACCTTGGCGTCCAGCCAGACCCGGGCGATACCGGGCTCGGCGGTGACGGCGTCCCCGGCCGGCCGGGTCAGCGCCTCCCACACCGAGGGGGTGTCCGCCTTCTCGGCCGTCAGCGCCTCACCGCCGACGGCGGGCAGCGCGCGCTCGACGTCGACGTCCGCCGACAGCAGCGACCGCTTCGCCCCGTCCTTCACCTTCGCGGAACCCTGGTAGGAGACGATCAGCGGCAGCGTACGGCGGTGGCCGTCGTCGTAGCCGTCCGCGACCAGCCGCGTCACGTCGAACAGCCGCCGGTCCAGGCGCCCGCTCGCCACCAGCGGGGCCGCGTCGTCCGGGACGACGTACGTGTGCCCGCCGAAGCTCTGCACCGAGTACGCGACCTTCGTGCGGCCCGTGCCCCGGTCGACGCCGGTCACCCGGGTGCCGCCGCTCACCCGGACGGTGTCGCCGGTGATGAGGGTGACGCGGGCGCCGGGAGGGTTCGGGCCGCTCGCCGGGGGCGTCCGGACGGCGTCCGCGAGGGCCGCCGTCGGGGCGAGCCCCGCCACCGCCAGGAGCACGAGCACGCCGCAGGCCACGGCCGGACGGCCGCGTTCACGCGGCCGGTTCTTGTTCTGCACAGGAGTTCTCTCTTCGCCGGTCGTCGAACCGCGCGGCGCGCGACGACGCGCGAAACGGCCCCGGGCACAGGGGGGGGGTAGTGCCTGGGGCCGCTTGCGGTGGACCGGTGACGACAGGGGGGTGCGCCACCGGCCCGAGAGAGAGTCTTGAGCAGCGGACAGTTTTTCAGCAGCCCGTCACGGCCACTGAAAAACGCCGGAGCCTGATCGAACCATCCGATGTTTTGCCGGTCAGGCCGCGAAGTTCGGTTCGTCGTAGGGGTTTTGTTCTGCGGTTTTCTCTCGACCTCTAGACAGGTCATGGGGCGGTGCCCGTTAATACATCCGATGTCAATGGGTGACTGCACAGGCCCGGCTGGCATCCATGCCTCCGCCCCATCGGTCCACAGGAGTGAGCATGTCCGCAGGAAGAATCACCCGCCGTACGTTCCTCGGCGCCGCCGGCGCGGCGACCGCCATGACCGGCCTGCCGCTCGTTCCCGGCTTCTCCGGCCTCCTCCCGCAGGCGTCCGCCGCCGACCCGCAGACCAATCTGAGCAGGCTGGCCGACCTGCGGTTCGGCATGTTCAACCACTTCAGTCTGGGGACGTTCACCGACCAGGAGTGGGCCGAACCCGGCCAGAGCCCCGCCCTCTTCGCTCCCCCGAGCGTCGACTGCGGGCAGTGGGCCGCCGCGGCAGCCGCCGCGAAGATGAGCTACGGCATCCTGACCACCAAGCACCACGACGGCTTCGCCCTGTGGCCGAGCGCCTACGGCACCCAGAACGTCGCGAACAGCTCCTACCGGCACGACGTGGTGCGGGCGTACTGCGACGCCTTCCGGGCGCGCGGGCTGAAGGTCGGGTTCTACTTCTCGATCTGGGACCGCACCTTCGGCGTCGAGGCGTGGGAGAACCGGCACAACGTGACCGGGCTCGAAGTCACCGACGCCATCCAGCCCGGTGACATGACGTTCATCCTGGGGCAGATCACCGAACTGCTCAGCAACTACGGCACCATCGACATGTTCATGACCGACGGTTACGCGTGGCAGATGGGCCAGCAGGCCGTCTCCTACCAGCGCATCCGTTCGCTGGTGAAACGGTTGCAGCCGGACTGCGTCATGCTCGACATCGGCGGACTCGCCGAGCCCTTCCTCGGCGACGCGATCTTCTTCGAGGAACCGCTCGGAGTCACGGCGCCGACCGGCAACACCTACGCCGGAATGCAGGGCCAGACCATCAGCAACGGCTGGTTCTGGCACCCCTCCACGCCGACCGAGAGCCTGATGAGCCGGGACGCGATCGTGTCGCACCTCGCCGACCTGGAACCGAAGTACACCTCGTTCATCCTGAACTGCCCGCCCAACCGCAACGGGTTGCTGGACACCAACGTCGTCAACCGGCTGGCCGAGGTCGGCGCCGCGTGGAGCCCCGACACCTCCAGGCCGGCGCTCCCCACCCAACCGCTGCGCGCCGAGCACCCCGTCACCCCGGTCAGCGCGTACGCGACCGCCTTCCGCACCGGCGAGGGACCGCTCAACGCGATCGACGGGCTGAGCGACGTCCGCTACGAGACCTGCTGGTCGACCTGGGGCCTGTCCTCGCCCCTGTCCCAGTCGCTCACGATCGACCTGGGCGGTGTGTGGAGCGGCGTCTCGACACTGGAGTACCTGCCCAAGCAGTGGAACCGCAACGACTCCACCGACGGCGACATCACCTCGTACACCGTCTCCACCAGCACCGACGGCACGAACTTCACGCAGGTCGCGGCCGGCACCTGGGCCGGGAACCGGAAGACCAAGATCGTCGAGTGGCCCGCCCGGAACGTGGGCTTCGTACGGATACAGGCGAACGCGGCCACCGGCGGTTACGCCAACGTCGGCGGCGTCCGGATCGGGGGCCGGACGGCCGAGCCCGCGCTGGTGTCGAGGGTGCTGCCGGGCGACGGCACCGTGTACCGGCTCGTCAACCGCAACAGCGGCAAGGTGGCCGACGTCGCCGGCTTCGGCACCGCGAACGGCACGAACATCCAGCAGTGGTCCTGGCTGGACAACGCCACCCAGAAGTGGACCTTCGCCGCCACCGGCGACGGCTACTACGAGATCAAGGGCGTCAACAGCGGCAAGCTCATGGAAGTCGCCGGCCTCTCCCGCGTAGACGGCGGCAACGTCGCCGTCTACGCGGACTTCGACGTCCCCCAGCAGCAGTGGGCCGTCACACCCACCGGTGACGGGTACCACTTCCTCATCAACCGCTACAGCGGACTCTGCCTCGGCGTCGACGAGGGCGGCACCGCCGACGGCACCAACATCGAGCAGCAGCCGTACGCGTCCCTGACACATCAGCAGTGGCAGATCCTCACGTCCTGACCCTGTTGGAGGGCGGCGCGGCCCGGTGCAGTTCGGCCGAGGCCGCGATGACGGCGTCCCAGCCCTGCGGTGGTGTTCCCGGCAGGGGTCCGGCGGAGGCGGCGATGCGGCTGAGGACGCGTTCGGCGCAGGTGTCGGCCTGGGTGAGGAGGGTGGGCAGGTCGGCGCCGGTGAGGCGGCCGTCGCGTTTGGCGAAGCGGCCGGCGACCAGGACGTGCCGGACGTCGGCGGGGGTGGTCTGGAAGACGAGGGTCCCGGCCGGGTCCAAGCGCGGGTGCTGGGAGAGCCCCGGGCCGCCGGTGACGATGACGTCGGCCTGCTTGCCGGGGGTGAGGCTGCCGATCCGGTCCGCCATCCCGACCGCGTCGGCCGCGTTGACGGTCGACCAGCGCAGCGCGTCGTGCGCGGTGACCGAGACGGCGGTGGGGTCGCCGCCGCCGAGGTTGACCGCCTCGGTGTCGGCCCAGCGCTGGAAGGCCAGCCCCATCCGGGTCTGGGTGAACAGGTCGCCGGTGCCGAGGGAGACGACGTCGCAGGACAGGGTCGGCTCGATGCCGTGCCGGCGGGCCGCGGCGAACGCGGGCCGGCCCATGCCCATGACCATGCGACGGGTCGCCGTCGTCCCCGCCCGCTCCGCGCTCGCCGAGGTGGACCACCTGACCGAGGCCGACGTCGCCGACAGCGCCTGGCTGCCCACCGCCCTCCCCGACTCCGCCACCGCGGCCTGGTCCGGGCCCGCCGCCGACGGAGCACACCACCCCGACGCCCTGCGCAGCCCCGCCGCCATCCCCACGGCCGTCGCGACGACCGGCGGACTCGCCCTGCACGCGGATGCCGCCGCCCGCTTCTACCCCCACCCCGCCGTCCGCTTCGTCCCCCTCGACGGCCCACCCGTACAGATCGCCCTCGCCACCCGCACCACCGACCACCGCTCCGCCGTCACCACCGTCCGCCAGGCCGCCGGCCTCCTGCCCGCACCACCCCTGGACCAGCCGGTGGTGTAGCCGGACTCCGGAACGGGGGCAGGTCGTGTCCCGGGCGGCGAGGGCGATGAACAGGGCGGTGACCACGCCCCGGTGACGGGCGCCGGGGCGCGGCTCAGCCGACCAGGAGTCCCATCAGGACGATGTCGAGGGTGCCGCCGAGCCGGTCGTGGAGGTCGAAGGGGGCCGGGTCCTCGCGGGTCCAGCGAAGGACCGTCGAGAAGTAGCACATGGCCAGCAGCGCCCCCGCCTGCTCGCAGTCGACGCCGGCCCTGACCTCGCCGCGCCCTCGGCCCTCCTCGACGATCCGGGCGAGCTCCACCTCCAGGGAGGGCGTCTGGAGGAGGCGGCCGTACCGGGCCGAGGCGTCCATGAGGACGGCGGTCTCCGCGCGGGAGGCGATGTTCAGGTCGGCCATCTCCGTGAGGTAGCGGCGCAGCCGGTCGCCGACCGGGAGGTCCTCCGCGTGCTCCGCGCCGAGGATCAGCGCGACCCGGGCCCGTCGGCGGACCCCCCACTCCTCCAGGAACCCGACCTTCTGGGAGTAGTGGTTGAAGACCGTGGCCCGTGCCACGTCGGCCGCCTCGGCGATCTGGTCCATCGTCGTCGCCTCGAACCCCTGGCGGACGAAGAGGCCGACGGCGGTGTCGTACAGCTGGTCGTGCAGCGCCCGGCGCCTGCGTTCCTGGCGGCCGACCGCCGCCCCGCTCCCGGCCGTCGTGTCCCCGGTCTTCATGGGCCCCAGTACAGCACAGGCGTGCACGGCTCTTGACCTCTCCCCGGCAGCTCCCTAGATTCCTCGCCAGCATTGGACTGAAGTCCAGTGATGGATGAGAGTCTCGCGGTGTCGGCCGCGGGACGCGACGAAGGAGGGCGCCATGACGTCCGTGACCTCCCGCACCGGCCGGATCGCCCTCGGCGGCGGCTGCCACGCCTGGATCGCGGGCGACACCGGCTGGGGGATGAGCAACGCGGGCCTGATCACCGGCCGGCGCGCGTCCCTGCTCGTCGACACCCTCTACGACCTCCCCCTGACCCGGGCCATGCTCGACGCGCTGGCGCCGCTGACCGGGGCCGCGCCGATCGCCACGGTCGTCAACACCCACGGCAACGGCGACCACTGGTTCGGCAACCAGCTCGTGGCCCACGCCGAGATCGTCGCCGCCCGGGGATCGGTGACGGACATGCGGCAGGTCGGCCCCGCCGAGACGCGGGCCCTGAGCGGCCTCGACACCCCCGCCGGGACCTTCGCCCGCCGGATCTTCGGCCGCTTCGACCACACCGGCATCGAACCCGTCCTGCCCAGCCGGCTCTTCGACGGCGAGTGCGTCCTCGACGTCGGCGGCACGGAGGTCCGCCTCGTCGACGTCGGCCCCGCGCACAGCGCCGGCGACACGATCGTCCACGTACCGCGCGCCAGGGTCGTCTACACCGGCGACATCGTCTTCGCGGGCGCCACCCCGATCGTCTGGCACGGCCCCTTCGCCCGCTGGCTCGCCGCCTGCGACCTCCTGCTCGGCCTCGACGCGGACACCGTCGTCCCCGGCCACGGCCCGGTCACCACGAAACGCGCCGTCCGGGAGATCCGCGACTACCTCGCATTCGTCCACGAGCAGGCGAGCGCCCGCTTCACCGCCGGGATGCCCGCCCAGGACGCGGCGCGCGACATCCGCCTCGGCCGCTTCGCCGCACTGGACGAGAGCGAGCGCCTCGGCGTCAACGTCCACACCGTCTACCGCGAACTCGACCCCACGCTCCCCGCACTCGACGGCCCCGGCCTCTTCGGCCGCATGGCCGACCTGTGCCACGCCGCCGGCTGACCGCCACCCGACTCGCCGCGCCCGCGCCCCACTTCAGATCCCCGCGCCCGTCTTCAAAGGAGAAGCCATGGCCGCCACCCCCGCCTACGACCCACCCGCCGCGCCCCCCGAAAACGCTCCGGACACCCCGGCCCGCCACACCGGCACGATCGTCGCCGGCTGTCTGGCCGTCTGCCTGGCGCAGATCGGGCTGGTCCTGCCCGCCGCGATCAACGGCAGCATGCAGCGCGCCCTCCAGGCGTCCGGCGCCGAACTGACCTGGATCAGCGACGCGTTCCTCGTACCGGCCGCCGTCCTGGCGCTCACCTTCGGCGTCGTGGGCGACCTGTACGGCCGCAAGCGACTGGTGGTCGGCGCGTCCCTGCTGGCCGCCGTCGGCTACCTGATCTCCGCCACCTCGGACTCGGCGGCCCAGCTGATCACCGGCCAGGCCGTGTCCGGGATCGGCGCCGCCGCGCTCTTCCCCGCCTCCCTGACGATGATCACCGCCGTCACCACCACCCCGGCCGCCCGCGCCAGAGGGCTCGCCTCCTGGACCACCGCCCTGTCGCTGGGCGCCCTCGTCGCACCGCTGCTCTCCGGCGGCATCGTCGAACACGCCGCGTTCCAGTGGGCGTTCGCGGTGACCGGAATCCTCGCCGTCGCGACCGCCGTCGCCGCCTGGCTGCTGGCGGACGAGTCCAGCGCGCCCGAGGGACGCTCCCTGGACTGGCCCGGCCAGATCACGATCGCCCTGGCCCTGCTCGCGCTGCTGTACGGCATCATCCAGGGCCCCTCCGACGGCTGGGGGTCGGCGCCGGTCGTCCTGTCCTTCATCGGCTTCGCCGTGTTCCTCGCCGCGTTCGTCACGGTGGAGAACCGCGCCGCCGCCCCCATGCTGCGGCTGGAGCTCTTCCGCATCCCGGCCTTCGCCGCGTCCGCCGCGATGGCCGTGATCGGCATGTTCGGGTTCCTCGGCGGCGCCTACGACCTGAGCATCCGCCTCGGCGTCATCCAGCACCAGAGCCCGCTGCGGGCCGCGCTGCCCTTCGTGGTCATCCAGGGGATCACCCCGTTCATCTGGCCGGTGCTGGTGCGGCTCCTGCACCGGGTCGGCCCCGGGCCCATGCTCGTCACCGGCTTCACCTCGCTGGCCGCCGCCCAGCTCTGGCTGCGCGAGGTCCCCGTCCACGAGACCGGCCTCGGGGCGTTGCTCGGGCCGCTGGTCCTCAACGGCGTCGGCTTCGGGCTGGTCGTCGCCGCGATCACCGCCGCCGCCGTCAACGTCGTACCGCCGGGGCTGACCGGGATGGCCGGGGCCACCACCAGTCTGGTGCGCGATCTGGGGCAGACCCTCGGGCCCGCGATCGTCGGGGCCGTCGCCCTCGGGATGGCGGCCGACCGGATCACCGGCGGCCTCGCGAGCGCCGGGCTCACCCCGCAGGAGCACGGGATCGCCTCCGCCGTGCTGGCCGACGGCGGACCGCTCGCCCTGCACACCGCCGACCTCGGCCCGCTGAGCGGGAAGCTCGCGCCGCTCACCACGGACGCCCTGGCCCACGGCTACGACACCGGCCTGCTGCTCACCGCCGCCGCGTGCGCGGTCGCCGCCGCCATCGCGCTGGTCTTCGTCGGACTGCGGCCCGGCGCCTCCCGTACGGCCGGCGCGAAGGAGACGGCGGCGTGAGGCTCGCGACCTTCCTCCACGACGGGAAACGCCGCTCCGGGGTCGTCGCCGGGCGGCAGGTCCACCCCTTCGAGTACCCCGTCGACCTCCTCGACCTCATCGTCGAGGGGGAGGAGCCGCTGCGCGAGGCCACCCTGCGCGCCCTGCACCGGACGCTGCCGGTGCCGCTGGCCGACGTCCGGCTGCTCCCGCCCCTCGAACCGCCCACCGTCCGCGACCACATGACGTTCGAGAGCCACGTCGCCGGGGTCGCCCAGGGATACGGCGACACCGTGCCCGAGGAGTGGTATGACGCGCCGGCGTTCTACTTCACCAACCCCTACGCGATGATCGGCGCCCACGACGACGTGCCCCTGCCGCCCGGCTGCCGTCGCTTCGACTTCGAACTCGAAGTGGCCGCCGTCATCGGCAAGGCGGGCCGCGACCTCACCCCCGAGCAGGCCCGCGACCACATCATCGGCTACACGATCCTCAACGACTGGTCCGCCCGCGACATCCAGGGCCGCGAGATGAAGGTGAAGCTCGGACCGGCCAAGGGCAAGGACACCGCCACCACCCTTGGACCCTGGCTGGTCACCGCCGACGAACTCGAAGCGGACCGCGACGCGGAGGGCTTCCTCGACCTCGCCCTCACCGCCGCCGTCAACGGCGAGACCGTCGGCCGGGACCGCCTGAGCAACATGGCCTGGACGTTCGAGGAGATGGTCGCCCACGCCTCCCGGGGCACCTGGGTCCGCCCCGGCGACGTCCTCGGCTCCGGCACCTGCGGAAACGGCGGCTGCCTCGCCGAACTCTGGGGCCGCAACGGCGCCCTGTGGCCACCCCCGCTCACCCCCGGCGACACCGTCACCCTCACCGTCGAGGGCATCGGCACCGTCAGAAACACGGTCACGGAGGGAGTCCCCCCGATCCCCCTGCCGAGGGCCCGCCGCCGACCGTGAACCCCCGCGTCGAGGGTGTGCGCGGCTCGTGCGACGGCGCGGGTGGCGCGTCCGGTTCCGGGTCGCACCTCTTCGGCGGCGCACGCGTCACCGCCGGACCGCGTGCGCCTTTCTGGACAGTTGTGGAGCAGACCCTCGACCGGCCACACGAGAGGTGCGGTTCCGATGAGAACCACGACGGGAACGGTGACCGTCACCGGTGCGGCCGGCGGCATCTTGCGCAGGACCGGGACGAGATGCCGCACGTTATGAGCGTCGTCAACGGCTGACTCCGGCAGAACTCGATCAGAGTCCCTCTCCGGGGGAGGTCCGATGCGGTGGGCCGGGGTGCTGCTGGTCGCGGCACTCCAGTGAGGTGACCGCCGCCGTGGGCCGCCGGACCCTGGCTGTGAGCCTGGGCCGGCGTCGGGTGCGGGCCTATCTCCGAACGGCGTTCGTCGTCTGCGCCGCCGGGTACTCCTTGCCCGGTCGTCCTTCCGCACTGCTCGGTCTGGCCCTCGTCCAGGCGGCGCTGTCAGCGGTCGTGGGCCGGAGGCTCTCGCGGAAGGAGAGCTGCCGTGCCGCCGACCACACCACCTACACCCTCCTCGTCCACTGGTACATCACGATGGCCGCGGCCCTCGCGCTGCTGCTGTGACGAGGGGCGCGGGCGAGCAGCCGTCCGTGCGAGCCACCCACGTCGAGAGCCGACGTCCCCTCAGGCGCAGTCCGCGTCCGTCACCGGCCGGTCCTTCGCGCGGATCGCGCCGGCCGGGAAGCCGTTCTTGTCGAGGACGTCGCCCGTCGCGGACATGGAGAAACCGGAGGAGGTGACGCGGTTGCTGCCGTTGCCGCGCCAGCCGTTCTCGGTCTTGACGGAGTCGGGGGTGACGGTGACGAACCGCTCCAGGACCGCGACGGGGGTGCTGACGACGGTGCGCACCTGCGGGACGCGTTCGAGGAAGGCGGCGGTGCGCGGGGGGACGTCGATGGTGTTGGTCTTGCTCTTGGTGATCTCCTCGCCGAAGGACCACTCGGTGGTCACCTCGACGCCGCCGCCGATCGAGAGGACGTCCTTGATGATGTTGAAGTTGAACTCGCCGCCGACGCTCACGCTGTGGGTGACGCTGCTGCTGGTCGTGAGGCTCTGGGTGACCTGCTGACCGGCCTGGGCCGCGTTTCCGCAGTTGATGACGAGGTCGGAGGTGTCGGTGGCGGCGCCCACCGAGTCCTTCGTGCTGGTGACCGGGTACTCGCAGTGCACGGAGACCCGGGCGAGCGGATCGGTGCCGGCCGGGGTCTTGCCGATGTCCCCGATGCCGTTCGCCTCGTCCCGCAGGGTGTCACCGGTCTTGAGGTTGATGAAGAAGAACCCGACGTCCTGGAACGGCAGATCCGACGTCGGGCCGGGACACAGCGTCGCCATCATCTTGTCGGTGTCGAAGGTCTCGGCCCCCTTGAGCTGGAACGGCGTGGAGGCCGGCGGGGGCACGAGCGCCGCCATCGCGGCGGGGACGGCGACGACGCCGCCCGCGACAGCCAGCACCGAGCCGATGCCGATGGCGACGGTCCTGGAGCGCGTCTTCTTGCGGGCATGTCCTGTTGCCATGTGCGTGCCGTCCTGAGAGTCGAGAGGGGGCTCCTGTTTCTTGCCGGATTCTTACGTCGAGCCCCGGACCGCCGACAGGGTCAAATATCCCGGCCCGTGCCCACGCCGAATGGAAATTACCTTTCGGTAACCTCAGATCTGGCGCAAATCCCCGGGCCTCCCGTTGCTGACCTGCCCGAACGCTGCCAGGGTTTCGGCCAACGCCCGCACAGAAGTCCCACCGGAGGCTCTCTTGGCTGCCCGCCGTGCCGTTGTCGTCGCCGTGTCCACGGCCGCGCTCCTCCTGCCGTGTCTCACCTCCGCGAACGCCGCCGGAACCCCGACCGCCCGGCCCGACAGCGGTACCGGGCCAGCCACCGGCCCCGGGTCCGCCACCGGCACCGCGACCCCGCCGGCGAAGCAGCCGGTTGCCGTCGGCAGCGGAGGCGCCGTCTCCAGCGTCAACCCCTACGCCTCCCAGGCCGGTCTGGACGTCCTGCGGCAGGGCGGCAACGCGGTCGACGCGGCCGTCGCGACCGCCGCCGCGCTCGGCGTGGTCGAGCCCTACTCGGCGGGCATCGGAGGCGGCGGCTACTTCGTCCGCTACGACGCCGCGACCCGCAGGGTCAGCACGATCGACGGCCGCGAGACCGCCCCGGCGGCCATGCGCGCCGACTCCTTCCTCGACCCCGCGACCGGCAAGCCCGTCCCCTTCGCGGAAGCCGTCAACTCCGGCCTGTCCGTGGGCGTCCCCGGCACCCCCGCCACCTGGGCACGGGCCCTGAAGGACTGGGGCACGATCCCGCTCGCGTCGGCGCTGAAGCCCGCCACCCGCCTCGCCGAGAACGGCTTCGTCGTCAACGACGAGTTCCGCGCCCAGACCGCGCTGAACGAGGACCGCTTCCGCGACTTCACCTCCACCGCCGAACTCTTCCTGCCCAACGGCGAACTCCCCGTGGTCGGCTCCCGGTTCCGCAACCCCGGCCTCGCCAGGACCTACCGCGAACTCGCCCGCGAGGGCGTCGGCGCGCTCTACCGGGGCGACATCGGCCGCGACATCGTACGGACCGTCCAGCACCCGCCCGTGGCGGCCGGCGCCGACCGGGTCGTCCGCCCGGGGCTGATGGAGCGCGGCGACCTCGCCGCCCACTCGACCGTGCGCCGCGACCCCACCCGGATCGCCTACCGGGGCCTGGACGTCTACTCCATGGCGCCGTCCTCCTCCGGCGGGACGACCGTCGGGGAGGCGCTGAACATCCTGGAGAACTTCCGTCTGTCGACGGCGGACCGCACCCAGGCGCTGCACCACTACCTGGAGGCCGCCCGGATCGCCTTCGCCGACCGCAACCGCTGGGTGGGCGACCCCGCGTTCTCGGACGTGCCCACGCAGGCCCTCCTCTCGAAGGGCTTCGCGAAGGACCGCGCCTGCCTGATCAGCCCCGGCACCGCGCTGACCAGCCCCCTCGCACCGGCCGACCCGCGCGCCGCCCACACCGGCTGCACCACGGGCCGGGGCAGCGAGGAACCCTACGAGGGGCCCTCCACGACCCACCTCGTGACGGCGGACCGCTGGGGCAACGTCGTCTCCTACACCCTCACCATCGAGCAGACCGGCGGCTCGGCCATCACGGTCCCCGGACGCGGCTTCCTGCTCAACAACGAACTGACCGACTTCGACTTCACGCCGCTGACCGAGGGGGTGCCGGACCCCAACCTGCCGGGCCCCGGCAAGCGCCCGCGCAGCAGCATGTCCCCGACGATCGTCCTGCGTGACGGCAAGCCCTTGCTCGCCGTGGGCTCACCCGGCGGCGCCACGATCATCACCACGGTCCTCCAGACCCTCGTCAACCGTGTGGACCTGGGCATGACCCTGCCGGAAGCCGTCGCCGCGCCGCGCGTCTCGCAGCGCAACAGGGCGACGACCGACGCCGAACCGGCGTTCCTCGACTCACCCGAGCGCGCGGCCCTGGAGCGGATCGGACACCGCTTCGTCCTCGCGCCGAGCACCTTCACCCCCTCCCCGGAGATCGGGGCGGTCGCGGCCCTGGAGTTCCTGCCCGGCGGCAAGGTCCAGGCGGTCGCCGAGCCGAAGCGCCGGGGCGGCGGATCGGCGATGGTGGTCCACCCCCGCCGCTGACCCGTAGACCCGAGGCGCCCTCGTCCTGGCCGCGCGGTTGGCCAGGACGACCCCGCCGACGATCAGCACGGTCCCGGCCGTCACCGGCACCGTCAGCGCCTCGCCCAGCAGCGGCACCGCCGCGACGGCCGTCAGGATCGGGCTGAGGCTCCCGACACTCGTACACCGGGCCGGCCCGAGCCGCTGGACGGCGACCGTGTAGAAGAGGCCGGAACAGACACCGGTCCCGATCCCCTGCACCAGCAGGAAGATGAGGACGTCACGCGGGGCGGCCTGCGGAAGGGTGCTCGGCAGCGCGCCGGTCAGGACGAGGACGGCGATGCCCGCGAACGTCGGCACACACAGCAGGCCCGTCGCCGCCACCGCGTCGAGGTTCGTCTCCCGCAGCCCCACCGTGTAGACGGCCCACAGCCCGCTCGCCAGGAGCAGCAGCCCCACCCCGCCGAGCGTCGGCCCGTCCACGCCGGCCACCTCGGGAGCCACCAGCGCCACGACCCCGAGCCCGATCAGACACAGCCCGGCAGCCTGCGACCCCCTCGGCAGGACCCCGCCGAGCAGCGCGGCGAACAGCGGGACCATCCCCGGTACGAGCGCCCCGACGAATGCGGCGGACGTCAGCCCGCCGCCGTAGGTCGCCGCCAGATAGAAGGGGACACCGGCGCCGACGACGATCTTGACGGCCGGGGCGGGACGCATCGCCGCGAACTGGCCCCGCCGCCTCCACAGCGCCGGGGCGAGCAGCACCACCGGCACGCCGAACCTCAGCAGCGCGCCGTCGGCCGGCTGGAGCGTGGAGAACGCGAGGGCCCGCCCGCTCAGCGCGAACGTGCTCCACAGACAGACCGTCGCGGCCAGGGCCAGGGGCCCGAGCGATCTCGACACGGCATCTCCTCTTGAGGGGCTCCTTTCCTGGAAAGCTATGCCAATATCGAGGGCATATGATTGCGAGTTCTGCCGATAATGCCTGCTCCAAAGGCAGGATCTGCCAAAGGAGTGGGGAATGGACGAGGTCGACCGCGCCATCATCCGGGAGCTGCAAGAGGACGGCCGGCTGACCAACCAGGACCTCGCCGACCGCGTACGCCTGTCACCGTCCCCCTGCCTGCGCCGGGTGCGCCGCCTGGAGGAGTCCGGGGTCGTGCAGGGTTACACGGCCCTGGTCGACCAGGCGGCGTTCGGACTGCCGGTCACCGCGTTCGTCCGCATCAGGCTGGAGCGGCACACGACGGACAGCGTCGGCGTCTTCGAGGAGCACGTCCGCCGTATCGCCCACATCCAGGACTGCTACCTCATGGCCGGCAGCACCGACTACCTGCTGCGGATCGTGGTCGAGGACCTCCAGGAGTACGAGCGTCTCGTCCGCGGACCGCTCCACTCGATCCCGGGAATCGCCTCCATCGACACCGAGTTCGCCTTCGGCATCGTCAAACAGTCCCGCGTGTTCCCCCGGCCGGCCGGGGCGCGCTGAGACCGGGCGGGATCAGCACTTGTCGGAGCTGTTCACCGGCCGGTCGCGGGCGACGTACGTCCCGGCGGGCTTGCCGTTGCCGTCGAGGACGTTGCCGATGGCGTCGTAGTAGGCGCCGTGGGACTTGATGTCCCGGTAGCCCCGGTCCCGCCAGGTGCCGACGTTGATCTGACCGCCGCCGTTCCTGCCCCAGGAGTAGCGGTCCACCCAGAACACCGGGTTGCTGCGCACCGTGCGCATCACCGGGGCCAGCGACATCCAGGCCGTGGTCCTGGGGGCGGCGGTCAGAGTGGTGGTCGTGGCCCAGCCCGACGCCTTCGCGTACGACCAGCTACGGGTGTAGTCGGCGCCGGCGTTGACGGAGAGCACCTTGTCGATGATGGTCCACTGGACGCCGACCGAGCCGCTGACGCTGTTGGTGGTGGTACTGGTCGTGGTGCCGTTCATCTGGATGCTCTGGCTCAGCTGGGAGCTGTTGCCGCAGTTGCGCAGGGAGTTGCCGACCTGGGTCTCCTGGCCGGTCCATGTCCAGCTCGACGCCTTGGGGTAGGTGCACCAGCCCTCGAACCGCTCGATGGGGTGGGGCAGGCTGTCCGCCGGTATGCCGTTCGTGGGGTTCCTGGTCAGCTCGCCGGTGTTCACGTTGATGAAGAAGTACTGCTTGTCGGTCGAGCCCGTGCACATGGACATGAGCAGCTTGTCCGTGTTGAAGGGCTCCACCCCTCTGAGGTTGGTCGCGGCGCTCGCCGGGGAGACGAGCGACAGTGCCGTGGTGAGGCCGAGCGCTCCGACGAGCGCGGCGCGTGTGGGGGGATCGAGGCGCATGGGGATGTGCTCCTGTGTGCGGTTTGACCGTACCCGTGGTAACGGTCCCGTGCGTACGGAAACGTCGCAGATTTCTCGCGGGTCGGGTCGAGTGGACAGCACATTGACAGGCAAGTGGTGGCTTTTGTTCGGAAATCCCCCGCTTGCCCCCGATCGCGGTCAGAGCGAGGTGTCGTTCCCCTCGGTCTCCGGTGAACTCGGCGTTCCCTGGCGACACTTGGTGCCGGGGAGCAGTGGGGGGAGGGGGGTGGCGCCGAGGGGGGAGAGGGAGTCCAGGAGGAGGGTGACGTAGCGCCGCCAGTTCGCGCTGCCGGGCTCGTTGCTCCACAGCACGCTGACGAGCATGCCCATGATCCGGTGCAGGTCGTCGGGGACGACGTCCGCGCGGAGGGTGCCGGCCTGCTGGCCCCTGCGGGTGAGCAGGGCGAGGGCGTCGAGGAACGGGGCGGTCGCCTCGGCGGTCAGCACGCCGGAGTTGCCCGCGGCGGCCAGGGTGTTCTGCTCGCGGGCGGCCATCGTGAGGGTCGCCTCCAGCAGGGTGGCGAGGCCGTGTTTCGGGTCGTCGTCGCCGAGGGCGGCGGTGATGGCCGGGTCGAGCTCCTCCGTGACGGCCTGCCGGAGGGCCGCCTGGACCAACTGCTCCTTGCTGGGGAAGTGCCGGTAGAGGGTCGCGATGCCCACGCCGGCCTCCCGCGCGATCTCCTCCAGCATCGCCTGCGGTCCGCGCCGGGCGAACACCTCGCGCGCGGCCCGCAGGATGCGTGCGGAATTCCGTGCGGCGACGGCCTGGTTGCGGCTTGACGTGTCGGCGGGCATGGGGAGAAGAGTAACGCCGATAGTTGACTATCGGCAGGGGATGGGGTTCGCTGTGGCGTGCCGGTGATAGTCAGCTATCGGCGACGCGGGCCTCCGTCGGCACGGCCGTCGAGGCCCGGCGGCACGCGTACGAGGCGCACGCCCGACGGCCCTCCCCCACCCTTTTCGGAGACCCCACCCCATGACGAAGACCCTCGGAATCATCGGCGCCGGCATGATCGGCGCCACCCTCGCCCGGCTCGGCGCCGCCGCCGGCCTGGACGTGATCATCAGCAACTCCCGCGGCCCCGAGACCCTGGACGGCCTTGTCGCCGAACTCGGCCCGCAGGTCCGCGCCGCCACGCCCACCGAGGCCGCGCGGGCCGGCGACCTGGTCGTGGCCACCGTCCCGCTCCACGCCCACCGGCTCCTCCCCGCCGAGGCACTGCGCGGCAAGACGGTGATCGACACGATGAACTACTACCCGGACCGCGACGGCCACCTCCCCGAACTCGACTCGGCCGCCCTCACCTCCAGCGCCCTGGTGCAGCGGCACCTGTCCGGCTCCCGGGTCGTGAAGGCGTGCAACAACATCGGCTACGGCAACCTGCGCACCGCCGCCCGCCCCCAGGGCGCCCCCGACCGCAGCGCCCTGCCGATCGCGGGCGACGACCTGTCCGCCAACGCCGAGGCGGCGCGACTGCTTGACGCCCTCGGCTACGACGTGGTCGACACGGGCCCGCTCGCCGACAGCTGGCGCAGCGAGCCCGGCACCCCGGTCTACGTCCGGCCGTACCTGCCGGAACCGCCCGAGGGGCTGACGGGGAGCGACGCGCGGCGCTGGATGTTCGAGAACCCGGGGGCTCCGGTCCCGGCGGCCAGGGTGCGGGAGCTGATCGACGCGGCCGTCCGACTCGATGCGGGCGGCCAGCTCATGCGGAACGCCGGGGCCCAGTAGGACCACGGACGACCAACACGACCATCCGAAGGCAGGGGAGCGATGAACGAGACGGACGGCGCGGTGCGGGCACTGCGCGGCAAAGTGGTGGTGATCACCGGCGCCAGTGCCGGGATCGGCGCCGAGGCGGCACGCCGGTTCGCCGAACTGGGCGCCACCGTGGCGGTGGTGGGCCGGTCACGGGAGAAGACGGCGGCGGTCGCGACGAGGATCGGAGCCAGGGCGCACACGGCGGACTTCGCCTCGCTCGACAGCGTGCGGGAGGTGGCCGGCGAACTGCTGGCCGCCCATGACCGGATCGACATGCTCGTCAACAACGCGGGCGCGATCTTCGCCGAGCACCGGATCAGCGCCGACGGCCACGAGCTGAGCCTCCAGGTCAACCACCTGGCCCCCTTCCTCCTGACGAACCTCCTCCTGGACCGCCTGGCGGCGTCCCCCGACCCTCGGGTGATCAACACCGGCAGCAGCCAGTACCGCGGAGGCCACCTCGACCTCGACGACCTCGACGGCACCCCGGAGCGGTACGCCAAACTCAAGGCGTACGGCACGTCGAAGCTCGCCAACCTCCTGTTCATGCGCGAACTCGCCGGGCGCGCGGCGACCACCGGCGTCACCACCTCGGCCTTCCACCCCGGAGCGGTCGCCACCGAGGTCACCCGCGACAGCCGCTTCCAGCTCCTGGTCATGGACTCCTGGGTGGGCCGGCGCCTGCTCCTCAGCCCCGCCCAGGGCGCCCAGCCCCTGTTCCACCTGGCCTCCGCCGACGCCCGGTCGGTCAACGGCGCCTACTACCACCGCCTCACCCGCGAGGAACCCCGCAACCCCCAGGCACACGACCCCGAACTGGCCCGTCGCCTGTGGGACCGGTCGGCCGAACTCGTGGGCCTGCGCACGGAACCGGCCACCGACCGGAACACCCCGTGACGCCGCCCGGCACCACCATGCGCGCGGCGCAGTTCGACCGGGCGGGCGGACTGGAGGTGCTCCGCGTCCGCACCCTCCCGATCCCGACGGCGCGTCCCGGCCGACTGGTCGTCAAGGTCCGGGCGGCCGGCGTGAACCCCAGCGACATCACCTCCCGCCGATCCCGCTGGCCGCGCCTCCCGCGCGGCACCTGCTCGGACTTCTCCGGCGAGATCACCGAGGCGGGCCCCGGCGCGGGCGACCTCCACCCCGGGCAGCCGGTCTGGGGCTGGCTCGGGCCGTTCGCGCTCACCCGGTCCACCGGCGCGGCGGCCGACTACGTGGAGGTGGAGTACGACCGGGTCGCGCCCGCGCCGGTCACCGTCCCCCTCCGGGACGCGGCGGCGCTGCCCCTCGTCGGCCTCACGGCGCTGCACGCGCTGCGGGACGTCGTACGCCTGCGGCCGGGGCAGCGGCTCCTCGTCGTCGGGGCGGGCGGCGGCGTCGGCACGGCCGCGATCCAGTTGGCCAAGGCGATGGGCGCGGACGTCACCGCGGTCGCCGGCTCCGCGAAGCACGCGCTCTGCCGGGAACTCGGCGCCGACCGGGTGATCGACCACGCGGCGCCCGCGCCGGCGGTCCGCGTGCGCGACCACGACGCGCTCCTCGCCTGCCACGGCGCGGGCCTCCGCACACACCTGGACCGCCTCCACCGCACCGCTCGCGCCGCGGTCCTCCCCGCCCGCTCCTTCCCCTACGCGATCGCCTCGTCCCTCCTGCCGGGCCCCCGCGTCCGTATCAGCGCCGCCCGCCCGCTCCGCCACGACCTCGAAGAACTGGCCGAGCACGTCGACAGCGGCACCCTCCGCCCGGTCATCGACCAGATCCACGCCCTGGAGTCCGTCCAGGAGGCCCACCGCGCGGTCGAGACGGGCCACACCCGCGGCAAACACATCATCGACCTCGCCCTGACATGACCCCCTGGGCTCAGAGAGCGGCCGTGCCCCGGAAGCAGGTGATGGTCGTCCCGCCGACCCAGACGGTGCCGTCGGGGTCGGCCGTGACGGTGATGTCGCCCGCCCGGTCCAGACGGGCGCCCTGGGAGACCCGGTAGTGGGCGGGTGCCGCTCCCGTGCCGGTCAGCCACTGGCCGACGGAGGCGTTGAGGCTGCCGCAGACGGGGTCCTCGGCGACGCCGGCGGCGGGGGCGAAGGCGCGCAGTTCGAAGGCGTGTTCCGAGCCCGGGGGGTGGGCGCCGACAGCACCCACCATGGCGGTGGGGATCTGCGAGAGGTCGGGTTCGAGGGCCAGGACCTCCTGGGCGGTGGCGAGCCGCAGGACCGCCCAGCCGGGGCCGTTGTCGACCCACTGGTGCGCCACGACCCGGTCGCGGGTGATGCCGAACGCCGTGACGAGCCGCTCCAGGTACTCCTCCTCCAGCGCCCCGCTGCGCAGGGTGGGCGGCGCGGCGAAGGACAGGAGTCCGTCGTCGCGGCGCAGCGTCACCAGCCCCGCCCCGCACTCCTGCACGACGCGGCCCTCGGTACGGGGAACCCCGCCGTGTTCGAGCCAGGCGTGCGCGGAGCCGAGTGTGGGGTGCCCGGCGAAGGGGAGTTCACCGGCGGGCGTGAAGATCCGCAGCCGGTAGTCCGCTCGCGGGTCCTCGGGCGGCAGCACGAACGTCGTCTCCGACAGGTTCGTCCACCGGGCCACGCGCCGCATCGCCCCCTCGTCCAGACCGGCCGCGTCGAGCACGACCGCCACCGGGTTGCCGAGATACGGGGTCGCGGAGAACACGTCGACCTGGGCGAAGGGGCGCGGGCGCGGAGTGGGCATGAGGGCCTTTCGTCAGCGGCGCGGTGGGCGCACGGGGAATCGCGCGCCCACCGTAGGACCGGTGACCATCCCAGCGGAGCGTCCGCGCCCCGCGGCAGGTCCAATCCGCATGAACTGGCCTGACTTGGAAGGTCAGCCGAGCGGGTAGGCCCGGATCACCGTCTGGGTGAAGGTGTTGCCCGCACGGTCCGTGCCGCCCGCGCGCAGGGAGACCCAGCCGGCCGCGGGATGGGTCACGGTGGCCAGGCCGGCGGAGCCGTGGACCCGCGCGGAGACGGTCGTCCAGGTGGCGCCGTCGTCGAAGGACACCTCGACCTTCACCGTGGCCAGGCTCCGGTTCCCGCGCGGCCCCTGCTGCTGGACCGTGAACGGGAGGCCGGTCTCGGTGGCGGCCGGGGCCACGCCGTCGAGGTTCGTGCGGGGCTGGAAGCGCAGCACGGTCAGCGGGAGCGCGGTCGGCTCCTGCGTCGCCGCCGAGGTGAACGTCCAGCTCGCCTCGATCCGCTGCGAGCGCTGGCCGTGCCAGCTCGTGCTGCGGGTGCCCGTGACGTCGAGCCGGTAGGCGGAGCCGGCGGCGGGCACGTCCCAGAAAGAGGTGAAGTTGTCGAAGCTCGTCTCGTCCTCCCAGGGACTGTTGAGGCGGCCGACGAGGGCGCCGTCCCGGTAGAGGGTCGCCGAACCCCGGCTGAAGGCACGGTCGTTCCAGTTGTAGTGGTACGGGTCCGAGTCGCCCCACAGGGACAGCGCGGGGGTGATGCGGTTGCCGGCGCGGCTCAGGAACTGCCCGTTCGCGGGGAGCGCCGGGCCGACCGCCGGGAGGTTCCAGTGCTCCTCGGTGGTGGTGCCGGGCCGGTAGGCGCGCGGGCCGGACTGCTGGCGGCCGAGCGAGTAGTAACTGCTGCCGTCGGGGGTCATGTACTGCCCGAGGACGCCGGTCCAGGTGACGTCCGGGTCGGCGCTGTAGTACTCCACCCGCCGCGCGGCCAGCGGCACGTTGCGCACCACCGAGACGAGGCTGGTCTGCCCGCCCACGAACCCCGAGACGATCCGCGCCGCCCCGGCCCGCGAGCCGTCCCGTTTGCCGTAGACGGCGTTCACCCTGGCGAGCCGGCGTACCGGGACGTCGTAGGCGAGCCGCTCGGGGATGCCGCCCTTCTTCTCCTCCAGCAGGGAGTAGACTGGGTCGGCGAGGATCGCCTCGGGGTCGGACGTCGTGGCGAGGGTGGTGCGGTAGTAGTAGCGGAAGGACGCGTCCCGCCGCGCGGCCGGGGTCGGTACGGCGGACAGGGGCGTCGTCGAGTAGTACGGGGTGAAGACGCCGAACGACGAGTTCTCCCGGTCGCCCGCCGGGCCGACGGCGGTGGTCTGGGCGCCGAAGTCCCGGAACAGCGGGGTGACCGCGTCGTCCGGGACGCCCACGGACGCGGGCCGGGCCTTGCGGGCGTCGAACCGCACCGACACGTCCGCTCCGAGATCGACCAGGGGCCGCCCTTCGAGCGTGGTGTCCGTGACCGCCCGGGTGTCCGGGTCGATCGTGGTGGTGAGGGCGGTGAGCGCGTACCTGCCCCGGGGCAGCCGGAGGCTCGCCTCGGGGACGGCCGTGTTGATCACGGCGCTCGGCGCGAAGCCGGTCCGGTCGAGCCGGTGGACGACGACCGCCGTCCAGTACGGCGCGATCGGCGTGTTCCCGTTCCGGTCGACGGCGGTGAGGCCGAGCGAGTAGCTCTCCTCCTCGAACCGCGCCCCGACCAGCGTCTGCACCCGCGTCCCGCCGTCGGCCGACACCGCTTCGAGACGCCATCCGTACGACCCACCGCTCGCCGGTACACCGGTCGTCGGGTCGATCGTCACGTCCACCGAGGAGGTGCCGTGGGCCGGGACGGTGACCTCTCCGGCCGACAGCCGCAGCGTGCCCTCCGGTGCCGTCGCCCCCTCCGGCGCGCTCTGCGTGGGACGGACCGTCAGCGTGACCGGCGTGTCACCGTCGTTGCGATAGGTGACCGTCCGGGTCTCGGCCTTGTGCGCGGCGTGCGGCCAGGTGAACTCGCCGAACGTCTCGGTCGCCGGCGAGGCGGTCACGGACTGGCCGGTGCCCCGGGCGACGTCCGCCAGCCCGCTGCCCTGGACGAGGACGCTCTGCCCCGGCTGCGGGCTCGCCGTGGACATGAGGGCGTCCTTGAGCCGCTCACCGTCCCAGCCGGGGTGCCGCTGGGCGAGCAGCGCCGCCGCGCCCGCCGTCGCCGGGGTCGCCATGGACGTACCCGACAGGGCCGTGTAGTTGTCGTCGACCGGTCCCTGCGGTCCGGCGGGGTCGACGTCGCCGACCGGGGTGCCCTTGGCGCGGGCCGAGATCACGGCGACGCCGGGAGCGGTGATGTCCGGCTTCAGGGCGCCGTTCCCGAGGCGGGGGCCACGGCTGGAGAAGGGGGCGATGGCGCCGGTGGAGTCCACGGCGCCGACGGTGAGCGCCGCGTCGGCCGCGCCCGGCGTCCCGATGGTGGTGACACCCGGCCCGGTGTTCCCGGCCGCCACGACGAAGAGGGTGTCGCTCCCCGCCGACAGCGTGTTCAGCGCCTCGGAGATCGGGTCCGTGCCGTCGCTCGGGGCCCGGCTGCCGAGGCTCAGGTTGACGACGTCGGCGTCCTGCGCCACCGCCCACTCCATCCCGGCGATGATGTCCGAGCCGAAGCCGCTGCCGCCGGCGTCCATGACCTTGCCGACCAGCAGCGAGGCGCCCGGGGCGACCCCCTCGTACCGGCCGCCCGAGGCGGCGCCGCTGCCCGCGACGATCCCGGCCACGTGGGTGCCGTGGCCGTTGTCGTCGTCGGCGTTCGCGGAGCCGTTCAGCAGGTTCTTCTCCGCGGTCACCTTCCCCACGAGGTCGGGGTGGTCGCGCTTCCAGCCCGTGTCGAGGACGGCGACCTTCACGCCCGCGCCGGTGTATCCGGCGGCGCGGGCCGCCGGGACGCCCATCTGGACGTTGCCGACGTCGTCGAGGGCCTTGACCGGGGTGTCCAGCCAGACCTTCGTGAGACCGGACCTGAGCCGGGCGGCGCCGCCCGTTTCAGAGCCGCCCGTCCCCGACGCGCGGACGAGGTCCGCCCAGAAGGCGCCCGCCCTGTCGTGGTCCTGCTCCACGGCGGTGGCGTGGATGCTCCGCAGCTCGTGACGGACGCCGGCGCCGTCGGCGGAGGCGAGCGTCGCGGGCGTACCGGCGCCGGTGTGCGCGACGATCAGCGGGAGGGCGCCGCTCGCGGGGCCGCCTCGGGCGAGGACGTCCAGGTCGAACAGCCGGGCGTCCAGGGTGCCGTCGGCCACCATCCCCAGCGCGTCCGACGGGATGACACTGAAGCTGTCCGCCTCCTCACGCTGGTAGAAGACGACGTCCGAACGGCCCTCGCCGGCCCGCACCTCGACCGAGCGCCGGCCGCCGCCGAGCGCGGTGACATGGACGACGTCGCCGGTGATCAGGGTGATCGACGTGGGGTCGGAGGCGGGGCCCGGCGGGACCGCGGAGGCGGCGGGCGGGGACGCGGCGAGTACGGCGCCCGTGAGGGTGACGGCGAGGGCGGCGGCCGTCAGCCGGGGGCGGCGGGATGCGGGGGGTGTCAAGGAGAGTTCCCTTTCCGGGGGCGGAAGGTGGGGGAGGGGCGGCCGGTTCAGAGAGGCTCGAACCGGTCACCGTCCTCTGCGTTCTCTTCGCTCAGCTCGTCCTGTTCGCTCTGCCCGTCCCCCTCCTCGGGGGCGGGCGGCTGTCCGTGCGGGTCGACTCGCATGACACGACAGCGTGGCGCCCCGCCCCGCCCCACGGCGATCGGTCAGCCGACCGAAAAGTTAGCCGCGCGCCGCCGACTCCCCGAACTCGTCCGAGTCCAGGGCCAGTACGCCGGTCTCGACGGCCGCCCGGACCACGGCGGTCCGCGACGACACCCCCAACTTGCGCATCGCGGAGCTGAGTTGCGTGGCGACGGTCTTCGGCGACACGAACAGGGCCTCCGCCGCCGCCCTGTTGGTCAGCCCCCGCGCGACCAACGCCACCACCTGCCGCTCCCGGGGGGAGAGCCGGCTGCCGTAACCGCGCGGGCCCCTGCGCCAGGGACGGGACACCTCCACGCCGTGCTCCCGCAGGAGTCGGGCCACCCGGTCCGCGTCGGTACGCGCCCCCAGGGCCCACAGCCGCTCCTGCACCCCGCCGAGCACCACCAGGGCGCCGTCGACGTCCCCGAGCCGCACCAGACACCGGCCCCGGCGCTCCAGCGCGAGCAACTCGTCGTACGGGCGCGGCAGCTGCGCCCACAGCGAGGCCGCCACCCCGAAGCCCCCGGCCGCCCGGCCGAGGTCACCCCGGGCTTCGGCGAGGATCGCGTGCCCGAGCGTGGAGGCGGCTGCGGCGGCGGGCGCGTGCCGGTGGCCGGCCGGGTCGGTCTCGTGGGTGTCGTCCGGGTGCCGGCGGCCGGTCGTGCCGATCCCGTCCGCGTGCCGGTCGTCGTCCGTGGGGGTCCGGTCCGTGGGCCGTTCGCCGCCCGTGCCGGTCCCGGCCGCCTCCCCGACGCCGCCCGCGAGGGGCTCGCCCGTGTGCCGCTCGCCGGTCGCTTCGACGCCGCCCCCGCCGGGGTCACCGGTGGTGCCGATCCCGCCCGCGCCCCGTTCCTCACCCGTCCCCGTCCCCTCCCCATACCGCCGCAGCAGCCGTTCCGCCCGGTCGAGGCGGCCCGTGCCGGTCAACGCGTCGAGGCGGGGGGCGAGAACGTCGGTGGCCCAGAGCCAGGCGTCCTTGTGGGCGGCGAGTCCGACGACCCGGCCGGTGACGTCGAGGGCCGCCTCCCACTCGCCGTCGGCGACGTACGACCGGGCGAGCGCGGCGGCGGAGAGGCCGGCCTCGGGTTCGCACAGGCCGGTCTCGGCGAGTTCACCGGCGATCTCGCGCAGTTCGCGCCGCGCCTTCGCGCCGTCGCCCGTGGCGAGGGCGAGGACGGCCCGGATCTGCCGGACCAGGCGGGTGCCGTACGGGTTGGCGTTGCGGTCGGCGGCGAGCGCGGCGGCCGTCTCGTCCAGGCCGGCCCAGTTCCCCGTGCAGAAGTCGAGGTAGACGAACGGGACGCGGACGGTCGCTGTCAGCCGTCCGTACCCGGTCTCCGCGACGAGTTCGGCCGCCGCCGTCAGCCGGGAGCGGGCCTCTGCGTAGCGGCCCCAAGTGATGGCGATCTGGCCGACGTTGAAGAGGAACCGGGCGAGGAGCCGGTGTTCCGTCACCGAGTCCGCCGTCCGCCGGATCTCGTCGGCCGCCCGCCAGCCCTCCTCCTCGCCGAGCAGGAGCAGCGCGGAGGCGCGGTTCGTCGTCACCCGGAGCCGGTCGGACGGCGAGGCGATGCGCGGCAGGAGTTCCGTGGCGCGCGCGAGCCACGTCCGGTGCCGGGCCCCGGGCCAGTGCGGCACCAGCGGCATGCCCAGCGTGGACATCGCGGGACCGGCCAGCTCGGGCCGGTCGTCGAGATGGCCGACGGCGGCCTCGATCGCGTCGAACGCGGCCGGCTCCTGCCCGACGTCCCGCAGCAGCCGCCCCAGCAGCAACTGGATCTCACCGCGCTCCGGCCGCGCCAGGTCGTCGTACGACAGGACCCGCCGGACGGCGTCCAGCACGCTCCGGGTGAGGTCGCTGACGTCCCGCGCGCCGAAGACGGCGGCGCCGCCCATCGTGCGCACCAGCCTCGACCGGTCGGCCGTCGGCAGGCCCTCGGCGGTGAGCAGGCTCAGCAGGGTGAGGACGGCCGCGCGGTCGTCGCCGGACTCCAGCGCGACCTCGGCGCTGGCCTCCCCGTACCGGCACCAGCCCGCGACGTCGCCGGCCTCCCGGCAGTGCCGCAGCAGCCGGGCGACGGGCTCCGGCCGCAGCCCGCGCAGGCGCGTCGCGGCCCGCGCGTGCAGGCGGCGCCGGTCGGGGGCGGGGACGGACTCGTGGACGGCGAGCCGGTCCAGGGCGTGCCGGTAGCCGTACGCGCCGGGCGTCCACTCGCGCAGCAGCCCCGAGCCGAGCGCCGCCGCGAGCCCCCTCAGCCCGTCCTCGGCCGGCAGGCCGGCGACCTCGGTGAGCAGCGACTCCCGGAGGGCGCGTCCAGGACGGCGGCGGCCTCCAGGACACCGCGCGCGCCGGGGTCGAGCCGCGCGACCCGCTCCAGCACCGAGTCCCGCAGCGTCGCGGGCACCCGCAGCTCGCCGAGCACCCGGCGTATCCAGGCTCCGTCGCGGCGCACGACGTCCTCGCGGTCGCGCAGCAGCAGGACGTACTCCTCCAGTGCGAGCGGGACTCCGTCGGTGTGCTCGTGCAGGAAGGACACGAACTCCGGCGACACCTCGGGCGCGTCGAACATGGAGGCGACCAGCGCCCGGGTCCCGGCCAGGTCCAGCGGCTCCAGGGCCATCCGTACGAAGGTGACGTCCGCCGGGGTCCGGGAGGTCAGCCGGGACAGCAGCGAACCGGGCGCCACCTCGTCGGGGCGGTAGGTGACGACGACGGAGAGGCCGCTGTGGGCCGTGGCGGTGAGGGTGAGGAGCCATTCCAGGGTCGCCGTGTCCGCCCAGTGCGCGTCCTCGACGACCAGGACCCCGACGCCCAGGCGTCCGACCAGTTCGGTGAGCGCGCTCAGGATGCGGTGCCGGGTCGCCCGCGGGTCGTCCAGCCCTTCCGGCGGGGGCGGCAGCAGCGCGGCCCAGTCAGGCAGCAGCGGCCGTAACACCCCGGCCAGCGGCGAGAGTTCGAGCCCGGAGGGCGGGCCGGGGCACAGCCGGCGCAGTCCATCGACGACCGCGCCGAGGGTGAACGGCTCGGGCAGCGGAGGACAGGCCGCCATCAGCACACCCGACCCGCCCACGGCCTCCCGCACGAGCCGCGACTTCCCGATCCCGGGCTCCCCCTCGATCACCACGAACGCCGGCCCGTGCACCAAGGCCGCGCCCAGGGCGGCGAGTTGGTCACTCCGGCCGACGAAGTCGGGTGCGGGGCGCGGGACATGGGGCGGCGGGGCCGTACGGCTCGTCTCCCCGGGTCTCCCGCGGCCGGGTGGTTCCCGGTGGCCGGGTGGTTCCTTGCGGCTGGGGGCACTCGGCAATCCGCCACCTCCGGAGTCCTGTCGGAGCGGAACCTCATATTGTCATGCCCAGGCCGACCCCCGGTGACCCTCAGCCCGTGCCCGACCCCACCTGCGCACGGATCGCGAACCCCGTGGCGGTCGCCTCGGCCAGGTACATGTTCTGCCGCAGCCGCCCGTCTTCACCCACCGAGACCCGGCCGCGCGGCCCGCTCTGCGCGAGCCCCCGCAGTGCCCGGGAGACGTCGCCCCCGTGCGTCGACCCGGCCGCGCGCGCGGCACGGGCGAAGAGGTGCAGACCCTCGTACGCAGACTCCGCGAGCGCCGACGGCGCGGGCGCCCAGGGGCCGAAGGCGGCCCGGTAGCGGTGCAGGAAGGCGGTGTTCTCCGCCGTGTCCAGGGCGGAGTAGTACGGCAGGCAGGACCAGATCCCGCTGCCGGCGGCGCCCAGATGCTCGCGGGTGCTCTCCTCCAGCAGGGGAGCGAGCGTACGGACACGGTCTCGCAGCCCCGCCGCGTGGAGGCGCCGCTCGAAGTCGATCGAACTCCAGCCCACCAGACTGGACAGCACCAGCTCCGCGCCGGACGCCTCGATGTCCGCCAGCACGTCGTCGAAGGACGACTCACCGAACCGGACCAGGCGTTCACCGGCGACACCGCCGCCCTGCTCCTCCGCGATCCGGCGGCCCCGCGCGCACACCGCCCGGGGCCAGGAGTAGTCGTTGCCGATCAGGTACCAGGAGCGGCCACCGCTCTCCCGCATCAACGCCGGGACGGCCTCGGCGAGTTGGTCCGTCACCGACTCGCCGAGCCGGAACAGCGTGCCGTCCTGCACGGGGCTGCCCTCGTTCGCGGCGGTGTAGAGGTACAGCAGCCCCGACGCCCGCGCGTACCGGCTCACCGCGTCGAAGGTCGCCGAACTGTGCACGCCCACCACGGCCGCCAGAGCGCACCGCCGGTCGAGCGCGCGCAGCCGGGCCAGTCCCGTGCCGGCGTGGGTGTGGTCGTCGACCACCTCGATCCGTACCGGGCGGCCGTCGACGCCGCCGTCCGCGTTGATCTCCTCGACGGCCAGCGCCGCGCAGTTGGCGGCGGCCCGGCCGAAGAGGCCGGCGCTGCCCGACATGCTGGTCAGCAGGGCGACGCACGGTCCGGCGGGGTCGCTCTCGGCGGCGGGCCGGCCCGGGTCGCCCGTCATCCAGTCGAGCGCGCCCCGGCCGAGTTCGGTGACCGTGCGGACGCGGGTGCCGCCGGGTTCGCCGGTGAAGGTGAGGGTGATCCGCCCGGTCCACGGCGTCTCGTGCTCCAGCACGATCCGCCGGCAGGGCCGCATCTCCACGATGCGTGCCGTGCCCCGCACGGTCGCCTCGCCGCCCGGGGCCGCGAACGGCAGGGGCACGTCGACGCCGACCGCCGCGCCGGGGCGCGCGTGCTCGAACCGCGCGGAGAAGAGCCAGCCGGCGTCGCCGGTCCGGCCGAACATGCCGAACGCCTCGTGCGGCGGCACCGGGAGGTGCGTCTCGTTGACGAGGACGATCTCGTGCACGGTCACTCCTCAGCGGGCCGGGGCCGGGCCGGGTGGCGTGCCCGCGGCGGTCATCCGTTCTCCACCGCGCGGAGTCCGCCCTCCGGCCGGTGGTCCGACGCCGCGTCCCGCTCCGGGGGCAGCGCCTGCTCGTAGATCTGGCGCAGGAACGCGATCGCCGCGTCCGCGCGGTTGGGGCCCAGCCGGTACCGCCGGTGCTTGCCGTCGCGGACCTCGGAGACCAGCCGCGCGTCCCGCAGGACCCTCAGATGCGCCGAGACGGCGGTGCGGCCGATCGCCGGGAACGCCGCCGCGATGTCACCCGCGGACGGTTCGTGCTCCGACGCCAGCAGGGCCAGGATCGCCCGGCGGGTCGCGTCGTTGAGGGCGCGGAACACCAAGTCGCTCTCGTGGCTGTGGTCGATCACTTCCCGGACCTTTCCTCCGCGACACCGACGCGCCCACGTACGGGTACGCGTCGACCTTACCCGCGGCCGGACCTTGAAGCCGGGGCCCTTTTCCTTCAACATGTCATCGCGTGAACGAATGATGACATGAGTGTCGGGGCTGAGCGAGGGAGCGGACCATGGGCGAGACCACCACGGCGGAGCCGGACGTGCGGACGTCCCTGGCGCGTGCCGGGGAAGCGGCGCATCTCGGCGGCTTCATCACCCTCGACCCGGACGCCGCCGAGGCCGCCGGGAAGGCCGGCCCGCTCTCCGGCATGACCCTCGCCGTCAAGGACAACATCCACGTCGCCGGGCTGCCCAACACGGCCGGCACCCCGGCCCTGCGCGACTTCGTCCCCGCCCGGGACGCCTCCGCGGTACGGCTGGTGCGCGACGCCGGCGCCGTGATCCTGGGCAAGGCCAACATGCACGAACTGGCGCTCGGCATCACCAGCAACAACCAGGCGTACGGCCCGGTCCGCAACCCCCACGACCCCGCCCGGTTCGCGGGCGGCAGCAGCGGCGGAGTCGCCGCGCTGATCGCGGCCGGAGTGGTCCGGGCCGGCCTCGGCACCGACACGGGCGGCTCGGTACGGGTCCCCGCGGCCGTCACGGGCATCTGCGGGTTCCGGCCCACGCTCGGGCGCTACCCGGGGGACGGCGTGACGCCGCTGTCGAGCACCCGGGACACCGTCGGCCCCATGGCCCGCACGGTCGCGGACCTGGCCCTGCTGGACGGGGTCCTCGCCGGCGACGACACCCCGGTCGCCGTCCGGCCGCCGCGCTCGATCCGGCTGGGCGTGCCGACCGGGCACTTCACCGAACGCCTCCAGGACGAGGTGGCCGCCCGCTGGGAGGCGACCCTGCGCGACCTGACGGCGGCCGGCGTGTCCCTGGTCCCGGTCGACGTCGGCTCGTTCACCGAGGGCGAGTACGACACCGGCATGGCCATCGTGCTGTACGAGACCAGGGTGGAGCTGTCCGCCTACCTGGCGAAGTACCGGCCGCAGACCGACCTCGCCGCGCTCGCCGCCGCCATCGCCGGACCCGACGTGCGCGGGGTGTTCGAGAACTGCGTCCTGGACGGCGCCCCTGGCCTGGTCCCCGAGGACATCTACCGCCAGTGCCTCGACCGGCGGCGCCAGCTCCGCGCGGGCTACACGGACACGTTCGCCGCCCACGGCCTGGACGCCCTGGTCTTCCCGACCGTGCCGGCCACCGCCCTGGACCTGGCCACCTGCGACCAGGGCATGGTCCTGCGCGGCGAGCCCGTCGACACCTTCGCCACCTTCATCCGCAACACCGGCCCCGCCAGCGTCGTCGGCGCCCCCGGCCTGAGCATCCCCATGGGCCTCGCGGCCGACGGCCTGCCGACGGGCCTGGAGATCGACGCCCCGATCGGAGCCGACCGCGAACTCCTCACCCTCGGCCTGACCCTGGAGCGGATCTGCGGCTGACGGCGCTGCCGGGTGACCGGAGGCGGTGACGAGTCACGCCGGGGTGAGCCGACCTGTAGCCCGTCGGAGAGGGCATCGCCACCGCGTCCGCGGACGACATGACCGGCGGGCCGCCTGCGACCGGCGCGCGCCGCCTGCCCCGCACGCGTGCCGGCCGTACGGCGTCGTGGCGCCCCGCGTTCCGGACCCGTCCGGCTCGTCGAGTGAGGGGCGGCGTCACGCCCCGCGGAGGTCCTTCACCCGGCGCAGCTTGCCCAGGGAGCGTTCCAGGGTTTCGGGGGCGACGATCGTCACCTCGACGGTGACGCCGACGCCGTCCTTGACGGCCTGGGCGATCGTCCGGGCGGCGGCCTCGCGTCGGTCGGGGGCGGTGCCGGGGCGGGCCTCGACCTGTAGGGACATGTGGTCCATGCGACCGCGTGCGGTGAGCTGGATCTGGAAGTGGGGGGCGACGCCGGGTGTGCGGAGCACGATCTCCTCGATCTGGCTGGGGAAGACGTTGACCCCGCGCAGGATGATCATGTCGTCGCAGCGGCCGGTGATCTTCTGTATCCGGCGGAAGGCGGGGCGGGCCGTGCCGGGCAGCAGGCGGCTGAGGTCACGGGTGCGGTAGCGGATGACCGGCAGGGCCTCCTTGGTGAGGGAGGTGAAGACGACCTCACCCTCCTCGCCCTCCGCCAGCACGGCGTCCGTGAGCGGGTCGACCACCTCGGGGTAGAAGTGGTCCTCCCACACGTGGAGCCCGTCCTTGGTCTCCACGCACTCCTGGGCGACACCCGGTCCCATCACCTCGGAGAGGCCGTAGATGTCGACGGCGTGGATGTCCGTCCGCTCCTCGATCTCGCGGCGCATCTCCTCCGTCCACGGCTCGGCACCGAAGATGCCCACCTCCAGGGAGGTGGTCCGGGGATCGACGCCCTGCCGCTCGAACTCGTCGAGCAGGGTGAGCATGTAGGACGGGGTGACCATGATGATCTCGGGCCGGAAGTCCTGGATGATCTGCACCTGGCGCGCGGTCATGCCGCCGGACGCCGGGATCACCGTACAGCCCGCCCGCTCGGCCCCGTAGTGGGCGCCGAGGCCGCCGGTGAAGAGCCCGTAGCCGTAGGAGACGTGCACCTTGTGCCCGGGACGGCCGCCGGCCGCGCGGATCGAACGGGCCACGACGTCCGCCCACACGGAGAGGTCGTTCTCGGTGTAGCCGACGACCGTGGGGCGGCCGGTGGTGCCGCTGGAGGCGTGGACGCGCCGCACGTCCGCCATCGGCACGGCGAACATGCCGAAGGGGTAGGTGTCCCGCAGGTCGGCCTTGGTGGTGAAGGGGAACCGGGCCAGGTCCGCCAGCGACCGGCAGTCGTCGGGGCTCACCCCCGCCTCGTCGAACTTCTTCCGGTACAGCTCCACGTTGTCGTACGCGTGCCGCAGGGTCGATCGCAGGCGGTCCAGCTGGAGTTCTCGCAACTGGTCCCGGGTCAGCCGCTCGGCGTCGTCCAGCAGGTCGTGGGGGAGGGGCGCGCCCGTGCGGGGCGCGGGGGCCGCCATGGCCGTCGGCTCGCTGCTCATCGCGACTCCTTCGTCGTGGTGCCCGGAGTCACGGTCGTGCGGAGCACGGCGGCCCCGGGGCCGTGCCCGGCGGTTCGGCCGAGTGGTCCGTGCCATGACTCCCGCCACCCCGTGTCCCGACCGAACATTCGGTTAGCGTGCGGCACGGCCTAGTAATCCAGCCGCGCAGCCGCCTGTCAAGGGGTGTGGAACCTGCCTCGGAACCCCCGGCCGGGTCCACCTACGTGTCCGGTTCCAGCGTCGGCCACTGCTTCGGGGTCACCAGGGTCGGCGGCCGGGGCTTCGCCGGGAGGGCGAGGCTCAGGAAGGCGCCGTCCTCGTGGAGCATGAGGTCCTGCCGGACGAAGGAGAAGAGGATGTCCTCGATCTGTTCGGCGGACAGGTCGAGGGACAGGGTCTGCCTCAGTTGCCGGGCGTTGGTCGGGCGGTCGCCGCACGCGCGGTAGAGCGCGGCGGAGTCGTCCTGGAACCGGTAGGACCTGCGGTCCGCCTGGTCACGGAAGTCGTCGACGTGGATCTGCCCGGGCGACGACCAGAAGACGAGCGACGGCTTCGCGCTCTCCCGCCAGGCCCCCTGCCACGCCCGGACCTCGTCGCGTAGGGGCTGGTAGGCCGTGTCCGGCAGCGCGTCCGTCATCTCGTAGTCGAAGAAGTAGGCGATCCGGTCCAGGTCGATCCGGGCGGGGTAGACGTACGCGTAACTCGCCTCCGGGCGGACGTAGTTCGCGGCGAACGTCGCCCGGTCCGAGAAGAGCGGGCTGTATCTCTCCATCCAGATACGGCTGGTGCTGGTCGGCGGCTGGAGGTGGCGGAGCCTGCGCACCGTTTCGAGCTGGTCCGCGTAGAAGGCGGCCTCCTCGCCGGGGAAGCCCCAGATGATGTTCCAGGCGATGTCGATGCCGTAGTACATGCCCCACCGGAGCATGTTGACGTTCTGGAGTCCGGTGATCCCCTTGCGCATCAGCTTGAGTATCCGGCTGTCCAGCGACTCGATACCCGGCTGCACGTGCACGATCCCGCTGTCGCGCAGGGCCTTGATCCGCTCCCGCGTCAGGTTCGACTTGACCTCGTAGAAGAACTGGTAGTCGTACCCCTCTTCCCGCAGTTCGGGAAGCAGGTCGCCGAAGTACTTCATGTCGAGGATGTTGTCGACGGCCTCGAAACGCAGGCTGCCGTACGCCTTGGCCAGCTCCGCCAGTTCCCGCCGCACGCGCGAGGACGACTTGGAGCGGAAACCCATGGTCGACCCGTTGAGACCGCAGAACGTGCAGTGGTGCTTCTGGCCCCACCAGCAGCCGCGCGAGCTCTCGAACGGAAGGGCGACGAGACGGCGGGACTCCTCCGAGATCACCCCCAGCTCCAGCGCCCGCGCGAAGTAGCCCGCGAAGTCGGGGACGGGCAGCCGGTCCAGGCGGTCGAACGGCGGTCTGTCGGTGGGGTCGGAGGCGACGTCGCCGCGCGCCAGGACTCCCGCCACCGACGAGGGATCACCGCCCGCCGCCACCACGTCGAGGAACTCCGGGAAGGAGTCGTCGGACTCCCCGTCGAACGCGTAGTCGATGAAGTCCAGCCGGGACATGAGCTCCCGCCCCATGTCCCCCTCGAAGTTCGCGCCGCCGAAGATCACCAGCGTCGAGGGGAAACGCCTCTTGATACGCCGGGCCAGGGCGAAGGAGGCCGCGTTCTGCTGGAACGTCGACGTGAACCCGACGACGCGGAACCTGCCCCAGTCGGTCTTCGCCAGCATCGCGTCGACGAAGCCGGGAACACCCTCGTCCCTGATGCCGAGGAGCTGCTCGCGCGTCAGCCCCAGATCGGCCAGCAGCCCGTCCGTGTCCCGCGCGAAGTGCTCCGGCATCAGGCCCTCGGGGTCCGGCGCCTCGTCGCCGAACGCCGCGACGGAGAACAGCCAGTCGCCGAACAGCCGTCCGCGATGATGGGCCAGCTGCTCGTAGACGCGGTTGCCCATCAGCTGGGCGAACTCCAGGTTGAAGTAGAAGTCCTCGGCGCGGAAGCCCGCTTCGGTTGCCAGGGACTTGAGCAGACCGAGCTGGAGGGACGGCTGGTAGACGGAGACGAACGGCATGTTGACCAGCGCCACCGGGCAGGCCGCGCGCTGGGCGGGCGTCGACCGCGGGGCGGGGGAGGGGGCCGGTGTCAGGGGGACGAAGGTCCTGGGGGTCATCGCGCCCCCTCCCCGGCATCGGCTTCGTGCGTGCCCTCTTCCTCGTCCTCCGTGACCCATCCGTACGCCGTGAGTTCCCCCACCAGCCGGGCCACCGGCGTCACCGTCTCGGCGAGCGGGCAACCGGCTGCCCGGGCCAGGACGGACTGGAGGTCGCGTCGGGTGCGGGGTTCGCGCAGGGCCTCCAGGAGGATGCGCGCGGAGTGGTTGACCCGCGCGGTCGTGAAGGTGCGGTCGTCCACGACGTGCGCGGTGCCGTCGGCTTCGGGCTGGAGGTGGAGGGAGTCCACCAGGCGCAGTCGGGTGTCAGCGGGAGACAAGGCGGGCCTCCGTGGAGATGAAGTCGAAGTGCATGCCGTCGAGGCCGTTGCCGACGCCGAGGTGGATACCGGCGGCGCCCTCGTTGAGCAGGCAGTTGAGACTCCAGTCGACCCGGGCCGGGTCGAGGAGTCCCGTGCCGACGGCGATCTCCGTCACCGCGGTGCGGTACGCGGGGCCGCTGGTGTCGTCGATGCCGTCCGCCCAGGGGCCGAAGCCGCCGACGAAGCGGTTGTCCTCGACCGTGACGTACAGGGGACACGCCTTTCGCATGTCCTCGGCGATTTCCTTGGCGGCTTCGAAACGGTCCGCGCGGGCGCCCCGGAGTTCCCGGTGTCTGGCGACCAGGACGGAATCGATGCGCAGTGTCCCGGAAATCGAGAGTTCCGTGTCGACACGGCCCGCGAGATCCGTCGGGGACATCGCCACCTCGAAATAGTTTCCGATGGTGGAATGCTCGTCGGGAAGGAGTTCCGTGCGGGTGCGGCTGGAGAGCTGGAGTGTTTCCGGGAGGCGGAGGGTGAGTTCGGTTCCGGGGCCGGATACGCCGATTTCGGTACGGCTCAGCAGAAGCCGTGTGATGATCCGCCGGTTCATCGCCACCGCGTCGTCCAGATCGATCTCGGAGAATTTCTCGATGGCGTACCGGGCGGTCTCCGGGTCCCCGGAGAAGGACGCCAGGGACATCCACAGGACGCTGCTCGCGGAGAGGATGTCCCGCAGTGCGAGCCGGGACGGAAGGCGCCGGTAGTCCAGGGGGACGGCGACGGCGCGGGGCGGTGGGGCCTGCCGGCCGGAGAGCACCCCGGCGAAGGTCGACGCCCGCAGTCCGTGTTCCGTCAGCCATGCGGCGAGGCCCGGGTCGTCGGTGAGGAAACAGCCGTCGGCGCCGCCGAACACCGCCCGTAAATTGGCCTCGGCGCCCTCGCGCAGGCTCGTCTCAGACATCGACGGCCTCCGGGGCCGGCAGGGTCTGCGAGGTCGGCAGGGCCTCCGGCGCCGGCAGAGTCTGCGGGGTGGGCGGGGTCTGCGGGACGTGCAGGCCGTCGGGGGCGCGCAGACCGTCGGGGGCGCGCAGACCATCGGGGGTGGGCGGGCCGTCCGGGGCGGGCGGGCGCGCGTCCGGCATCAGTGCGGCCAGGCAGGGGCAGGACGGGATGTCGCCGAGATGGCTCTTGAGGATCGTCCCCGCTCCGCGCCGCACCCCCGGCTCGGCGGCAGCTCCGCCCGCGCCGCGTCCGTCCGGCCCGTGCAGGGCGCGCCCGTACACGTCCCCGTCGCTCGCGACGCCCTCCGCCACCCATATTCGCCTCGGCATGTTCTGGTTCTCCCTCTCGACGGGGCACCCGGAAAAACAGAGACCGGCGGAAGCTGGCACCGGAGAAATATCGGTGCCAGCCTTTCTCGCGACCTCTAGGAGGTCAGATACCGTTGTAGATGATCGCCATCAACGGCTTGGGGGACTGGCTCTCCAGGCCCATTCCGTCGATTCCCTGCTCGTCGTCGAGGGCGCCGACCGGCGTGATCCTCGGCGTTTCCAGACTTCCCAGCATCAACGGTTCGGCGTGCGTGATCTGCGTCACTTGACTACCTCCGTGTGGGTCGGTCGACGGCCGGAAGAATCTCTTCTTCCGCGTTTCGAGATTACGAAGTCAGGTGACGCGTGTCCATGAACTCCGAGGGAATAGTTGAATCAATAAATGATTGCTGGGATTTGTCGAATCCGTACGAAAACTTGAGGGCCTTCAGGGTTCGGCGTTGCGAGCGATCCACACTGTTCTACATCTGTACCTTTGGGTACAGGTGTGTACTATCGCCGTGTGGATGACCCGAAGGCGACACCCTCCGTCCCCCCGTCCAAGCCCCAGGACCGCAGGGTCCAGCGTTCACGCGCGGCCCTGATGGGCGCGGCGGTGCGGCTGGTGTCCGAGCGGGGGACCACGTCCGTCCCCGTCACGGACCTCACGGAGGCGGCCGACGTCAGCCGCAAGCTGCTGTACATGCACTTCGGCGACCGCGAGCGGCTCTTCACCGAGGCGGCCCGCGACCTGCTGGAACGTGAGGTGCCGTCAGGGACGGGCGAGGACTTCCCCGCGTCCCTGCGCCCCCAGGCCCTGGACATGGCCCGGCACTTCGCGCGCCACCGGCGGTTCTACCGCCCGATGCTGACCGGGGCGTGCGCGTACGCGATGAACCGGACGCTCCACGCGTTCTTCGACGCGCTGAACCACACCTCGGTCAGGAGCCTGTACCCGGATCTCGACGCGCGTACGGCCGAGGACCTCGCCCAGTACCTGACGGGCGGAGCGAGCGCGCTGGTCACCGCCTGGGTGGTCGACGGACCCGACCCCCTCGACGTGGAAGGACTGGTCGACAGGCTGTTCCGTGTCGCCGAGTTCACCGCTCCCGCACTGAAGTTCCCTCCCGGCGGCACCCCGCAGAAAGAAGGCACGCCCGGTGAACCTGATCAACTCCCTGCTCCAGCGCAGGATGAAGCTGTCCGAGCCGCTGACGAGGGATCTCGTCGTCCAGCGTGAGCTGCGCGTGCCGATGCCCGACGGCGTGGAACTGCTGGCGGACCGCTGGGCGCCGCGCACCGGGGGAGAGGGCCTGCCCACCGCCCTCCTGCGCTGCCCCTACGGTCGGCGCGGCATGCTCGCCGCCCTCCAGGCGAGGCCCCTGGCGGAGCGCGGCTTCCAGGTGCTGTTGCAGAGCACGCGCGGCACGTTCGGCTCCGGCGGCGACTTCGACCCGATGCGGCAGGAACGCGAGGACGGGCTCGCCACCCTCGACTGGCTGGTGGCCCAGCCCTGGTGCGGCGACGCGGTCGTGCTGTGCGGGCCCAGCTACCTCGGCTACGTCCAGTGGGCCGTCGCCGACCGGCTGCCGCCGCAGGTCAAGGCGATGATCCCGCAGTTCACGGCGTCGACGCTGGCGATGGAGTTCCTGCGAGCGGACGGGTTCTCGCTGGAGACGCCGGTCGTGTGGGGCGCGCTCATCGGCACCCAGGAGCGGCGCGGCGCCGTCCTGCGCATGCCGTTCCAGACCCGGAGGACGGGGCGGGCGCTCAGGACGCTTCCGCTGGACCGCGCCGACACGGCCGCGATCGGCGAGCGCAGCCAGATCATCCAGGACATCCTCGCCCACGACGCCGACTCCCCGCGCTGGGACGGCTGCGACCACCGGGACCGGGTGGCCGCGGTGACGGTACCGGTCAGCTCGATCGCCGGCTGGTACGACATCTTCCTCCCCGCCCAGCTGCGCGACTTCCGCAGCCTCCAGGACGCGGGACGCCCGGCCCGCCTGACGATCGGCCCGTGGACCCACAGCGGCCTGGACAACGGGGCGATCGACGAGACGGTCGCCTTCGGTCTCGCCCACGCCCGCGGCGTCGAGCCGCCGCAGCGGGCCCCGGTCCGGCTCTACGTCACCGGCGAGGAGGCGTGGCGCGACGCCGACACCTGGCCGCCCAAGGGCTACGAACCGACGCGCTTCCACCTCCAGCCGGGCGGCGGACTCGCCGGTGAACCCCCGGCCGCCTCCGAGCCCGACCGCTACCGCTACGACCCCGCGGACCCCACCCCGGCCGTCGGCGGCGTCCGGATGCTCACGGGCGGCGGCCGTGCCGACAACACCGCGCTGGAGGCCCGCCCGGACGTCCTGACCTACACCACCCCCGCCCTCGACGAGGACGTGGAGATCATCGGAGAGGTCGACGCCGAGATCTTCTTCCGCTCCAGCCTCCCCCACGCCGACGTCTTCGTCCGCCTCTGCGACGTCGACCCCGGGGGCCGCTCCCGCAACGTCTGCGACGGGCTGGTCAGCCTCACCGACGCGGACGGGACGCGGGCCGTCACCGTCCAACTGTGGCCCACCGCCCACCTCTTCAGGCGCGGCCACCGCATCCGCGTCCAGGTCTCCAGCGGCGCCTTCCCCCGCTACGCCCGCAACCCCGGCACCGGCGAACCCCACGCCACCGCCACGGTCCTGCGCGCCGCCGACCAGAGCGTCCACCACGACCCGGAACACCCCTCCGCGATCGTCCTCCCCGTCCGGGCCCGCGCATGACCTTCGGTCCGTATGCGGGGAACAGTGAGACGACCGGGACGGCGCCGCCAGGAAACCTCCCCGCCGCGTTCACCAGCTACGTCGGCGGCCGGCGGCAGGCCGACGAGGTCACCGGGCTGCTGGAGACGTACCGCCTGGTGACGCTCACCGGAGCGGGCGGGATCGGCAAGACGCGCCTGGCGCTGGAGGTGGCCGGCCAGGTCGGCGGGGTGTTCGAGGACGGCGTGTGGTTCGTCGACCTGGCCCCGCTGCGGGAGCCCGCCGCCCTGGAGGAGATCGTCGCGACCACCCTGCGGATGCCGGAGCAGGGCATGCGGCCCGTCACGGAACGGCTCGCACGCCACCTCGCCGACCGGCGCGCCCTGATCGTCCTCGACAACTGCGAACACCTCGCCGACGACTGCGCCCGCCTCGCCCAGACCCTGCTGCGGGCCGCCCCCGGACTCCGCGTCCTCGCGACGAGCCGCCGGAACCTGGCCCTCACGGGCGAGTACGTGTACACCGTCCCGCCGATGCCCCCCGAACACGCGGCCACCCTCCTGGAGGAGCGCGCCGGCGCCGTACGTCCCGGCTTCCGGGTCACCGACGCGAACCGGGCGGAGGTCACCCGCCTGTGCGCCGGTCTGGACGGACTGCCGCTGGCCATCGAACTCGCCGCGTCCCGGCTGCGCACCCTCACGGTGACCCAGGTGGCCGACCGGCTGGAGAACCGCTTCGCGCTGCTCTCCGGCGGCTGCCCGACGAGGCCGCCGCACCAGAGCACGCTGCGCGGGACCATCGTCTGGAGCCACGAACTGTGCACCCCCGCCGAACGGCTGCTCTGGAACCGGCTGACGGTCTTCGCGGGCGGCTTCGACCTGGAGGCCGCCGAACACGTCTGCGCCGGCCCCGGCCCCGAGGGCGGCATCGACCGCGCGGAGGTGCCGGACCTCCTCGACCGGCTCGTCGCCCAGTCCGTCGTCCTGACCTGCGAGGTCGACGGACTGCCGCGCCACCGGCTGCTGGAGACCATCCGGCGCCACGGCCGGGAGCGGCTCGCGGAGTCCGGGGAGGAGAGTGAGCTGGTCCACCGGCACCAGGCGTACTTCCTCGCCCTCGCCCGGCGCATCGACCGCCACTGGTACGGCGCCGACCAGGCCGAGAACCTGGCCCTGCTGCGCGCCGAACACCCGAACCTGCTCGCCGCCCTGACCCCCGGCGCCGACCCGCAGGCCCGGTGCGCGCTGGCCGCCGCGCTGAGCTGGCACTGGTTCGTGGGCGGCTTCCTCGACGAGGGCCGCACCCAGCTCGACCGCGCCCTGTCCGCCGCCCCCGAACCCACCCCGGCCCGCGTGCGGGCGCTGTTCACCGCGACCTGGCTGGCGCAGACGCAGGGCGACCTCGCGGCGGCCGACCGCTTCCTGCACGAGGCCGCCGCACTCGCCGAACGGCTGGCCGACCCCTGGACACGGGCCCAGGTGAGCGGCTTCCGGGGCGTGTCGGCGCACTACCGGGGCGAGTTGGCGGAGAGCATCGCCCGCTACGAGGAGGCGCTCGGCGCCGTGACGGAGCTGGGCGACGAACGCGAGGCCGCGTCCTGGCTGCTCTCGCTGGCCTGCGTCCAGGCGTACGCCGGGGACCCCCGGGCGACGGAGACGGGGGAGCGGCTGATCGCCGCCGCCGAGGCGAACGGCGAGCGGTGGGGGCGCGCATAGGTCCTCCTCGCCCTGGGGCACGCGGCCTGGTCCCGTGGGGAGAGCGCGGCGACCGAGGAGCGGGCCAGGGCGGCGCTGGAGTGCATGCGGGGCTTCAACGACCACGCGATGGTCGCCCGGATGCTGGAACTCCTCGCCTGGGCCACCGCCGAGCGCGGCGGCCACGAACGCGCCGCCGGGCTGCTCGGTGCCGCCGCCGCCCTCTGGCACGACGCCGGCAGCTCCCTCTCCGCGTTCGGGCCGAGGATGGCCGAGGACCACGCCCGCTGTGTCGAGGACACCGTCGCCGCCCTGGGCCCGGCCGTCTACACGAAGCTGTTCGAGGAGAGCCGGGGCCTGTGCGACAGCCCGGAGCGAGCCGTCCGCCACGGTCTCTCCCCGGACCTCCCACCGGCACTCAAACGCCTCACCGCCCGGGAACGGCAGGTGGCCGCCCTCGTCGCCGAGGGGATGACCAACCGCCAGATCGCCGCCGAACTCGTCCTCTCCGCCCGCACGGTCGAGGGCCACATCGACAACATCCGCGCCAAACTCGGCCTCGCCCGCCGCACCCAGCTGGCGATCTGGTGGACGACGAACGAGGTGCGCGGCATGTAGCAGGTCAGCCGATACCCCCCACCCCGTTGCCGGCGAGCGGGTTCCAGCGGTCGGAGCCGGCCAGGTACTTCTCCGCCGTGTGGTCGGCGGCCTCGGCGGCGGTCAGCTTGGGCGCGTTCGCCCCCTGACCGGCTCCCAGGCCCGAGTTGTCGAACTCCCTGAACCGGGCCTGCGACCAGTGGTAGTCCGGCGTCATGTCGGTCCAGGGCTGGGGGTCGTTGACGGCCCCCGCCACGAGCGTGTCGCGGACCACCGCCTGCGGCTGGACCTCGGGCGCGTTGTGCCACGGGCGGCCGAGGTACATCGTCCTCGGCAGCGCGGTCGAGGCGATCGTGCAGCCCGTGACGAGGATGCCGTACTTCTTCCGGGAGTCGGTGTTCGGCGCCAGGATCGTGCCGCCGGGCCAGGGCAGCATGTGCAGGGTGGAGCGGTCGATCACCGCCGTGGCGTTGCCGAAGACGAAGTCGACGCTGCCCCGGATGAAGCACTCGACGAAGTACTGCCGGGCCTCGGTCGTCGGCGTCTCCCCCTTCACCAGCAGGGTGTCCTGACGGCCGAGTATCCGGACGTTGCGGTACACCTGCCGGTCGCCCTTGGCGGCCACCGCGACCGCCTGCGTCTCGAACTCGTCGACCTCCGGATGCGCCACCGGGTCGAACGTGTTGGACACCGTCAGGTCCCGCACGGTCAGGTCGGGCGCCTTGAACGTGGCGACGGCACTCCCCTCGGTGCCCCACTGGGTGCCGTCCGGCTTCAGCATGCCGTGCGCCCTCGTGTTGTGGACGACGACGTCCTCGGCGACGCCGGTGACCCCCATGAGCGTCAGCCACCGCCGGTTCGCGGGGACCGTGATCACCTCGTGGTAGTCGCCCTTGTCCACGAACACGGTGTACGGGCTCCCGCCCGACGGAGCGGCGTCGATCGCGGACTGCACGGTCCGGTGGTCACCGGTCCCGTCGGCCGCGACGAAGGACGTGGTGCCCTCCGCGAGACCCCGCCCCCGGGTGTTCTTGCCCGAGTGGTGGGCCAGCATGAGCAGGGCCGTGAGGGCGCGCACGGTCGCGTAGACGACCTCGCCGATCTCGATCTCGGGCGTCAGGACCGCCTCCCCCAGCGCGATCGCGCCGAGGAGGGCGGTGCTCGCCCTGGCCCAGTTGTTCTGCCGGTCCATGTGCTGGGGGGTGACGGTGAACGGCAGACCCCGGCCGAAGGCCGTCGCGGTCTCGGCCGCCTGCTCCCGGAACCGCGCGCCCTCGGCGAGCGCCACGATCAGCTGGAGGAGCGCCGGTTCGGCGTCGTCCATCTTGACCGTGGAGGCGTTGTGCAGGGTCAGCACCGCGTTGTTGAGGGAGGTGGGCGAGATCTGCATGCCGTTGCGGGTGGGCAGACTGCTGTAGCTCGCGTGCCCGTTGAAACGGGTCTGGGTGTTGGTGGCGGTGGCGCCCGGCAACTGCACGCCCGCTTCGAGGGTGAAGAAGGCGTCGGCCAGCTGCACGGTGCCCTCGCCGTTCGTGGCACCCGGCCGGAACCCCAGGATGTAGGCGTCCGAGCGGCGCACGAAGAGCCGCAGGAACTCCGGCCGGTCCTCCGCCTGGAGGTCGACGGTGATGAACTGGTTCGTCCCGTCGCTCGCGGTGACGTCGACGGGCCGCCCGCCGTCCGGCCGCACCCGGTGGTCGGAGACCGCCTGGCGGATGCCGTTGATCAGGGTGGCGTACTGCACCCGGGCGTCGGCGGGCTCGCTGGTGATCTGCCAGCTGATGTCCGCGCCCTGCGCGGCCACGGCGCTGCGCGCGCCGGCCAGCACCAGTCCGCCCGCGCCCGTCACGACGCCGGCGGCCACCATGGCGGCCAGGATCGATCGGCGGGGGAGTCCGCCCCGTGCTTCGGTCGACACAACAGTTCCCTTCGGCAAAGTGAAAGTGCTCGCCCCGAAGCGTCCGTGTCCCCGTCCCCGCCGGACAATCCGGATTTCCACCTGACCTCACCCCGCCGCCGACCCGGGTGTTAATAAGGGTGTCCACCCCTCCCCGGCACATCATGCGGACGCGAATTGCGAGGGGATCGGCCGGAAACGTACCTTGGGCGGCAGCTCGCTCCTGAAGCGTTTCAAAGCTGGCCTCGGACACCGGGAAGGCATTCGTGGGACGACGTGAGAAGCCGGTCGACCCCGGTGCCGGGCCCGTGCAGCGGTTCGCGTACGAGCTGCGCGAACTCCGCGAGAAGGCGGGGAAACCGCCGTACCGGGAGATGGCCGGGCGCGCCGGGTACTCCATCACCGCGATGTCGCAGGCCGCCGCCGGCGAGCAGTTGCCGTCGCTGGCGGTGGTGCGGGCGTACGCCGAGGCGCTGGACGCCGACCCGGAGGAATGGGAGCGGCGCTGGCGGGACACGGACGCGCTGCTGAGGGAGCCCGCGCCGGACGAACGGCCGCCCTACCGGGGGCTGGCCCGCTTCGAGGCGGACGACAGCGACCTGTTCTTCGGCCGGGACGCGCTGGTCTCGGAGGCGGTGGAGCTGGTGCGCGGACACCGGTTCGCGGCGGTGTTCGGACCGTCCGGGAGCGGCAAGTCGTCCCTGCTGAGGGCGGGGCTCATCCCCCGGCTGCGGCAGGAGGAGGGCGACCGGCGGCCCGCCGTGATCCGCGTGCTCACCCCGGGGGAGCGGCCGGCGTCCGCCCACGAGAAGGCGCTCGTCCCGCGCGACGGCGACCTCGACACCTGGGTGATCGTCGACCAGTTCGAGGAGCTGTTCACCCTCTGCTCGGACCGCGGGGAACGCGACCGGTTCCTCGACCTCCTCCTCGCCTCCCGCCGCCCGGAGAGCCGCCTGCGGGTCGTGATCGCGGTCCGGGGCGACTTCTACGGCCACTGCGCCGGCCACCGCGACCTGGCCGACGCGGTCTGCCGGGCCAGTCTGCTGGTCGGGCCGATGACCCGGGACGAACTGCGCGAGGTCATCACCGGCCCGGCCGCCACAGCCGGCCTGAACGTGGAACGCGCGCTCACTTCACGCGTCGTCGACGAGGTCGTCGACCGCCCCGGCGCCCTCCCCATGCTCTCCCACGCCCTCCTGGAGACCTGGCGCCGCCGCCGGGCCCGGCTGCTGACCCTGGCGGCGTACGAGGAGACGGGCGGCGTACAGGGCGCGATCGCGGCCACCGCCGAGCACGTGTACGGCGAACTCCCGCCGGACCGGGCCCGCACCGCGCGCCGCATCCTGCTCCGGCTGATCGCGCCCGGAGACGGCACGGCCGACACACGTCGCCCCGCCTCCCGGGCCGAACTCGGCGACGGGGCGCCCGAAGTACTGGAGCACCTCGCCGACGCCCGCCTCGTCACCCTCGACGGCGACACCGTGGAACTCGCCCACGAGGCGCTGATCACCGGCTGGCCCCGGCTCACCGGCTGGATCGAGGAGGACCGGGACCGGCTGCGCGCCCAGCGCGGCCTCGGCGAGGCGGCACGCGGCTGGGCGGACCTCGCACACGACCCCGGCGCGCTGTACCGGGGCGCACGGCTGGCCCGCGCGGAGGAACTGTTCGCCCTTCCGCCGGACGACGACCTCACCGCGCTCGCCCCGGGCGACGGCACCGCGCCTGCGCCGGACGACGACCTCACTGTCCCCGTGCCGGGCAGCGGCACCGCGCCTGCGCCCGACGGCGACCTCACCGTCCCCGTGCCGGGCAGCGGCACCGCTCCCGCGCCCGACGACGACCTCACCCCCGCCGAACGATCCTTCCTCACCGCCTCCCTCGCCGCCCGCGAGACCGAGCGCCAGGCAGAGAACCGCACGCTGCGCCGGACCCGCTCCCTGATCGTGGGTCTGTCCGCGGTGCTCGTGCTGGCACTGGTCGCCGGTCTGATCGCCTGGGAGCGCGACCGGGTGAGCCAGGAGGAGGCCGCGAAGGCCGCCGCCCGCCGCGTGGCCGCCGTCGCCGACGGACTGCGCTCCACCGACCCCCGCACCGCCGCCCTGCTCGGGGTCGCGGCCTGGCGGATCGCCCCCCTCACCGAGTCCCGCTCGGCCCTGCTCGGCGCCCTGGCCCAGCCGCAGCGCGACGCCTTCACCGACCCCCGCTCCAGCAACGACGTCCGGCGCTTCCTCACCGACGGCGGCCGGACCCTGCTCAGCGTCGACGGCGCCACGGTGACCCTGTGGAACGTGGCCGCCCACCGGGCCACGGCCACCCACCGCCTGCCGACCGGCACCGAGGTGGCCGGCGCGGGCCCCGGCTCCGCCTACCTCGACGTCATCGGACCCGACGGCGCCGAGAAACTGTGGAACCTCCCCCGCGACGCCTCCGCCGCCGAACTGGGCGGCACGGCCCTCCAGAGCAGCGCGCCCGACGGGAGCGCCTACCTCACCGGGCCGGTGGACGGGCCGGGCACGGTCCGGCTTCACCGCACGTCCGACGGCGAGACCCTCTTCACCACCGGCCTCCCGCGCACCCTCTCTGCGGCGGCCGTCGGCCCCGGCGGCCGGCTGCTCGCCCTCTGCCCCGCCGACGGCCCGCTCCAACTCTGGGACACGGCCCGCGGAAAACGCCTCACCGGCGACTGGGAGAAGACCGACCGCTTGCTGTGCGGCACCGGCTCGGGCGCCGACAACGGCACCCGCCAGCTCCGCTTCAGCGCGGACGGCAAGCGGCTCGCCGCCGTCTACGGCACGACGGTCCGGGTGTGGGACGTCCGCGGCGGGCGCACGCTCGACGAGTTCGCCAGCGCCCAGGACGCCGGCTTCACCGAGGCCGGCCTCTCCCCGGACGGCGAGTTCCTCGCCACCTCCGACGGCCGCGAACTCGCCGTGTGGCGCCTGGCCACCGGCGGCACCCAGATCTTCCGGCAGCCCCTCGCCGGGGCCGACACCGCCGGCCTGACCTGGGACCCGGGCGGGCGGCACCTGCTGCGCTACCTGGACGGCGCCACCGTCCACACCCTCGACCTGGCCGACTCGCTCGGCGCCCCCTGGCACTCCGCCGCCACCGACTCCGGCGTGCTGAGCCCGGACGGCGCCACGCTCGCCACCCTCGCCCGCTCCGGCGACGGCTACCGCTTCGATCTGCTCTCCACCCGCACCGGCGCGGTCCTCGCCCACAGCTCCCTCGGCACCCTGCCGGGCCAGTCCGGCGGGGAGGTCCCGCTCCTCGCCTTCAGCCCGGAGGGACGGGAGCTGGCCGTCGCCGACACGTACTCCGCGCACGGCTCGCTGCGCCTGCGCCTCACCGTGTGGGACGTCCGGGCGCACAAGGCGCGTACGGTCCTGGACACCTCCGGTGCCGCCGACCGCCCCGCGACCGCGCTCGCCCTCGGGCCGGGCGGCCGGACCCTGCTGGTCGCCCGCGCCTCCACGGACGACCACATGACGGAGGTGTGGGACGTCCGGCGCCGCCGTCAGACGGCCACCCTGCGCGGTCTCTCCGGCCAGACCCTCGCCGTGCGGCCGGACGGAGACCTGGTCGTCGGCTCGGACGGCCAGTACGCCGACCCGGACTCCGCGAAGGTCACGGGACGCGCGCTCGCCGACGGGCGCGACGTGACCGCCCTGGCGTTCAGCCCGGACGGCACCCTGCTGGCCGTCGGCGACGGCACCGGGCACGTCACCTTCTGGGACGGCGGCCTGCGCGACCGCACGGGCGCGCTCACCGGCACCGCCGACACGGTCTCCCAGGGCGAGCCGGAAGCGGTGAAGGCGCTCGCCTTCTCGGCCGACGGCGCCACCCTCGCCGTCGGCGGCAGCGGCGGAACCCTGCGGCTGTGGGACACCGCCGGGGGCCAGCCCCTCGGCGGCGACCAGCCCACACCCGGCGACGGCATCACCTCCCTCGCCTTCACCCCGGACACCGCAACTCTCTACGCGACCAGCCCCCACGTCCCCCTGTGGCATCTCCCCCTCGCCCCGAAGCAGGCCATCCACACCATCTGCGCCCGCACCGGCGGCGGGCTCAGCGAGGCCCAGTGGCGGACGTACGTCCCCGACGCGCCGTACCGGAAACTGTGCTGAACGGGCGGGCGAACCACCGGTGCTCGGCGGGGAACGCCCGCCGCCCCGATTTTTCAGGGGTCTGCTCCCGTCGCTGAAAAACGTCTCCGACCTGCACAGTCCTGACCAGAACAACCGATTCACCCCGCCGGTGACGTCGGCCCCACTCCTCCCTCAGGTTCTGGTCCCATGCGCACTCACTCCCTCGTCCCGTCGGTCCTGCTGATCGGCGCCCTCTCGCTGACGGCGGCCTGCTCGTCCGGTGTCCCGGACGTGAGGTCCTCCGCCGCGGAGTCCGCGTCCGCCGCCACCGCCGGCTCCGTCCATGTCGTCGACCCGTCGAAGATCAAGGGCCTGAGGATCGTCAGCGACAGCAGCGAGCAGCAGTCCTGCGCGTTCGCGACGAGCTACCCGGAGGTGCCGGGCGCCGAGGCGATGACGGCCGTGATGAAGAAGGACGTGGAGCGGCGCCTGGCCACGTTCCGCTCCGCCGGGTGCGCGTCCGGCGCGGAGGGCCCCGAGTTCAACATCAGCCTCCATTTCCTGGTCGCCTCCGGCGACGTCCTCGGCGTCCGGCTCACCACCCAGGACACCAGCGCCGCCGGCTCCGGGCTGTCGAGCGCGACGTACTGGTACGACGGGAAGGCCGGCGCCTACCGGACGGCCCTCGGGCTCATCGCCGACGCCTCCCGGGACGCCTTTCTCACCGAGGTCGAGAGCCGGCTCAAGGGGCGGGACGGGGTGGACGGCACCGCGCTCGACAGCACGTTCGCCGACCAGGCCGAGCGGGCCGCCGTACTCGACGACATGGAGTTCACCGCCAACGGGGGACTGCGGCTGACCTTCGACCGCGGTGACGTCGGCGTCCCGGCCGCCGGGGTCTACGTCGTCGTCCTGCCCAGCGCGACGGTCACGCCCTGGCTGTCCGCGTTCGGCGCGCGCGTCCAGCGGCAGACCGGGACGCCGAGCAGCACGCTCGACCTCGGCGCCACGCACACCCCCGAGCCGGCCGTCCCCACCCACACCGCATCCGGCGACGACGACACCGACTGCGCGCAGGTGAAGTGCATCGCGCTGACCTTCGACGACGGCCCGGCCGTCCCGGAGACCGGGACCCTGCTGACCCATCTCGCGCAGTACAAGGCCCGCGCGACCTTCTTCACCGTCGGCCAGAACGTCGCCGCCCACCCCGACCTGGTGCGCGCCGAGGCCCGCGCCGGGCACGAGGTCGGCAACCACTCCTGGAGCCACCCCGACCTCACCAAGCTCACCTCCGAGCAGATCGCCTACCAGCTCAACCGGACCAGCGCCGCCATCAAGGCCGCCACTGGCAAGGAGCCCACCGTCTTCCGCCCGCCCTACGGCGCCGTCGACGCCCACGTGAAGGCCGCGACCACGCTGTCGCCCGTGCTGTGGGACGTCGACACCGAGGACTGGAAGTACCGCGACGCCACGAAGGTCGCGCGGACCGTCATCGGCAAGGCCGAACGCAACGACGTCGTCCTGATGCACGACATCCACCCCACCTCGGTCGCCGCCGTCCCCGAGATCCTGCGCGTCCTCACGGCCCAGGGCTTCCACTTCGTCACGGTCAGCCACCTGCGCTCGACCCTCTGACGGACCCGCACCACACCATCCCCACCCACACCACAGGAGTACAGCGCCATGTCCCGATCCTCCGTCCTGGGCAAGATCCGCCCCAGAACCGTCATCCCGGCCGTACTCGTCGGCGCGCTCGCCGTCACCGGTCTCTCCCAGGCGCCGCACACCTCGCTCGGCGACGACGTCAAACTGGCTTCCGCGACCACACCGACCGACGGCGTCAGCTACGAGATGGCGACCGGTGTCCACTCGGAGATCGCCCACCGCTACGACAGGATCATCGACGACCTCCGCCGGCGGGTGAACGGCACTCCGCTCTACGGCGGCATCACCCTCGCCCGCAATGTGGACGACTACTTCCCGGTCTCCCTGGTCATGGACGAGCACAACAGCGTCACGCTGGTCTTCAACGCGAGGAACCTGTACATCGTCGGCTGGCGCAACGACGCCACGAACCAGTACTACCGGCTCGGCGAGGGGCCCAGCACCTACGCGGGCGCCCGCGCCAACGAACTCGACGACTGGGTCAACTACAACGGGATGGAGAGGCACGCCGCCATCAGCCGCGACAGCCTGGGCATCTCCCTGACCACCATCCAGGGCTCGATCCGCGAGCTGGGCAGCGCGCGCTACACCTCGGCGGGCCGGGACCAGGCACGGGCGCTGCTGATCCTGACGCAGGCGTTCGCCGAAGGTGCCCGGTTCGACTTCATCGCGAACCGCGTCAGCGACGCGATCCGTAACAGCCAGTCCTACACCACGGGCACATCGTCGGTCATCAGCAGCAACCGGCCGACCGGCGGCGGCCCGTTCCTCAACGTGAACGCCGTGGACTTCGAGAACAACTGGTCCGGCCTGTCCATCGCCGCACTCCAGTCGACCCGCAACCACGTCACCCCCCACTACCGCATCGGCGACGGCTACCTGACGACGATGGAGGCGATCGACGCCCAGTTGGCCGTGGCGCTCTGGCATTCGTTCTGAGCAACTGTCTTTCAGTCAGAGTGAGTTGACGGTCCGTCATTCGGATTCGAGGCTGTTGTGACGAAGTTTGTTGAAAGATATGACAGCCGTGTGTGCGCAACCCGGGCCCCACAACTGAGAAGGAGCCACACATGTTCCGTACGAAGCGGACCGCCACCGTCGCCGCCGCTCGTCGGCCACCCGGGCCGACGACGTGACGGTGACCCTGCGGATCACGATCGGCGTCGGGGACCCCTCGTGGCACGCGGACTCCGTCATCATCGGCGTGCCGTCCACGGCTGCTACGACGCCCTGAGCAGCAGCAGTGCCGTCGCCACGACGGACGGCCAGGTCATCGAGGTCGCCGTACCGTAGCGGCGCGGGTGGCGGCCCCGGACACCCGTGCCTCAGTCCGGGGCCGGCTCGCCGAGGAGGTTCTCCAGTTCCTCGTAGAGGCGGAAGAGGCCGCGGCGTGGGGCGATGTGGAGTTCGTCGAGCTGCCAGGTGGCGTACGCGACGACGGGGTGTGCGGTGAGGGTCTCGACGTCCGCCGCCGCAGGGTCGCGGAGTCGGAAGCGGAGCCGGACGAAGCAGTGGGTCAGGCCGGTGACGTTCTCCCGGCCGCCGACGGCGCGCAGAAGTGCCGCCGCCGTCTCGGCGTCGTCGCTAGGTGTCGGCACGGGTGTCCTCCGTCGAGTCGTCGCGTGCCGTCAGCCGGCTGACGTGCAGGGCGAGGTAGAGGATCTCCTCGCGGCCGACGGTCCAGGCGAACATCTCCTCCATCTTGTGCGCGAGGCGTTCGGCGGTGGCGTACTGGAGGGGCTTGGCCTGGCGGACGGCCTCGCCGATGCCGTCGCCCACCTCCGGGGTCGGCTTGCCGTCCCGGGCGCGCAGGAAGAGGTAGCGCAGGTGGGTGATGAAGCGGGCGGCGGCGAGGGAGTGCTGGTCGATCTCGACGCCGTGGCGCTCGCCGATCGTTTCGAGGGCGACCCGCAGCCACTGCGTCATCTGCATCGTCGCAGCGATTCCGCCGGAGCCGGAGCCGATCTGGGCGTTGACGAAGTGCAGGGCGAGGGGGAGCGCCTCGTCCCCGTCGAGGCGGACCCCGAGGCGCCGTTCGATGATGTCGAGGGCGGCCCTGCCGGTGGCGGCCTCCGCCGGGTACAGGTTCTCGATCTCCCACTTGAGCGGGTACTCGATCTGGGTTCCCACGCGGGCCCGGGCCAGCGCCAGGTGGACGTGGTCGGCCAGCGGCAGCAGGACGTGCTCGCTGATGTCCGCGCCCAGCCGCTCCCGGGCGTCGGCCACGACCTCCTCCATCACCTCGATCTCGTCGAGGGGGATCGCTGCGGCCAGCGCGGCGAGCCGCTCGGCGGGCATGGCCTGCGGGACGAAGTGCCGCTCGATCCTGCCGGCGTCCAGCCCGTCCCCCGGCCTGACCTGGAAGCCGAGCCCCCGGCCCATGAGAACGGTCTCGGCGCCGTGCTCGTCAACGCCGAGGACGACGTTGTTGTTGAACACCTTCTTGACGCGCATCGTTGCGTGAGTCCTATCTGGCCGCGCCGGAAGGAGAACAATAGTCCCCTTTCCCGGCACGGCCACGGGGGTTGCCGGGGTCAGAGTCTCCCGTCGCCCCGGTCCAGGCTCGCGCCGTTGGTCCGGATGACGTCGGCGTACCAGTGGAACGACTTCTTGCGGTGCCGGGCGAGGGTGCCCTCGCCGTCGTCGTCGCGGTCGACGTACACGAAGCCGTATCGCTTGCTCATCTGCGCGGTGCTCGCGCTGACGAGGTCGATGCAGCCCCACGGGGTGTAGCCGAGGACGTCGACGCCGTCGTCGATCGCCTCCCCGACCTGCACCAGATGGTCGTTGAGGTAGGCGATGCGGTAGTCGTCGTGGACCGTGGGCACGCCGTCGGCCTCGACCAGCTCGTCCCTGGCGCCCAGCCCGTTCTCGACGATGAACAGCGGCTTCTGCCACCGGTCCCAGAACTGGTTGAGGACGATCCTGAGGCCGGCCGGGTCGATCTGCCAGCCCCACTCGCTGGCCCGCAGCGCCGGGTTGCTGACCCCGCCGATGATGTTGCCCTCGCCCGTCTGCCGCCGCTCGGGGTCGGCGGTCTCGCAGACGCTCATGTAGTAGCTGAACGACACGAAGTCGACGGTGTTCCTGAGGATCTCGCGGTCCTCGTCGGTGATGTCCAGCTCGATGCCGTTCTCCCGCATGTGCCGCAGCGCGTAGCCCGGATACGTGCCGCGTACGTGTACGTCGCCGAAGAGGAGGTTGGCGTGGTCGGCGTCCAGCACGGCCTGCACGTCGGCTGGGTCGGGGGTGAGCGGGTAGACGGGGATGGCGAGGATCATGCAGCCGACCCGCGCGTCCGGCATCGTCTCGTGCGCGATGCGGGTGGCGAGGGCGCTGGCGACCAGTTCGTGGTGGATGGCCTGGAAGAGGTCCTGGCGGGAGAGTTCCTCGGGCGGGGTGAGGATCGCGCCGCCGATGATCGGGAAGTGCAGGAGCGAGTTGATCTCGTTGAAGGTCAGCCAGTACTTGACGCGCCGGCCGTAGCGGTCGAACAGGACACGGACGTAGCGCTCGTAGAAGCCGATCATCTTCCGGCTGGTCCAGCCGTTGTACTTCTCCGCGAGGGCCAGGGGCGTCTCGTAGTGGGAGATGGTGACGAGCGGCTCGATGCCGTGCTTCTCCAGCTCGTCGAGGACCCGGTCGTAGAAGGCGAGACCGGCCTCGTTGGGGAGTTCGTCGTCGCCGTTGGGGAAGATCCGGCTCCAGGCGATGGAGAAGCGGAAGACCTTGAAGCCCATCTCCGCGAGGAGCGCGATGTCCTCGGCGTAGCGGTGGTAGAAGTCGATGCCCTCCAGCTTGAGGTTGTCGGGGGTGGGGCGGGAGGTCCGCGGTGCCATCAGGCCCTTGGGCAGGACGTCCTGGATGGACAGGCCCTTGCCGTCGGCGTCGTGGGCGCCCTCGATCTGGTTGGCGGCGGTCGCGCCGCCCCACAGGAAGGTCTCGGGGAAGGGCAGGGGGGTGGGGCCGGTCATGTGTTCTCTCCGGGGGTGAGGGAGGTGGTCAGCCGATCAGGTCGAGGGCGGCGTGCCGGGCCCGGACCTCGCCGGTGGCGGTCGGCACCACCGCGGAGTGGCCGGCCGCGTCGGTCACGATCAGGACGGTCAGCGGGTCGTAGCCAGCGTCGGTGATCGTCTTCAGGTCGACGTCCGTGAGCAGGTCGCCCGCCTCCACCCGCTGGCCCTGGACGACCGCCGGGGTGAACCCCCGGCCCTTGAGCTCGACGGTGTTGAGGCCGATGTGCACGAGCACCTCCACGCCGGCGTCGCTGCGGATGCCGAAGGCGTGCGGCATGACGCTGACGAGGGTCCCGCCGATGGGCGCGTGGACCTTGCCCTCGGAGGGGATCACCGCGAGGCCCGAGCCCATCGCGCCGGACGCGAAGACCTTGTCGGGGACCTCGGACAGCGGGATCACCCGGCCGGCGACCGGCGCCGTGAGGGTCACCGAGCCGTCGTCCGCCGCCTGCCCGGACCTGGCCTCGGGGCTGTCGCCGGCCGCTGTCCCCGGCGTCTCGGGCAGGTCCTTGAAGCCCAGGACGAGTGTGAGGACGAAGCCGATGGCCACGGCGATCGCACAGCCGGTCAGCTGGAGGGCGAAGCTGCCGACGCCCAGCGTCGAGGCGAGGGTGAGCGCGCCGGGCGCGACGAAGCCGTCCGCCCCCGAGTTCCCCGCCGCCGCGATCGCGCCGCCCACCGCGCCGCCGATGGACGCGAACACGAAGGGCCGCTTCAGGCGCAGGGTGACGCCGTAGATCGCCGGCTCGGTGATGCCGGACACGAACGCGGAGAGGCCGGCCGGACCCGCCACGGCCTTGAGGTCGCGGTTGCGGGTCCGCAGGAAGACCGCGAAGGTCGCCGCCCCCTGGGCCAGCACCGCCGGGAACACCGCGCCGATCAGCACGGAGTGACCGTTGGAGGAGATCTCCTGCGCCATGACGGGGACGAACGCCCAGTGCAGACCGAAGATGACCAGGACCTGCCACAGGCCGCCGAACACCCCGCCCGCCGCCCAGGGAGCCAGGTCCCACAGGCGCTCGACCCCCGAGGAGACACCCTCACCGACCCAGCTCGCGACCGGTCCGATGGCCAGGAACACGGCCGGGACCACGACCGCGAGGGTGACCAGCGGAACCGTGAAGTTGCGCACCACGGTCGGGATCACCCGCTCCAGCCACCGCTCGATGCGCGACTGCACATACACCGCGATGATGATCGGGATCACGGAGGACAGATAGGTACCCATGACGACCGGGACACCCAGGAACGTCAGCTGTCCCCCCGCCTGGTCGAACGCCAGAAGCGTCTGCGCAGTGCCGTCCGCGCCGGGGACGACGGCGATCGTCGCGGAGTAGATGAGCGAGCCGGCGATCCCCATCGCCGTGAACTGGTTCGCCTTGAACCGCTTCGCGGCGGTCACCGCCAGCATCACCGGCAGGAACTGGAACGCGGCGTCGGCGGCCGTGAACCAGATGGCGTACGTCGACGTCCCCTTGAACGAGGGACTGAACTCGACGACCACCGCGAGGAGCGCCTTCAGCAGTCCGACCGCCGCCAGGGTCCAAAGGAACGGGGTGAAGATGCTGGTGACCAGCTCCATCGCCCGGGGGAGGAAACCCTTGGCCGAGCCGCCGCCCGCCTCGGGGACGCCGCGCTCCACGAGCACCTCGTACACATTGCCGACCGTGTTGCCGACGACGACCTGGAACTGACCGCCCGCCTCGACTACGGCGATCACACCGCGCGTCGACTCGACGGCCTCCTTGTCGACCTTGGAACGGTCGTCGAGGACGAAACGCAGCCGCGTCGCGCAGTGCGCGACGGATCTGACGTTCTCCTTGCCGCCGACTCCCCGCAGGACGTCTTCGGCGATCACTTCGTACTTGCTGCCCGTTGCCACGGCTCCTCCTGAAAACAAAAAGACCCGAGCCGAGATCCTGAATGCCGTTCCTGTGAACACCGGAGAACACCGGTGAACGGCAGGAACAGCGGATCTCAGCTCGGGTCTTGCCTGCGGCCCAGTAACAATCCCAGCTTCGAAAAGGGGTACCGAGGTACGCCTTGGGGCGAGACAGTAGACCCCGGGCTATTCCCTGTCCATAGATCGCGCAAGACCGTTTTCGGGCACGTCTGCCTGTTGACGCCCCGCGCGCCCCGACGTTACGGTGCGGTTCACGGATTGTTACCGGTGTGAGCCGGGCGAGACCTGGGACGAGCTGTCGTACGACAGCCGCGCCCGGGTCTTTTTTGTTGCCCGGACCCGGTCGAACGGCAGCGAGGAGTTGTGTATGCGAACGGACGGGATTCGCTGGGGAATCCTCGGCGCGGGCAAGATCGCCCGGGTCTTCGCCGACGACCTCCTCGCCGCCGGCCTGCGGGTGACGGCGGTGGCGGCACGCGACCCGGACCGCGCGGCGCGCTTCGCCCGCGAGAGAGGCGTTCCCGTCTCCCACGGGTCCTACGAGCGGCTCGTCGACGACCCCGGCGTGGACGCCGTGTACATCGCCACCCCCCAGCCCTTCCACGCCGACCAGGCCGTCCTCGCGATCGAGGCGGGCAAGGCGGTGCTCGTCGAGAAGTCGTTCACCTCCGACGCGCCCTCGGCACGGCGGGTCGTGGACGCCGCCCGCCGCCGCTCGGTGTTCGCGATGGAGGCGATGTGGACCCGCTTCCTGCCCACTGCCGCCGAGCTCCGCGCCGAACTCGCCCGCGGCACGATCGGCGAGCTGCGCGGCGTCGTCACCCACCACTTCCAGAAACTGGACGACTCCCCGACCGGCCGCCACCACGACCCCACGCTCGGCGGCGGAGCCGTCGCGGACCTCGGCGTGTACGGCATTTCGCTCGCCTTCCACCTCCTGGGCGCACCCCACGAGATCACCGCCGAGGGCGCCACGACACCGGCCGGCGTCGACACCCGGGCGTCCGTCCTGATGCGCCACGGACAGGGCCGCACCTCCACCACCCTCACCGCCATGGACACCCCCGGCCCGAACGGCGCCGCCCTCGTCGGCACCGACGGCTGGATCGACATCGCCCCCTACTGGTTCACCTCCACCGGGTTCACGGTCTACGACGCGGGCCGCCCCGGCGTTCCCGTACGCCGCTTCGAACCGCCGGCCTTCCCCGGCCGGGGCCTGCACTTCCAGGCCCTCGAAGTCGAACGCCGCATCCGGGAGGGCGCCCTGGAGAGCCCGCTCATGCCGCTGGACGAGAGCGTCGCGGTGATGACGGCCCTGGACGGGATACGCCGGCAGGTCACGACCCCCGAGCCGGCCGGCGCGCGCTCATGAGACTCCACCTCGTACGCCACGCCCGCACCGAGTACAACGCCGCCGGCCGCCTCCAGGGCTGGTGCGACTCACCGCTGGCCGACGACGGCCGTCCCCAACTGCGCGCGACCGCCGCCCACTTGGCCGGGATCGAGCTGACGGCCGCCTGGTCCAGCCCGTCCGGCCGGACGACGGCCACCGCGCGGGAGATCCTCCGCCACCACGACGGCCTGCCCCTGCGGACGGACGACGGACTGCGGGAGTACTCGTTCGGCGAGCTGGAGGCCCGGCCGGAACCGGAGCTGTACGGACAGGTCGACCCGCACACGTTCTTTGCGAGTGTGATCGACGGAACGCACCCCGGTCTGCCGGGCGGAGAACCCGCCGCCGACTACCTCGCCCGCGTCACCGGCACGTTCGCACGGATCGTACGCACCCATCCGGAGGGTGACGTCCTCGTCGTCAGCCACGGCGTCACCCTCGTCACCTACCTCGCGCACCTCGGACACGACGGCCGCGCCGGACTGGGCAATTGCAGTGTGACGACCGTCGAGATCACCGATAACCGCACAGCGGTCCTCGACGTGGGATTCGTCCCGCCGATCCCGGTCCCCTCCATGACGGCCTGAGAAATCGTCGATATCACCCACGGAATTCCCCACCGAACGAGAGACAGAAGGAGTCAGGAATGCCGGAGCGACACGCCACCGTCCTGTGTTCCCAGGGCCTGCACGCCCGCCCCGCGGCGGCCTTCGCGCGCGCCGCCGCCACGGCCGGCCTCCCGGTCAGCATCCGCAGACCGGACGGGAACCCGGTACCGGCGAAGAGCACCCTCATGCTGATGAGCCTCGGCCTCCAGGAGGGCGAGACCGTGATCCTCGCCTCCGACGACGAGACGGCCGGGCCCTCGCTCGACCACCTCGCCGCCCTGCTCGCCACCGAACTCGACGAGCGGTGATGGGCACCGCCCCCCACCCGCCGAGGACCGTGTCCGGCATCGGCGTCGGCCGCACCGCCGTCATCGCCCCGCTCGCCCTGGTCCGCCCCGCCCCAGCCCTCCCACCGGAAGCACACCGGCTCGCCGGCCCGGCGGACGGCCCCGAGGCGATCGCCGCCGCACTGACGGCACTGACGGAGGTGGCCGGCGAGTTCGCCGAGCGGGCCGCCGCCGCACCGGGCGCACTCGGCGAGGTGCTCGCCGCGACGGCCGACATGGCCGCCGACCCCGAACTCGCCGACATGGTGCGCGCCCGGATCGAGAACGGCCAGGGCCCGGCAGCCGCCGTGGACGAGGCGGTCGGCGAGGTCGTCGCGATGCTCACCGCCGCCGGTGGACTGTTCGCCGAACGCTCCACCGACCTGCGCAGCGTCCGCGACCACGTCGTCGCACGCCTCCTCGGACACCCCGCCCCCGGACTGCCGCCCCTGCGGGAGCGGTCCGTGGTGTGCGCCGCCGACCTCTCGCCGGCCGACACCGCCGCCCTCGACCTGGAACAGGTCGCCGCCCTCGTCACAGAGGCGGGCGGCCCCACCGGGCACACCGCGATCATCGCGCGGCAGCTCGGCATCCCCTGCGTCGTCCGCGCCACCGGCGCGACCCTGATCCCCGAGGGGACCCTCGTCGCCGTCGACGCCGCGAACGGCACCGTCACCCCGGACCCGGACCGCGCCCTCACCGAGGCGGTCCACCGCAGGGCCGAGACCGAACGCCTCCTCGCCGAGGACACCGCGCCGGGTGCGACGGCGGACGGCCACCCCGTGCCGCTGCTCGCCAACGTCGGCACCCCGCACGAGATCGAGCAGCTCGACGCCGCCGCCGTCGAGGGCGTCGGACTCTTCCGCACCGAGGTGCTCTTCCTGGACGCCGCGACCGCGCCCCCACGCGAGCGGCAACTCCCGCATTACACCCGGGCCCTGGCCGCGACCGCCGGCGCGAAGACCGTGATCCGCACCCTCGACGCGGGCGCCGACAAACCCCTCGCGTTCGCCGCCCACGACGACGAGGACAACCCGGCGCTGGGCGTACGCGGCTACCGGCTCGTCCGCACGCACCCCCAGCTGCTGGAGGAACAGCTCGCGGCGCTCGGCGAGGCCACCCGGGCGCTGCCGGCGGCGGAACAGTCCCGTGTCTGGGTGATGGCGCCGATGATCGCCACACCCGCCGAGGCCCGGACGTTCGCCCGGCTCGCCCGCGCCCACGGCATCCGGACCGTCGGCGTGATGATCGAGGTACCGGCCGCCGCGCTCCAGGCGGCGGCGATCCTCGCCGAGGTCGACTTCGTGTCCCTCGGCACCAACGACCTCGCCCAGTACACGATGGCCACCGACCGCCTCCGCGGCGAACTCGCGGACCTCCTCGACCCCTGGCAGCCCGCCGTCCTCGCCCTCGCCGCCACGACCGCCCGCGCCGGCCACTCGACGGGCAAACCGGTAGGCGTCTGCGGCGAATCAGCGGCCGACCCCCTGATGGCCCTGGCCCTCACCGGCATGGGCATCACCAGCCTCTCCATGTCCGCCCCCGCCCTCCCCGCCGTCCGCCACGCCCTCCGCCACCACACCCTCGCCCGCTGCCAGGCCATCGCCGAAGCAGCACTCTCCGCCACGAACGCGCCCGAGGCGAGAGAGGCCGCGCGTGCCCTCGCCGACGCGGAGGTGGTGACGCGGCTGGGCCTGGGGCCCACCGGATGAACACGGCCGGGTCGAGCCGGCCTCCGGGCCGAGCGGGCTGCCGGGGTTGTGCTGACCGTCGGTCCGGGCCGGCCGTTCGGCTGAGCGGGCCTGCCGGTCCGAGCGGGCGCCGGGCTGAGGCGGTCTGCCTGGGCTGAGCTGGCCGCTGGGCTGAGCTGGGCGCTGGGCTGGGCTGAGTGGGCTGCTGGGTCGAGCCGGCTGCCGGGGCTGTGCTGACCGTCGGTCCGAGGTGGCCTCTGGGCTGAGGCGGTCTGCCTGGGCTGGGCTGACTGCCGGTCCGAGCGGGCGCCGGGCTGGGCTGAGCGGGCTGCTGGGCTGAGGCGATCTGCCTGGGCCGGGTTGGCCGCCGGTCCGAGCGGGCGCCGAGCTGAGGCGGTCTGCCCGGGCTAGGTTGGCCGCCAGCCCGCCAGCCCGCCAGCCCGCCAGCCCGCCAGCCCGCCAGCCCGCCAGCCCGCCAGCCTCACTGCCGAGCTGTATGCGGCGCCCCGCTCTGAACACCTCGCACGGTCGGTGTC